>NZ_CP091851.1:4267500-4867500 GCF_022059845.1 Terrirubrum flagellatum | reverse complement strand
GCACGCGCCGCGCCCCGGGCGCGCCGCCGGCCCATAAATCAGGCGTCGCTTACATCTACGACGCCGTGAATTTCCCGGCGACGCCGGTCGGGCTCAACACCGGCCTGTTCTGGCCGCGCCGGCAATTCATCCGGCGACCCGGCACGGCGGTCATCGAGTTCCTCGACGCTATTCCCGCCGGTCTGCCGCGCCAGAAGGCGTTCGCCGAGATCAGCGCCCGGATCGAGGAATCGAGCGACCGGCTGCTGGCTGAGGGCTTGAGCGAACTCGGGCCGCTGGCGCCGGCGATTTCCCGCGCCTGACTCGACAGCGCCGCGCCTCAGACTCGGGCGCGACTCGACTCAGCCCTTGATTCGCCACAATGTTCGTGCTTTGTTCCGTTCAGAAATGGAACGCCCTCCATTGGAAGGCGTTGAAGCTGCGATCGACGAGGCCGCCATGTATCCCGTTGCAGAGCATCCCGTTGCAGACCTGTTCGAGGGAACCGCCTTCGCCCCGCCGGGCCTCCCCGCGCGCGATATCGACGCGCTCGCGGGCTTCGGCGAGGAGAGCCAGCGCGGCTATCAGACGCTTCTCGCGCGGCCGGCGGACGCCGAACGCTTCTGCGCCTGGCGCGGCCATTCCGGCCGGCGCTATGTCACCTCTATCTATGGCTTCGGCGACTGCCCGGACTATGAGCATGTCGTCGCGCTCGCCGTGAAACGCGAGACGGACGGAACGCGCTCGGTGGTGGCCGGCGTCGATCTCGGCGCCTTTCCGATCGTCGCCCTGAACGGCGAAACCATGCAGACGGCGCGCGCCGCCGGCGCCAACGAAATCCATCTGCATCTGCTCGCGGAAACGGCGGTGGGACGCGCCGCAGCGATCGAAGATCTGATCTGATGGTCTTCAACCGCGGAAGGACGGCGCCAGGTCATTCCACGGTTTCCTGCTATGTCATGGCGCGAGACGCGCGCGCCATGATTGCGTTCATGCGCGAATTGTTTGGCCTTGAAACCATCGTCAGCCATGAGCGGCCCGACGGCTCGCTGCAGCGTGCTTCGATCCGAATCGGCGACAGCGTCGTGATGGTGGCGGACGCGATGGAGGGGTTTCCGGCCTTTCCTGTCTGGCTGCATGTCTATGTCGATGACGTCGACAAATCCTACGCGAAGGCGCTGGAGCTTGGCGCGACCTCCGTGCAGGAGCCAAGCGAGAAAGGTGATGGCGACAGACGCTGCGGCGTCAAGGACGCGCAAGGCAATGTCTGGTGGATGGCGAGCCACATTGGCTGAACGCGCGACGCAAAGAGCTTCAGTTGGCCCTCAGCTCTTTCGCCAGCCAATCAAGCAACGCGTCATGCACGCCGATCTCGACGAGATGCGCATGAGTGTTCAGCACATAATCCGGATTGGCGCCTGAACGCCCGACGCCGCGCCTGACATGGGCGAGTTGTTCCTCGCGCGTCATCACGCCGGAATATTGTTCGTGATTGCGGTTCGCTGTGTAGGCGAGGCCGATGACGCGGCGGCCGTCGCCGAGCTTCAACGGATGCATCCGCTCTTCATAGACCATCGAGGTCTGCTCGCGCGCGACGAGATAGGCGTGCGTCTCGGCGCGGTTCTTCGCAGCCACGCGGAACGCGACTCCGCGGCAAGCGCCGCCGCGATCGAGGCCGAGCACGAGGCCTGGAATTTCCCGTGTGCCGCGATGATCGTAGGAGAGGATGCAGAGCGCGCGATGATAGCCGTGCAGCAGCGCCGGCTGGCGTTCGATATAATCGAAGCCCGGCCGCCACATCAGCGAGCCGTAGCCAAAGACCCAGAGATCCTGATCTTCGGCGCGCGGCTCAATCGCCGCGCGCTCGTTTCGTGAAACGACCTCGGCCATCCCTAAGGCGTCAGGCCGCCGCTTTCTCCACCACGCGCGCGAAGAAGCTCACGCCGTAGGGGATCGCCTTGTCGTTGAAGTCGTAGGCCGGATGATGCACGCCGGCGGTGTCGCCATTGCCGATGAAGATGTAGGCCCCTGGTCGGGCCTCCAGCATGTAGGAGAAATCCTCGGCGCCCATCAGCGGCGGCGTGTCGGCGACCACATTCGCTTCGCCCGAAACTTCCTTCGCCACTTCGACCGCGAACGCCGTCTCCTTCTCGTGATTGATCGTCACGGGATAGCCGATGTCGTATTCGATCTCCGCCTTGCAATCGAGCGCCGACGCCACCTGCGAGACGATCGCCTTGATGCGCTTCTCGGCAGTGACGCGCGCCTCCTTGCTGAGCGTGCGCACCGTGCCGCGAAACACCGCCGTCTGCGGGATGATGTTGTAGGCCTTGCCCGCCTCGACCGCCGTCACCGAGATGACGATCGAATCGAGCGGATTCACATTGCGTGACGCGATCGTCTGCATCGCCACGATGATGTGGCTTGCTGCAATGACCGGATCGATCGATTCATGCGGCCGCGCGGCGTGGCCGCCCTTGCCCGTCAGCTTCACCTCGAACTTGTCCGCGGCGGCCATCATCGGGCCCGGGCGGATCGCCCAGTTCCCGACGGGCACGCCTGGCATGTTGTGCATGCCATAGACCTCATCGACGCCGAAGCGGTCCATCACGCCATCCTTGCACATTTCGAGGCCGCCGCCGCCGCCCTCTTCGGCCGGCTGGAACAGCACCACCGCCGTGCCCGAGAAATTGCGCGTCTCCGCGAGATATTTGGCGGCGCCAAGCAGCATCGCGGTGTGCCCGTCATGGCCGCAGGCATGCATCTTGCCCGGCGTCTTCGACTTGTAGGGGACATCGGTCGCCTCATCGAGAGGCAGCGCGTCCATGTCGGCGCGCAGCCCGATCGTCTTGCCGTTCCCGGGCTTCTTGCCCTTGATCACGCCGACGACGCCGGTGCGACCGATGCCGGTGACGATCTCGTCGACGCCGAACTCCTTCAGCTTCTCCGCGACCACGCCGGCCGTGCGATGCACGTCGAACAGCAGTTCGGGATGCTCATGGATGTCGCGCCGCCATGCGGCGACCTCGTCGGTCATTTCGGCGACGCTGTTGATGACTGGCATGACGGCCCCTTTCCTTGTTGCCGATTGTCACTGCGCTTCAGTCGCGGTCTCGATGAGACGCGCGAAATAGGAGACTCCGTAGGGAATCGCCTCGTCATTGAAGTTGTAGGCGGGATGATGCACGCCGACGCCGATCCCGTTGCCGAGATAGATGAAGGCACCTGGCCGCGCATTCATCATGAAAGCAAAATCCTCGCCGCCCATGATCTGCCGGACGTTGGCGTCGACATTCGCCTCGCCGACCACATCGGCCGCGACGCGCGCCGCCAGCGCCGTCTTCTCGTCATTGTTCACGAGCACCGGCGTGCCGCGCCAGTAATCGATCTCGATTTTCGCGCCGAAGGAGGCGGCGACGCCGGCGCAGATTTCTTTCATGCGCGTCTCGGCGAGATCGCGCGTCTTCTCGCTGAGCGTGCGCACCGTGCCGATGAGCTTCGCCGTCTGCGGGATGATGTTGAAGGCGGAGCCCGCCTGCGCGACGCAGGTGGATACGACGATCGACTCGATCGGGTCGACATTGCGCGAGGCGATCGACTGCAGCGCCGTAATCAACTGGCTCATGATGAGAATGGGATCGATCGATAGATGCGGGGCCGCGCCATGCGAGCCTTTCCCCGAGATGTCGATGGTGAAGCGGTCGACCGCCGCCATCGCCGGTCCCGGCCGGATGCCGAACTTGCCGACCTCGATCTGCGTTGAATTATGCAGCCCGTAGACTTCATCGACGCCGAAGCGCTCGATCAGCCCGTCTTCAAGCATGGCGCGCGCGCCGCCGCCGCCCTCTTCCGCCGGCTGGAAGATCACCACCGCCGCGCCCGCGAAATTGCGCGTCTCGGCGAGATATTTCGCCGCGCCGAGCACCATCGCGGTGTGCCCGTCATGACCGCAGGCGTGCATCTTGCCCGGCGTCTTCGACTTGTAGGGAACGTCGGTCGCTTCCTCGATCGGCAGCGCGTCCATATCGGCGCGGATGCCGATCGTCTTGCCCTTGCCGGGTTTCTTTCCCCTGATCACGCCGACGACGCCGGTGCGGCCGAAGCCTGTCACCACCTCATCGACGCCGAACTCCTTCAGCTTGCCGGCGACGAGCGCCGCCGTGCGATGCTCCTCGAACATCAGTTCGGGATGTTCATGGATGTCGCGGCGCCAGCCGGCGACCTCGTCGGCGAAGGCCGCGACGCTATTGATGACAGGCATGGAGTTCCCCCGAAGTTTCGTTACTGCGCCTGCGTCGCGGTCTCGACGAGCCGCACGAAATAGGAGACTCCAAAGGGAATCGCCTCATCGCTGAAATTGTAGGACGGGTGATGGCAATAGGGCGTGTCGCCATTGCCGAGGAAGATGAAGGCGCCCGGCCGCGAATTGAGCATGAAGGCGAAATCCTCGCCGCCCATGATCTGCTTCACATTGTCGTTGACATTGGCTTCGCCGACGACCTCGCGCGCGATCTTCGCCGCGAACTCCGCCTTCTCGTCATTGTTCACGAGCACCGGCGTGCCGCGCCAGTAGTCGACATCGATCTTGGCGCCGAAGGATGTCGCGACGCCGGCGCAGATCTCCTTCATCCGCGTCTCGGCGAGATCGCGCGTCTTCTCGCTCAGCGTGCGCACGGTGCCGACGAGCTTCGCCGTCTGCGGGATGATGTTGAAGGCCGAACCCGCTTCGACAACGCAGGTCGACACGACGATCGACTCGATCGGATCGACATTGCGCGATGCGATCGACTGTAGCGCTGTGATCACCTGGCTGAGGATGAGCACCGGATCGACCGAGAGATGCGGGGCCGCTCCATGCGATCCCTTGCCCGAGATGTTGATGGTGAACCTGTCCATCGCCGCCATCACGGCGCCGGGACGGATGCCGAACTTGCCGATGGCGATGGTCGGGTCGTTGTGGAGGCCATAGACCTCGTCGACGCCGAAGCGCTCCATCATGCCGTCCTCGATCATGGCGAGCGCGCCGTTGCCGCCCTCTTCCGCCGGCTGGAAGATGAGCACCGCGGTTCCCGCAAAGTTGCGCGTCTCGGCGAGATATTTAGCGGCGCCGAGCACCATGGCGGTGTGCCCGTCGTGACCGCAGGCGTGCATCGCGCCCGGTTTCTTCGACTTGTAGGGGAGATCGGTCAGCTCCTCGATCGGCAGCGCATCCATGTCGGCGCGCAGCGCGATCGTCTTGCCCTTGCCCGGCTTCGCTCCCTTGATGACGCCGACGACGCCGGTGCGCCCAAGCCCCGTGACCACTTCATCGACGCCGAAGCTCTTCAGCTTGTCCGCGACGAACGCCGCCGTTTCATGCACTTCGTAGAGGATTTCAGGGTTTTCATGCAGATGGCGACGCCAGACGGTGATTTCGTCGGCCAATTCGGCGACGCGGTTGATGACGGGCACTGACAAGCCTCTTGGATGGGGAAGCGCGGAAGGTCCGCAGCGAAGCCGTGCAGCATCCACACGGCGGGGGCGGGGTCAATTCAAGGGAATACAGACCCCCTCCGCATTTTTGACAGGCCGGGGAAGCAAAAATCGCGGCCGGACTGGACCCGACCACGGGCCGGCGTCTAAGCCGGGATCGAACCCGAATGAATGAGCCTGTCCTCTCCGTTTGCGATCTCAGGGTCGAATTCCGGACGCGCCGCGGCGCGCTGACCGCGCTCGACCAGGTGTCGTTCGATATCAGCCGGGGCGAGATCCTCGGCGTCGTCGGCGAATCCGGCGCCGGCAAGTCGGTCACCGGAGCCGCCGTCATCGGGCTGATCGACCCGCCCGGCCGCATCGCCGGCGGCGAGATCAGGCTGAATGGCGAACGCATCGACAATCTCGCGCCGGAAGCTCTGCGCCGGCTGCGCGGCAAGCGCATCGGCATGATCTTCCAGGACCCGCTGGCGGCGCTCAATCCGCTCTATACGATCGGCGCGCAGCTCATCGAAACGATCCGCATCCATCTCGGCATGACTGTGCGACAGGCCCGCCAGCGCGCCATCGATCTCCTCGCCGAAGTCGGCGTCCCTTCAGCCGCGCAACGCATCGACGCCTATCCCCACGAATTCTCCGGCGGCCTGCGCCAGCGCGCGATGATCGCGCTCGCGCTCTGCGCCGAACCCGAACTGCTGATCGCAGACGAACCGACCACGGCGCTCGATGTTTCCGTGCAGGCGCAGATCATCGAACTCATCCTGAAGCTCCGCCGCGACCATGGAACGGCGGTGATGCTGATCACCCACGACATGGGCGTCATCGCCGAAGCGGCGGATCGCGTCGCGGTGATGTATGCCGGCCGCATCGCCGAGATCGGCTTCGCGCGCGACGTGATCACGGCGCCGCTGCATCCTTACGCGTCAGGGCTCATGCGTTCGATCCCGTCGCTCGATGCGAAATCGGATCGGCTGATGCAGATCGCGGGCGCCATGCCGCGCCTGTCCGCGATCCCCGCGGGCTGCGCCTTCCATCCCAGATGCCCGCACGCCTTCGAGCGCTGCAGGTTCGAACGGCCGGAACCCAAGCCGATCGCAGGCCGCGACGATCACATTGTCGCCTGCCATCTTCACGACGCGCCAAGCAGGGAAGCCGCGGCGTGAGCGCGCTGGTGGAGGCGCGCGATGTCAGGCGCGAATTCGATGTCTCGAAATCCTGGCTCGAACGCCGGATCGCGCGCGAGCCCAGGCGAATTCTGAAAGCCGTCGATGGCGTCTCCTTCGACATCGCGCGCGGCGAGACGCTGGCGCTCGTCGGCGAATCCGGGTCGGGCAAGACGACGATGGCGCGCATGATCGTCGGCCTCCTGGCGCCGAGCGCAGGACGCATCACTTTCGACGGCGTCGACATGCATGCCGGCCACATTCCCCGCGAACTGCGCCGGCGCATCCAGATGGTGTTTCAGGACCCTTACGCCAGCCTCAATCCGCGCTGGCGCGTCGATCAGATCATCGCCGAACCTATGCGCGCATTGGCGATCGAATCTGACGAGGCGGCCTGTTTTGCGCGCGTCGATGAATTGCTGCGCCTTGTCGGTCTCGATCCCGCCGACGGCGCGAAATACCCGCATGAATTCTCAGGCGGTCAGCGCCAGCGCATCGCCATCGCCCGGACGTTGGGAACGCGCGCCGAATTCATCGTCTGCGACGAGCCGACATCGGCGCTCGATGTTTCGGTGCAGGCGCAGATCCTCAATCTGATGCGCGACCTCCAGAGCGAATTCGGGCTGACCTATCTCTTCATCAGCCATAATCTCGCGATCGTCCGCTACATGGCGACGCGCATCGCCGTGATGCGTGAGGGCCGCATCGTCGAGATGGCGGCGGCCGAAGAGCTGTTCGCAGAGCCGCGCGACGCCTACACGCGCGCGCTGCTCGACGCGGTTCCCGATCTCGCGGCGGCCGGGCGCGCGCGATAATTTATGATCATTCGGCCTGTCGCTGGCCGAACAGGCGCACGCGCGGACGCTTTGTGCGGAATTGTCCGAACGCGATGGCGCGGAGCGCGATGAGCGCCGCGGCGAAGCTCGACATCCACCAGGCCTGCACCGCAGCAATGCCGAAGAACATCTGCGCCAGCGCCGCCCAGATCAGCGCGATCTCGGCCGCCGCGACATTGGCGGAATGATCCGAGCCATAGCTGCGCGTTGCGATCAAAGTCGCGATTGCGAGCGCGCCAAGCACGCCGAGATCATACCAGAGCGCCACGATCAACGGCGGCGACTGCATCATGGGAAGGATGCCGGCGCTGATCGCGCGCGGCGTGGTCTCGAGCCCATGTCCCGTGATGAGCCGCGCGCCTTCACGCACGACCGATTCGGACAGGCCGGTCATCAGAGCCGACACGTCGTCGAAACCGAGCGAGCGGGCGAAAGGCTGGATCGCGAAAGGCAGCAATGGCGCGATCAGCACCAGAGCCGCGCCGAGCGCGCCAAGCAGCAGCACGCCCGGCCGCTGCGCGATGCGCGCGAAGACGAACGCGACAATCGTGACGATCGCAACAGCGATGGACGCCGCATCCTCCAGCACGAAGGTCGCGCACAGGACGCTGACGCCGAGCGCGATCGCTTCCGGCGCGCGGTCGCGCGAGAGGAGCCAACCGAGCGCAACCGGCGTCAGCAGCGCGATCGCGGCCGCGCCGCGCACCGCGAGGACGGGATCATAGCCGAGCCCGGTCCGGAACGCGCCGCGGGCTTCGAGCGCCAGCACGCAGGCCGCCACCACGGCGGCGAAGGCCCCGATTGGCAGGAAGTAGAGCACCGGCGCGCGCATGCGCCGCGGGATTGCCGCCATGGCTCCGGCCGCGACCAGCGCCACGCCCGCCGTGTTGTAGAGCCGTTCGGCGGAAAGCTGCGGAAAGGGCGACCATGCGATGGTGGCCGCGGCCCACAGGCCAAGGCCGAGCGCGATCATCGTCCGCCCGCCCTGGGCGAAGCTGCGCAGCCTCGCTCCAATCGGCTCGGACGGATCGATCACCGTGCCCATGAAGACAAGGATGCCGCCAAGCGGCAGCAGCAGAATAGCGGCGCGGCGCGAATAGAACGCCGCGCAGGGCAGCGCGAGCCCCAGCATCGCCATGCCGAAGCGACGCAACAATTCGGCCGCGCCGACGGCCGGGTCTTGCGTATAATTCTGCGGACTCACGGGCGCTAGAGAACCTGCTTTGGGGCTCACGTTAGCGACTCGGCCCCGAAAAGACTGTGGGTCCTTTGTCACAGTCCGGCCGCAAATCGCGGCGGCGTTCAATCGCTTAGGGTGCGGCGCACGGCGTCGCGCCAGCCGGCGATGGCCGCCTCCCGTTCCGGCGTCTTCATCTTCGGCTTGAATCGCGTATCCCGCTTCCAGCTTTTGGCGAATCGCGCCGGCTCCGGGCAAACGCCGGCGCCGAGGCCCGCGAGATAGCCCGCTCCCAGCGCGGTGGTCTCCAGCATGGTCGGCCGATCGACCGGCGCGGCGAGAATGTCGGCCAGACGCTGCATGGTCCAATCGCTGGCGACCATGCCGCCATCGACCCGGAGCACCGTCTCGGCGTCGGCGGCCGCATGCCAGTCCGATTTCATCGCCGCGATCAGGTCGAGCGTCTGGAAGCAGACGCTCTCCAGCGCCGCCCGTGCGAATTCGGCCGGCCCGCTGTTGCGCGTCAGGCCGAACATTGCGCCGCGCGCTTCCGAATCCCAATGCGGCGCGCCGAGCCCGACGAAGGCCGGGACGAGATAGACTCGCTGCTTCGGGTCGGCCTCGGCCGCCAGAGGCCCGGTTTCGGCGGCTTTGCGAATGATTCTCAATCCGTCCCGCAGCCACTGCACGGCGGCGCCGGCGATGAAGATCGAGCCTTCCAGCGCATAGGCCCGCTCGCCGCCGATCTGGTAGGCGATGGTGGTCAGGAGCTTATTGGTCGAGGCGACCGGCGTCGCCCCCGTATTCAGGAGCGCGAAACAGCCGGTGCCGTAAGTCGACTTGGCCATGCCGGGCGCGAAACAGGCCTGCCCGACCGTCGCCGCCTGCTGATCGCCCGCCACGCCCTTGATGGCGATCGGCTTGCCGAACAGCTTCGCTTCGGCCGTGCCGAAATCGGCGACGCATTCCTTCACGTCGGGAAGCATCGCCATGGGCACGCCGATCAGCCGGCAAAGCTCCTCGTCCCAGGCGCCCTTATGGATGTCGAACAGCATGGTGCGCGAAGCGTTGGTGACATCGGTCGCGTGGACCGCGCCGCCGGTCAGCCGCCACAGCAGGAAGGAATCGACGGTGCCGAAGCAGAGTTCGCCTCGCTCCGCCTTCACTCGCGCGCCGCGCACATGGTCGAGAATCCAGGCTGCCTTCAGCCCCGAGAAATAGGCGTCGATGACGAGACCGGTCCTGCCCTGAACCAACGGCTCATGGCCGGCCTGCTTCAGCTTCTCGCAGGCGTCGGCGACGCGGCGGTCCTGCCACACGATGGCGTTATGGATCGGCTTTCCCGTGGCGCGATCCCAAACCAAGGTCGTCTCGCGCTGATTGGTGATGCCGATCGCAGCGATCTCGGGCGCAGTCGCGCCGGCCTTGCGAAGCGCCGCGCGGCAGACCGCGAGCGTCGTCGACCAGATGTCCTCGGGATCATGCTCGACCCAGCCCGACGCCGGGAAATGCTGCGGGAATTCCTTCTGGGCGGACGCGACCACTGCAAGCTTCCGGTCGAACAGGATGGCCCGCGACGAGGTCGTACCCTGATCGATCGCCAAGAGATAGGTCGCCATTTCCTCTCCTCCCGCCGTCTCAACTGGACGACGTTGCGCGACATCTATCGGCGCCGCGCGCGAGGATCGTCAACGGCGCCAAGCCTTTTTTCCCAAGCCGGGTGACGAGCGGACTTTGGATCGGCTATGGCGCTTCGCCGGCTCACCCGCCAAGAGGACTTCATGACGACCGACATCGCCGCGGCGCGCGCCATCGAGGAGCGCATGCTGAACGCCTGGCCATCGGTTGAGACCCTGGTCGCCGGCGACTGGCTGCTGCGCTTCGCCAACGGCTATTCCAAACGGTCGAACTCCGCGACCACGCTGCGTGAGGGCGGCGACATGGACGACGCCATGATCGATCACGTCGCGGCGCGCGCGAATCTCTGGGGCATCCCTGCGATCGTCCGCATCTCGCCGCTCTGCGCTTCGACCCTTGAGGCTCGTCTGACCGCGCGCGACTTCCAAGAGATCGAGCCGACCTTCGGCATGATGCGCGAGATCGGCGACGCGGCCGCTGGAGATGCGCGCGTCGAACTTCCCGCCGCGCCCGACGCTGACTGGATCACAGCCAACGCCTCCTCCTACGGCGGCGTGAAGTCAGATGCGACGAAACTCAGAGCGATCCTCGAACGCATCCGTCCGCAGGCGGCTTTCGCGACGTTCATCGAAAATGGCGTCCGCGTCGCCTGGGGCATCGGCGTCATCGAACGCGGCATGATCGGCCTGCAGGATATCGTCGTGTCGCCTGATCTGCGCGGACGCGGCGTCGGGCGCGCGCTCGTCGCGTCACTGATGGCGTGGGGCCGCGAGAATGGCGCGCGCCACGCCTATCTCCATGTGCTTGAAACCAACGAAGGGGCGCGGAAACTCTATCGCAATCTCGGCTTTTCCGACGTCTATACGATCAGGCATCGCGTTCTCGCGCGCGCCTGATCGCAGAGCAACGTGCGGAAAAGTGGGAACCAGTTTTCCGCGAAAACGTTGCGACGAACCAAATATCGAACGGCGCGACGATCCAACTTGAGCGCGCGCTACTGTAACGCTCGATAGCTATTTCGATTTTGAGAAGAAGGCTGCGAAAGCGGCCTGCGCTTCCGGCGACGCGCGCCGCTCCTTAAAGCGTTCGGCCTCATAATCAATTGTCGTCGTCACCAGATCGAACTGGGCGCGCTTCAGCATATGCTTGGTGACGCGCACCGATTCCGCCGGCAGCGCAGCGACTTTCTTCGCCGCAACAAGCGCGTGATCCAGCGACGAACCGTCTTCGACAGCCGCAGTGACCAGTCCCGATTCGGCTGCAACAGAACCGTCGAACAATTCGCCAAGGATCAGCAGTTCCGTCGCGCGCTTCTGTCCCGCGAGCGTCGGCAGCAGAAGGCTCGATCCGCCTTCAGGACAGATGCCAAGCGGCACGAAGGGCATGCGCATTTTCGCGCCGCGCGCGGCATAGGCGAAATCGAAATGCAGCAGCATCGTCACGCCGATGCCGACTGCATGGCCTTCGACAGCCGCGATCAGGATCGTCCTGCAACCATGGATCGTGTGCAGGAACTCCATCGCCGCGCCAGCGCCGGGCGACAGCTCGCCCTGGAAATCGGCAAGATCATTGCCGGCGGTGTAGGTTCCATTGGCGCCGGTCACGACGATGGCGCGAACGTCAGGGTCCGTATCCGCGGCGCGGATCGCATCGGTCAAGCGTTTGTAGGTCTCGACATCGAGCGCGTTGCGGCGCGACGGCCTGTCGATGGTCAGAAGGCGGACGCCGGGCGCGGGCGTGTCGATGCGAAGCTTGGCTTCGGGCTGGGCTGCGACGTTCATGGCGGCCTCCGGCGGAGATAAGGGCCGCGATCGTTAAACCAGACCGTCAGCGTGGCAAGAGGCGGCGAAAGCCCGTCAGTAGAGCCAGGCCGGCCATACCGCGCCAAGAAGCGCGCAGATCGCGGCCGAGACGGCGGCGACCTTCAGCGCGAGCGCAATGTCGGAGTTGAACGGCATCGGCCCTGCGTGACACGCGGCGCATGACAAGTCGATGAATGAGAACAACACGGCCTTGCGTCTTATGACATGCCGCAATCGCGCTGCGGCCGGCCGGAGATCGAAGAACGATCCGGCCGGCCCGCATGAATCATTGCGTCGCCTTGCTCGGATCATCCTTGGGATCGACATAGGTCATCGCGAACGGGCCTTGCCCATGCACCTGCAGCACGGTCGCGCTTGTTGTCCAGGCGTAGTGATTCATCTTCGCCGGCGCTTCGCCGAATCCGCCTGCGGACAGCTCGATTCCCTTCTTCTCATCGAGCTTGTCGCCCATGCCGATATGGAAATTTCCCGACAGCACCGTCACGAATTCGCTCGTCGGGTGATTGTGCGCGGCGATCTTGTAGCCCTTTGGCAGGCGCAGCCTGATGACATAGAGGCCGTCCTTCGAGGGGTCGCCGGATACGAGCGCGAATTCCGCGCCCTTGGGCAGGATCGGCGGCGCCGGACCCCATTTCATATCCTTGCCGTTCATCGGCATCTTCATATCGTCCGCCAGCGCGAAGGCGGCGGGAAACACCAACATCAAAGCAAGCATCCGGAAGCGCATATCGACCTCCCCGGCTTCCAGCCCCACGCGCGAAGGGTTCGCCCTGAAGCGTGAGGCGTCAATGGCGGAGGCGCGCGCCTCACGAAACTTTGCGAGTCCGTCACCGCACCGCGATGGCGGCTTCGATCCGTTAGGAGCGGAGAGTTAGCGTCGAAGCTGCGCCGGATGCCGACCAAGCATGCAACCCGAGAGGCGCCTTGTCGTCAGCGAACGACGTTCGGGGGCAGCGGCGGCTCCGCATTGAGCAGCGTGATCGTCACCCGTCGGTTCGCCGAAAGATAGGGGTTGTCCGGAAAGGCCGGATCGGTGTCGGATTTGCCGGTGACAGCGAAGAAGCGGTTGTCGGGTATGCCGGCGCCCGACAGAATTTCACGCACCGCGGAGGCTCGGCCGGACGACAACTCCCAGCCCGACCAGCCCGACGACGAGCCGGGACGCACTGCGGAGGTATAGCCGGTGATCTGGATGCGATTGGGCATACGCCGCATCACTGGCGCGATGTTCTGCAAGGCGCGGCGGGTGGGTTCGAGCGGTGTGATCGAGCCTTCCGCGAACATCGACCGGCCGTCCTGGTCGACGATGGAAACGTTCAGCCCGTCCTTGGCCTCATCGACGACGATGTTCTTCGAGAGTTCCGCGATCTCGGGCATGTTCCGGAGCGCTTGCCGGAGGCTGGCTATAGCGCTGTTGTTGGCCGGCGCGCTGACGACCGGGCGGCTGACCTCGCGGTCGCTGGCGCGGCCCGAGGTGGTCCGGCGCGCTCCGTCGTCCTGCCCGGTGGTGGCCGTCGCCGCGTCGCGGGGCGCCGACGACTTGGCGCCTGACTGATCCAGGGCAGTGCCGTTCAGTATGCCGCCAGCGCCACTGGTGCTGGAACTCAGAGCCGCTGGCGCGAAGTATTCCGCCAGACCGATCTTCTGCTCTTGCGTCGTCATGCTGATCAGCCACATCAGCAGAAAGAACGCCATCATGGCGGTCACGAAGTCCGCATAGGCGATCTTCCAGGCGCCGCCGTGGTGCGCATGGGCGGCCTTCTTGACCCTCTTGATGATAATCGGCTGGGTGGACTTCGCCATCGAGTCGCTACTCGGGATTGGGTCAGATATTGGCGGGCAGAGCGGCGGTGGCCGCTTCGACTTCTCTGAAGGTCGGGCGGACCTCGCTCATCAAAGCCTTGCGGGCAAATTCTACCGCCATCACCGGCGGCTGGTCGCTGAAAAGGGCGAGGAGACCCGCCTTGAGTGAAAGGTAGTATTTGGATTCCGCCTCGAAGGTGCCCTTGAGCGACTGCGCCATGGGCCCGAAGAAGCCGTAGGCGACGAAGACGCCGAAGAAGGTGCCTACGAGCGCGCCGCCGATCAGACCTCCCAGCACCGCCGGCGGCTCGTTGATCGCCCCCATCGTCTTGATCACGCCGAGCACGGCGGCGACGATGCCAAGCGCCGGTGTTCCGTCGGCGAGCGATTGCATGGCCGCAACCATACGCTCCTGCTCCTGGTGGTGCGTCTCCAGTTCCTCATCCATGAGAGCGTCTATCTCATGAACGACGACAACGCCCATGCTCAACATGCGCATGTAGTCGCAGACGAACTCGACCGCATGATGGTTCGCCGCAAAAGTCGGGAAGGCGTTGAACAGCGTCGACTCAGTCGGATTTTCAATGTGCTGCTCGACCGCCATTACGCCCTTCTGCCTGACAAGCTTGTACAATGAATACTGCATCCCCAGCAGTTCGACATAGCACTCCTGACTGTACTTGGGGCCTTTCATGAGCGTGCCGAGCATTGCGGGCACGGCCTTAAGGACCGGCCCGGGGTTGCCGATGACGAAGGCGCCGATCGCCGCGCCGAGGATGATGACAAACTCGAACGGCTGCCAAAGGACCTCGAGGTGGCCGCCCATCGCCGCATAGCTGCCCAAGACGCAGGTGAAGACGATGATTGCGCCGACGATCAGCCGCATGGTTTGCGCCCCTTGCTCCGCCGCGGGTAAAGCCCGCGCGTATTGGTCTCGGGATGTCCGCTTCCGAAAAGCTGCCGTGAAAAGGCAAAGCCGCCGCGAGGAAATGCTTCCCGGCGGCGACTCTTCGCGTAAGCAACCAGAGCCCAATGCAGCACGGACTCTAACTGACCAATGCGTAGCATCACCTAATAGGCGCCAAAACACAGATGAGTGGTCGTGCAAGCTTCGCGCAGCGTTAACCGTCGGTGAACGAGCCGACCCCTGCTGCTGCCGCGTCACCGCCGCCTAGCGAGATGCTGTCGGATGTCCTTCGCCATGACGCCGACTGCGGTGACGGCCGCGCGAAGCTTTTTCAGAGCAGTTCAGCTCTTCAATCCAATATGCGACCTCATAAGGCTCGTTGACGTTGATGCGGATCGCGTCGCCCGCGCCGCGAGTCTTCAGGTCGGCTGACATGCGAATCCCAACAGCGCAGATGCTCTGAAAAATTCGGCGCTCTTATTCTATCTGAAATTTGGGGGGACCGTGCTGCACCAGATCACGCCGCATTTTGATTGAATCAATCAAAATGCGGGAACGTGATCGATTCCAAAAGTTTAGAGCATGGCTTTTGCGAAAAACCGGTTGCCACTTTTTCGCGCCATGCTCTAGGCGATAGAGACACAACGCCACGTTCCTACAGGCGCGTTCATACCTTGGAGCAGCTTGCTGGCTAAACCGGCTGTTCTTCGAAGCGGGCAGACGCTCCGCACGTTGCGATGCGACGCTCTTGCCGTCTGACAGCTTGCAGGGTTTCTCGCCTTTCTTTGCGCTCCGGATCGCGTGTCCGTGAGCATGTTGGCATCGCCTTTGTTGGCGTCGAGCTGATCCCAACGAGAGGGCCAACAAAATCGGCGAACGCAACGGGCCGCCAATGGACGCAGGCGGACCGTGAACAGCAAAAAGGCCGCCTTTCAGCGACCCTCTGGACGTTAATGGACGATGGCGAGGAAGCCTGTGGTGCCGCAAGAGGGATTCGAACCCCCGACCCCCTCATTACGAATGAGGTGCTCTACCAGCTGAGCTATTGCGGCGACGCGGGCGCTACATACCCCAAAGCGGAGAAAAAGCTAGGGCGCCGGCGCACATTCGGCGAAAGCCGGCTTCAGCCGTTGAACACCCGCCAGCGACGCGGCTCCGCGCCTTGGCGCTCGGCGCCGGGATCGTCGGGCGCATGGGCGACGGGAAAGACCACGGGAGTTGGTTTCGCTGGCGGAACGGACGGCCCAGAAGCCGCGGCAGGCGCTAGCGCTGCGGCGGGTTGTGGAGGCGGCGAAGCCTCTGCGACGGGCGCTGGAGCAGGCGAGGGCTCCGGCGCGGGAGCAGGCTCGGGCGCCGGGGCCGGCTGGACGACTGGCGCCGGCGCGATCTCCAGCACGTCAGCCGCTGCGGGCGCAACCGGCGCCGGCTCCTCGACCGTCGGAGCCGAGATGAGCTCCGGCGGCGAAATCCAGACGAAGGCGTCGAGCCGCCCGGTCGAGGGCGAGGCCGGAAGCCATTTGTCTGACGTCATGCCGTCGGCGACCCAGGTCTTGTCGCGGGGCGCGCGAGCGGCGCGAGCCAGCCAGTAGCGCGTCGCGCCCTGATCCGCGGCGTCGAGCTCGGCGAGGTCGGCCATGGCGAGGCAGACGCGCCCCGTTGGCGAGTCGCTGACAAGCCCGTCGAGCGTCGAGCGCGCGATCGCGATCTCGCGCGCATCAAGCGCCGCCATGGCGACGGCGTAACGACCTTCCACGTCGCCGGGCGTGAGCTTCGCCAGACTCTGTGCGCGCTGCAGCCGGTCGAGCGCGGAATCGCCGGAGCGCAGATGGACATAGATATCGGCAAGATCGGGATGCGGCGCGGATTTCCACGCGGTCTCGATCAGCTTCGCCGCCTTCTTCACATCCCCGCGCTCGCCGAGAAGGCGCGCCGTGAGCGCGACCGCGGGAACGAGATCGGGCGCGAGCCGGCAGGCTTCGCGCGCCAGTTCGAGCGCGCGCGCATTGTCATGCGCCATCGCATCTTCCGCCTCGGCGGCGAAGAGCACGGCGCGATGGCGTTTGGACGTCGCCTTGTCGAGCACGCGCAAACGTTCGGCGCGTTCGAGCGCAGAGCGCGCCGCCTGCCAGTCGCGACGCGCGAAGCAATCGACAAGCACCGCCTCGTTCGCCCAAGCGGCGGACGGCGCGATCTTCACCGCTTCTTCCGCCGCGTGACGCGCAGCCGTCGCATCGCCTGCGCGCTGCGCCTCGACGAACACGCCGCGCCAGCCGAGCAGACGCGCGCCATGAGTTTTCGTCATCGCCTGGAATGCGCGCTGCGCCGCGGCGCGATCGCCGGCGAGCTGCGCCGCCTGCGCATCAAGCAAGAGCGAGAGCGAATGGCCGCCGATCCACTTGCGCGCGTCCTGTGCATGACGTTCGGCGCCGACGAGATCGCCTGATCCGACCGCGACGAGTCCCTTCGACAGCGCGGTAAATCCCTTTTCCTGTCGGCGCGCGCGCGATCCCGTCGCCAGCAGTCGCGGAATGCGCAGCACGAAGCGCAGCACGCTCCACAGGATCGCGACGATGATCGCGAGAACGGCGACGCCGGCGAGCGCAATGCCGATCGAAAGCTTCGTCTCGGCACCGAGCCAGACGATCGTCACCTCGCCGGGATTGTCGGCGAACCAGACGGCGCCGGCCGCGGCCAGCGCAATCAACAGGAAGGCGATGAGAACGCGAAACATGAAACGTCCTTCACTTTCCCGGCTGGGCGAGCGCCCGCGCAGCCTCGTCGATCAATGATTGCGCGGCAACGCCTGCGTCGAGTCGCTGCTTCAACGTCCCGCCCCAGACGGCGGCAAGCGCATGCTGCGGCGCCGGCAGTTTTTCATAGGCCACCCACGCATCGGAGAGCGAACCGCGCGCCAGCGCCGATTCGATGCGCGCGACAAGCGAAGGAACATCATCGCCTTGCGCTTCGCCAACGGGCCGTACGCGCACGAGCTGGCGCAGCGAGGCCCAGGCGCGATCCGCGAGTGAACTTGTGGCGGACACGTTCTGCGCCTGCTCGATCAGACGCGGCGCAAGCGGCTTGAAGGAGTCAGCAAGCGCACGCGGCGACGGAGCGTTGCCGGCTGCATAGGGTTTCAGCGCGGCGAACTGCTGATCCGTCGCGCCGAGCGCTTTCAGCGCGTCGAGTTCGCCGCCGTAGGCGCCGCCGCGCGTCAGAGCCTGCGATATCGCGCTCGCGAGCGCATGGCGCCGCATCACCGTCGAGGCCTGCGCCGCGCCCTGAATTTGGCCAGTGACGCGCGCCAGCTCATCGCTCTTCGCCTGAAGAGCTGCGATCTGCTGCTTCAGCGCTTCGAGCTCCGTGCGCAGATCCTCGCTTCCGCCGGACGCGCTCGCGCCGCTGGAGACCGGCGCTTGGGTTTGCGCAGCGGCTTGCACTCGCTTTGCAAGTTCCTCGATCTGCGCGCGCAACGCCGCCTGATCGCGCTGAAACGCCGCGGTTGCGCCATCGACCTTCTGCTGCAGCGGCGCGAGGTCGCTGCGCGGCGCAAGCGTGGCGAAGCGCTGATCGAGCGCGCTGAAATCAGCCGGCTTTGGCGCGAGCGCGAACAGAAGCGCGACGACCGCGCCCGCAATGGCGCCGGCGACGGTCGAGACGATCAACGGCGTCAAAATGGAAGGCGAGCGTGGCGGCGCGTCCTTTTGAGAAGCGCTTGCGAAACTCGTGGCGGACGATGCTGCCGCGGCGCGAGGCTCCTCACGCATCTCCCTGATCTCATCGCGCGCGTCGGCGGATGACACCGCGCTGGCGCGCAACGGCGAAGTCTCGGCGCTTGCAACAGCCTCCTCGTTCGAAGCCGGCGCATCGACAAGCGATGTCGCTTGAGCGGGCACAGAGGCGTCTTTCGCCTCAGGGACAACCGCCGCGTCTTCCGTGATTGCAGGCGCGGCGCTGGTCTCCGATGCTTCGGCGCGCTCCTCGACCCTTTTCGCTTCGCCCTCGATTACGCGCGGCGCGCGCGAACGCGAAGCACGCTTCGGCCGCTGCGGCGCATCTTCGGGTGCGATGGACTCGATCGCTGGCGCTTCATCGAGCGCAGCCGCAAGCGCCACGAACAAGGAATCCTCATTCGGCGCATCGGCGATCGCCGCATGCGCGCGCAACTGATCCGGCAACGCGTCCGCGATCTCCTGCGACAGGCAGACATGGCGCAGGCGCGCGAGCTTGTCGGACGCGTCGGCGCTCTGCGCGAGCGCGATGAACTGGCGCGCGCTGCGCGGCGAATAATGCAGCACGGCGTCGACGATGTCGTAGCGCAAACCCGCGATCGCTTCCGCGGTGAGTTGTTCGACGAGAGCCGCCTCATAGGCGACGACGGCGACGATCCCGTAGCCCTTCTCGCGCAGCGCCTCGAGCGGCTGATCGCGATGCGGGTCTCCGACGACAGCTAGAATGCGCGCCGGTGGGGCGAGCGCGCGAAAGATCAGTTCGACCAGATCATCGCCATCGCCTTCGGCGGAGCGGACATTCTTGTAGCCGCCCTCGCGAATCGCCGCGGCGGCCTGATCGCCAACGGCGAAGACCGGCCTGTCGCCGAGCGCGGCTCGAATCTCCGGCCGCGTCAGCCAGCCGGCGGCGTTGGCGCTGGTAGCGAGAACGACGTCGGCGCGTCCCTCTGGAATCGGAGGCGTCAGCTCCGCGATCGCCAGCACCGGCGAGACGATGACTTCGCGCCCGTCCGCCCGCAGGCGTTCGGCGGTGCGGGCCGCTTGTCTTTCCGGTCGGGTGACGAGAATGGTCGCCATGCTCTTCAGTCAGGTTCCGGTCTGGCGAGAGATAAGGCGGCGATCCCCCTGGACCGCCGCCCGGGCAGTGCTGCGCGCTGGCCTAACGACCGACCACGCCCGCAGGCGCGCGCGCAAGAAGGTCCTTGCCCGCTTCGTCGCCCAGCTCGGCGGCGCGGGCGACCGGCCCCTCGATCGCCACCGTGGCGCCATCGGACCCGTCAGGCAAGAGCGCCTCGCCCCGAAACGTTACGATACCGTTATGGATGGTCGCGAGCCCTCCGATCGGCGTCCGGCAGGAGCCGTCGAGCCGCGTGAGGAAGGCGCGCTCGGCCGCCAGCGCCAGACCCGTGTCCAGATCGATGATAGCGGCCAACAGAGCGGTTATTCTCGCGTCCTGGGCTCTGGAGGCGATGGCGATCGCCCCCTGTCCCACGGCCGGCAGGAAGCCCTCCAGAGGCAGGATTTCGGCGACCCGATCCACCTGCCCAAGCCGCGTCAATCCGGCCATGGCCAGCAGGGTCGCGTCGAATTCCCCCTCCTCGACCTTGCGGATTCGCGTGTCCACATTGCCGCGCAGGAGGCCGATTTCAAAATCAGAACGGAAGCGTTTCAATTGCGCCTGGCGGCGGATTGACGCAGTTCCGATGCGCGCGCCGGGCCGCAGGGTCGCGAGCGTCGCGCCCGGCGCGGCGATCAGCCCGTCGCGCACATCAACGCGCGGGAGATAACCGGCGATGACGACGCCCGGCTCAAGGAAAGTCGGCACGTCCTTGGCCGAGTGGACGGCGATGTCGATCGCGCCCGACAGGAGCGCCGCATCAAGCTCCTTCGTGAACAGCCCCTTGCCGCCGGCCTCCGATAACGCCCGGTCGCGAATAGCGTCCCCGGTGGTGCGGATCGGCGTCACAGCGATCGCCTCCTCGGCGACGCCATGCGCCGCCGCGAGCCGCGCCCGCGTCTCGTAAGCCTGCTTGAGAGCCAGCGGGCTGCCGCGCGTGCCAAGGGTCAGGAAAGGCGTGCTCACATCAGGATTCCCGGCGCCGGTTGTGACGGCGGCCGAACAGTCTATGACGGGCTCTAAGCGCCGGCTCGCGGCGCGACAAGCCCGCTTGCGAATGATCGTCCTCGGCATCGAAACCACCTGCGATGAGACCGCCGCCGCCATCGTGCGCCTCGCCGGCGACGGGCGCGGCGAGATTCTCGCCAACGAGGTTCACAGCCAGATCAAGGATCACGCGCCCTATGGCGGCGTGGTGCCGGAAGTAGCGGCGCGCGCCCATGTCGAGATTCTCGACGGCCTCGTGAAGCGCGCGCTGAACGATGCGAATCTGAAACTGAGTGATGTCGATGGCGTCGCCGCCGCCGCGGGACCCGGCCTTGTCGGCGGCGTGCTTGTCGGCCTGACCACAGCGAAGACTCTGGCGCTTGCCGCCGGCAAACCGTTCGTGGCCGTCAATCACCTCGAGGCGCATGCGCTGACGCCACGCCTGACCGATGGTCTGCCATTTCCCTATTTGCTGCTGCTTGTCTCAGGCGGCCATACGCAGCTGCTCGCAGTGCGCGGCGTCGGCGATTACAAGCGCCTGGGCACCACGATCGACGATGCGGTCGGCGAAGCCTTCGACAAGGTCGCGAAGCTTCTTGGCCTGCCCTATCCCGGCGGCCCCGCGGTCGAGCGTGCGGCCGAGCGCGGCGATCCCGAACGCATTCCCCTGCCGCGTCCGATGCTCGGCCGGCCGAAGCCTGATTTCTCGCTCTCGGGCCTGAAGACCGCCGTGCGCATGGAGGCGGAGAAGCGCATGCCGCTCAACGGCGCCGACGTCGCGGATCTCTGCGCCTCGTTTCAGGCGGCGATCGTCGACGTGCTCGTCGATCGAATCAGATTCGCGCTGCGCGCCTTCCGCGACGCGACCAATGAGCCGCCGCGCGCGCTCGTCGTCGCCGGCGGCGTCGCCGCGAACGGCGCGATTCGTCAGGCTCTCGTGCGGCTCGCCGCCGAGATCGGTCTGCGCCTCGTCGCGCCGCCGCCGGCGCTCTGCACCGACAATGGCGCGATGATCGCGTGGGCTGGCATCGAAAGGCTGGCGCTCGACATGAAGGACGAACTCGATGCGAGTCCGCGCCCGCGCTGGCCGCTCGATCAGTCGAGCGCAGCCGCCTATGGCGGCGGCCGGCTCGGAGCCAAGGCGTGATGCGCGTGCGCGAACGACATAAGGTCGTTCTCTACGTCACGCGCGGCGATGATCTTCTCGTATTTCGCGAACCTGATTTTCCCGAAGTTGGCATTCAGCCGCCCGGCGGAACCGTCGACGAAGGCGAATCGATTCTCGAAGCCGCGCGACGCGAACTCGAAGAAGAGACCGGCATTGTCGATGCGCCTGTTTTTCATCCGCTGGGCGAGGCGACCTTCATCTTCGAGAGCGATGGGGTGAGGCACATCTATCATCGTCACTTCTTCCATGTTCCCGTGACCGTCGAGACGCCAGCACAGTGGGAGCGGATCGAGGAAAAGCTCGATAACGGCGGAGCGCCAATCCGCTTCGAACTTTTCTGGATGGCGCTGGCGGAGAAGCCCCATTTCTTCGCCGAGCTTGGGGCGAAGCTCGACGAATTCGCCGCGACAATGGAGCGCGCGGCGGCATGAGCGATTTCGACTCAATCGCCGTCCTCGGCGCTGGCGCTTGGGGCACGGCGCTCGCCAACGCGGTCGCGCGCGAAGGCCGCACGGTGACGCTGATCGCGCGCGATCCCGAACATGCCTGGGAGATGCGCACGCAGGGTCAGAACATGCGCCGGTTGCCCGGCGTGCCGCTGGCGGAGGGCGTTTCGCCGACAGCCGATCTCTCATCTCTCGCCGCGGCCTCGCTCGTCATTCTCGCGACGCCAACGCAAACTGTTCGCGCGGCGAGCGAAGGTCTCGTCTCGCATATCACGAGCGGAACCCCGGTTGTCTCGACGGCGAAAGGCATCGAACGCGACAGCGGCCTCTACCCCACCGAAATCATCGGCGCGGCGCTCGCCTCTTCGCCGGTCGCGGCGCTTTCGGGACCCAGCTTCGCGAGCGATGTCGCACGCGGCCTGCCGACCGCCGTAGTGCTCGCCTGCGCTGACGCGACGCTTGCAGCCGCCATTGCGGAAGCGCTGTCATCGCCGACACTGCGTCTCTATCACGGCGCCGATGTGCATGGCGTGGAGATTGGCGGCGCGGCGAAGAATGTGCTTGCGATCGGGGCTGGCGTCGTCGCCGGCAAAGGACTGGGCGAAAGCGCCCGCGCCGCTCTGGTGGCGCGCGGCTTCGCCGAACTGCAACGCTTCGCCTCCGCCTGCTGCGCAAAGCCGGAAACGCTGATGGGGCTTTCAGGCCTTGGCGATCTCGTGCTCACCTGCGGCTCCGCGAAATCGCGCAACTTCGCCTTCGGCGAGGCGCTGGGGCGTGGTCGCAGCGCCGCCGACGTCGCGCGCGAGGCTCTTGCCGAAGGCGCCTACACCGCGGATATCCTTGTCCGCGTGGCGCGCGAGCGCGGCGTCGACATGCCGATCTGCGAAGCGGTCGCGAAGCTGATCGCAGGCGGCGTGACCGTCGACGACGCGGTCGCGGCCTTGATGACGCGGCCGCTGCGCGCCGAGAGGTAGGGAGCCGCATGGCGGACAGGTCTGATTTTCTCAAGCGCATTTTCAAAGGCGTCGCCGCCGCCCGCGCGGTGATCGGCTCGGACGTTCTCGCCTCCAGCCTGCCGGTCGCGATCGGAACGCAGACGGCGCGGCCCGTGGTCGAACGCCGCAAGCGTCGCGCCGACGGAACCGAGCGATATGTGCTCGTCCTTCCTTTCGGCGAAGGCGACACGCGCATCGAGATGACGCCGGCCGAGTATGAAGCGCTGACGCGCGAGATGATCCGGTTCTGGAATGAGCAGCTTGCGCCGCAGCCGCCGGCGCAGACAGAGGGGGACGAAAACTGATGGCCCATTGGCTGATCAAATCGGAGCCGAGCGCCTGGTCGTGGGACGATCAGGTGAAGGCCGGCGCGAAAGGGACGCACTGGGACGGCGTGCATAACCATACCGCCAAGCTCAACCTGATGAAGATGAAGAAGGGCGACGAGGTCTTCTTCTATCACTCGAACGAAGGACTTGAGATCGTCGGCATCGTCGAGGTGATCAAGGAGCATTATCCCGATCCGAAGACGCCCGGCGAACCCTGGGTGCTCGTCGATTTCAAGGCGGGCAAGCCGCTGCCGAAGCCGGTGACGCTGAAGGAAATCAAGGCGACGCCGAAACTCGCCAAGATGTCGCTCGTCACGTCGTTTCGGCTCTCGGTGCAGCCCGTGACGGACGAGGAGTGGAAGCTCGTCTGCAAGATGGGCGGGCTGTGAGCCAGGTCCGGCGAAAGCCCAAGCCTGAGCGGGAATGAATTTCCTTTCGAGTTTTCTCATTCCCTTCCCCGCCGGCTTGGTCGGCGGTTGGATTGTCGGACTGATCTTTCATGAAGGCGGGCATTGGCTCGCCGCCGCGCTCGTTTCGTTTCAGGCGCGCGAGGTCATCATCGGAACCGGGCCGACGCTTGTCAGCCAACGCATCGGCGAAACGCATCTTCAATGGCGCAGATGGCCGGTCTCCGGCCTTGTCCTCACCTATCCGATCCCAGACTTTCATCGAGGCCGATACGGCCTCTATCTGATGGGCGGCTTGCTCGGAAACATTGTTTTCATCACGCTTCTCATCTGGACGGCCATGGCGGCGCCCGATCGCAGCGCGCTTGAAGCTGCGGCGGTCGGCGCCATCACGTCGCAAATCGCCTTCGTTCTCGGCCAGCTTATTCCGAAACAGGCGACCATCGCAGGCGTGAAAGTCGAAAATGACGGGCTGCAGCTTTGGCGGCTCGCGCGCGGTCGCATATCATGGCCGCAGGCGAACCAGAAAGCTTTCGACGCCATGCGGCGGCGCTATCGCGCCCCGCAAGCGCCGGAACAGCCGCTGACGCGCGCCTCGATGCGAATCCTGTTTCACCTGAGTCGCGTCGATCGATGGGCGGATGAGCGCGTCCGGCGGGAGACCCACGCCGCCTTTCTCCGTGAACTGGATCGCGGCGACCTGCAGCAGGACGAGGAGCTGCTTGTCCTCGACGTCCTGATTACGGACGGACTGCTCTTCGCTGATCCCGAATTGCGCCCGCGACTCGATGAATGGTCGCAACAGGCTTGCGCGCGCGCTCCGGACTCAAAGAACCTGCGCTGGACGCGCGGCGGCGTGCTCGTCGAACTGGGGCGATTTAGCGAAGCCAGGATTCTGCTGGATGATATTCTGATCGGCGACGCCGACGAGATGAACGCCCGCTTCGGGAGCTTGTTTCTGGCCCGCGCCGAAGCTGCGGGCGGGAATGTGGAGAAAGCCCGCCGCATCGCGAATCAGCTATATGTCTGGGCTCGCTTCAATCCATGCGATCCGGCGATTAAGGCACTGATCGAAAGAACGCGCGCCGAGATTTCACGCGGGCGCGACGTCACGGGGAAAAACGGAGAGATCATGTCCGGACGGAACCCGGTCGCGC
The DNA here is from genome assembly GCF_022059845.1 of Terrirubrum flagellatum. Lineage (GTDB taxonomy): Bacteria > Pseudomonadota > Alphaproteobacteria > Rhizobiales > Beijerinckiaceae > Terrirubrum > Terrirubrum flagellatum. The sequence continues at coordinate 4,842,368 of NZ_CP091851.1, read as the reverse complement.
CCATTGCAGACCCTGCCGCACGAGCGGCGTCTCACAGCACGGGCGCCGCGCCGAAGGGCGGTTTCGCCGCGCTGACGCCGGAGCTCGACGTCTCCAGCCTCGACGAGAGCTTGTGGTTCTGGCGCGATCTCCTCGGATTCGAGATCGCCTATGACAGGCCTGCGGCGCGTTTCGCCTATCTCCAGCGCGGACCGCTTCAGGTGATGCTCTGCGAGCGCAATGGCCGCTGGGAGACGGGCGGCATGGAACGGCCGTTCGGACGAGGCGTGAATTTCCAGATGACGGTCGAAAGCCTCGCGCCGATTCTCGCGGCTCTTGAAAAAGCGGGATGGCCTTTGTTCGAGAAGCCAAGCGAAGCCTGGTATCGCGTCGGCGATCGCGAAGAAGGGCAACGCGAATTTCTCGTGCAGGATCCCGACGGCTATCTCCTGCGCTTCGCGGAGAATCTGGGGGAACGAGCGCCGACGCAGACGCCTTGAGAATTCAAGTCGCAGCCGCCCTGGAACAGAGGATGATCGGGTCCATTTCGATCAGCCGAAGCGAGCGCACCATGCCGGACGTCGACGCCTTGTATTTAAGGAAGTGCGGCGAGCGCAGGTGCGCTTCATAGGCTTCCTGACTGGCGTAGATTTCGAGAAGCCTGATATGCGCCGGGCTGTCCTTGATCGACATGGCGTAGAGCATCAGCACGCCCGGCTCCGTGGCGACGGAAGCTTCGATCTCTTCCGCGAGCAGCGTCCTGTAACTGGCGAGTTGGGCCGGATCGATCTCCAGCTCCGCGATCCTGACTAACTGTTCGTTGTTTGTCTGCGGCATCGCCTATCCCGATTCGGCGCCAGGGTTGATCTGAGACGCTATCAGTTCGCGCGCCTGTTGACTTCATCGCGCGCGGCGCCCATCTTCATCATGTCTTCAACAACTGAAAGGAGGTGGTCCAATGTCTCATTGTCATTCGCCATTCGCGGCTTCTGTGAGCGTGGCCTCCCCTGAAGGGATTTCGCGCGCCTGAGAAGGGCTGCGACAGGCTGACAATGGGAAGGCCGCTCCGCGAGGAGCGGCCTTCCGCTTTTTGGAAGATCTCTTCCCTTATCCGTAGTACGCGGCGAATTCGGGTCGCTCTCTGAGGGCCTCTGGCCTGTAAGGCTGGCTCTTCTTCGGCCGCGCAAGAATGTCGATAACCTCCGCGTCAAAACGCTCCTTCACCGCAGCATGGAATTTCGCTGACGCGCCGGGATTGGCGCGTGAGACGAATTCGCGGCGATCGCCATAGGCCCAGGGAATGAGGCTGGTCCGGCGCTCGTCATGTTGTCCCGCGACCGCCGAAGGAGTCAGCGGCGGATCAATCGCGGGATCGACGATCAGCGGATGCGGAATGGCCTTCGCTTCCTCGATCATCCAGGACAATGCGATGTCGGACAGTCCGCGACTGTCGGGATAGCCGCCGCCGACATCGGCATGCACGCCTGCGAACCATGTCTGCCTGATCGACTGCGATGACGGCGCGCCGCGCTCATCCCAGATCTCCGGGCGAAAGATTGCGCGATTCTCGTCGATCGAAAGCGCCTGTCGCCCGAACGGCACCGCCGGATTAAGCGATGCGTTGTGAAATTTGTGCTTGAGTCCGAGCGCCTCGATCACGCTGCCGAAGCCTTTCAGTCCAAGCGCGCGCACCGTGTCCCATACGCCGATGAAATAGGGCGTCGCATCGATGCAATGATGCCTGGCGCGGAACTCCGCCGCGGCGATCTTGCGTTCGGCTTCGTCCTCCACCTGATAGACCTCGGTCACCGCCTCTTTCGCGAGCGCGCGCGTCTCGTCGAGCCGCATCTGGAATTCGCGCCAGTTCGCGACAGGCGGCCGCCCCGCCCGCGCATTCCGGGGGACGCCGCACAGCCCCAGCGCGCCGCCGAGGCTGCGGGCGGTGTAGGCGCCGCGGCTGAAACCAAGGAGGAAGATTCTGTCATCAGGCTCGAAGGCCAGCATCAGCGCGGCGTAGCAGTCGATGATGTTGCGGGTGATGCCGAGGCCGGTCGCCTGCGACAGCCATTTGTAGGCGTCGGAGAAGAAACCCGCCCTTTGCTCTTTCACGTCAGGGTCGGAGCCGAGCCCAGCGTCGTAGAACGCGATCTGTTCTCCGGGCGCGATCTCGCGCGTGAATTTGTAGAGGCGATAGACGTTGGTCCAATGCAGCGGATTATCCCCGCCGGCCTGTCCCGTGCCGTCGGAGAAGATGCAGACATTCTTCGCCATGGCGGTCTCCGGGATGGAGCGAATGGAGCGACGCACCCGGCCCGTCGCGAGTTGAGAATTGGCCGGGCGGCGATTAATGGCAAGCCTCGCGGCGGACGCTTAGAGCCTGTTTGGAAATTAGGATGGAGGCTGCGTTGAGTGACGAACGGATGGATGACAGGAGGGAGGCGCAGCCAATGTCTGGCGACATTGGCGAGCCTTCCGACGCATCAGCCGCCGTTCGCCGCTCAATCCTCGCAAGTCGGGTTTACCCGACTTGCGCAGATGACGCTGATATCGGCCAAGCCCGATATCAGTGGGCTGCGCCGCTTTTCGCCGCCCGGTTCGTCGCCGGAGCGACGAAAATCGGCTGCAGCGCAGCCCCATCCGAATTCCCAAACAGGCTCTTGGGAGCCCTGACATGACCTATGCCGGCGTGAACGCGCTCGCCGTCCTTCTCGCGGCCTTCGCGAGCTATCTCTTCGGCGCGGCCTGGTACATGGGCCTCGCGAAGCCATGGCTCGCCGCATCCGAGTTTTCACCGGAGCAGCGCGCCCGCATCGAGGGCGGCGCGACGCGCAGTCCCGCGCCTTTCATCATCTCGCTCGCCGCCCAGCTCCTGATGGCCTACCTCTTCGCCTCGCTGATCGGCCATCTCGGGCCGGCGGCCGCCACGATCCGCAGCGGGCTGCTGTCGGGATTCCTGCTCTGGCTGGGTTTCGTCGCGACCACGCTCGCCACCAACTATTCCTTCGGCATGCGCCGCTTCACTTTGACGCTGATCGATGGCGGGCACTGGCTCGGCGTGCTGCTGATTCAGGGCGCGGTGATCGGCCTTGTTGGCCTCTGAGCTTTGATTCTCCAACCAAAGTCGACCGGCGGCGGCCTTGCCGCATCGATGTCCCTACCTATAGTGCCCGCCAACAAGGCTGGTTCGCGCGTCGCGGCCGGCCCGGAGGAAACGATGTCCGAGACGATCCACAAGGTCCCCGCCGCCTGGGCGAAGCGCGCCTGGGTCAATGACGCGAAATACAAGAAGATGTACGCGGCCTCGGTGAAGGACCCGGACGCCTTCTGGGGCGAGCACGGCAAGCGGATCGATTGGTTCAAGCCTTACACGAAGGTCAAGAACGTCTCCTATGCGCCGGGCGCCGTCTCGATCAAATGGTACGAGGACGGCGCGACCAACGTCGCCTACAACTGCGTCGATCGTCATCTCGCCGACCGCGCCGACCAGACCGCGATCATCTGGGAGGGCGATGATCCCAAGCAGTCGAAGAAGATCAGCTATCGCGAACTGCATGCGGAGATGTGCAAGTTCGCCAATGTGCTGAAGGCGAACGGCGTCAGACGAGGCGACCGCGTCACCATCTATCTCCCGATGATTCCCGAAGCGGTCTACGCCATGCTCGCCTGCGCGCGGTTGGGCGCCGTGCATTCGATCGTGTTCGGCGGCTTTTCGTCTGATTCGCTGGCGCAGCGCATCGAGGATTGCGATTCAAACATCGTCATCTGCTCGGACGAAGGCATGCGCGGCGGCCGCGCGGTGCCGCTGAAGAAGAATGTCGATGCAGCCGACGCGAAGGTGAAGGGCGGCATCAAGAAGGTGGTTGTCGTCAAGCGCACAGGCGGCGCCGTCGAGATGAAGCCCGGCCGCGACGTCTGGTATCACGAAGAGGCGGCGAAGGCTTCGACACACTGCCCGCCGGAAGAGATGAATGCGGAGGATCCGCTGTTCATCCTCTACACCTCGGGCTCGACCGGAAAGCCGAAGGGCGTGCTGCACACCACAGGCGGCTATCTCGTCTACGCCTCGATGACGCATAAATACGTCTTCGATTATCACGACGGCGACATCTACTGGTGCACCGCCGACGTCGGCTGGGTCACCGGTCATTCCTACATCGTCTATGGCCCGCTCGCGAACGGCGCGACCACCTTGATGTTCGAGGGCGTGCCGACCTGGCCGAACATCTCGCGCTTCTGGCAGGTGATCGACAAGCACAAGGTCAACATCTTCTACACCGCGCCGACCGCGATCCGCTCGCTCATGCAGGCGGGCGACAAGCCGGTGAAGAAGACGAGCCGCAAATCGCTCAAGCTGCTCGGCTCCGTCGGCGAGCCGATCAATCCGGAAGCGTGGGAATGGTATTATCGTGTCGTCGGAAACAAGAAGGCGCCGATTGTCGACACCTGGTGGCAGACCGAGACGGGCGGCATTCTCATTACGCCACTGCCCGGCGCAACGAAGCTCAAGCCGGGCTCGGCGACGCGGCCTTTCTTCGGCATCACGCCTGAAGTCGTCGACGCGAATGGCGAAACGCTGAAGGGCGCAGCCGAAGGCAATCTCGTCATCGCCGATTCCTGGCCGGGCCAAATGCGCACCGTCTATGGCGACCATCAGCGCTTCATGGACACATACTTCTCGACCTACGCCAACAAGTATTTCACCGGCGACGGCTGTCGCCGCGACAAGGACGGATTCTACTGGATCACCGGCCGCGTCGACGACGTGATCAACGTCTCGGGCCACCGCATGGGCACGGCGGAAGTCGAATCCGCGCTTGTGGCTCATCCCAAGGTTTCGGAGGCCGCCGTCGTCGGCTATCCCCACGACATCAAGGGCCAGGGCATCTACGCCTATGTCACGCTGATGGCGGGCGAGAAGTCGAGCGAGGATTTGCGCAAGGAGTTGGTTGGCTGGGTGCGCAAGGAGATTGGTCCGATCGCTTCGCCCGATCTCATCCAGTTCGCGCCCGGCCTGCCAAAGACGCGCTCCGGCAAGATCATGCGCCGCATCCTGCGCAAGATCGCCGAGGACGAATATGGCGCGCTCGGCGACACCTCGACACTCGCCGATCCCGCCGTCGTCGATGATCTCGTGAACAACCGGCAGAACCGGCGGAAGTAAAATTCGACAAAAAATGCCCTTGACGATCCCCTTACTACTAATCTTCCGGAGCTAGCGAATGCGTATTTGGAAGGCTAGCGGGGATCATTTGGTCGAAATGCCGATTGCTTCGCTCGATCGCGAAGAGCGTTTGCAAAACTGGCTTGCGGCAGACTTGGGCATTCTCGGGTTAGACGCCCTGTTGATCGGCCGTGAAGTTCCGACCGACTTTGGTGGATTTATCGACATCCTCGCTCTCGACCGAGATGGAAAAATAATAATAATCGAGACGAAACGACATCGCACGCCTCGGGAGGTGGTTGCACAAGTCTTGGATTACGCCAGTTGGGTAAAAGGTCTAGATACCCATGACATTTTTGACATCTATGCGCGAAAAGCCGCACGCGATTTAAGTTCGGACTATCGGCAACGATTCGAGCAGCCAATACCAGAACGTCTCAACGACGAACATGAAATCTACATAGTTGCTGGATCACTCGATCCATCAAGTCGCCGGATTGTAGAATATCTCTCCGAGGTGGGCGGAATCGCAATCAACACGGCCTTCTTCAACTATTTTCGCGTCGGCGATGCGGAAATGATTGCGGCTGATTGGCTTCTTGATCAAGAGCAGGTTGTTGAGCGCGCACAAAGGCGCGCACGCGCCCCTTGGACGGGCTATTGGTTCGTGAACGTTGGACCAGATCCCAATTCGGATTGGAAAGACAATGTCAATTTCGGATATGTTGACGCAGGTGGTGGCGCATTTTATTCAAAGCGACTCTTTAATCTGAAGCAAGGGGATAGATTTTATGCGTACCGCAAAGCTATAGATGGCACTAGAGGTTATGTTGGCTTTGGCGAAGTGACTGGAGGAGCGTCACTCCCTACCGAAGCAGAACTTGATGGAAAGCCTTTTCTCGATCTTCCGATAAGAAATAGCTTGTTTCAGAAGGATAAAGATAACGCCGAGCTCGCGAATTATGTCGTACCGGTAAAATGGCTAAAGACTGTAAGCGAATCCGACGCAAAAAGATTTCCAAAGGCATTCGCAAATCAGAATATCGTGTGCAGGCTAACCGATCCTGCTACCTTAGCGTTCCTTGATGCCGAGTTTGGTTCGTGAGTAGCTGTCTAGCCTTGCGCAGGAATATTTGTGAATATTACTAGGCCAAGTCGATTTGTAAAACTTCTTTACCATCGCGCCGAAACTCAACCTCGGGCCGATATCAGAAAGAACATCGGCCGCTCCAGCTCTTCCCCAAGCTCCGGCCGCGCGGCGATCTGCGCTTCGCTCGGCCGCCATTCCTCGAGATGCGCGATGGTGAGGCCCGCTTTCAGCAACAGCGTGACATAAGTTCCGATCAGTCGATGCTGCTTGACGACGCTCGCGCCAAGCCAATCGCGCTCGCGCGGACCTTCGACGAGATATTGGTCGACAGGCCATGATTTGCGGCCGTCGCTGTCCTCGATCCAGCGCGGCTCGCGCGGCGCGGTGTAAATGGGATGTTCGGCCGAGAAGATGAATCGCCCGCCCGGCGCAAGCGCAGAGTGGATGCGCGCGAGAAGCGCTTCAAGCCCGACGACATAGTGAAGCGCGAGCGAACTGTAGATCAGATCGAAGGATGACTCAGGCGGCGCGAAGTTCTCGAGATCGGCGTGCTCATAGCGAATCGCGTCGTCTTTTGTCTCAGCGACAGCGCGCGCCAGCATGTTCTCGGACACGTCGACGCCAAGAACTGACGCCGCGCCCTGCTCGCGCGCGTAACGGCAGAACCAGCCGAAGCCGCAGCCAAGGTCGAGCACACGCAGGCCCCCGAGATCGGGCAGCAGCGCGCGCAGCGCCGGCCATTCCGCGGCACCGTCAAGCCCGCTGACCGAGCGCCCAAGCTGGCTGTAACCCGCGAAGAAGGTTCCGTCGTCGTAGACGTTCTGCGTCATCTCAGAACAGGCGCCCGTCGACGACGACGCGCTGCGCCTTGAGATCATCGCCGAGCAGCGTGAGGCTGGCGCGATATCCCGGCGCGATGATCCCAAGCTCGCCGCCAAGGTCGATCGCCTGCGCCGGATTCGTCGACGCCATGCGCAGCGCATCCTCAAGCGAAATGCCGGCGAAGCGGATCATGTTGGCGACCGCCTCATCCATGGCGAGATGCGCGCCGGCGAGAACGCCGGCCTCGTCGAGAAGCCTCCCCTCGCGCAGCGAAATGCGACGGCCGTCGAGCATGAAATGATCCTTCTCGCCAGCGAGCGTCGGCATGGCGTCGGTGACAAGCGCGATGCGGTCATGGCGTTTCGCGCGCGCGATCAGCACGAGATTCTCCGGCGCAACATGCAGCCCGTCCGCGATCACGCCGGTATAGGCTTCGTCGAGCGCAAACGCCGCTCCGACCGCGCCGGGCTCGCGCGCCATCAGTTGCGACATGGCGTTGAAGAGGTGGGTGAAGCCGCGTAATCCGTCGTTATGGGCGGCGCGATAATCCGCAAGCGCGCCATCAGAATGACCGGCGAAGACGACGACGCCAGCGTCAGAGAGCGCCTTCACGACGCCGGCATCGGCGCATTCCGGCGCGAGCGTCACAAGCGTCGCGCCTGACGGTAGCGATGATAGCGCCTCCACGTCGCCGAGCGTCGCGCCGCGCATCCAGCGCGCGTCATGGGCGCCCTTCTTCATGGAATTGATGAAAGGCCCTTCGAGATGGATTCCCAACACGCCCGCGCTCTTCGCCGCGATTGCTTCATGCGCCGCCGCGATCGCCTGCGCGCGTTTCTCTCCGGACGCCGTGATGAAAGTCGGCAGGAGATGCGCCGTACCTCCTTTTCGCGCGCCTGATGCGATCGCCTCGATCGTCGCGACGGAGGGATCATCGTTGAAGAGGCGATCCGCAGCGCCGTTGATCTGGATGTCGATGAAGCCCGGCGCGACGATGTCGGCTTCGGCGCGAACCGGAATGTCTGGCGCAAGCGAAGCCCGCGGCGTCATCTCCTCGATGCGACCGTCGCGGACGACCACCGCATGGTCGGGGACAAACCCTTCGCGTGCCAGAACGCGACGGCCCGCGATCGCGAAAACGCTGTCACTCGCCATGATCAATGCCGCGATAATAATCCATCAGCGCCAGACCCGACGCGGCCTCTTCGTCGCACAGCGCCGTGGCGCGCGGGTGAAATTGCAGCGCGCTGGCGGGACAGAAAGCGCTCACCGGCCCCTCGATCGCCGCTCTCAGCGCCGCCGCCTTCGCCGCGCCAGTCGCGACCAAGAGAACCTCTCGCGCCTCCATGATCGTCGCGATACCCATGGTGATCGACTGGCGGGGCATGTTTTCATCAGGCGCGAAATAGCGGCTGTTCGCGGCGATCGTCGGCGGCGCAAGATCCTTCGTGCGCGTGCGCGAGCCGAGACTCGAGCTCGGCTCATTGAAGCCGATATGGCCGTTCACGCCGATGCCCAGCAGTTGCAGATCGATTCCGCCCGCCGCCGCGATCAACGCGTCATAGCGGTCAGCCTCCGCGTCGGGATCGCTCGCCATTCCATCAGGCAAATGCGCGCGCGCCGGATCGATATCGACATGATCGAAGAGGCAACGCCGCATGACGCTGCGATAGGATTGCGCATGTGCAGTCGGCAGGCCGACATATTCGTCGAGATTGAACGTCGTCGCTTTCGCGAAGGAGATCACGCCGGCGCGCTGCGCCGTGACCAATTCCTCATAGACCGGCTCGAACGTCGCGCCCGTCGCGAGGCCAAGCACCGCGTCGGGTTTGGCCCGCACCTTCGCGACGACCGTCTTCGCGGCGCGCGCAACCACCTCGGCGGCCGAAGCGCAGATCAGGACCTTCATGAAACCAACGGCCCTCCGCCGCGCCGACGCCGTCCGGACGCAGGATGGCGCGGATGTCAGTTCTCTGTGACGGGCGGCTGACCGCATCCTCTCGACAGAGGTTCCCGTCAGGGCCGGATTGTGGCATACCCGCCCGCCAAGTGAAACCGTTTCACGCGTTAACGCGGATGGAACCCATTGGCGGGAACCATGATTTCGCCCGCTTCGAGTCGCTTTTGTTTTTTGGCGGCGCGCCGGAGCGTGGGCGCGACGCGTTTCCCCTGAGTCCAGAACCCATCGAGTTCATCCCCAGATGTCGAAATCCATTCTCCCGATCGCCGCCTCGCTTCTGGCTTTCGCGGCCGCGCTTCCGGCGCTGGCGCAGACCAAGCCCGCGGCCTCCGCGAAATCGATTTTGCTTGAGAAGTCCGATGATTGGAGCGCCTACGCCGCGCAGACCGGCAAGGACAAGCTCTGCTACGCGCTGGCTCAGCCCAAAGACAGGGCGCCCGGCGGGCTCAATCGCGATCCCGCCTATTTCTATATCTGGATGGACCCGTCCAAAAACGTCCGCAACGAAGTGAGCGTCATCCTCGGTTTCCCGACCAAGCCTGGCTCAGATGCGACCGCCACCATCGGCGCCGCGAACTTCGCCTTCTCCACCAAAGAGGGCAACGCCTGGCTGAAGAATCCGGCCGAGAGCAATCGCTTCCTCGACGCCATGCGTAAGGGCGAGAAGCTGGTGCTAAAAGTCACCTCGCTGCGCGGCAATGCGCTGACCGACAGCTATTCGCTCTCCGGCATCGCCGCCGCCGTGGCGCGCGCCGCGAAGGAATGTCCGTGACCCTGATAGTCGAGGCCGCCGCGCCCATCGCGCCGCAGCCTTCTCTCCCTGAACTCAAAACAAGTCTTGTCGGCCTCGATCGCGTCCGCCTTGCGGAGGCGCTGACGCGCATCGGCGTCGCGCCGCGCGAAGCGAAGATGCGCGTCCAGCAGCTTTGGCACTGGATCTATTGGCGCGGCGCGCGCGACTTCGAGGAGATGACGAATGTCGGCAAGGCGCTTCGCCGCGCGCTTGCCGAGCAATTCACGCTCGATCGTCCTGAGATTGTGTCCGAGCAGGTGTCGGTCGACGGCACGCGCAAATGGCTGCTGCGCATGCCGCGGAAGGGGCCGCATGATCGCGGCGCCGAGATCGAATGCGTCTATATCCCCGAATCCGATCGCGGCACGCTCTGCGTCTCGAGTCAGGTCGGCTGCACGCTCACCTGCGCCTTCTGCCATACCGGCACGCAGAAGCTCGTGCGCAATCTCGAGGCTTCGGAGATCGTCGCCCAGATGATGGTGGCGCGCGACCGCCTCGGCGAATGGCCGGGGCATTCGCCGCCCGAGGGAACCATTGCGCCAACCGACGGAGGGCGTCTCGTCTCCAACATCGTGCTGATGGGCATGGGCGAGCCGCTCTATAATTTCGATAATGTGAAGACGGCGATCGACGTCATCTCAGATGGCGAGGGGCTCGCGCTGTCGCGTCGCCGCGTCACGCTCTCGACCGCCGGCGTCACGCCCATGATCCCTCGCGCCGGCGAAGAGATCGGAACCATGCTCGCGATCTCGCTGCACGCGGTGCGCGATGAATTGCGCAACACCCTGGTGCCGCTCAACAAGAAATATCCGATCAAGGATCTGCTCGACGCCTGTCGCACCTATCCCGGCGTGTCGAACGCGCGGCGTATCACGTTTGAGTATGTGATGCTGAAGGGTGTGAACGATTCGCTTGCCGAGGCGAAGGATTTGGTGCGGCTCCTCAAGGGTATTCCCGCCAAGATCAATCTGATCCCCTTCAATCCCTGGCCGGGGACGAATTACGAGTGCTCTGACTGGGAGCAGATCGAGCGCTTCTCCGACATTGTGTTCAACGCCGGCTATGCGTCGCCCATCCGCACGCCGCGCGGACGCGACATTCTCGCCGCTTGCGGCCAGTTGAAGAGCGAGACCGAGAAACTGCGCGCCCGCGCCCGCCTCATGCTCGAAAGCGGGGTCGGCGAAGCCGGAATGTTCGCGGCCAACGTCGAGTGAGAGGCGCGGCGCGCATTCTCTTTCTGATTCCGCTCGGAATCCTGTTTGGCGCAATAGTCGCCACGTTGGTGATGCTGGTTCTCGGCGCCAACATTCCCGACTTCGGGGAAGCTTTCATCAGCGCATTCATTGCGGCCTGGAAGGCTTTCTGGGCGGCGTTCGTCGAGACCGACGATGTCGATGCGCCGACCCGCGTTCTCATGCGCCTCTGGTCGCTGATGATGCTGATCCTTCTCGCGCCTGTTTTCGTCACCGCCGTTATCGCGGAGCTGGCGCGCATGCGCGGCGCGCTCGTCCATATGGTTCTCGCCGGCGCGCTCACTCTCCTGTTTCCGGCCGCGGCAGGCGCGCCGCTGAGCACGGCGACGCCGGCCGAGCAACGCGCGATCGCCTGTCTCTTCTTCACCGGCGCCGCGGCGGGCTTCGCCTACTGGCTGGTCGCCGGCCGGCGGCGCGACGAACAGCCTCCGGCGGCGACTCAGGCGAGCTGAGAGCCGTCGCTTTTCAGACTTCGTAATGGCCCTGATGGCTGACGGAGACGCCCATCTCGCGGTGCCATCCCGCATTCAGCGACACGACGTATCTTGCCGTGAGCCCGCCAATGAAACGTTTGAAGTCGCCGGTGTTCTCGACGCAGTAGGCCTCGGTCTGTCCGGGCACAAAAGCGATGAACGGAAAATCGATGTTCGAGATCATCGGCCGTCCGGCCTCGTCGCTGTGATGGACGACGTCTCCGCCGGTGTAGCCGATGGAGCCAACGCCGTTGTTGAGCCGATATCTGATGTTCGCGATTCGCGGCGTCAGATTTCCGCGATGTCGATCCTCATGCTGGATGTAGCTCCTGATTCCGATCCTGAAGCGATCGCTGCCCGGCACCATGCGCTCGTCCGCGCCCTTCCGATCATAGTTTTCGCGCTGCGGAAAGATTGCGAACAGATCGTAATCGCCTGTCGTCGCGGCGCGGTAGGTCGCCTTCACATCCTTCGGACAGGCAGGATCGACCATCGCCATCACAGGCAGCAGATTCGAAGCTCGTCCCCGGTTTGGGGCCGTCAGGCTGTTTGAGAGGCGCACTTCGCTCGCGCCATAGAACACGGCCCAGAGTTGTTTTCCTCTCGCGCCCGGCGCCTCGAACTCACGGCGCAGCACGAAATTCATCGTCTGGCCCGTCGGCCCCTGAGCGCTGTACTGCATCTCATTGATGTTGCCGCCGCTTCGGATCATGCGCTTCAGCGGGCCTTCGAGATCCTTGCGCCGCTCATCGGTGATGTAGAGCGGAATTTCGCTTCCCCCGTCCTTCACCGTCTTGAACAGGTCGGTGCGCTGGCCGGCGATATCAGGATTCTTGGTGAAGCGGGGATCGGCCATGACGAAGCCGGCCATCGGCCCCCAAGGGCAGCTCTTCGCCTTGTTGTGGAAGCCCTTCGTCGCATAGCTTTCGAGCAGCAGACCTGTCGCCCATTTGCCGACGGCGCGCGACGAGATCACGCATTTCGTCTGGTTCGCGACCTCCTGAAATACTTTTCCATGCGACAGGGGCATCCCCGTCGCCAGAATGGCGTGGCTTCCGCGCAGCATCGATTCCCCCCCCCGGCTGGCGCTTCAGCGAAGCGGCCAGCTGGCCGGAAATCTGCTCCCGCTAAGGAATCCTGGCAAGCGGGCCGCCGCTGCGGCGATCCTATTTCGCTTGCGTCATCAGGATGCGCGCGGCGAAGACGCCGAACACGCTGGCGAAGATATAGTCGATGGCGCGCAGGACCGCAGGGCGTTGCTTGAGCCCGTTCACCAGCCGCTCCGCCCCAAGGATCATCAAGATCGTCAGCGGGATGTTCGTCATCACGAAGAACAGGCCGAGGAAGAGAAGCTTGTCCGACGCATGCGGATCATGGGCGTCGACGAACTGCGGCAGGAAGGTCACGAAGAAGAGGATCACCTTCGGGTTGGTGAGATTGACCGCAATGCCCGTCAGGAACGTGCGCCATGCAGAAGGATCGACGCCAAGCCCTTCCCGGACATTGAGCGCGGAGCCGTTGCGGATCGCATCGAAGGCGAGCCACAGGAGATAGCCCGCGCCAACCACCTTGAGAACGAGGAAGGCGGTCGTCGACGCCGCGATCAGCGCCGACACGCCAAGCGCCGCCAGCGTCGTATGCACGATGCAGCCGACATTCGCGCCGAGCGCAGACGCGATCCCGAGCCTGCGGCCGCCGGCGATCGTCCGCGCAAGGAACAGGCTCATGTCAGGACCGGGTGTGATGAACAGCACGATGCAAGCGATCGAGAAGGCCAGCATCGTCGAGGCGTCAGGAATGAAATTCATGAGGCGAATCCAGAGAACCAGCGCATTCTAGCAGAACTTGTCATCCCGGGGCGATGCAGAACGCATCGAACCCGGGACCCAGAAAATAGCGACGCCACTTCCGTGTCCTCTGGATCCCGGGCCCACGGCTTCCGCCGCGTCCCGGGATGACGCTCCATGGACAAGGAAGCCGCAGTTCAATCGCCGATCGCGACGCCTTCGCGCCTTGAATCCGCGCCGCCCTGATAGCCCTCGGGCGTCACCACGATCGCCTGCGTTCCCGAAGTCATCTCGATCAGCCTCACTTCATGCCCCTTCGCTTCGAGCGCGGCTTTCCACGGCTCTGCTTCTGTTCCCTTTTCGATTTCGGTCGGCCCGTTGCGGCTGCCGAAATTCGGAAAGTCGACGGCGCGCTGCGGATCCATCTTCCAGTCGAGGATCGCGACCAGCGTCTTCGCGACGAAATTGATGATCAGGCTGCCGCCGGGCGAGCCAACCACTGCATAGAGCCGACCGAAATTGTCGAACACGATTGTCGGGGCCATGGAGCTGCGCGGCCTCTTCCCCGGCTCCACCCGGTTCGCAACAGGAACGCCATTTTCATCGGGCGCGAAATTGAAATCGGTCAGCTCGTTGTTCAGGAGGAAGCCTCCCTTCGTCATGATGCGCGAGCCGAAACCGTCCTCGATCGTCGTCGTCATCGACACCGCGTCGCCGTCCTTGTCGACGACGGAGATATGGCTGGTGCCATGTTCGATTCCGTCGGACGGCGCGAAGATGTCGGCGCGACGGAACGGGGGTTCGCCCGCTTTCGCGCGCCCTATCGATTTCTCCGCATCGATCAGCTTTGCGCGGCTCGCGACATAGCCGCGATCAACGAGGCCGCGCACCGGCACGCTCACAAAAGCAGGGTCGCCGAGATAAAGCGCGCGATCGGCGAAGGCGAGCCGTCCGGCTTCCGAAAATAAATGGAGCGCTTCCGGCCCGGGCCCGATGCGCGCCATGTCCTTTGTCTCGAGCATGCCGAGAATCTGCTGGACCGCGATCGCGCCGGAGCTCGGCGGCCCCATGCCGCAAATGGTGTAGGCGCGATATTTTCCGCAGACGGCGGACCGCTCCTCGACGGAATAATTCTTCAAATCATCCGATGTCATGCCGCCGGGATTGGTCGGATGCGACGTGACCGCGGCGATGATTTCTTTTCCAATGCCGCCTTCGTAATAGGCTTTCGCGCCGCCCTGCTGCAGCGCACGCAGCGTCTGCGCGAAGGTCGGATTTTTCAGCACATGCCCGACCGGCCAAGGCTTGCCGTCAGCGTCGTAGAAATAGGCGCGCGCAATGGGATCGTTGAGGAGCGCCTTCTCCATGCCGAGAAGCCCGTTGAGCCGCGGCGACACCGTGAAGCCTTCGTCGGCGAGTCTCAGCGCCGGCTCAAACAGGCGCGCCCAGGGCAGCCGCCCCCAGCGCTTGTGCGCTTCTTCAAGCAGCTTCGGCGTTCCCGGCACGCCGACGGAACGCCCGCCGACCACTGCGGCCATGAAGCCCATCGGCTTGCCGTCAGCGCCCATGAACAGGTTCGGCGTCGCGGCCGCCGGCGCGACCTCACGTCCGTCCAGCGTCGAGAGGGAGCGTCGCGTCTGGTCCCAATGCACCATGAACGCGCCGCCGCCGAGACCCGAACTTTGTGGCTCCACCAGATTGAGCACGAGCTGAACCGCGATCGCAGCGTCGACCGCGCTGCCGCCGGCGCGCAGGATTTCGCGGCCGGCCTCGGTCGCCAGCGGATTGGCCGCCGCGACCATGTCGCGCGATGTGACGCCGAGCGTCTTCGCGGTGCGCCCCGTAGCGGCCTCGGGCGCGACCGTCGACTGCGCCTGCGATGGAGACGCGATTATGGAGAGCGACGCGCCGAGGGCGGCGGAAAGGAGAACGCGCATGGGACTCTCATTCGAGGTGGTTCCGAAGCATAGGCGCGGTTCCGCGCGGCGTCATGCCTAGAGCGGGATGCGAAAAAGTGGGAACCGGTTTTTCGCGCCAATCCCGCTCTAAACTTTTGGAATCGATCACGTTACTAAGACATCGGATATATCCGATGTCTCAAATACGACTTTGGATTGTTTCAATCCAAAGTCGTCGTGATCTAGGGGCGCAATTCAGCCCCTCCCCTTTGACGCCGCCGCTCTCTATGGTCGGCGCATCAGACACCAGGAGAACGCCGGCATGACGCCGATGTCGGAAGAGGACCGCGCGCGCATCGCCAAGGCGATCGCCGACGCCGAACAATCGACGGCCGCGGAGATCATCTGCGTCACGATGCGGTCGGCGAGCGACTATTGGGCGGCGCCGATCCTCTGGGCCACGCTCGCCGCACTGCTCTGGCCCTGGCCGTTGATCTGGATCACCACGCTGACAGCCTGGACGATCTATTTCACCCAGCTCTGCGTCTTCGCGGCGCTGGCGATCGCGCTCTCATTCCCGCGCTCGCGCCGCGCGGCGATGACGCCGCCCTGGATCAGGAACCGGCGCGCCCGCATGTCGGCGAAGGAGCATTTCTTCGCGCAGGGGCTGCATCGCACGGTGAACCGGTCCGGCGTGCTGGTCTTCGTCGCGATGGCCGAGCGCTATGTCGAGATCATGGGCGATGACAGCATCGCGCTGAAGATCAGCGAGGCCCAGTGGCGTCCGGTCGCGGAAGCGCTGCGTGATGCAGTCGCGCGCAATCAGCTCGCGGATGGTCTTGTCACGGCGATCGGCCGGTGCGGCCAGATGCTCGCCGAAGCCGCGCCGCCGCGCGAGAACGATCGCAACGAGTTGCCGGATAAGGTGATCGTGATCTGAGAAATTCGCGGCCGCGCAAAAGCTGCGTCAGAGCCCTTCGCTCTTCGCCGCGCCGAGAATCGCGCCCGGCTTGCCCTGCGGCGTGAAGACCTGCACGAAAACGACGAATCCATCGACGCCTTCGCCCGAGATCGCAGACGCCTCGATCGGAATGGCTTTCGCTGCGCCGCTCCATTCTCCGAGCGGCGTGATGCCGCGCACGATATTGGTGTAGGTGATCTTCCTGTCAGCGTTCTCGCCACGACCGATCGCAATCTCGCGTGATTTGGTCACGCTCATCACGACGACCTGCGCGCCGGTCACAGCAGGCGCCGCGGGAAGTTGCGCCGACCATTGACCGTCATCGCCGCGACGCAACGACACTGCGACGGTCAGCGCGCTGTCGCGACCGCGCGACTCCTTCGCCGCCTTCTCGATCTCCGCGCGATTGGAGCCGACGCAATGGGCGACGCCGTCGACAACCGCCTGCGGCGTATAGACCTGGCGGTCGCCGCGCGCGATCGAATAGCCCTTCTGGCGCTTGGTGTGCGCCGGCGTCGCCAGCGTGTCTTTCCAGCCGAGATAATCCCAGTAATCGACCGGCAGCGACAGCGCGATCACGTCAGGCTCTTTCGCCAGCTTCGCCAGCA
This sequence comes from Terrirubrum flagellatum, assembly GCF_022059845.1. GTDB lineage: Bacteria > Pseudomonadota > Alphaproteobacteria > Rhizobiales > Beijerinckiaceae > Terrirubrum > Terrirubrum flagellatum. The sequence goes on along the minus strand of NZ_CP091851.1, from coordinate 4,825,583 downwards.
GCGCGTCAGCCGGCGGGCAGGATGAGCAGCCCTGCGACGTGAACAGCTCGACCACCATGCGCGGCGACGTGGCGCTTTCCGACGATGCGGCGCGCGACAGCCCGGCCACGCCAAAGGCGGCGGCGAACAGGCATGCAACGGCGCGAGGGAAATTCATGAGCGTAAGATAAGACGGGACGCGGCGCAGGCAAAGTCACGTCTCATGACAGGCGATCACCAAAATGCGAGAGCCGCAGCGTCAGGCAAATGTATTTTCTCTCAACAGGATAGGGCCGGGATCGCTCCCGGCCCCTTTTTCAGTCAGGCTGCAAGCTGGCGCAGCACATACTGCAGAATGCCGCCATGCTTCATGTATTCCAGCTCGTCGAGCGTATCGATGCGGCAGAGCAGCGGCACCTTCTTCACCGGCCCGCTCGACGGCAGGATTTCCGCCATCAGGCGCTGGCGCGGCCTGAGATCGGTGGAGAGCCCCTTGATCGTGACGATCTCGTCGCCCTTCAATCCCAGATTCTGCCAGCTCGCGCCAGCCTCGAAGGTGAGGGGCACAACGCCCATGCCGACGAGGTTCGAGCGATGGATGCGCTCGAAGCTCTGCGCGATCACCGCGCGCACGCCGAGCAGCTTCGTGCCTTTCGCCGCCCAGTCGCGCGATGAGCCGTTGCCATATTCGACGCCGGCGAAGACGACGAGCGGCACTTTTTCTTTCTGGTAGCGCATCGCCGCGTCGTAGATCGACATGCGATCGCCAGATGGCTGGTGGATCGCAAAGCCGCCTTCCGGCGTCGCGCCGTCCTTGTCCTTCACCGTGAAGTTCTTGATGCGGATGTTGGCGAAGGTGCCGCGCATCATCACTTCATGATTGCCGCGCCGCGTGCCGTACTGGTTGAAGTCCTGCACGCGCACCTGCCGCTCCGACAGGAACACGCCGGCCGGCGATGTCGCCTTGATCGAGCCTGCCGGCGAGATGTGGTCGGTGGTGATCTTGTCGCCGAAGAGACCGAGCACGCGCGCATTGACGATGTCCTCCATCGGCTCCGGCGTCATCGTCATGCCTTCGAAATAGGGCGGGTTCTGCACATAGGTCGAGCCCATGTCCCAGTTGTAGGTCTGGCCCGCCGGCGCCTTCACCTTCTTCCAGTTGGCGTCGCCGGTGAAGACATTGGCGTATTTCGACTTGAACAAGCTCTTCGTCACATACTTCGTGATGAAGGACTGAATTTCCTTCGAGGACGGCCAGATATCCTTGAGATAGACCGGCTTGCCTTTCTTGTCGTGACCGAGCGGCTCTTTCGACAGATCGAGCTGCATGGTGCCGGCCAGCGCATAGGCGACGACGAGCGGCGGCGACGCCAGATAGTTCGCCTGCACGTCAGGGCTGACGCGTCCCTCGAAGTTGCGGTTGCCGGACAGCACCGCTGCGGCCACGACATTGTTGTCGTTGATCGCCTTGGAGATTTCGACCGGCAGCGGCCCCGAATTGCCGATGCAGGTGGTGCAGCCGAAGCCGACCAGATTGAAGCCCAGCTTGTCGAGATCCTTCTGCAGGCCCGATTTCGCGAGATATTCCGCGACGACCTGCGATCCCGGCGCCAGCGACGTCTTCACCCACGGCTTGGTCGCAAGACCGAGCGCCGCCGCCTTGCGCGCGAGCAGGCCGGCGCCGATGAGCACGGACGGGTTCGACGTGTTGGTGCAGGAGGTGATCGCGGCGATGACGACATCGCCATGGCCGATGTCGAAATTCTTGCCTTCGACCTTGAAGCGCTTCGCAGCTTCGCCGGGCTTCTTGTATTCGCTTTCCAGCGCTGTGAGGAAGCCGGTCTTCGCATCGTTCAGCGCGACGCGGCCTTCCGGACGCTTCGGTCCCGCAAGCGACGGCGCGACCGTCGAAAGATCAAGCTCGAGCGTGTCGGTGAAGACAGGGTCTTCTGTCGTCTTGGTGCGATAAAGGCCCTGCGCCTTGGCGTATTTCTCGACCAGCGCGATGCGGCCGGCGGCGCGGCTCGACATCTTGAGATAATTGATGGTCTCGCCATCGATCGGGAAGAAGCCGCAGGTCGCGCCATATTCCGGCGCCATGTTGGCGATGGTCGCGCGATCCGCGAGCGCGAGCGAATCAAGGCCCGTCCCGTAGAACTCGACGAACTTTCCGACCACGCCCTTTTTGCGCAGCATCTGCGTGACGGTCAGCACGAGGTCCGTCGCCGTGATGCCTTCCTTGAGTTTGCCCGTCAGCTTGAAGCCGATCACTTCGGGCAGCAGCATCGATTGCGGCTGGCCGAGCATCGCCGCTTCCGCTTCGATGCCGCCGACGCCCCATCCGAGCACCGACAGACCATTGACCATCGTCGTGTGCGAGTCGGTGCCGACCAGCGTGTCGGGATAGGCGACTTCGACGGTGGTCGCCTTGCCCTTGGCCGGCTTTATCTTTTCCTTTCGCGTCCAGACCGTCTGCGAGAGATATTCGAGATTGACCTGATGGCAGATGCCGGTGCCCGGCGGCACTACGGAGAAATTCTCGAACGCCTGCTGGCCCCATTTGAGGAAGCGATAGCGCTCGCCATTGCGCTCATATTCGAGATCGACGTTCTTCTTGAACGCCTTCGGCGAACCGAACTCGTCGACGATGACGGAGTGGTCGATCACGAGATCGACCGGCACGAGTGGATTGATCTTCTCGGGATCGCCGCCGAGCTTCGCCATGGCGTCCCGCATCGCCGCGAGATCGACGACGGCGGGCACGCCGGTGAAATCCTGCATCAGCACGCGCGCCGGACGGAAGGCGATCTCCTTGCCGGCCGAACCCTTGTTCTGCAACCAATCAGCGACGGCGAGGATGTCCTCCTTCGTGACGGAGCGGCCATCCTCGTGACGGAGGAGATTTTCAAGCAGCACCCGCATCGAGAAAGGCAACAGCGCCACCCCGACGAGGCCGTTCTCTTCGGCCGCCTTGAGCGAGTAATAGACGTAAGTGGAGCCGCCGACCTTCATGGTCTTGCGGCATTTGAAACTGTCGAGCGATGTCATGGACAGGTCCTTTGGGCAGCAACATCACAGCGGTCGCGAATGCGGCCGGTTGAGGTCCTGAGACGGCCCCGGAACGGCTGATTTGGACAGGCCGTTCCGCTGCCGGCAAGGCGCTAGGGAGCGCGCGCCGCTCCGGGGGTGCCCGGGACCTGAAAGGCGCGGCGCGGACAGCCGTTCTATAGAACAATTCCGGATTGACCGCTACATGGTTCCGCCACATTGATGAGCCAGCCGAGCCGCCGCCGCGTCGCTCTGCGCAAACTCATTCCTGATGCGGAACGATGGTGCGGCTGATTGCAGAGAACCTGACCTGCCGCCGGAGCGAGCGCACCCTGTTCGAGGGGCTGTCCTTCACGGTGAACAGCGGCGGAGCGCTCCTCCTGACCGGGCCGAATGGCGTTGGAAAGACAAGTCTTTTGCGGATTCTCGCGGGATTGCTCAACGCCACAGGCGGCGGCGTCCGGCCCGAGCCGGATGATGATATTCCGCTCCCGGAACATTCGTGCTTGATTGGCGTCTCCAACGCCCTTAAGCTGGCTTTGAATCTCCGCGAGCATGTCGATTTCTGGCTGGCGGCTGAGTCCACTGGCGCGCGCCACTCCGCCGACGATGTGCTTGACGCGTGGAACTTGATCCGCATCGCCGACACGCCCTGCGGCTGGTTGTCGACCGGCCAGCGCCGGCGCGCCGCCCTCGCCCGACTGAGCTGCAGCGCCCGCGCGATCTGGCTTCTGGACGAGCCGCTGAGCGGTCTCGACGAACCCGCCGCGAGGCTGCTCGATGCGGCGGTCGCGCGCCATCGCGCCGATGGCGGTCTCATCGTCTGCGCCAGTCACCAGCCGCTCGCCTGGCCTGACGTCGAACGGCTCGCGCTCGGCCCGAAGGTCAGGCCGTCGGCGCCGGACGGCCCGCCATGATCCGCGCGCTCCTCGCGGTCGTCAGGCGCGATCTGCTGCTGTCGCTGCGCATCGGCGGCGGATTCGAGCTTGGCCTGATCTTCTTCCTGATGATCGTGGCTGTGATTCCCTTCGCGATCGGCCCCGATCCGGTTCTCCTGTCGCGCATTTCGGCCGCGATGCTGTGGACCGGCGCGCTGCTGGCGATGTTGCTTGGCCTCGACCGGCTGTTTCAGGCGGACGCCGAGGATGGATCGCTCGACATGCTGCGCATGGCGGACGCGCCGCTGGAGGTGATCGTTCTCGCGAAGATGATCGCCCACTGGCTGCTGTCAGGCCTGCCGCTTGTGATCGCTTCGCCGCTTCTCGGCCTTCTGCTAGCGCTCGACCCCTCCGCCATGGCGCCTCTCGCGCTGACGCTTCTGGTCGGCACGCCGGCCCTGACCGCCATCGGCTCGATCGGCGCAGCGCTTACGGCGCGCATCCGCCGCGGCGGTCTTCTCAGTTCGATACTTGTGCTGCCGCTGACCTTGCCAACGCTGATTTTCGGCGTCTCGGCGGCTCTCGGCGGCGCGTTGCCCTTCCGTGCGCCATTCCTCATTCTCTGCGCAATCACCTTGGTCGCCATCGTCGTCGGCGTGCTTGCAAGCGCGGCCGCATTGCGCATGGAAGATTAGGGCGCGCCTTGCTTCCGCCGCCTGCGACGGCGACATAGCCACTCCCCCCTTTGCGAATCTCCGATGGCCGCTTCCCGAAAAGCCCTGCTGGCGCCGCCTCTCCTGCTGATCGCGCTCGGCGTGATCTGGAGCGGCTACTGGTTCGTCGGCTCGCATGTCACGGGGACCGCGATCGCCAACTGGATGAGCCGCGAAAGCGAATCCGGCCGGCGCTGGACCTGTCACGGTCAGAATATCAGCGGCTATCCCTTCCGCTTCGAGCTGAGCTGCTCATCCGTCACGCTCGAAGATGCGCGCGCGCCGGTGACCGTCACTGCTGGGCCGCTGCGCGCCGTCGCGCTCGCCTACCGGCCGAACCATGTCATCGCGGAACTCGACGGGCCGGCGCAGGCGATTCTCCCCTCCGGCCAGAAATTCACCGCGAACTGGACGCAGCTTCGCATGAGCACGCAGATTTCAGGCGGACGGCTTGCGGCCTATGACAGCGTGCTCGAAGGCTTTCGCGCGGCGCAAGTCGACGCGTCAGGCGAATTTCAGATCGCAAAGGCCGGCTCGCTTGAAACGCATTTGCGCCAGACGCCGGACGTGTCTCCTGACGCGCCATCCTTTGATCTCGCCGTCGACGGCAAGGGCGTCGCATCGGCTTTGATCGACAATCTCGCCGGCTCGAACGATCCCGGCGATCTCACGCTGCGCGCGACGCTCACGCGCGGTGATGCGATCGGACCTGGCAATCCGATCGACATCGCCGAGCGCTGGCGGCTGTCGGGCGGGAAAATCACTGTAGCGCAACTGAAAATCGCGCGCGGACGCATCGCGCTCGACGCGACAGGCGAGTTCGCCCTCGATGACGAACATCGCGTCGCCGGCCGCGTCGAGGGAACGGCGGCGGGCTTCGAGCAACTGCTGGCGCGCGGCGCCGGCGCTCTCGGCGGCCTCTTCAATATTCGCCCTTCAGGCGGCGCGCCGAAAGGATTGCCCTTCGCCGTCACGCTGCGCGACGGCCGCGTGATGCTCGGGCCTCTGCGCATCGCGACGCTCGCGCCGCTTTATTGAGGCGGCGCATTGTCGAGGGCTTACGCGCTTCGCAACCTCACACTCGACGATATGGATGACGCCGCGCGCGTCCATCGCATCTCCTTTGACGAGCGACTGCCCTGGCTTGCGGGATTGCATACGCCGGACGAGGATCGCGCCTATTTTCGCGAACGGCTCTTCCAGCAATGCGAATTGTGGGGCGCGTTTGCCGCGCATGATCTGATCGGCATCATCGCCTTCCGCGAAGGCTGGATCGATCAGCTTTATGTTCTGCCGGCTCACCACGGTCGCGGAGTCGGCTCGGCGCTGCTCACACAAGCGCGGGCGACCCATGCCGAGCTTCAACTCTGGACGTTTCAGAAAAATCTCGCGGCGCGACGCTTCTACGAAACGCGGGGATTCACCGCCATCGAGGAAACCGACGGCTCCGCCAATGAAGAGCGTGAGCCTGACGTCCGCTATGTCTGGCGACGATTGGCCTGATCGCGCTCGACCGCTAGGCTCTGCGCCGCATGACCTTCTTCTGCTCGCCGCCGAACCAGAGGCCCGCAGCGGCGCCGACAAAAAGCAGAGCGAGAAGGGTCATGAGCTCTCTCCAACCTGCAATCGTTGGCGCCTGCTGCATGATGGCGGGCTGGACGCCGCGGACCAGCGCGGCGATCTCGGCCTGACGCTGAAAGAATACGGCGGAGAAAACGGCAATCAATGCGCATGCCGCTGCGAAGGCGCCAACATCCTCGAATTGCAGCGCCCGCCTCGTTCCTGCAAAGACCAGCATGAAGACGCCGGCCGTCACGAGGGCCAGCGCCAGCGACGTTGCCGCCATGGAAGGGGAATTGAGTGCGGCGTTAGCGTAGGCCCACAACAGCGCGCCATGCGCCACCCAGATCGTCAGGAATCGCTTGAGCATCAGGCGTTTCTCCGGACTTTGGGAGAAGGCTGCGCTCCGTTTTCGAAGGATTAATTGCGAATCTGAGTAAATTTCGAACGAGTTTGCAGAAATTTCGCGGCCGTTATGATTCCGGCCGCGATCTCCCGAAGTCCGGCGCGGCCGTCTCCTGTCCCTGCTGGACAATGCCGCGGCGGATGGCGCGGGTGCGCGTAAACAGATCGAACAGCTTGTCGCCCTCGCCCCAGCGGATCGCCCGCTGCAGCGAGAACAGATCCTCCTGAAAACGGCCAAGCGTTTCGAGCACCGCTTCCTTGTTGTTGAGGAACACGTCGCGCCACATGGTCGGATCGGAGGCGGCGATGCGGGTGAAGTCGCGGAAGCCGCCGGCCGAGAATTTGATCACCTCCGACTGCGTCACCTCTTCGAGATCGGCGGCGGTGCCGACGATGTTGTAGGCGATGAGATGGGGGATGTGGCTGGTGATCGCGAGCACCCGGTCGTGATGCTCCGGCGACATGGTTTCGACATTGGCGCCGATCATCTCCCAAAAACCGCGCAATCTCTCGACCGCTTCTGCGTCGGTTCCGAAAGGCGGCGTCAAGATGCACCAGCGATTGAGAAACAGGGTGGGGAAGCCTGCGTCAGGGCCCGACTGCTCGGTGCCGGCGACAGGATGCGCCGGAATGAAATGGACATGGTCAGGCAGATGCGGCGCGACATCGCGCACCACCGCGGTCTTGACAGAACCGACATCGGACAGGATCGCGCCCTTGGCCAGCGCCGGCGCGATGGCCTGCGCGACTGACGCGTTGGCGCCAACGGGCACGCACAAAATGACGAGATCGCAATCACGCACGCCAAGAGCTGCGTCCGTCTCAACCTGATCGGCAATGTCGAGTTCACGCACGCGCGCCGCCACATCGTAGTCGGCGTCGATTGCGACAATGCGAGCCGCGAGATTTTTCTTTCGTATCGCGCGCGCGATCGAGGACCCGATGAGGCCGAGCCCGATCAGTGCGACCGAATTGAAGAGCGGCGCCGGAAGCGCTGAGCCGAGATGATCAGGCACGCGCGTCGCCCTTCATGAACTCTGTCAGCGCCGCGACGACCTTTCGGTTCGCCTCTTCATCGCCGACCGTCAGGCGCAGCGCGCCCGCGAGATGATAGGGTTCGAGACGGCGCAGGATCAGCCCGCGCGCGGTCAGGAACGCATCGGCTTCCTTCGCTGTCTTGCCTGGGGTCGTCGGGAAATGGACGAGCAGGAAATTCGCGACGCTCGGCGTCACGGAAAGCCCGAGCTTCGTCAACTCGTCCGTCAGCCAGGAAAGCCAGCGATCATTGTGATCGAGCGCCTTCGCCATATGCGCATCATCGGCGAGAGCCGCGATGCCGGCTTCGATGGCCGCTGAGTTGACGTTGAACGCGCCGCGGATGCGGTTCATCGCATCGATCACATGGGTGGGCGCATAGGCCCAGCCGATGCGCAGCGCCGCAAGCCCGTGAATCTTCGAGAAGGTGCGCGTCATGATGACGTTCTCGCTCGTTCCCACGAGTTCGACGCCCGACGCATAGTCGTTGCGGCGGACATATTCCGCATAGGCCGCATCGAGCACGAGCAGCACATGCGGCGGCAGGCCGGCCTGCAGGCGCTTCACCTCGTCGAAGGGGAGATAGACGCCTGTCGGATTGTTGGGGTTGGCGAGGAAGACGATCTTCGTCTTCGGCGTCACCGCCGCGAGGATCGCATCGACATCAGCGGTGAGATTCTTTTCGGGAACCATCACCGGCTTCGCGCCGGCGGCCTGAATCGCGATGGGATAGACGACGAATCCGTACTGCGAATAGATCGCCTCGTCGCCGGGCTCGAGATAGGTGTTGGAGATCAGCGAAAGCAGATCGTCCGATCCGTTGCCGCAGATGATATGGCCGGCGTCGAGGCCGTATTTCGCCGCGATCGCTTCGCGCAGGCGCGTCGAAGACCCATCGGGATAAAGTTCGAGTTTCGCCGCGACTTTCTGAAACGCCTCGACCGCCTTCGGGCTCGGCCCGAGCGGCGTTTCATTGGAGGAGAGCTTGTGCAGCTTCACGCCGGCCGGCGCAGTCGACTTGCCGGGCTGGTAGGCTTCGATCGCCATCACGCTGGCGCGGGGAACGGGGCGTTTTGCGGACATCGGTTTCACTTCAGGACGAGAGAGTAACGGCGTTCAGGTTGCGACGCTGAAGCGTTGCGCATGGCTGCCGATCTCATGGATCGAAAAGGCGCCCGCGCCGCTGGCGCCAAGCGCGGCCGAAAGCTTCGACTCCGCATCGGCGCCGGGAATCGAAACGAGCGCCGAAAGCCCCTGCGCGTCGCCGGCGCTGCCATCGAGCGAGCCGCCAAGCTCCGCAATCGCCGCATCGATCGCTGGACGCCAACGCTCGAGCCGAACGGAATAGACGATCACTTCGCGCACGGTCGCTTCACCGATCGGCTTGGCGATGACGAAAACAGGCGTGCCCGCCGGATGATCCGGCCGTTCGATGAAAGGCAGGCGGGCGATGATCTTCGGCCGGCCCTCGCCTTCGAGCGCGCGCCACCAGGCGCCGCCGCTGGAGCCGCTCGCCGCGGAGAAAATGCCGAGATCGCCAGCCGACGTCGCCACCGCCTCGATCACGGCCGACGTGCCGAAATGCGGCGTGAAGGGCACGGTGAAGCCGAAATGGAAACGCGCGGAGTCGCGCATGGCGGCGTCGCCGCCGGAGACGTCCGCATGCACCGCGTAAGGCGCCTGCACATAGGTGAAGGTGCCGATGATAACGCGCCAGATCGTCTCGACCGTGTCGAGCGGCAGAATGCCTTTATGCCGCCCGGCCAGCCGGCGCATCATCTCGGCTTCGCGGCCGGGCCGGAAAGCCGAGCCTGACGCCGCCGTTTTCTTGATCTCGATCAGCGTGTTGATGATTTCGCCGCGCTCCATCAGGAGTCGATGCATAGTCTCGTCGATGCGATCGATCTCATTGCGGAGATCGGCAAGAGAGGGCTGGGCGGCGGAAGAAGGCGCGGCGGACATGGGACGGGCGGAAGCGAAGGCGGCTCTTCATAGGGCCGGCGGCAGGGAACGCAAAGGAGATTGAATCCTCGATTTGTCCGTTCCAAAGGAAAAATGTTCGACAAATCGAACAGATGGGATATAGCTCCTCCCCCAACGACCGAAACCTCCGCCCTTAATGTCCGCCTTGAGTCCCCTTTCGGCCGCCGCCCGTTCCGAAGCGAACGAGCCATCGAGCCCTGTGCTCCGGTTCGGACCGGACCAGCCGCTGCGCATGGATTCAGGCGCGATGATCGAGCATCTCCAGATCGCTTATCAGACCTACGGGACGCTGAACGCGGCGAAATCGAACGCCATTCTGGCCTGCCACGCGCTGACAGCCGACCAGCACCTCGCCAACACCCATCCCGTGACGGGCAAACCAGGCTGGTGGGACGTGATGGTCGGACCGGGCAAGCCGATCGACACCGACCGCTTCTTCGTCATCTGCGCCAATGTGGTCGGCGCCTGCATGGGCACGACGGGGCCCGCGAGTCTCAACCCCGCGACGGGCCGGCCCTATGCGCTCGATCTGCCCGTGGTGACCATTCGCGACATGGTGCGCGCGCAGGCGATGCTGATCGACCATCTCGGCATCGACCAATTGCTCTGCGTCATCGGCGGCTCGATGGGCGGCATGCAGGTGCTGCAATGGGCGGCGAGCTATCCCGAGCGCGTCTTCGCGGCGATGCCGATCGCAACCGGCGCGCGCCACTCGGCGCAGAACATCGCCTTCGACGAAGTCGGCCGACAATCCGTCATGGCCGATCCCGACTGGCGCGGCGGCGATTATCTCGCGCAAGGCGTCAATCCGGCGAAGGGGCTCGCGGTCGCGCGCATGGCCGCGCACATCACCTATCTCTCGGAGGCGGCGCTGCATCGCAAGTTCGGCCGCAACCTGCAGGACCGCGAGGCGATGACTTTTTCGTTCGACGCGGATTTCCAGGTCGAAAGCTACTTGCGCTATCAGGGCGTCAATTTCGTCGAGCGTTTCGACGCCAACTCCTATCTCTATCTCACGCGCGCGATGAACTATTTCGATCTCGCCGCCGACTATGGCGGCGCGCTGAGCGGCGCCTTCAAGGGAACGAAGACGCGCTTCTGCGTCGTCTCCTTCACGTCGGACTGGCTGTTTCCGACCAGCGACTCCCGCGCCATCGTGCATGCGCTCAACGCCGCCGCGGCTTCCGTCTCCTTCGTCGAGATCGAGAGCGACAAGGGCCATGACGCGTTCCTGCTCGACGAGCCAGAACTGTTCGCGACGGCGCGCGGCTTCATCAACGCCGCAGCGAAAACGCGGGGAATCGCCTGATGTCGGTCGAAGCCGCTTCCGGCGCCACGGCGCGCATCGATCTCCTGCTCATCGCTTCGATGGTGGAGCCCAACACGCGCGTGCTCGACGTCGGCTGCGGCGAAGGGCTGCTGCTCGAATTGCTGCGCGACACGAAGAACTGCGACGCGCGCGGCGTCGAGCTTTCGCGCGACAATGTCAGCCGCGCCGTGGCGCGCGGGCTTGCGGTCATCCAGGGCGACGCCGATGCCGATCTCGTCGATTACCCCGACGATGGCTTCGACTATGTCATTCTGTCGCAGACGATCCAGGCGACACGCAATCCGCGCCAGGTGCTGGAGCATATGCTGCGCGTCGGCCGGCGCGCCATCGTCTCATTTCCGAATTTCGGCCATTGGCGCATCCGGTCGCATCTCATGTTCAAGGGCCGCATGCCCATGACGGAGAATCTGCCAGACAGCTGGTACGACACGCCCAACATTCATTTCTGCACCATTCGCGATTTCGTCGCGCTCTGCGACGAGATCGGCGCCGTGATGGAGAGCGCGGTCGCGCTCAACGCCGGCGGTTATGCCGCGCCGAAAGCGCCCTGGTGGTTCTGGAATCTGTTCGGCGAACAGGCGGTCTTCGTGCTCAGGCGAAAATAGCGACGCGACCAATCACGCGATCGATTATTCCCATCGAGGACACCGTGTCGCATGGTGGTCGTCGCAAGATGCATGAACCATCTCAAGAGACAGAACGCCGCTTCGATCAAAAATATGACGCCAGACCAGAAATCAGATTGGTCGCGCCCGCGACAGACCGCGCGGCTTACGCTTCGCCCGCCTGAGCCCGGCGATGAGGCCGCGCATTTCGCGATCTTCTCGCATCCCGAGGTGACAAAGCACAAACCTGATCCGACGCCAGCGACCGAAGCCGAGAGTCGCGACATGCTCAATCGCGATATCAACCATTGGGCGACGCACGGCTTCGGTCGCTGGGCCGTCCTCTTCGGGGGAGAAGCGATCGGTTTTGGCGGCCTCTCACTTTATGGCGTCAGCAGAGCCGAAGCGCTCAATCTCGGCTATCACCTCCATCCTTCGCGCTGGCGCGGCGGCTTCGCCACTGAACTCGCTTGCCACGCCGTATCGTTCGCCTTCGATGAAATCGGCGCGCAACGCGTCATCGGCCGCGTGCGCGCCTGGAATCCCGGATCGATCCCGGTGCTCGAACGCGCCGGTCTCACATTCCGCGAGGAAACCGAGCTTCATGGCGCGCCGACGCTGCTTTATGCAATTGATAGACCCACGCGCTGAAGACGCTCAAGAAGTCAGCGCCTCGTAGATGAACAGATTCGACTTGTCGTCGTCGGGCATGAAATAGGCGCGCACGCCGTTTTCGATGGGCTCGAACCAGAACGGATTCTGCGTCATCGGCAAGCCCGACATGGACCATAGTTCGATCGGGACCTGCCAGACCGGCGAATTGGTCTTGAGATCGACAAGCTCGACGCCGCCAAGGCGGAACACCGCGCCCTCGGTCGAGGCGCGATAATTGTTGACGCCGGAGCACAGCATCTTCGAGCCGCCGACATAATGGCAGTCCTGATAATCGATATAGAGCGCCGGATTCGCAACGCGGAGTTGTTCCGGCGTCTTGTCGGCGTTCGCAGGCTTGCCCTCGCTGTCGAGCGTCCAGGCGTAGAAGCGCCGCGAACCCCAGCTCACGCCATGCAGCGATTTGTCATCGGTATTGCAGGCGAGGCCGCCAATGTGATCGCCGAAGCGGAACATCTCCTCGCCCTTCATCTTCTCAGGGTCGACGCGATAGATGATCGAGCGGCTGTTCGGGCGATATTCGGCGGCGGGAACCCAGATATATTTCCCGTCATAGTCGATGCCGCCGGGGTGATAGATCGAGCCTTCGCCAAGCTGCGCCGCGGAAACGAGCTTGCCCTGCTTGTCCATCTTGAAGAGATAGCCGACGCCTTCTCCGGTATCGCGATCATAGCCGTTCTGGAGCTGCGGAAAGCGCTTCGTCGGCGTGCGAATATCGACTGAGGAAAAATAGAAATCCTCGCCGATCTTCACCATGCCCTGCGGATGGAAGGTCGGAAATTGCACCGGGATTGCGCCCACCTGCTTCCAGACCGTGTTGCGCGTGAGAAGCGGAACCCGTTGGGCGAGAAGAGGATCGGCGGCGCGCGCAACGGCGGCGGAAGCGGCGACCGCGCTGGCGCCCACGAGGAAAGAGCGTCGATCCATGATCATCCTCCCGCATCTTTTGTTTGGGACCACAGCTCTGCGACGCCCGCGTGTCATGATCATGGCGTCGCGCATTCCCAATGCGCGAGCGGCCTATTTGGGCTCGTCGGGCTGGTTGAGCGGGTGCAGGTCGCGCACCATGGCTTTCATGCGCTCATCCAGGATGTGCGTGTAGATCTGTGTGGTTGAAATATCCGCGTGCCCCAGAAGTTCCTGCACCACGCGCAAATCGGCGCCGTTCTGGAGAAGATGGCTTGCGAAGGCATGGCGCAAAACGTGCGGACTTATCTTGTCGGCGCGCAATCCGGCGGCGCCAGCAAGCGTCTTGAGATCGCGCGCGAATATCTGGCGCGGCAGAAAGCCGGCAGCGCTGTCGGCCGGGAACAACCATTTGCCGCCGCCAAGATGAAGCTCGTCGAGTTGCGCGCGATAGGCGGCGAGCGCCTTCCGCGCCGCTTCATTGAGCGGAACCATGCGCTCGCGGCCACCCTTGCCGCGCACCACGATCAACGGCTCCTGCGCATGCAGCACTGAGGCCGGCAGCGACACGAGTTCGGAGACGCGCAGGCCGGTGGCGTAAAGCAGCTCCAGCAGGCAGGAGAGACGCAGCCTGCGCAATCGCTCACCCGGCGTGATGTCGGGCGCCTGCGCATCCTCGGCGGCGCGCGACAGGAGTCTTACGACATCGTCGGTCGCCATGGTCTTCGGCAGCCGCCGTCCCTGCTTCGGCGATTCGATCGCAGCCGAGGGATCATCGGCGCGCATCTGCTCGCTGTAGAGGAAGCGGTGAAGCTGGCGGATGGCAGACAATCGCCGCGCTGAAGACGACGGCTTCAGCTTCATCGCTGCGAGGCGATCGAGATAGCGCCTGACGCCATCCGCCGTCACCGAGGCGATCGACAGGCCGCTGTCGGCCAGGAACTCGGCGTAGTCCGCGAGGTCACGCTCGTAGGCGGCGATCGTGTTCGCCGCAGCGCCACGCTCCGCCGAGAGCATGGCGAGGAATCGCGCGATCAGTCGCCGGTCCGGCGCGGCGATCGAGGCGCGCTCGCCGGCCCGCGTCATGTCAGCAGCCTCATTTGCCGATCCGGTTCGCGGGCACTGTCACCACGATCTCGCGCTGCTGCGGCTCGACGAGGTAGACGAGCGCCACAAGGCCGGCATAGCCCAGCCCCGCCAGGATGGCGACGATCAGCAGGAATCGCACCAGACTCGTCAAAGCGTTCCCCTCGACCGGGCTTCGATCATGGTCCCGCGCCATGCGCAAGATCGCGCGGGGCGGGCGTCCTTTCGGTCCCGCCATGATCGATGTATGGGCATGGCCATGGCCGAAGCCGCCCTGATGACCCCAGCCTCCTCGATCCGCGACGCGCTCGGCGGCCGCGCGCTCGTGCTCGTGGGCATGATGGGGGCGGGCAAGACCTCGCTCGGCAAGCGCCTCGCCGCCCGGCTCAACCTGCCCTTCCGGGATGCGGACGCCGAGATCGAGGCGGCGGCGCAGATGACCATCCCGGAAATCTTCGCCCAGCATGGCGAAACCTTCTTCCGCGACGGCGAGCGGCGCGTGATTTCGCGACTTCTGGCCGAAGGCTCCATCATTCTGGCGACCGGCGGCGGAGCCTACATGAATCCGGAGACGCGGGCGCAGATCGCCGCCCGGGGCGTCTCCGTTTGGCTCAAAGCCGATTTCGACGTGCTGATGCGGCGCGTGCGCAAGCGCAGCAACCGGCCGCTGCTGCACACCACCGATCCCGAGGAGACTCTGCGCAAGCTGATCGAGCAGCGCTACCCCACCTACGCCCTCGCAGACGTCACGGTCTATTCCCGCGAACTGCCACACGAGACGATGGTGGAGGAGGCGATCGCCGCGATCACCGCGCATCTGAAATCCGCGCCGATCGAGCAGCCGCAATGAACAAACCCGTGTCGCCACCGCCTCTCATCGTGCCTGTCGCGCTCGGCGACCGTTCCTATGACATCCTCGTCGGGCGCGGCGCGCTCGGCGAACTCACAACGCGATGGCCGCAACTGAAGCCAGGCCGGCGCGCCGCGATCGTCACCGACGCGAATCTCGATCGCTTGCATCGGCCGGCGGTCGAGAAGCTGCTGAAGGATCAGGGCGTCGCGGTCACAACGATCGTGGTTGAAGCAGGTGAAGGCTCGAAGAGCTATGCGACGCTGGAGCGCGTCTGCGACGACATCATCGCGGCGCGCATCGAGCGCAACGATCTCGTCGTCGCGCTCGGCGGCGGCGTGGTCGGCGATCTCGCCGGCTTCGCCGCGGCGATCGCGCGGCGCGGGCTTCGCTTCGTACAGATTCCGACAAGCCTTCTCGCGCAGGTTGATTCCTCCGTCGGCGGCAAGACCGGAATCAATTCGCCGCATGGCAAGAATCTCATCGGTGCCTTCCATCAACCTGTTCTTGTCATCGCCGACACCGCGCTCGTCGACACGCTGCCAGATCGCGAAAAGCGCGCCGGCTACGCCGAGATCGTCAAATACGGGTTGATCGACGATCGCGCTTTTTTCAAATGGCTGGAAACAAATGCGGCGGGCGTCTTCTCCGGCGGACCCGAGCGCGATCACGCCGTCGCGGTGAGCTGCCGCGCCAAGGCGGCGATCGTGGCGCGCGACGAGCGCGAAACCGGCGACCGCGCGCTGCTCAATCTCGGCCACACCTTCGCGCACGCGCTGGAGCGCGCCACGCATTATGACGGCGCGCGGCTCGTCCATGGCGAAGCTGTCGCGATCGGTCTTGCGCTCGCCTTTCGATTCTCCGTGAAGCTAGGCTTCGCCGGCGGCCAGGATGCGGTGCGCGTCGAGAAGCATCTGCAGGCGGTCGGCCTGCCGACGCGGCTTCACGACATCAAGGGCGACATCGGCGACGCCGCATCGCTGACGGAGGCGATGTATCAGGACAAGAAGGTCGCCGACGGCCAGCTCACCTTCATCCTTGCGCGCGGCGTCGGCGAGAGCTTCATCGCCCGCGGCGTCGATGGCGAGAAAGCGCGCGCGTTTCTCGAAGAAGAGCTCGGCCGGCGGTGATCGCGACGTTGATCCATGGATGAGCTTCTTGTCGATAACCGCCTCGCGGCGCTGATCGTCGCGGGCTGTCTTGCCGTTTCGGCGTCGCTGTCGGCGATCGAGACCTCGATCAACGTGGCGTCGCGCACGCGCATGCTCGCGCTCGAAAAAGCCGGCGACGGGCGCGCCGCAATCGTCAACCGTCTCGCCGAATCCCGCGACCGGCTGACCGGCGCGATGATGGTCGGCAAGACGCTGGTGAACATCGCCGCCGCCGCTTTCGTGACCTGGCTGATGGAGCCGAAATACGGCTTCGCCGGCTTCGGCCTTGCGGTCGTGGCGATGGCGATCCTGATCATCATCTTCGCCGAAGCGGCGCCGCGCTCGCTCGCAAGCGCCCGGGCCGACGCTCTGGCGCTGCGGCTCGCCCGAACAGCGGCGACGCTTGTCGCCATGCTCGGCCCCGTCTTCGCCTGCATCGAATTCGCCGTGCGCAGCGCCTTCCGGCTCGTCGGCGTGCGCACCGACCGCGCGCTCACCGCCGCCAACGCGCATGAGGAAATCAAGGGCGCGATCGACCTGCTGCACAAGGAAGGCGGCGTGGTGAAGTCGGACCGCGACATGATCGGCGGCCTGCTCGACCTGCACGATCTCGCCGTGTCCGACGTGATGGTTCATCGCACGAAGATGCGCGCCATCGACGCCGATCAGCCGCCTGAGACGATCGTGCGCGAGGTGCTGGCCTCGCCCTACACGCGCATGCCGCTCTGGCGCGAGAGCCCGGAGAACATCATCGGCCTCCTGCATGCGAAGGACGTGCTGCGCGCGCTTGATGCGGCGCAAGGCGATCCCGCCGGGATTGATCTGAAAGCCGTCACCATCGCGCCCTGGTTCGTGCCTGATACGACCGCCCTGCACGACCAGCTTCGCGCTTTCCTCCAGAAGAAGACGCATTTCGCCTTCGTCATCGACGAATACGGCGTGGTGATGGGTCTCGTCACACTCGAAGACGTGCTTGAGGAGATCGTCGGCGACATCAAGGATGAGCATGACGTGGCGACCGGCGGCGTCAGACCGCAGCGCGATGGCGGCGTCATCGTCGAGGGCTCGACGCCGATCCGCGACGTCAACAGGGCCATGGACTGGAGCCTGCCTGACGACGGACCGACGACCATCGCCGGTCTGGTGATCCAGGAAGCGCGCATGATCCCGGACGCCAGCCAGGTCTTCACTTTCCACGGCTTTCGTTTCGCCGTGCTGCGCAAACACCGCAACCGCATCACGGCGCTCAGAATCAATCCACTGCCGCCGCCGGTCAGCGAGCAGGCCTGAGCCATCAGGCGCCCGCTGGAAAGGCGGCTTGCCGCCGCCTCCCGCTTCGGTTGAGATGAATCGTCATCCGCCGAAGGACCAGCCAGACATGCTTTCGCTCCGCTCCACCGCCCTCGCCGCCTTGACGACGGTTTCGATTACGGCTGCGCCGCAGGCGCGCGCGCAAGGCGCGGCCGCCAGCCAGCTCGATGCGATCCAGCAGCGCGGCGTTCTCACAGTCTGCACCACCGGCGACTACAAGCCCTTCACCTTCTACAAGGCCGAGGGCGACCTATTTGAGGGCGTCGATATCGAGCTCGCAAAGTCGCTGGCGAAGGCGATCGGCGTCGAGGCGAAATTCGTCAAGACGAGCTGGTCGAACCTGATGGCGGACTTTACCTCCAGCAAATGCGACGTCGCCATGGGCGGCATTTCCGTCACGCTGGATCGCCAGAAGCGCGCTTTCTTCAGCCAACCCTATCTCGTCAACGGCAAGGCGCCGATCGCGCGCTGCGCCGACAAGGACAAGTTCAAATCGATCGCCGATATCGACAAGCCGGGCGTGACCGTCATCGTCAATCCCGGCGGGACCAATGAGCGCTTCGCGCGCGGCGCCTTCAAGACGGCGAAGGTCGAGGTCTTTCCCGACAATGTCACGATCTTCGACCAGGTGCTGCAAGGCAAGGCCGACGTCATGGTGACGGAATCGATCGAGACCAAGGTTCAGGAAAAACTGCGTCCCGGACTGTGCGCGATCAATCCCGATCAGCCGCTGCAATATGGCGAACTCGGCTATCTCCTGCCGCGAGGCGACGTGGTCCTCAAATCCTTCGTCGATCAGTGGCTGCATCTCGCCAAGGAAAGCGGCGAGATGCAGAAAGCGTTCGACCAGTTCGTGAAATAGCGCGTACGCGCTGACTTTCACCCCTCGGCGATCTTCAACGCGAGCGGCGACGGCGCGGGCGCCTCCGCGGGCTCCGACGCAAGATATTGCGCCTTGGCGAGCGTCGCGAAGCGGCCGCCTTTCGCAACGAGCTCATCGAACGAGCCTGATTCGATAATGCGGCCTTCATCGAAGACGAGGATGCGCGTGGCGTTGCGGATCGTGGCGAGGCGATGCGCGATGACGAAGGTGGTGCGGCCGCGCATCACCTCCTCAAGCGCCTTCTGCAATTTCTTCTCGGTCGCCGCGTCGAGGGCCGAGGTCGCCTCATCAAGGATCAGGATCGGCGGGTCCTTCAGGAGAGCGCGCGCGATCGACAGGCGCTGGCGCTCGCCGCCCGACAACGTGCGGCCGCGCTCGCCGATGATGGTGTCGAGCCCCTGCGGCTGACGCGTCATGATTTCCGTCGCCTGCGCCCGTTCGAGCGCAACGTTCATCTCCGCTTCGCTCGCCTCCGGCTTGCCGATTTGCAGATTCTCGCGGATCGAGCGGGCGAACAGCATCGGCTCCTGGAAGACGACGCCGATATTCCGCCTGAGCCCCAGCAACGAATAATCACGCAGGTCGACGCCATCGGCGCGGATCGCGCCCGATTGCGGATCGAAGGCGCGATGGAGCAGTCCAAGCGTGGTCGACTTGCCCGAACCCGTCGACCCCACAAGCGCGATCGTCTCGCCGGGCTTCGCCTCGAACGTGACGTCGGCCACTGCCGGCCGCTTGCCGTCATAGGAGAAGGACACGTCGTCGAACGTCACCGCGCCCGAGAGCCGCTGCGGCGTGATGGCGTTCGGCTTGTCGCGCACCGCCGGCGTCGTATCGAGAATCTCGAAGAACTCGGCCATCTTCGGCGCCTGCATGAAGATGTAATTGACGAAACCGACGACCTGTTCGAGCCGTCCGATCAGCATGGTAGCGAAATTGGTGAAGGTGATGATTTCGCCGATCGTCGTCTGGCCGTTGAGATGGAGATAGGTGCCGAGCAGAAAGATCGTCAGCACGGTCAGCGTCGCCGAGGCGCGCGTCAGCACGGTCGCGATCGCCCACCAGGACAGCACCGGAATCTGCGCGTCGAGCAAGGTCGCCATGGTGGTGCGCAGGCCGCGCACCTCGGTCTCGATCTGCGTGAAGCTCTGGATCACGGGCAGATTGCCGAGCGCGTCCGACGCCCGCTCCGCGAGATCGGAGTGATAGCGCTCGACGCTCGTCTGCAGCCGCTCGGTTTTGCGCAGGATGTAGACCGTCAGCGAACCGAACAGGAT
The DNA here is from genome assembly GCF_022059845.1 of Terrirubrum flagellatum. Lineage (GTDB taxonomy): Bacteria > Pseudomonadota > Alphaproteobacteria > Rhizobiales > Beijerinckiaceae > Terrirubrum > Terrirubrum flagellatum. The sequence goes on along the minus strand of NZ_CP091851.1, from coordinate 4,805,911 downwards.
GACGAGACCGACGAGCAGCAGCCCCATGCGCCAGTTCAGCCAGAGCGTGAAAGGCAGCAGGATGAACAGCGTGACGAAGCTCGCACAATGCTCGCGGAAGAAGGCGAGCCACAGCCCCCACATGCCGCTTGTCGCATCGAGCATCACCTTCAGCACGCGGCCGGAATGGGTCTGCATATGGAAGGCGATCGGCAGCGTCAGCGCATGCTCGAAATAATTCGCCATCACTGCGAGGCGGCGGCGATGCGCCAGCCGGTCCGCATGCAGCGAGACGAACACGCCGACGATGATCGTCGTGAGGCCGACGCCGATCCAGATCGAGATCAGCGGTGCAAGCTTCCCGAACGTGACGGGCTCGCCAGCGGCCGCGCCCGATTTGCCGATGAGCGCGTCGACGATGCGGCCGAACAGGATCGGCTCGGCGAAGGTCGCCATGGCGAGGATAAGATTGGCGACGGCGAGGGCCGCGCCAAGCTTCATCTCCGGTCCGAGCTGGCCGAGCACGCGGGCGTAGAGCCGCGCCATGTTCATCCGCTGTTCTCCTCTTGTATCGCTGGGTCCGGAGTTAAGGCGCCGCGTATCCCGGTGGCAACCTTAACGGTTCCTTTAACGGCCGCGGCTTAAGCAGAAGGGGACGGCGCTCCCCACGGTTGGCGAGCGCAGGGGTTTGCTTGATGGATATCGCAACCGGGCTTGGGTTCATCGCCGGCGTCGCCACGATCATCACCATCATCCTGATGGGCGGCAGCCTTGGCATGTTCTACGACATCCATGCGGTCATCATTATCGGCGGCGGCTGCCTCGCCGGCACGATGATCCGCTTTCCCCTGTCGACGATGATCCATGGCTTTCCCATGGGATTGCGCTACGCGTTCGTGCTGCGAAAATTCCATCCGCACGAACTCGTCGAGCAGATCACGCAGGTCGCCGACGTCGTCCGCAAAAGCGGCCCGATGGCGCTCGAGAAGATGGAAATCCACGATCCGTTCCTGGCGCAGGGCGTCCGCTTCATCGCCGATGGTTACGACAAGGACTTCATCCGCGACACGATGGAGCGCGATCGCGACAATTTTCTCGAACGGCTGCATGAGGGCGACAAGCTCTATCGCGCCATCGGCGACGCGGCTCCGGCCTGGGGCATGATCGGCACGCTGATTGGCATGGTGCAGATGTTCGCCAATATGGAGGACCCGTCGAAGCTTGGCCCCTTCATGGCGGTGGCGCTGCTGGCCACGCTCTACGGGGCGCTGGTCGGCAATCTTCTCTGCCTCCCGCTGGCCGACAAGCTCGGCCTGAAGCTCGCCGAGGAAGAGATCGCGCGCACCCTCATCATCGACGGCATTCTGCAGATCCGCGACTCCAAGAGCCCCGCTCTCGTCAAGGAGATGCTGCTCGCCTATCTGCCCGATCATTATCGCCAGGAGCTTGCGGCCGCTTGACGCGGTCCGGACGGGCGATGCGGAATTTTGACTGATGGCGAAGAAGAAGCGCGGAGGCCATGGCGGCCACGGCTGGTTCGTCACCTTCGCCGACCTGATGAGCCTGCTGATGAGCTTCTTCGTGATGCTCACGGCTTTCTCGTCGCAGGATTCGAAAAAGCTGCAGGCGGTGGCGGGCTCGATGCGCGACGCCTTCGGCAGCCAGCGCAATCCGCGTTACGCCGGCATCGTCGAGGCTGACGGCATCCCGACGCGCGCCAAACTCAAGAACGTCAAGATCGCTTCGCCCGAGGAAGGTTCCGATTTCACCGTCCCCTCCAATCTCGACAAGAACGAGGATGGCATCTTCGTCACCGGCTTTGATCGCCGCTTCGGCGAAGCGACAGCTTCGCTTCGGCAGGCGCTCGGCGAGATGCCTGAAATCGCGGAACTCTCGAAGAACATCGTCGTCGAAGAGACCAAGGAGGGACTGAACATCTCGATCGTCGATCAGGATGGTCGATCGATGTTTGCAGAAGGCGCCGTCACGCCGTTCGAGCGCACGCGCCGGGCGCTGCAGAGAATCGCGCCGGTGCTGCGCCGCATGCCGAACCGCATCCAGATCACCGGCTACACCTCGTCCGCGCGTCCGGGCTCCTTGCCGGGTTGGTCGGGATGGGAGCTGTCGGCCGGGCGCGCCTCGGCGGTGCGCGAGATTCTCGCCGGCGCGGGCGTCGCCGACAATCGCTTCTATGCAGTGGCCGGAAAATCCGACACCGATCCCGCCTTTCCCGACAATCCCTATCTCGCCGCGAATCGCCGCGTCACGATCCTGCTGATGCGGGAGACGGCGCCAGTGCCGCCGCAGACGCGGCCTTGACCTTCGCGCATTCGCGCCCTTGCCAGCGTCCGCTGATGCAACTACCGCTATCACGTTTAAGCACGCGGCATATTTGTAGATATTGCGGTAGGGTTGAATGTCGAAGATACTTATCGCCATTGATGGCACCGGGCCATTCTTTAACGACGAATATAGCAAGGAGATGGACTATAGCTTCGTTCACTCCATCTATCTGAACTCCGGCATAAGCCGTAAATTCTATCACCGCGGTCCTTCGCTGACAGGCGCGGAAAGCGGGATTATTGGCATCCGCGGACTCCTAGACTACCTCGCAGGACTGCGATCAGCCGACAAGAGCGAAATTGTCGAGGTATTTATCACCGGCTACAGCCGGGGCGCCATGATCACAGTTTATCTGGCGAACCGCATCCATGAATTCAATCTCCTGAACAAGCTGGGAGAGCGCGCGACCTCCTTGGTTAAAAGGAGTTTTGGGTTTGCAACCGAATCGCCGGCGGAGATCAAGATCAAATCGATGATGCTTTTCGACGCCGTTAGCTCGGATGCAACGATGTACGGCCCGGGCATTCGCGTCATTCCCCCCTGCGTCGAGGAGGTTTACCATTTCGTTTGTCGCGAGAGCAGCACCGCGCTGCCGCGCTCGCGATGGTATTTTAATCGCATCCGTCTCGATATCGATTCCCGATATACAAGAAGCGAGATTCTTTCGTTTGGTTGCACGCACGCAGCGATCGGCGGCCTCCCTGGCCAGGGCGATCACCGTCTGCCCACAACGCGCGCAGGCGTCGCCGCCGCCGCGCTGGGCGAATTGGCGAAGCCAACTATTATCGCTCATCCGGCTTTGACGGCGGCGAAAGCGCTCGGCGTGGCGGCTTTGAAGGCATATGATTCCGTTCGTTCGAATGTCACGCTCGAGGAAGATTTCGCTATCTACAAATCGGTTCGCGCTGCGGCTTTTCAACGGCTTCAGCCGAATTGGATGGTTAGCAAGCTGCCGGCATACGGGTCTTTAACGAGTTAATCTCATAGACGTCTCAACCGCCGTTCTGGTCGCCGGGCATGGCGCAAGCGTCATTTTATTTTCGCAAATCTTGAACTCGATTCGCTTGCGCGCGGAACCGCCTCGACGATTCTTTCCAGCGAATTTGCGAGGTCGTGGAGACCGTTGATGTTCATCGTCGGCGTCACCGGCGTCGGCTGCGCCTTGCTGACGGCGCGGAAGATGATGAAATGAAGATCGCTCGACACATTGCCGATGACGTCGACGTCGCCGACAAAGCAGACGAGCTCGAAATCGAGCATGGTCTCGCTGATCTTCTTGAAGAAAACGCAAGGCTCCGGCCGTTTCAGCACCTTCTCATGCGTATTCGCGGCTTCATAGAGGATCGCGGCGACGACGTCGGGATCGAAAGCGCGCGTCACTGTGAGCGGGATGAGAATCCGGCCGCTGCGATCATTGTGGACGCGGTTCTTCACGACGCCCGACACCAGATTGGAGTTGGGCATGATCACCGTCGAACGGTCGCCGGTTTCAATTTCCGTTGACCGCACATTGATGCGCCTGACGACGCCCTGGTCGCCGCCGACATCGATGAGGTCGCCGACGCGAATCGGTCGCTCCCACAGGAGAATGAGGCCGGACACGAAGTTATTGACGATCGACTGCAGGCCGAAACCGATGCCGACGGAAAGCGCGCCGGCGATGATCGCAACCCGGTCGAGCGAAAGCCCGAGCGAGGAGAAGGCGAGCGCGGCCGCAGCCACGAAGCCGACATAGCCAAGAATCGTGCGGATCGAATCCTTCAGGCCCGAATCGAGATCCGTGCGCGGCAGGAATTTCTCCTCGAGCCAGGTCTGGCTCGACTTGGTGAGGAACACGCCGAGAGCGAAAACGATGAGCGCAAGAACGATCGAGGAAAACGAGATCGTGACGTCGCCGATCTTGAAGCCGAACACGGCGCTGCGCAGCGATGAAATGATGTCAGTGGATTCGACGCCCCAGGGTGCGATCGCCAGCAGGATCGCGGTGAAACAGAGGAACACCTTGCCCAACGCCGTCGCGATGACGGCGAACTGCTCGACCGAACGGCGACGCAGGCCGATGCTTTCGCTGAGCAGGCGGAACAGCGGCCGGTTCTCCGCCAGCAGCGATTCCGTGAAGTTCTCGACGCAGATCAACAGCAGATAGAGTCCTGCGCCGAGGACGCCGATCCAGACCACCTGATCGACAAGAAAGACGGCGAGCGGGACATAACCGGTCGCCGTCGCCGCGAGGATGACGATCAGCGCGGTCGCGAGCAGGATGCGCGCAGGTCCGGACAGAGTGACCGGCGGCGGCACATAGGGGCCAAGGCACGCCTCCTCCGCCGGATCGCTCGGCCGCGACGCGGAGAGCGCGCGCCACATCATGGCGACGAACAGCAGCGCGAAGATCGAGCGCGTCGCGATCGTCAGCGCGAGGCCTGCGCCGATCGCCTGATTGACCGTCTCGACGAGCTTGCCGACCATGACGATGGCGACGGAGCGCGTGATCACGGATTTGAGCGTCGCCGCGTTCGCATCGCTCAATGTCGGCAGCCGCCAACCCGGCGCGTCCGGCGCGAGCACGCCCTGCGCCACCGCCTGAATCGCCGAGACGAAGGCGAGCACCGCGAGGATCGCGAAAACCACGGGCGAAATGCGTTGCGGCAGCAGCCCGGCCGTATCGAGTCCCCAATGGAAGACATAGGCGGCGGCGATCGGCCGCAATCCGCCGAGCAGCGCCACGACGCCGCCACGGAACGCCTTTTCTCCCCGCCCGTGCGCGGTCTTGTCGTCCTGGCGCATGGTGTAGCGCTCGATGAAGCGCGTCACCGGCCCCAGGATCGCGAGAGCGCCGGCGAGGCCGAGCAGCACGAATATCCAGCGCGCATATCCGATGCCGTCGGCGATGACGCGCCACCAGTCCGACAATGTCAGCATGAGCGCGTCGAAGTCGCGCGGCGCGCCCTGGCTGACCTGCCACCAAAGGAACGGACTGAGCGGGCTCTGGCTGCGTTCGAAGAGTTGGCGGGCGAACTGGCTGCGGCGGCGGTCGGTGATATCGGTCGCGACCTGCTCGGCCTGCACGACGAGCGCGCGCGCGAGCTGCAACGTATCCTCGGCGTCGCGGTGGGCCTTTTCCCGATCGGCGCGATCGCGCGCGACATCGGCGGATTCCGGCGCGGCGTTGGCGGCCGGCCGCGGGCCGAGCTGCGCCAGACGCGCCTTCAGGGTCTCCACGCGCGGCGTCGCCTCCTCCACCATCTTGCGCAGGGATTCGAGCTGCGGATCGACGCCAATGCGCAATTGCTGAAGCGCGCTGTCGCGCAAATCGGGCCGCTGCAGCGTCGCCTCGATCTGTTCGAGTTGCGCGCGAGCCCGATCCAGCGCGGCCCTGACGCCGCTCGCGTCGGACGAGGGCTGGTCCTGCTGGGCGAAAGCGACTCCGCCAACGGCGCTGACCGCCAGCCAGACGCACGCGAAGACAATAAGGAGTTGGCGAGGAAGGCGCGCCAGGAAAAGCATCATTGAGCCCAGCAGGGAATCGCCGGGCTAGAATGGGCCTGATCACGGCCGAGGCAAGGCGGAGCGGCGATCTCTTGCGGCGTCCGCACGAAGGAGAGGACCTGGCCGCCGGGGGGGGGGGGAGACCAGGCCTCTCGGGCGCGGCGGAAGCATCGATCCCGCAGCGTCCGTCACAAAGTCTCAGCCCGCCAAAAGGAGATCGAGACCGCAAATCCTCATTCAGCGGCGAGAACCGGAGACTGCGCCTCCTCGAAGCGCGCGATCGTCTCCTTCGTCGTCGCCAGCGCGCCATGGATGCCGAGGATCGCGGTCGCGTTGCGATGCAGCTCCTCTTCGCTGAGGCCAGAGCTCGACCGCGCCCATGACGCGTCATGGATGAAATTGAGCTTGTGCCCAAAGAGCGGCGCCGCCGCGACGGTCGCCATGCAGCACATGGTCGAGCCATAGCCCGCGACATAGACCGAGCCCGGCTTCGCCTCATCGATCAGCGGCGCGAAGCGCTCGTTGGCGTAGCAGGACAGTTTCGATTTCAGCAGATGAATTTCATTGTTGAGAGGCGAAAAGCCCTCGACGAAATCGCTCTCCGCCGCGCCGCGCTTGAACACCGGACCATCCTGCACATGCCGCACATGGATCACGCGCGCGCCGGCTCGCCGCGCGGCCGACAGCAGCAGCCGGCAGTTCTTCAGGCTTGGACCGATCTCCTGAAGAAAGAACGGCCGCCCTGGCGTCGTATATTCCTTCTGGATGTCGATCAGCACGAGCGTGGGCGCGTTGACGAAGCGGATTTGCATGGGAGCTCCTTGAGTTCTCGATTGATGAAAGCGTTCAGCGGAAGCTGGGGGTGAAGACGGGAGATTTCTGATTTGCGAGGCGGCGCAGCGAATGTTCGAGCACGCCGGCCTGTCCCCACTGCCCCTCCGGCCGGTTGATCACCATCGGCCCGTCCTCGAGGCTGATCGCCGCGGGATTGAGAGCGAGATCGGCGACCATCTCGATATAATCGTGATCGGAGAAGCCGAATGGCCGCCCGATCGACGTAAAGCCATGTCTGCGATAGAAGGTTTCGAGCCGCGACTGGGCGTGAAGATAGGCCTTGCGAAAGCCTTTCTCGCGACAGAGCGCGATCAGATAATCGAGAAGCTCGTGGCCGTAGCCGAGATGGCGGTAAGGCTGGCGGATCGCCAGCCGTTCGAGCTTGGCGAATTCCGCAAACCAGCGAATGCGCGCCGTCGCGAAGGGTTCGCCGTCGCAAAGCCCGAGGATCTGGGTCGCGGCGTCGTCATTTCCGTCGAACTCCTCGTCCCAGGGGCAGTTCTGTTCGCCCACATAGACGATGGCGCGAATGGCGTAGGCCTGTTGCCGCTGCTCGGCGTTGGCCACGATCTGAAAACGGACCGACATGAAAGTTGCTCCCGCTGTCCGAGGCTCTAGGCGCGAGACACCAGGCCCGCTTCATTGCGGAACCTGAGAGGACCGCTCTCGAACAGGCCCTCGCCGGCCTTCAGATGCGCGAGAATGTCGGTGACGATGCCGCTGGTCATGTTGACCGCGCCATTGCGGATAGCCGTCGCCGACACCTTGTCGGTGCGGCGGCGCGGGATCGGATAAATCCACCCGCATTCATCATAGATCGCGCGCACCCACATGCCCCCAAGATCGCTTCCGTGAAGGCCGTGAATTCGCTCGCCGGGATGGGCCTTGCGAATGGCGTGGAGCACGCCGTGGAAGCCCTTGTCGCGATAGATTTCCGGCAGCCACATCACCTCGACCTTGTCGGCAAGCCCGGCCTCGGCGAGAGACAGTTCGATCATCAGCTTGCGTGTTTCCGGCGGAAAGAAGCGGTTTCCGGTCGGGAAATAGTTCACGTTCGCATCGGCCCTCGTGGTCTTTTCGAGCACGCACAGGCCGGCCTCGATGCGGGCGACGCGAATTTCTCCACGCTCCAGCGCCAGCGCATGCAGCTTGGGCGTAACCGTCGGATGCACGATCACCTTGCTCAGCCCGCGCGTCTCGATCGCCCCGCGGATAAGCGCGAGATGCGTGACATGGAACGGATTGAAGGTGCCGAAGAAGACGCCGATTCCGCCCTTCGGCGCCATGCGCCCGCGCAGGTCCGACATGACGCCGATGGCGAAGAGAAGTCCGCCCAGACCAAGGCTGACGATCTTGAAAAGCTCCGACAGAAGCGGAACGCCAATTGTCGCCGACGCTGTCAGAATGATGTTGAGGCAAAGCGCAATCATGACGTTGCGATTGAGATCGCCATAACCGCGATTGAACAGAAACTGCGCGATGAATTGCGCGCCGACTGACGCCAGCGTCGTCAGCATCGCTACGCCGAACACGCCGCCAAGCGCGTTCAAACCGTCGCCAGGCGTGACGTGGCCGACGGAAAACAGCATCCAGATCGCGAGATTCATCGCCGCCTGCATGGCGAAGCGCGCAAATCTTCCAAGCGTGACGATTGCGAAGCGAAGATTGACCTTCTCTTCGAGCTTATTCGAGATGATCGAGTATTTTGGAATGAAGATCGAAATAAAGAGACACACGCTGATGAGGAACGGGTTCGTCCATTGCCCGTGCGCAATCGCATAGGCAAGGTACATGCACGCGCCCGAGAAGACGGCGATAATCGAAGACGGACTCTTGACGTAAGAAATGATTGCCTGCGTCGCCATGAAGACCCCCCGATAGCTCTTCAATACTTTGGCTCTTCGATTTTGAGCCCGCGCCGCAGGCGAAAATCGACCGGAGAAGCCTAGAAACCGCTGATAGCGTTGAGGATTGCCAATAAGCGCAGAATAGGTCTAAGAAAAAGATTATGTTCCATATAGATTTTCGTTGAATGAAAGACTGGGACGACATCAGGATTTTCCTCGCCGTCAGTCGCGCCGGCAGCCTGAACGCGGGCGCCCGGCTTCTCGGCCTGACGCAGCCGACGGTCAGCCGTCGCATTCATCTCTTCGAGGGACGCCTCGGCGTTTCGCTGTTCGGCCGCACGCAGGACGGACTGGTGCTCACCGAAGCGGGCAAGTCGCTCTGGCATCGCGCGCTCGCGATCGAGGAGCATGCCGAGGCGATCAGCCGACAGGTGCTGCGCCATGACGATCGCATGGGCGGCGTGGTGCGCATTTCCGCGACGGAAGGCCTCGGAGCCTTCTGGCTCACCAAGCGGCTGACGCGTCTCGCGACGAAGCATCCGCACATCACCACCGAGATTCTGCTCGACAATGGCGTCACCGATCTCATGAAGCGTGACGCGGACGTCGCCATCCGTCTTGGCCGTCCGCAGGCGCGCGAGCTGATCGCAAAGCGCGTGGGAGACATGCGTTTCAGCCTGTTCGCCTCGCGCGACTATGTGGCGCGACATGGCGCGCCGGCGGAGTTGCGCGACGTGCTGCGCCATCCGCTCGTGACCTTCATGTGGGACGGCGCGTCAGGCGGCGACGAATGGCGCGATCTGGTGGCGTCGCATCCGCAGGTGGCGTTCAAGACCAACAGCTCGATCGCCCAGGTCTACGCCGTTCGCGCCGGCTTCGGCGTCGGCCTGCTTCCGACCTATGTCCAGGAGGACAGTCCGGACCTCATGCCGATCCTTCCCGGGCAGCACTGGCCGCATCGCGACATCTGGCTGGTCGCCCATCGCGACGTGAAGATGAGCCCGCGCATCCGGGCCGTCTACAACGAGATCGCCGCGCAATTCACCGAATCCCGCCGCACTGGCGGAGCGCGCCGCGTCGAGGAGCTCGCGCAGGTTTGAAGCGCCGGCGACCGGGCGGCGATCAACCGCGTTGCCGATTGCATCCCCGTCCCTTAAGCCAGCCGCCATGTTCGGGCGTCTCGCCAATCCCGCCGTCTTCGCCGGACTCGTCCGGCGGTTGCTTCCCGTTACGGCGGCGCTTTCGGCGCTGCTGTTTGCGATCGGGCTCTATCTCGCCTTCGCCGCATCGCCGCCGGACTATCAACAGGGCGAGACGGTGCGGATCATGTATGTCCATGTTCCGGCCGCCTGGCTGTCGATGGCGATCTACATGTTGATCGCTGCTTCCGCGCTTGGCGTTCTCGTATGGAAGCATCCGCTGGCCGATGTCGCCGCCCGCACCGCCGCGCCGCTCGGCGCCTGGTTCACGCTGCTGTGCCTCGTCACCGGCTCGATCTGGGGCCGCCCGATGTGGGGCGCCTGGTGGGCGTGGGACGGGCGGCTGACGTCGGTCTTCGTGCTCTTCCTGATTTATCTCGGACTGATCGCGCTCCAGCGCACCATCGAGGAGCCGACGCAGGCGGCGCGCGCCGGCGCCATCATGGCGCTCGTCGGCGTCGTGAATATTCCGATCATCAAATTCTCCGTCGACTGGTGGAGCTCGCTGCATCAGCCCGCATCGGTGATCCGGCTCGGCGGATCGGCGATCGACCCCTCGATGCTGCGGCCCCTTTTCGTGATGGCCGCCGCCTTTCTGTTGCTCTTTGTCAGCCTGCTGCTTGCGGGGATGCGCACCGAGATCATGCGCCGCCGCGCCAGGACGATGATGCTGCTCGCGGCGCAGGAGCCGCAGCCGGCTTAAAGCTCATGACCCCCGATCACTGGCCTTTCGTCATCGCGGCCTACGTCGCAGCGGGCGTCATCATCATCGCGATGATCCTCTGGAGCGCGCTCGATTATCGCTCCGTGACGCGGGGCCTGTCAGAACTGGAAGGGCGCGGCGCGCGCCGCCGCGGCGAACGACCATCATGAGCGAGGCCTCGCAACGCGATGCGCCGTCCGCCGCGCGCACAAGGCTGCTTGTGATCGCGCCGCTTGCGATCTTCCTCGCGCTCAGCGGTCTATTTCTCTTCAGGCTCTTCGTCGCCGACCCCTCCAGGCTGCCTTCGGCCATGATTGGCCGAACGGCGCCGGACTTCACGTTACCGCCGCTGGAGGGCGCGACGCGCGACGGCGCGGCTGTTCCCGGCTTCGATACGGCGGCGCTGAAGAGCGGCCGCCCGATCATCGTGAACGTCTTCGCCTCCTGGTGCGTGCCCTGCCACGAGGAGCATCCGCGGCTCATGGAGCTCGCCGCCGATCCCTCAGTGACGATCGCCGGAATCGCCTACAAGGACGAGCCGGACAATTCGCGCCGCTTCCTTGGCGCCAAGGGCAACCCCTATTCCCGCATCGGCGTCGACCGCAGCGGCCGCTCGACCATCGACTGGGGCGTTTATGGCGTGCCCGAGACCTTCGTGGTCGACGGCTCAGGCGTGATCCTGCACAAGCATGTCGGGCCGCTGACCCCTCAAGCAGTCGAGCTGATCCGTAAACTCGTCCGGAGTTCAAAGGGCTGAGCCGGCTTTTCGCCCTGTCGACAAGCCCGGCGGCCTGAGCTATAGGCCGCGCCTCAACTCACAACAGCGTCCCGAAACGCTCGCCCCGAAGGGGCGGAACGGAAAGGCATAAAGCCATGAACATCATCGAGCAGCTCGACAAAGAGCAGGTCGCCAAGCTGAGCGCCGGCAAAGACATCCCGGACTTCCAGCCCGGCGACACCGTCATCGTCAACGTCAAGGTGGTTGAAGGCGATCGCACCCGCGTGCAGGCCTATGAAGGCGTCTGCATCGCCCGCGCCCGCAGCGGCCTCAACCAGAACTTCACCGTCCGCAAGATCTCCTACGGCGAAGGCGTCGAGCGCGTATTCCCGCTCTATTCACCGATGATCGACTCGATCAAGCTCGTCCGCAAAGGCAAGGTCCGTCGCGCGAAGCTCTATTATCTCCGTGATCGTCGCGGCAAATCGGCCCGCATCACCGAACGCGTGGACACGAAGGGCAAGGGCGGCGAAGCCGCCGCGTAAGCTTCTTCATCGGATTGAAAGAACGCGGCCTTCACGGCCGCGTTTTTATTTGGGGCGAGAAACGCCCGCCGTTCAGTCGTTTTCGACAAAAGCCGTGACGAAGGACAGGGTGGCGAAATAGCCGATCTTGTCTGCGTCCTTGTCATCTGGCGTCGGCTGACTGAAAGCGACGCCGATCACATTGAGCCCGTCATTGCGCACCTTCAGCGTCGCCTTGCCGTCCGCGTCCGTCTTGGCGCCGCGCGTGTTGGCGTCGTTGACATAGTCGACGAAGAGGGCCGCGCCCTTCAGCGGCTTGCCCTCGAACAGCACCTGCACGGGAAGTTCATCGCCCGGGGTCAGCGGATGAACGTCGACAAGCGGCACGATCTCCAGCGTCAGTCCGAACGGTTTCGGCGCGCCGCCGGTCGAAGCCCTGACATGGGTGTTGAATTTGACGGTGTGGCTCGCCGATTGCGCGTCCGGAACTTCTGATTTCCTGACATTGCGGAACTTGCCGTCGGGACCCTTGGTCCAGAAGCCGTTGTCGAGGGTGGTCGCGAAGCTCGCGGCCTCCCTTGGCGCCTCGACAATGACGTTCCGTCCGTTGGCGGCCAGCTTCGCCGCGAGCGGCGTCCCGTCCGCCGCCCTGGCCTCGATCCGCGTCACCTTGTCGGGGCGATACGCCTCGTCTTGCGGGCCGACGCCATAGACGACGGTGAGCGCGCCCGCCCGATCCGCCAGCCAGACGCCATGGGCGTGCGCGGCCGTCGCAGCGCCAAGAGCGGCGGCTGCCGCCAACAATCTCATAAGCTTCATCGCCATCCTCATCATACGATACGTGAGCAGGGCGTATCTTATGAAATGTTATACTATAACACTCAAGCGCAAACAAAAGCCGCAGCAAGGCTGCGGCTCATGCGGGCTGGAGTCGTCGGTGAATGAAGGGCCTACTCGCAGACCCGGAACTGGTTGACGTCGTAGCCGCCGTCGGGACGCAGCTTGCGCTCGGTCATGGTCAGGCAGCCATCCATGGAGCCGCCGCCGCGCTTCAGCATGGCGCGCTGGGAAACCGGGGCGTCCGCAACCTGCGCCAAACGGGTCTCGTCCTTCAGGCCGGCCTGGGCCTTCAGCCCCGTCGGCATGATCGCAGTCGTGATCGCGAGCGCGGCGACCGTGCAGGCGGCGATTGTGGCGGGCGAGAATCCAAGCATGGGAGCCTCCGTTCGGCGCCCCAGCCTTGCCGGCCGGGACGCAGAACTAATGCTCCGTTAACGTCAGGGTTCCTGTGCGCTGGCGCACGCGCCAAAGGCGGCGCCGTCTTCTGGCTGAAAAGCGATCTTAGAGCGTCGGTCCGACCGTGAAATCCCGCCGCGCGCGCAGGATGCTGATCGAGTAGCCGGCGACCGTATTGATCAGCGTCATCATGGTGATGACCAGGAAGCAGCCGGTGGCGAAGGTCGGCAGCAGCAAGAGGAGCAGCAGGGCGGCGAGGAACACGATGAGCTGCAGGCCGTGGTTCAGGATCGCGGTCGCGCTGGCCGAAGTCGAGCCGATCAGTTCGACGAAGCTGAAGATGGTGGCGAGGATGATGAGGATGTCGCTGACCGTCAGAACCAGTCGGACGCCCGAAGGCATCGGAATGGACATCAGATCCTGGTTCAGCGGCAGTTTGAAGAGGGAGACCAGCACGAAATAGAGGATGACCGCGAAGGCCATGAACGGAAACTGGCGAATCGACATTCCTGCACTCCTGCCCCGCCGCCGAATGCGCTTCCACCCAGGCGGCTGAATCGCTACAAGCCCCGCCGGACTGATCTCAGGAAATCCCGGATTGGTCCAGTGACGAATGTCGGGACGCCGGCGGCCCTGAAGGCCGCTCCAGACTTCAGGCGCCCACGATGCATGCTGAAGGACGACGCGCAACATGGCCAAGCCGCGCACCCTGTACGACAAGATCTGGGACGACCATGTCGTCGACGAACAGCCCGACGGCACCTGCCTCCTCTATATTGATCGCCATCTTGTCCATGAGGTGACATCGCCGCAGGCGTTTGAAGGTCTTCGCATGACGGGCCGCAAGGTGCGCGCGCCGGAAAAGACGCTCGCCGTCGTCGATCACAACATCCAGACCACCGATCGGTCGCAAGGCATCGCCGACCCCGAGTCCCGCCAGCAGGTCGAGACGCTGGCGCAGAACGCGCGCGACTTCGGCATCGAATATTACAACGAGCACGACATCAGGCAGGGCATCGTCCATATCATCGGACCCGAGCAGGGCTTCACGCTGCCGGGCACGACGATCGTCTGCGGCGACAGCCACACCTCGACCCACGGCGCCTTTGGCGCGCTCGCCCACGGCATCGGCACGTCGGAGGTCGAGCATGTGCTCGCGACCCAGACGCTGGTGCAGAAGAAGGCGATGAACATGCGCGTCGTCGTCGACGGCAAGGCGCCGAAGGGCGTTGGCGCGAAAGACATCGTGCTCGCGATCATCGGCGAGATCGGCACCGCGGGCGGCACCGGCTCCGTCATCGAATATGCCGGCGAAGCGATCCGCGATCTCTCGATGGAAGGCCGCATGACGGTCTGCAACATGTCGATCGAGGGCGGCGCGCGCGCCGGCATGATCGCGCCGGACGGGAAATCCTTCGCCTATCTCAAGGATCGCCCGAAGGCGCCGAAAGGCGCCAACTGGGACGCCGCGATGCGCTATTGGGAAAAGCTGTCGACTGACGATGGCGCGCATTTCGATCGCATCGTGAAGCTCGACGCGGCGAACCTGCCGCCGATCGTCACCTGGGGCACGTCGCCCGAAGATGTCGTCGCGATATCAGGCGTCGTTCCCGATCCTTCCGACATCGCCGACGAGAACAAGCGTCTCTCCAAGCAGCGCGCGCTCGCCTATATGGGCCTGACGCCAGGCGTGAAGATGACTGACATCCCGCTCGACGTGATCTGGATCGGCTCCTGCACCAACGGCCGCATCGAGGATCTGCGCGCTGTCGCGAAGATCGTCGAAGGCAAGAAGGTCAGCGAGCGTCTGGCCTACGCCATGATCGTTCCCGGTTCCGGCATCGTGAAGCAGCAGGCGGAAGCCGAAGGCCTCGACAGAATCTTCACCGCCGCGGGCTTTGAATGGCGCGAGCCCGGCTGCTCCATGTGCCTCGGCATGAATCCCGATCAGCTCAAGCCGGAGCAGCGCTGCGCCTCAACGTCGAATCGCAATTTCGAAGGACGCCAGGGCTTCAAGGGCCGCACGCATCTCATGTCGCCTTCGATGGCCGCGGCTGCGGCGATCGCCGGCCACTTCGTCGATATCAGAACGATCGGCTGATATTTTCTCGCGATCCGCGCATGCGCGCGGATCGCATCAATTCATCGCAGACAGCGCAAGATCAGCCGCGTCCGTGATGGCGCCATCCGCCATGGCCGCGATGATGCTTGTACCATCCATAATGATGACCGCGGTTGTGACGCCATCCCCAATGCCGGCGATGATGGCGCCAGCCATAGTGATGGCCGCGGTGATGATGACGCCAATGATGATGGCGCGCCCACTGCGCTGATTCCAGCGCCTGGGCGACATCGGGCTGGTCCGCAACGGCGGGACCGGGTGAACCGGCGAACGCCGGCGTCGCGAATAAAGCTGCAGCAAGCGCGATCTTTGCGAGCATCCGCATGAGCGCCTCCTTTCCTTGGCTGGCCTCATGGTGGGCCGCAAAGACGCAACCGCGCATGAACGGATGTTGTTCCAAATGGGGCGGCCGCGCGATTGCCAGCGCCGCGCAATCATGTCCTCATTCCCGCATGTTCGAAGATCACAGAACGAGCAACGATCCGCTCAAGCCGAAGCCGTCGACGCAGGACGAGCCGCCGGACGCGGCTGAAATCTGGGGCAAGCGCATCGGCCGCATGCTCGGCTTCGCTTTCGCCGTTTATCTCATCTGGCGGCTTGTCACGACCTACATGTTCCCATCGACATGACGATCGACTGGACCCATCTCAAATCGCCTGATCTCGCCGCGTTCGAGACAATCGCGGAAGCCGCCTACGCGCAGTTGCCCGAAACCTTTCGCGCGCTGTGCGCCGGCCTCATCATTCGCGTTGAAGATTTTCCGACTGAGGATGTTCTCAAGGAGATGGAGGCCGAGACAGAATTCGATCTGCTTGGCCTCTTCACCGGCGTCGGCCTGCCGCAGATGGGCTCGGGCGCGATGACCGGCCAGGCGCCGAACATCATTCATCTCTATCGCCGGCCGATTCTCGATTACTGGGCCGAGCATGAGGAAACGCTCGGCCATCTCATCCGCCATGTGCTCGTGCATGAAATCGGCCATCATTTTGGGCTGAGCGACGAAGATATGGAAAATATTGAGGAGGGCGTGGAGTCCTGAATGTCCGGGCGGCCTCCCTCTCCCCTTGCGGGAGAGGGTGGTCGGCGAAGCCGACCGGGTGAGGGGGGAAACTCCGTGCATCGCGCTTCCCCCTCATCCGTCATCGCTTCGCGATGACACCTTCTCCCGCAGGGGGAGAAGGAAGGCGCGCAACGCGGGCATCAGGCCCGCCATTTCGGCCAGGCATTGCTGGGTTTCCCGAAACCGGCTTGACCAGACGCCCCGCCTTTGCGACGCAGCGGACCTCGCGGACATCAGAGACGACCGCAGGCGAAGTCATGCAGAAATTTACCTCCCTCGAAAGCGTCGCCGCGCCGCTGCGGATCATCAATGTCGACACCGACATGATCATCCCCAAGCAGTACCTCAAGACGATCAAGCGCACCGGGCTCGGCAAGGGCCTGTTCTCCGAGATGCGCTACAATGAAGACGGCTCGGAGAAGCGGGATTTCGTGCTCAACCAGCCGGCCTACCGCAAGGCGCAGATCCTCGTCGCCGGCGACAATTTCGGCTGCGGCTCGTCCCGCGAGCATGCGCCCTGGGCGCTGCTCGACTTCGGCGTCCGCTGCGTCATCTCCACGAGTTTCGCGGACATTTTCTACAACAACTGCTTCAAGAACGGCATTCTGCCGATCAAGGTCTCGCCCGAGGACCTGGAGAAGCTGTTCGACGACGCCGAGCGCGGCGCCAACGCCACGCTGACCATCGATCTCGAAAATCAGGAGATCCGCGGGCCCGACGGCGGCAAGGTGAAGTTCGACATCGATCCGTTCCGCAAGCACTGCCTGCTCAACGGCCTCGACGATATCGGGCTCACCATGGAGAAGAAGACCTCCATCGACACTTACGAGAAGAAGATGGCGGAGGCCCGTCCCTGGGCCTGACGGCCCGTGGGCGCGAACGGGTGGCGCGCTGCGATCGTTCTGATCGCGCTACCGGCCTCCCTGTTCGCGGCCATGCTTACCGATTTCGCGCTGGTCGGCGGCGTCCTTCTGTTCGGCGTTTTCCTCGTCGGCTGCTGGATCGCCGAGCGTATCTTCCGGCGGCTTGCGACGCCTGAGGACGTCAGGCGCGATCTCGAAGACCGCGTTCGCAATCCGCCCTCGTAACTCCGGAACTGAAAGCCATGCCCGGTCGCCGCCTGATCTCCACTGGCTCGCCCTTCGAGAAGTCCTGGGGTTATTCCCGAGCCGTCATCGACGAGCCGCTCGCCTTCGTCGCCGGCACCACCGGCTATGACTACGCGACCATGACGATGCCGGAGGACGTGAAGGATCAGGCGCGCAATTGCTGGCGCACGATCGCCAAGGCGCTTGAGGAAGGCGGCTTCTCGCTCGCCGACACGGTGCGCGTCACAACCTACGTCACCCATTCCGACTATCAGCTCCCGGTGCTGGACGCGCAGGGCGAGGTTCTCGCCGACATCAGGCCGGCCGCGACCATCGTCGTCGTGGCGGCGCTCGCGAAATCCGAGATGAAGGTTGAGATCGAGGTCACGGCCAAACGACGTAGCTAAAAATCTGCCGCGGTTAACAGGCTTGCCGTGGCTGAAAGCGCGCCGCGCGGGCGACATGATTTCGACGCGAGCGGCCGTCAGCCTGCAAGGCTGAATGGAGATCGCCCGCATGAGCGTCGCGCTTCCAACATCAAACGCCTTTGTGCCCTTCGCGCCGACGCCGCGCGAAAGGCGGCCTTCTCTTCCACTCCGTCTCTGGCTGCTCTCGCGCAATCCGATCGAGGTCTGGACACGCGCGCATTACGAGGAGCCGATCCTTCCCGAGATTTCGCCGCTCGGACGCATCACCTTTGTCAGCGAGCCCACAGCGATCAAACGGGTCTTCGTCGACAACGCCGAGAATTATCCGAAGGACCCGCTGCAGATGCGCATCCTTCGTCCCGGTCTCGGCGAAGGATTGCTGACGGCGTCTGGCGATGTCTGGAAACGGACGCGCCGCACGCTTGCGCCTCTGTTCACGCCGCGCCGCACGGCGCTTGCCTCAGGCGCGATGCGCGATTGCGCGGAAGCGCGCGTCGATCGCTGGCTGAAGCGGCGGCCCGGCGCGATTCTCGACGTCGCGCGCGAAATGACCGGCGTTACTTTCGACATTCTCTCTGCAACACTCTTCTCCAACGCGATCTCCGCCGACTATGCCGGCTTCGAGAAAGCGATGACGCGCTACATCGAATCGGTCGGCCGCGTTGATCCTCTCGACATCATCGGCGCGCCAACATGGATTCCGCGCATCGGCCGCTTCGCCGCGCGGCCGTCGCTCGCCTTCTTCGGCAAGGCTGTCGAACGGCTTGTCGCCGAGCGTCACGCGCTGCTGGCGAAAGGCGATAAGGCGCCAGACGACATTCTCACCGCCTTGTTGAAAGCGAGCGATCCCGAAACGGGAATCGGCCTGACCGATGCGGAGGTCGCGGCGAACATCATCACCTTCATCGCAGCAGGACATGAGACGACGGCGCGCGGCCTCGCCTGGACGCTGCATCTTCTCGCGCAGGCGCCAGACATTCGCGCGCGTGCGGAGAAGGAAGCGGCTGCGGCGAGCGATGATCCCGCGGAATGGCTTGATGAGCTTCCGCTCATCCGCGCCTGCATCGAGGAATCCATGCGGCTCTTTCCGCCCGTGCCGCTGATGAGCCGCGGGGCGCGCGAGGATGACAGGCTCGGCGCCATCACCATTCCTGCAAAGAGCCTGATCGTGGTCGCGCCCTGGATCGTGCATCGCCATCGCAAGCTCTGGAAAGCGCCGGACGCCTTCATGCCCGAGCGCTTCATGCCCGGCGCGCGCGAGGAGATCGATCGCTTCGCCTATCTCCCCTTCGGATCGGGACCGCGCATCTGCATCGGCGCGCGCTTCGCCATGATGGAGGCGATGATCGTGCTGACGACGATCCTGCGTCGGGTGCGCCTCGACGCCGCGCATCCCGTCCAGCCGAAGCCGGTGCTGCGCATCACGCTCCGGCCAGAGGGCGGACTGCCCATGGCTGTGCGACCGCTCTGATAAGCCTCGACCGCTCACGCATTCTTAACCATGCTGCCGCCCCATGGGGTCTGGAGAATCGGGGCGACGGAGAATCGATTGATGACGAAGGCGCGCCTGTTCCTGTTCGCCGCTTTGAGCGCCACAGCGCTGTCGACGCCGGCGCTGGCGGATTTTGACTCCTGCGCCGCCGGCCTGAAGGCGCGCGCGCGGGCCGCGGGCATTTCGTCATCAACCGTCGAGCAAGCCTTCTCCGGTCTGCAGCCCGACATGAAGGTGATCGAGCTGATGCAAAACCAGCCGGAGTTCAAGACTCCGATCTGGGACTATCTCGGCACCCTCGTCGATGATGAGAAGGTCGCGCAGGGACAGCGCATGCTGAGCCAGTACGCGTCGACGCTCGCAGCGGCTGAATCCCGCTTCGGCGTCGATCGCCACGCTATCGTCGCGGTGTGGGGTGTGGAGTCCGATTTCGGCAAGGCAGGCGGCAAGTTCCCGCTTGTGCAGGCGCTGTCGACCGGCGCCTGCCTCGCGCCGCGCCGCAACGACTTCTTTCGCGGCGAACTCATCTCGGCGCTCAAGATCGTCGATCGCGGCGACATCAGCCTGTCGCGGCTCGTCGGCTCCTGGGCCGGCGCCTTCGGCCATACCCAGTTCATCCCCTCGACCTATCTCCGGCTTGGCGTCGACGGCGACGGCGATGGCCGCCGCGATCTCGTGGATTCGATCCCGGACGCCCTCCATTCCACCGCCAACTTCCTCGCCAAGGCCGGCTGGGTGACCGGCACCGGCTGGGGGTATGAGGTTGACGTTCCCGAAGGCTATTCAGGCCCGATCGGGCGGACGGCGAAGCAGCCGGTGTCGAGCTGGGCCGCGCGCGGCATCACCCGCGTCGGCGGCGGCGCGCTGACCGGAGGCGGCAACGCCGGGCTGATCATGCCGGCCGGCCGCAACGGCCCGGGCTTCCTCGTCTTCAAGAACTATGACGCGGCCTATTCCTACAATGGCGCCGATTCCTACGCGCTCGCCATCTCCATCCTCTCCGACCGTCTCAAGGGCCGCCCCGGCGTCCAGACCCCTTGGCCGACCGACGATCCGCCCTTGTCCCGGGAGGAGCGGCGGGAGCTCCAGCGCCTGCTGATCGCCCGTGGCTATGACGTTGGCGAGCCGGATGGAGCCGTGGGCGCCAAGACACGCGCCGCGATCAAGGATGTCGAAGCGAAAGTGGGCATGGCGCAGACCGGCCGTCCCGGCGGAAAAGTGCTTAACGCCCTGCGCGGGCGTTGAAAAACCCGACCTCGATCCCCATTTATCGATAAGCCGAGCCTCTCCTGAGATGCGCCCCGCGCGCATCTCTTGTGCGTATGCGCACAGGACAACGGGAGAGAATAGGCGTAATGGCCCCGCCCCGCAGCGAAGAGCTTACCTCTCGCGTAATCGCGGGCGCGTCATTGACCGAATAATTAACAAGACAGCTCAACAAGCAAGAAGAACAACCGCCATGATCATCATCTCTGACCGGATCGCCTTTGCGGCGGTCGCCGCAGCTTTGTCTGCGATCGCTCTCCTCGGCAGCCTCAAGGCCGCCCGCACCTACACGGCCGCTCATGCGCCGCGCATCGTCGCGACCGATTCGAGCTTCTCGATTCAGTTCCCGCCGATGAACGACGCGATCCTGGAATCGCGCTCGCGCGTCATCACGGCGCGCGGCGCGTCCGTCGCGATCACCTCGCCGTCGGCGACGAAGGCCATCTGATCGGCCGTCTCAAGCACGTCGTCAGGCGTATGAATCGTCATCAGGACGGTCAGGTTCTTTTCGCGGCGCAGCCGGTCGACGAGCGCGATCATCTCGCGCCTGAGACCGGGATCGAGCGCGCCGAAAGGTTCGTCGAGCAGCAGCAACGGCTTGGCGGACGCAAGCGCGCGCGCCAGCGCGACGCGTTGACGCTGGCCGCCTGACAATTCGCCGGGCCGGCGGCGCCCGAAATCCTGCAGCGCGACCTGCGCCAGCGCCGCATCGACGTCAGCATCTTCGTCACGCGACAATCTAAGCGACGGATTAACTCCGAGCGCGACATTGTCGCGCGCGGAGAGATGCGGAAACAGATTGTGATCCTGAAACATCATGGCGATGGGACGCTTCGCCGGTGAAAACCGCGTGAGATCGGCGCCGTCGAATGTCAGCGTCCCGCTGCGCGGCGCCTCGAATCCCGCGATCGCGTTGAGCAGCGTCGTCTTGCCGCCGCCTGAAGGGCCGACGATCGCGCAGAGCGCGCCGCGCGCCACGTTCAGATCGTAGCGCGCGCTGAAGCCGGGATAGTCGAGGCGGAGATCAGCGATCGCCAGCATCAGCGAATGTCTCGGTCGCAAGCGCGAGCAGAAAAGCGAAGATGATCATCACCAGCGCCACCGCCTGCGCCTCCGCCATGCGATAAGCGCCCATGCGCTCGTTGAGCAGCAGCGGCAACGTGCGAAACTCCTCGCCGCCGAACAAGGCCGCAACGCCGAAATCTCCTAGCGACAACGCAAGCGCCATGGCGAAGGCGGCAATCACGGGACGTCGCAGGATCGGCGCGTCGACGATGCGAAGATGATTGAGTCCGCTCAATCCGAGCTGCGCTGCGAGCTTTCCATATCGCGCGCGCGACAGTCGCGCGGCGGGCTCGATGAGGCGGAAAGCGAAGGGCAGCGCGATGATCGCATTGACGAGCGGCGTCAGCACATAGGCGAGCGTGGTCATGTCAGCGAAGCGTCGCAAGGGAACATAAAGGCCTGCGATCAGCGCAAAGGGCGGCACAGCGAGCGCAAGCATCGGCGCCGCGGCGAAGAACGCGCCGCGTGGAGCGGCGACGCTATGCGTCGCCAACGCGAGCGCGAACAGCACGCAAAGCGCCGAAGCGGGAACGGCGACTGTGATGCTCGTCATGAAAGCCTGCGCGACATCGCGGTCGATCAAATGGCTTGCGGCCGTTATGCCGCCGAGCGGCGCGAACAGAACCGGCGCGAGACACGCAGCCACGAGCGCAAGCACGCAGACATCAGCGATGCGCAATCCGCGCATTGCGGCGTCGGCGCGCGCGATCGCGCGACCGCTGGTTTCACCCACGGGCTCCGCACGGATCATGCGCCCTGTCGCCAGAACGAACGCAGCCGAGATCGCCACCTGCAAAATCGCCAGCAGACCGGCGCGTCCGAAGTCGACTTCAACGCGCAACGCCTCATAGATCGCGACTTCGAGCGTCGCATAGCGCGGTCCGCCGCCGAGCGTCAGCACGACGGCGAAGCTGGTGAAGCAGAGCAGCATGATGAGCGCGGCGAGGCCCGGCGTCTCGCGCTTCAGCGCCGGCCAGTCGCATTGCCGGAAGATCTGCGCCGGCGATAACCCGTATATCGCAGCGATGCGATGATGCTCCGGCGGAACCTGATCGAGCGCATGGAGATAAATACGCGCGGCGTAGGATGCGTTCAGCGCGACATGAGCGATCAGGATTCCCGGCAGTCCATAGATCGATGGCCAGGAGCCAACGCCGATCGATTGCAGCGCAGCCGCGGCCCAGCCGGCGCGGCCATAGACTGTCACAACGCCAAGCACGAGAACGATCGTCGGCGCGACGGCGGCGGTGAGGAGAAAGGCGCGAAACGCCCGCGCCACGAGATGATTTCCGCGTCGCGCGACGGCGAGCGCGACCAGCGCGCCGAGCAAAAGCGACAGCAGCGTCGAAAGCGACACCTGAATCAGGGAAGCCTGAAGAAGGCTTCCGACGTAAGGGCTGAAAACAACGGCGAAACCCGCAGATGTCGCATGCGATGCAAGCGAAAGGATCGCATAGGCGAAGAGCGCGATCAGCAGAGCCGCGACAACGATTCCCGGATGCGGCCAGCGCCGGATCGGCGCAGGCGCAGTGAGTGCAGAAGGCCCATCACGATTCACCGCACCGTCGCGTTCAGCCAAGCGTCGACATAGGCGCGCCGGTTGTCGCGCACCTGCTCGGGCGCCATCAGCAGCGTCTTCTCAGGCTTGATGACGTCGGCGAAGGACTGGGGCAAGCCATTGATCAGCGGCCGCGCCGGCATCATCCAGTTGCCCTCGGGCATCAGACTCTGGAACGCGTCGGAGAGAACAAAGGCGAGGAATTTCTTCGCCAGCTCCGGCTGCTTCGTCGCGCGCGTCACGCCGGCGATCTCAATATGCGCGTAATGCCCTTCCGAGAACAAAGCCGCCTTATACTGCGTCTTCTTCTCGACGCCGATGTGATAAGCGGGAGACGTCGCATAGGACATCACCATGTCGGCTTCGCCCTTGAGGAAAAGGCCGTAAGCTTCCGACCATCCCTTGGTGAACGTCACGATGCGCGGCTTCAGCTTGGTCCAGGCTTCGCCTGATTTGTCGCCATAGACGGTTTGCATCCAGAGCAGGAATCCGAGACCCGGCGCCGAGGTGCGCGGATCTTCGAGAACAATCTTCGGTCCATCGGGATTGTCGATCAGTTCTTTCAGGCTCGTTGGCGGCGTCGCGAGCTTCGAGGAATCATAGACGAAGGCGAGATGGCCCCAGTCGAAGGGAATGAAGGTTTCATCGGCCCAGGGCACGCGCACGGCGACGCCGCTGGTCATCTGTTCATGCGGTGCGAAGAGATTGGCCGCCTTCGCTTCGGCGGCGAGATTCATGTCGAGGCCGAGCACCGCGTCGGCCTTCGTCTGGTCGCCTTCGAGTTTCAGCCGGCCGAGCAGCGCGCCGGAATCATCGCTTGAGGCCCAGGCGAGTGTGCAGGCGCAGCTCTTCTCGAAGGCGTCCTTCACCTTGGCGCCGGGGCCATATTTCCCGACGAAGGAGGAGTAGGTGTAGACGGTGAGCGTAGGCTTGTCCTGCGCCGCCGCCGCTCCCGGCAGCAGCAGCGCCAGCGTGGTGAAAAGCACGCCCCAGCGATTCATCGATCGGCCTCCGCGCATCCGGCGCGCAGACGGAACGGCAAGTGCGATGACGGACATGCGCTCGATCCCTCCGCCGGCACGACCCGGATCAGGTTCTTCGGGTTGGCGAGGATCGCCTCTCAGCGCGGCTTTCACCCCGCGCACCCCGTGAGAGGTCGCGAACCTAAGCTGACGAAGGGAATGCGTCCAGAGAGGCTTGCCCGCTCACCGTAGCCCCGCTAGCAACCCGCCGGGTTTTCCAAGGCGTGCGCGAGGCTGACATGGCGTCCTTCAATCTTCTGCTTCTTCCCGGCGACGGCATCGGCGTCGAGGTCATGGGCGAGGTGCAGAAGCTCGTCTCCTTCCTCGACAGGCAGGGCGTCGCGAAGTTCGCGGTCGAGAAGGACCTCGTTGGCGGCGCGGCCTATGACGCCCATGGCGTCGCCATCACCGATGCGGCGATGAAGACGGCGCTAGCCTCCGACGCCGTTCTGTTCGGCGCGGTTGGCGGGCCGAAGTGGGACAAGGTTCCCTATCAGCACCGTCCGGAAGCGGGGCTTCTGCGCCTGCGCAAGGATCTCGGCCTGTTCGCGAACCTTCGCCCGGCGATCTGCTATCCCGCGCTCGCCGACGCGTCCTCGCTCAAGCGCGAGATCGTCGAAGGGCTCGATATCGTCATCGTGCGCGAATTGACCGGCGGCGTCTATTTCGGCGAGCCGAAGGAGATCGTGACGCTGGAGAATGGCGACAAACGCGCCGTCGACACGCAGATCTACACCACGCCCGAAATCGAGCGCATCGCGCGCGTCGCGTTCGAACTGGCGCGCAAGCGCGGCAACAAGGTCGCCTCGGCGGAGAAGCGCAACGTCATGCGCTCCGGCGTGCTCTGGAACGAGGTCGTCACGCGCGTCCACAAGGACGAATACCCCGATGTGAAGCTCGAGCATGTGCTCGCCGACAATTGCGCCATGCAGCTCGTGCGCAATCCCAAGCAGTATGACGTGCTCGTCATGGACAACCTGTTCGGCGACGTTCTCTCCGACATCGCCGCGATGCTCACGGGCTCGCTCGGCATGCTGCCGTCGGCCTCGCTCGGCGCGGAGGACAAGGCGACCGGCAAGCGCAAGGCGCTCTATGAGCCGGTGCATGGTTCGGCGCCCGATATCGCCGGCAAGGGCCTCGCCAATCCGCTCGCCATGATCGGTTCGCTCGGCATGGCGCTGCGCTATTCCTTCGGCCTCGGCGATGCGGCGGATGCGCTCGACAAGGCGATCGCCGCGGTGCTCGCCTCGGGCGGGCGCACCAAGGACATCGCCGCGACGGGCCAGAACGCCCTCGGCACGATCGAGATGGGCGACGCGGTGCTGAAGGAGTTCCAGAAGGCGCTCGGCTGAGATCACGCCCAAGCGGCGCCGCGTGCTTTGGCGCACTTGCGTCCGGCGGCGGGCTCGCGGCACATTCGCCCCGTCCGCCGGGATAGCGGGCTTCCGGAGGACCTCTCATGGCCAAGAACCAGTTCGAGCAGGTGGACGGCCCGATCGAAGACGGCATGACGCTCGTGCTCGTCCACAGCGGCACGGGACCGGTCGCCGAAGTGATCTGCCCCGCCTCCGCCACCGGCGGCAAACTGCCGAAGGACTACGCCAGCGGCCCTCTCGCGCCGAAAGACGCGCTGCGCGGCGCGATCAAGCTCGCTAATGAATTGAAAGTGCCGATCGTCGTCTCCGACCCCGACGGCGTCTGGGACAAGGAATGGGGCGAGCTCTACCGCGTCAGCGACGACGAGGATGACGGCCCGGCGGCCGCCTGACCGGTCGCCCGCTCTTCGCAGATAGAGAAAGCCGCGCGCCGCTTCCTTCGCGTCGGGCGGATATTCCGCCCCTCCCTGACTTTGCACCCTCGCTCGGGCGCGTTGCCCAGCTTCATTGCGCCTGTGCGACGAAGCGTCTCGCCCCGCGCATGGCAGGGTCGCGCTTGCCAGAATGGGCGGAGCATGGTTTCTTATTGAGAATGATTATCATGTGCAGGTGATGGGCATGGTGATGGCCGAGATGGAACGCAGCGAGTCCCCCCGAAAAGGCTGGCTGCGCGCCGAGGGACAGCCCTCGCTCGCGGAAATCTTCCGGACGATCCCGGTCACGCCAAACGGATCGACCATGCGCCGGCTCGCGGCCTTCCTCGGGCCGGGTTATCTCGTCGCCGTCGGCTATATGGACCCCGGCAACTGGGCGACCTCGCTCGCGGGCGGCGCCCAATTCGGCTACACCCTGCTTAGCGTAGCCCTGCTTTCCAATTTCATGGCGATCATCCTGCAGTCGCTCTGCGCGCGGCTGGCGATCGCGTCCCGCCGCGACTTGGCGCAGGCCTGCCGCGACGCCTTTCCACGCTGGGCGTCATGGCCGCTCTGGGCGCTCGCTGAACTCGCGATCATCGCCACCGACCTCGCTGAAGTGATCGGCACGGCGATCGGCATCAACCTGCTGTTCGGCGTTCCGCTCGAGATCGGCGTCCTGATCACCGCGCTCGACGTGTTCGTGATCCTGTGGCTGCAGAACAAGGGCTTCCGCAAGATCGAAGCCTTCATCATCACGATGCTCGGCGTCATCGCGGTCTGCTTCGCGATCCAGATCGCGCTCGCCGATCCCGATTGGGGCGCTGTTATCAGGGGCTTCGCGCCGACGACTGACATCATCACCAATCCCAATATGCTCTACATCGCGCTCGGCATCATCGGCGCGACCGTGATGCCGCATAATCTCTATCTGCACTCCTCGATCGTGCAGTCGCGCGCCTATGGTTCGACGCTGCCGGAACAGCGCGACGCGCTGAAACTCGCGACGCTCGATTCGACCTTCGCGCTCTGCTTCGCGCTGATCATCAACGCCGCGATCCTGGTGCTCGCCGCCGCGACTTTCAACAAGGCCGGACAGACGACGGTTCAGGAGCTGGGCGAAGCGCACAAGCTGCTCGCGCCGCTCGTCGGCGCGACCTATGCGCCGGCTTTGTTCGCCATCGCGCTGCTCTGCTGCGGCCTCAACTCGACAGTCACCGCGACGATGTCCGGCCAGATCGTGATGGAAGGCTTTCTCGATATCCGCCTGCCGGCCTGGCTGCGCCGCCTGATCACGCGCAGCATCGCCATCGTTCCCGCCGCCGCCGTGACGATTTTCTACGGCCAGGAGGGAACGGGGAAACTGCTCATCCTGAGCCAGGTCGTGTTGAGCTTTCAGCTTCCCTTCGCCATCGTGCCGCTGGTGATGTTCACCGCCTCGCGCGAGAAGATGGGCGCGCTGGTTGCGCCGCGATGGCTGACGATCCTGGCGGCGATCATTGCAGCCGTGATCATCGCGCTCAACATCAAGCTGCTGTTCGACACCGCGACGGGCTGATCCTGTCGCCGCTGCAAATGAAAACGGCCGGGATAAGCCCGGCCGTTTTGTTTTGATCGATGATGACCGGCGTAGCGCCGCTCCATCTTTGTTTGTCGCAACGTATTTGCGGAAAACCGGTTCCCACTTTTCCGCACGTTGCTCTGGCTCAGAAGCCGATCTCGCCGAAGGCGCTGCGGCCGCCGCCGATGCGCGGCGGCAGAATGCCTTCGCTGAACACGAATTGCGGCGAAGTCGACACCGGGCTGAAGCGATCGACCCGCGCGTATTCCTGCAGCGAGCCCACCGGCACGACCTTGCCAGCGTCGAGATAGCTGCGCGGGACGACGGTGAAGCGCAGCGGCCTGCGGGACTGGGCCTCCGCCGCCGTGGCGAGAAGAGACGCCGCAACCGCGGCGAGAAGCGTCGGAACGATAAGGCGCATCACAGACTCCAGCGAGAATGGGTCGAGCATAACTTACGAAACGAAAGTTGACGACTCGATACGCATCGCGAGTTGGCGGATCAATTCGCCGACAGCAGCGCGCGTTCCCGCGCTTGCGCCACGACCGGAGAACATTATCCTCCCGGCCAATCAAAAATTCGTGGGGGAGGATCGTCATGGCTCGGGACTACTCGCCGTCAGGCGGCGCCGCAGCGGGCGGCGCCAATCGTCGCGCGTTGCTGAGCGGCGCCGGTCTGGGCGCAATCGGCCTCGCGGCCGGACGCGGGGCCGCGGCGATCGGCCCGATTGTCGCGATGAGCGGCGCGCCCGCCGCATTCGCCCAGAACGCGCCGGCGCCCGCCGGCGCGCCGTCAACGCCAAAAGGACCGCCATTGTTTGATTATCCCGGCAAGGACAAGACGCTCGTTCTGCTTGGCGACAAGCCGCTGGTGGCTGAAACGCCCGAGCATGAGCTGAATGACGACACCACGCCGATCAGCAAGTTTTTTGTCCGCAACAACGGGCTAATTCCCGAGGAATCCAAACTTGGCGACGCCTGGAAATTCGTCGTCGAAGGCACCGTCGACAAGCGGCTGGAAATATCGCTCGGCGAATTGAAGTCGCGCTTTCGTCCCGTGACCTATCGCATGGTGATGGAGTGCGGCGGCAACGGCCGCTCGTTTTATCAGCCGGCGGCGCGCGGCAATCCCTGGACCAATGGCGGCGCCGGCTGCGCCGAATGGACCGGAATTCCCCTGGCTGATCTGCTCACGGCCGCAGGATTGAAGCCGGACGCGAAATTCACCGGCCATTACGGCGGCGACCCTCATCTCTCCGGCGACACGAAGCGCGATGCGATCTCGCGCGGCATGCCGATCGCAAAGGCGCTCGACCAGCATACGCTCGTCGCCTGGGCGATGAATGGCGAGCCGCTGCCGCATATTCACGGCGGCCCTGTCCGGTTGGTGGTGCCGGGTTGGCCGGGCTCGTTGTCGGCGAAATGGCTGACGCGCATTCTCGTGAGGCCGGACGCCCATGACGGTCAGGGCATGGGCGGGACATCCTATCGCGTTCCGACGAAGCCGCTCATTCCCGGAACGAACGCCGACGGCAAGACGGACTTTCGCGATCTTGAATCTATGCCGATGCGCTCGATCATCACCGCGCCGGCGAATGGCGCGCGCGTCGCAGCGGGAACGCGCAACATACCGCTGCGCGGCGCCGCGTGGGACGGCGACAGCGCCATCACGCGCGTCGACGTTTCGGCGGACTATGGGCAAAGTTGGGCGCCGATGCAGCTTGCGCCGCCGAAGAACCGCTACGACTGGACGCGCTGGACCGGTCAGATCGCTGTGGCGGGCGACGGCTATTACGAGCTCTGGGCGCGCGCCACGGACTCCCGCGGAATCATGCAGCCGCATGTCGCGGCCAACTGGAATCCGCAGGGTTACGGCGCCAATCCGTTTCATCGCATCGCCGTGCTGATCGGCTGACGTGCGATTACAGCGCGCAATCCTTATCGCTGCGGCTTGCCTCGCAGCGACGGCGATCGCCTCGGGACCGCCAGCTCTTGCGCAGAATGCGGCGCCCGCGGCTGAAGAGGAGCCAACAGATCTTCCTGATTTCCCTGGCCGCGAGGAGACATTCTATTTCTGCATCGCCTGCCATTCTTTCAAAGTCGTCGGACGGCAGGGCATGGACCGCGAACGCTGGAGCGGCACGCTCGACTGGATGACGGAAAAGCACGGCATGGCGAAACTCGAAGGCCGCGACCGCGACGTCGTCCTCGACTATCTCGTGAAGGCTTATCCGCAGGCCGCAACGCGGGGCTGGCGCAGCCCCTTCGCGCCGCAGTGATCATCCGCCTCGCTGCTTGAGCGGAATGGCACCTTTCAGCGCCGGCGTCTGTCCGTCAGGATCGAGCCAGCTCGCGCGCCGTCCCGTCGACAGCATGCGCGGAGCGCCGCAGCCCGCGCGTCGATGCAGCTCCGCCGCAGCGAACGCCTGACGAATCGAATCGGCGCCGGAGCCGATCAGATTGACGCGATCGAGGAGGCAGGCGAGTTGCGCGCGATCGATCGGCCGTTTCTCCGCGCCGCAGGCGTAGCCGCCCATATCGAGTTCGCCCGCGACCACGGACGTG
Organism: Terrirubrum flagellatum; assembly: GCF_022059845.1. Classification (GTDB taxonomy): domain Bacteria; phylum Pseudomonadota; class Alphaproteobacteria; order Rhizobiales; family Beijerinckiaceae; genus Terrirubrum; species Terrirubrum flagellatum. The sequence continues at coordinate 4,776,027 of NZ_CP091851.1, read as the reverse complement.
CGAAACGCGATGCAGGCGCGCGACGAATCTCCAGACGCCAGTGAAAGATCGGATGTTTCGACGGGTCCGAATTTGCTCGGCATGTCGCTCGCCGCCGCCATGCGCTCGACGACAAGACCATCCTGCGCCGCCTGCCGCACCGCTGCGATGAACAGGCTGCCGTCGCGCAACGGCTCGCCAGCGGTCGTGAGAAACCGCAGCTTCACATGCAGCGCGTCATCGTCGAAATCGTTGAAAGTCAGCATATCCTCGCGGCCGCCGCCAACGGTGCGCTTGCGCGCCTCATAGAGACGATGGCCGGCGGGAATGTCAGGCGATTCAAGCGCGAACAGCGCGATCGGCTTCGCGATCGCTGTCCATTCGCCAAGCGCCGCCACCGAATCCTGTGCGATATCGGCATCGATCGAAGGCGCAAGCAGCGCGCGATCGTTTTCCGACCAGAATATCGCCGCGCCCGCATAGCAGACGCCGAGACAGGCGCTGATGACGATCAGTCGCGGCGTGGCGGCCCACAACCGCGCGAAAAACCATGTCGCGAACGCGCGCGCCCAGCGGACCGCGATGCGCTGCGCCTCCGCGCTATCGGGGACGGCGTCGAGCGCGCGAAGCGCCTGCCTTACGCCGAACGCGCGCAAGGCCGTCCAGGCGGCGAGGCCGCGCTGCTTGAAATCGATCCCGGATGTCATCTCGCCCTGCCGTCTTCTGACGGCTCCTGTCCGGCGTGGACGATGGGAGTTGAGGGCCAAGCATGGCGTTAACGCACGCGCGTGAGTTCACTGCACAGTGAACCGTCGGTTACGACGCGATCGGCCGCGTTAATCATGCGCGGCGCTGGAGATCGCCATGTCCCTGTCTTTTCGCCTCGCAGGTCCGGACGACGTCGCGCACGCCGCGGCGATGATCGACGCGATCGATCGACATTATCTCGGCGACGACAAGGCTCCCGGCCTCGCCGCGACGACGGAGATGGTCGCGAAAGCCATCCATGCGCACGAGGGAACGCGCTTCCTGCTCGCCTTCGACGGCGGGACGCCCGTTGGCGTCGCCTGCTTCGCCATCCTCAGGCCCGGCCATCGACTTTCAGGCCTGATCTTCGTGAAGGACCTGTTCGTGCTGGCGGAGCGCCGCGGCGGCGGGACCGGCAAGGCGCTGCTCGGCTGGCTCGCGGCTTATGCCAAGGAGAACGGGATCGGCCGGATGGAGCTGACCACGGAGCCGCGCAATCCCGGCGCGGTCAGGCTCTATGAGAGCCTCGGCGCGGAGAAGCCGGAAAAAATCTATTTCCGCTTCCCGCCGGAGGTGCTCACCCGCCTCGCCCGGGATCATGGACCGCCGAAAGGTTGACTTTCCCCGCTTCTGAGTGTTTCTCCGGCGCGAACCCATCAGGAGTTGCGGCCGCCATGCGGCTTATCGCGACCACGAAACGGACGAGCAAAACGACGTCGGCCAAAAAAGCCGCGTCGCGTTGATCTGTCCTCGCTCCGGGTCTCTCCTCCGGCGGGGGATGAGGCCAGGGCCGCCGGGGGGCGGCCCAAAAGCCCCGGAGGAGAATAGGGTGTTCAGATCAGGACTTTCATCATGAGCTTCAAGGTCGCTATCGCCGGCGCCACCGGCAATGTCGGGCGCGAGATGCTAAACATTCTCGAAGAACGCGCCTTTCCCGTCTCCGAAGTGGTTCCGCTCGCCTCGCGGCGCAGCGTTGGAACCGAAGTCTCCTTCGGCAACCGCACGCTGAAGGTGAAGGCGCTCGAAGACTACGATTTCTCCGACACGGACATCTGCCTGATGTCCGCCGGCGGATCGGTGTCGAAGGAATGGTCGCCGAAGATCGGCGCGCAGGGCTGCGTCGTCATCGATAACTCGTCGGCCTGGCGCTACGACGCCGACGTGCCGCTGATCGTTCCCGAAGTGAACGCCGACGCGGTGAAGGGCTTCACGAAGCGCAACATCATCGCCAATCCGAATTGCTCGACGGCGCAGCTCGTCGTTGCGCTGAAGCCGCTGCATGACCGCTTCACCATCAAGCGCGTGGTCGTCTCGACCTATCAATCCGTCTCCGGCGCCGGCAAGGACGGCATGGACGAACTCGATCGCCAGACCAAGGCGCTCTATTCCTTGCAGGACGTGACCACCAAGAAGTTCACCAAGCGCATCGCCTTCAACGCCATCCCGCATATCGATGTCTTCATGGAGGACGGATATACGAAGGAAGAGTGGAAGATGATGGCCGAGACCAAGAAGATTCTCGACCCCAAGATCAAGCTAACCGCAACCTGCGTGCGCATTCCCGTGTTCGTCGGCCATTCCGAGGCCGTCAACATCGAGTGCGAGAAGGAGATCACGGCGGATGAAGCGCGCGACGTGCTGCGCGCGGCGCCGGGCGTTCTCGTCATCGATAAGCGCGAGGATGGCGGCTATATCACGCCGCATGAGGCCGCCGGCGAGGACGCGACCTATGTCAGCCGCATCCGCGAGGACATCACGGTCGAGAACGGCCTGAATTTCTGGTGCGTGTCGGACAATCTGCGCAAGGGCGCGGCGCTGAACGCGGTGCAGATCGCCGAAGTGCTGATGAACCGCAAGCTGATCCAGCCCAAGGCGAAGAAGGCGGCTTAAGTCAGCGACAACAGCGATGGGGGAGGCCGCAGTGCGATATTTCAAGCCGGTTCTGGTTGTGATCTTCGCTCTGCTTCTGGCCCCGGTCGCAGCGCAGACGCCGCCCAGCGCCGAACAGCGCGCGGCCGAACGCCGCGCGGCCTTCGAGGCGGCCGACAAGGTCGCGGTGCGCGGCGCCGCCGTCGTAAAGCTCGGCGAACAGGGCGAAATGGCGCTGCCGGGCGGTTATCTCTATGTGCCGCAGCCGGAAGCCGGACGCGTCACGCGGTCGCTTGGCAACAGCGACTCCCCGAATTTACTTGGCCTCGTCTTTCCCCGTGGCGACGGCAATTGGTTCGCGTCGCTGCGTTTTATCAAGGAAGGCTACATCAAGGACGACGACGCGAAGAACTGGAACGCCGACGAGCTGCTGCAGAACCTGAAGGACGGCACGGAGGCCGGCAATTCCGATCGCGTCTCGCGCGGCTTCGACGCGATGGAAGTGACGCGCTGGCTTGAAGTCCCGCTCTATGACGGCGTGGCGCACCGGCTGGTCTGGTCGGCGCTGGTGAAGACGAAAGGCTCCGCCGACAATGACGGCTCTGCCAACTACAACACCTATGCGTTGGGCCGCGAGGGCTATCTCAGCCTCAATCTTGTCACCGGCGTCGACTCTCTCGAAGGCAACAAGAAGTTCGCGCGAGAACTTCTCGCTGCGCTGAACTACGGGCCGGGCAAGCGCTACGAGGATTTCAACGCCTCGACCGATTCCGTCGCCGCCTATGGGCTGGCGGCGCTCGTCGGCGGCGCCGTCGCCAAGAAAATCGGCGCCTTTGCGTTGATCGCGGCCTTCGCGCTGAAAGCGTGGAAATTGATCATCGTCGCGGCGGCCGGCCTGCTATACGGCGTCGGCCGCCTGTTCGGCCGCAAGCCCCGCGCCGACGCGTGAAGAGGCCGCCATGCTCGAGCTGCGCCCCAACTGCGAATGCTGCGACCGCGACCTCCCGCCCTCGTCACGCGAGGCGATGATCTGCACCTTTGAATGCACCTTCTGCGCGGATTGCGCATCGATGCGGTTCGACGGCCATTGCCCGAACTGCGGCGGCGAACTGGTGCGGCGGCCGATCAGGCCGGCGGAGAAGCTCATGAAATATCCCGCAAGCGAGAAACGGGTGCGAAAACAGCACGCAGCCTGCGTCTGATTTTCCGCGCGACGTTCGCGCCCCGACATCTCTCATTCCCGGATAAACCCCATGCCACGCTATGTCGTGATCTTCGAGGATGATTCCTCGCGAGACTGGATTCGCAAGGAGCACAATCAGGCGCATTTCGATTATCTTGGGGCTCATCGCGACGAGATCCTGATCGCCGGCGGCCTGAGGCCCGACTGGGGCGAATGGTTCGATGGCGGCCTGTGGGTGTGCGAGGCTGAAAGCAAGGCGCGCGTCGCGGAGCTTGCGGAAGCCGATCCCTATTTCACGCTCGGCCTGCGCAAGGCCTATCGCATAAAGGGTTGGGGCAAGGCGCCGATCTACGATCAAATCGCGCTCTAAACCCTAACTGTCAGCGCTGCGACTCCGTCGCCATCCTGACCGCAAGGCCCGCCAGCACCGTGCCCATCAGCCAGCGCTGGATGACGGCCCATGTCGGGCGCGTCGTGAGGAAGAGCGCGATCGATCCCGCGGCCAGCGCGATCAGCGAATTGATTCCGACGCTGATCACAATCTGCGTCGCGCCAAGCGTCACCGATTGCAGGAACACGTCGCCCGCCGCAGGGTCGATGAATTGCGGCAGCAGCGAGAGATAGAGCATCGCGATCTTGGGATTGAGCAGGTTGGTCAGAAATCCCATCGCGAACAGTTTGCGCGGGGGATCGGCGGGAAGATCGCGCACCTGAAAGGGCGAGCGTCCGCCCGGCCGCACCGCCTGCCAGGCGAGCCAGAGCAGATAGGCGGCGCCGGCGAAGCGCAGCGCGTCATAGGCGAAAGGCACGGCGAGCAGCAGCGCCGTGATGCCGAAAGCGGCGCACAGCATGTAGACGATGAAGCCGAGCGCGACGCCGCCGACCGAAATTAGTCCCGCCGCAGGCCCCTGGCAGATCGAACGCGACACGACGTAGATCATGTTCGGCCCGGGCGTCAGCACCATGCCGAGGGAGACGAGCGCGAAGGCGAGATGATGGGCAGCGTCAGGCATGGGGAACTCGGCGAAGCAGGAAGCGCGCAAACATCGCCGGCTCAGCGACGCTTCACAAACGACGAAATCTGATGCCTTCGATCAATTCGGCGCAAACACAGCGAGCGCTTCGCGCATATGCTCCGGCGCCGGAGCCTCGGCGACGATCGCCGGCTTCTTCGGATTGAGCGGCAGTTCGAGCGAGCGCGCATGGAGATGCAGATCCGCGCCGCGCGGCGCTTTGCCATAGATCGCATCACCGACGATCGGCCAGCCCATCGCGGCGCAATGGACGCGAAGCTGATGCGTGCGGCCGGTCAGCGGTTCGAGCTCGAGCCAGTTTCGCCCACCGCCTCTTCCAAGAACGCGCCAACGCGTCTGCGAGGGCAGACCCTTCTCGTCAGGCGTCATCCACCAGCCGCGCTCCGGCGATTTCCGCGCCAGCGGAATGTCGATCATTCCTGCGCTTTCGGCGGGGCCGCCCTCAACGATCGCCCAGTAGAGCTTCTTCGCCTTGCCCGTGCGGAAGAGATCGTTGAGTTCACGCAAGCTCCGCGGATGGCGGCCAAGCGCAAGGCAGCCCGACGTGTCGCGATCGAGCCGATGCGCCAGTTCGGGCCGCCATTTCAGCCCGAATCGCAGCGCATCGAGATGATCGGTCAAAGTCTCGCCGCCTTTCGGGCCCCGGTGAACGGGGAGCCCCGCCGGCTTGTCGAGGATCAGCACCGACGCATCGCGATGGATCAGGCGGGCGATCAACTCTTCCGGCGTCATGCCATCCGGGCTATCGAGGCGGCCGTTCCAGTGCAAGTTTGGACGAGATGAGCGACGAAAAGAAACCGGGGCGGTTCGCGCGCTGGATGGGCTATCTCACGGACGAGGCGCCGCGACATCAGGCGCCCGCGCCGGATGCGCCGCCTCCGCCAGTGCCCTCCGACGCCGGCGCGGAAGCCGCCGGTGAGGCCGCGATCGAGGCGGTGGTGGCGCCTGTCGCTCCGACTGTCCCCGAGCCCGCGCCGCCGGGATGGTGGGGCCGCCTCAAGGCGGGCCTGACCAAATCCTCCTCCAGGATCAGCCAGCGCATCGGCGATCTCTTCACCAAGAAGAAGCTCGACGCCGCGACGCTCGACGAGCTCGAGGACGCGCTGATCGAATCCGATCTCGGCATTGAGACCACCGCCAAGATCACCGACGCGATCCGCTCCGGCCGCTATGGCAAGGACCCAACGCCGGATCAGGTGCGCGAAATCCTGGCCGAGGAAGTCGAGAAGGCGCTGGCGCCGGTGGCGCAACCGCTGGTGATCAACGCAGCGCAAAAGCCGTTCGTGATCCTGATGGTCGGCGTGAATGGCTCAGGCAAGACGACGACGATCGGCAAGCTCGCGAAGACCTTCATGGGCGAGGGCCGCAAGGTGATGCTCGCCGCCGGCGACACGTTCCGCGCTGCGGCCATTGAGCAACTGAAAGTCTGGGGCGAGCGCAACGGCGCGCCCGTGATTTCAGGCGCGCAGGGCGCGGACGCGTCCGGTCTTGTGTTCGACGCGATGGCGGCGGCGAAGGAGCAGAATGTCGATGTGCTTCTGGTCGACACGGCGGGCCGTCTGCAGAACAAGGCCGGGCTCATGGAGGAGCTCGCCAAGATCGTGCGCGTGATGAAAAAGAGCGATGCGACGGCGCCGCATGCGGTGTTGCTCGTGCTCGATGCGACGGTCGGCCAGAACGCGCTCAATCAGGTCGACATCTTCGGCAAGACCGCCGGCGTCACCGGCCTCGTGATGACAAAGCTCGACGGCACGGCGCGCGGCGGCATTCTCGTCGCGATCGCTGCGAAATATAAGACCCCGATTCATTTCATCGGCGTCGGCGAACAGGCCGACGACCTTCAGCCTTTTGCGGCGCGCGATTTCGCCCGCGCCATCGCCGGATTGGATCAATGATGAATGGTGAGAGACAGGCGGAGAATCCGCTGCTGAAGCTGGCGCTGGAGATGGGGCCGCTTCTGCTCTTCTTCGCCGCCAACAGCCGGCCACAATGGTTCGCGCCTTTGCTCTCGCTTGCGTTGCCCGAGAATCTTCTCAACGGGCCGCAGTCCGGCATCTTCGCCGCCACTGCGGTCTTCATGCCCGCGATGCTCGTATCGGTGATCGCTTCGATGATGATCGTCGGCAAGCCGCCGATCATGCCGCTGGTTTCGCTGTTCGTCGTCCTCGTCTTCGGTGGGCTGACGCTCTATTTGCAGGATGACCACTTCATCAAGATGAAACCGACGATCGTCAACGCGCTCTTCGGAATCGTGCTGCTGGGCGGGCTTTTCTTCGGCCGCTCGCTCCTGTCGATTGTGCTGAACAGCGTGTTCCAGTTGAGCGATCTCGGCTGGAAGAAGCTCACCTTTCGCTGGGCCTTGTTTTTCTTCTTCCTCGCCATCGTCAACGAGGTGGTGTGGCGCAATTTCTCGACCGACTTCTGGGTGAACTTCAAGGTGTTCGGCATCATGCCGATCACCATGATCTTCGCGCTGGCGCAGACGCCGCTGATCATGCGCGAGCAGACGGCGACGGAATAGCTTTTAAAATCGCGACGGATATCTGAGCGCGTCATGCTCGCGCTTGTCGCGAGCATCCACGTCTTTGGACGCTGTAAATAAGACGTGGATGGCATCGGAACTCGGGCCTGCCCGAGTTCCGGCCAATTGAACGCCGCAAGTCGGATAAATCCGACTTGCGGTGACAAGCCCGGCCATGACGCGCATTTATCTGTCAGCAAAGCAGACAATGCTCGGTGATCGAACTCACCGATAAATCGGCGAACCCGAGGGCGCGCCCGTGGCGCCGCCATCGATCACCAGCTCGGCGCCGGTCATGTAGACCGAGTCGTCGGAAGCGAGAAACAACGCCGCCTTCGCGAGTTCGTCAGGCTTGCCGAAGCGGCCGAACGGGATGCCGCGCGAAATGCGCTGCTCGATCGCTTCCGCGGCGCCCGGCGCCGGCGCAACCTTCGTCCAGATCGGCGTCTGCGTGCCGCCCGGCGTCAGCACGTTCACCCGGATGTTTCGCGTCGCGAGTTCGGACGCGAGCACGCGACCCATGGCGCGCACGCCGGCCTTGCTCGCGGCGTAGGCGGCCCAGCCGGGCGCGCCCAGCGTGGAATGCACGGAGCTGTTGAGGATCACCGATCCGCCGTCCTTCAGATGCGGCGCGGCCGCCTGCACGGTGAAGAACACGCCGGTGAGGTTGATCGAGATGATGGCGTCGAACGCCTCGCGCGTTGTCTGTCCCAGCGGCGTGGCGCCGCCGATTCCGGCGTTGGCGAAGACGATGTCGAGCTTGCCGAAGCGGGCGACCGCAGGCTCAAGCGCCTTCGCCAGCCCCTCGCCGTCAGCCGCGTCGACGGCGATCGCGAGCGCATTCGCGCCAAGCTCTTTCACCGCCGCATCGAGCGTCTCCCGGTTGCGGCCGGTGATGATGACCTTCGCTCCTTCGGCCACGAAAACCCGCGCCGTCTCCAGCCCGATGCCGCTGTTGCCGCCCGTGATGAGGGCGGTCTTTCCCTGAAGTCGCATTGTGATCTCCGATATGGTTGCAAGTTGAAACCGTATTGCCTCCTACGCCAATAGGTTTTATCTTGCAACCGAAATGTTGGAGACGAATGGATTCAAGAGATGACCAAGCGGACCAGTCACGAGGATGCGGCGTGCCCGATCGCGCGCTCGCTTGATGCGATCGGCGACTGGTGGTCGCTGCTGATCGTGCGCGACGCGCTGCTGGGGGTGAGCCGCTTCGGCGAATTCCAGAGGAATCTTGGGCTGGCCAAGAACATTCTCTCGGCGCGGCTGAAGGCGCTGGTCGCCCATGGCGTGCTGGAGCAGACGCCGACCGCGGGCGGCGGCCATCAGGAATATCGCCTGACGGCGAAGGGCCGGGCGCTATTTCCCGTGCTGGTCGCCCTGCGCGAATGGGGCGAGGACCATTATTTCGCGCCAGACGAGGGCCGCCCTTGCCTGGTCGACCGGGAGCATGGACGGCCGACGAAACGGCTGGAGCTGCGCTCCGAAGACGGCCGGCTGCTCGGCCCGGCGGATACGCTTCTGCTGAACGCGGGAGAAAGCCCCGCGCTTAGCCGAAGCTGAACACGAAGCGCTTGCCGCCGAAATTGCCGCCGCCGGTGCCGCGCAGGCCAGTCGAGACGAAATGGAACGGGCCGACCCTGCCGTCCGAGCAGCGGAATGTGCCCTGCCCCTCGCGCACCCTGACATAGACGAAGTCGCCGGTGCAGATCGCGCCGCGACTCGACGAGACCGTGAGAACGCCGCCGCCATCCGCCTCGCGGAAACTCGCGCCGACGAAACTCTCCTGCCCGCCCTCGACCATCCCCTGCACATTATGGGCGGCGCAAGCGACCACCGACGAAGAGGCCGCGACCACGGCCAGCAATCTCATATGGAACGTCGAACGTCTCCCCGACCGCGTCGCAACCGAGCGGTGAACGACGTTCATACTCATTGTGAACTATGTTCAAATTTAGGCCGAGACGCGCATCATCCGCGACCCGGCAGGCTGAGCCGGGACCGCCCGCCAATGGCCTCTCAGATGGCCGTCAACGGCCGCTGCTACGTTTTCGGGAGCAGGTCGGGCCTTCGCGCCCGCGTCAGCTTCTGCGCCTCCTCGCGCCTCCAGCGCGCGATGCGGGCATGGTCGCCGGAGAGCAGCGCGTCGGGGATTTGTCGCCCCTCCCATTCGCGCGGACGGGTGTAATGGGGATATTCGAGCAGCCCGCCCTCGAAGCTTTCCTCGGCGCCGGATTCGTCCTTCCCCATCACGCCGGTGAGCAGCCTGACGCAGGAATCGAGTAGAACCATCGCCGCGATCTCGCCGCCGGACAGCACATAGTCGCCGATCGAGATCTCCTCGAGCGCGCGCGCCTCGATCACACGCTCGTCGACACCCTCGAAGCGGCCGCAGACGATGATCGCGCCGGGACCCGCCGCGAGTTCGCGGGCGCGGGCCTGCGTCAGGGGTTTTCCACGCGGCGACATGAGAAGACGCGGCCGCGCATCGTCAGACGCGACGCTGGCGTCGAGCGCCGCCGCGAGCACGTCACAGCGCAGCACCATGCCGGGACCGCCGCCCGCCGGCGTGTCGTCCACCGCGCGATGCTTGCCGTGGCCGTGATCCCTGATGTTCTTCGTCTCGAGCGACCAGACGCCGCGCGCAAGCGCGTCGCCTGAAAGCGACGCGCCCAACGGCCCCGGAAACATCTCGGGATAAAGCGTCAGGATGGTCGCGCGGAACGTCACGCGACCTTCTCGGCGAAGAGCGAGCGATCGAGCTGCGTGAAATCGGAAATATCAGCGACGACATTGTCGAACGCCGCGAAATCGGCGGGCGACAGCATCGTGGTCATCGCCACAGCTTTCATGCCGGCGCGTCGCGCCGCCTCGACGCCAAGCGGCGCGTCCTCGAACACCACGCAATCCGCGGGCGCGATCTTCATGCGCTCGGCCGCCGCGAGAAACATGTCGGGATGCGGCTTGCCGCGATAGCCCTGACTTGGCGCGACGATCGTGTCGAAACGGCTTCTCAGCTTCAGCGTATCGAGCACCACATCGATATTCGCCGGCGGCGCGGCCGTCGCCACCGCCTTCGGCAGGTGATGCGCGTCGCAGAAATCGAGGAGATCGACGAAGCCTGCGAGCGCGGTGACGCGCGGCGCATAGAGGCGGCGATAGATCGCCTCCTTCTCGTCGCCGAGCGCAATCAATTCCGCTTCGCTCTTGTCAGGAATAAGCGCGCCGATGATCTCGGGGTTGTGCCGTCCCGCCGTATTCGCGAAGAACGTCGCTTCATCGAAGGGCAATCCCTTCTCGGCGAACCAGGCGCCCCACGCCTCGTTATGCACGCGCATATTGTCCACGATCGTGCCGTCCATGTCGAAGATCAGCGCGCGGAAACTCATTCCTCGTCCCATCCCTCTGGCGGATCGATCGTGATGGAGCCGCCGGCGATGTCGATCACGGGCGCGAAGCGATCGCTGAACGGCAGCAGCGCCGGCTCCTTGCGTCCGTCGATCTGGATCGCGAGCAGATCGCCTGCGCCGTAATTCTCGATGCCGACGATGCGGCCGACATCGCGTCCGTCCGCAAGTCGCACAGCAAGCCCGACGAGATCGGACTGGAGATATTCGCCCTCTTCGAGCGTCTCGGCGCCAAGCGCTCCGCGCGGCGCAAAAATCTTCAAGCGCGTCAGCGCCTCGGCGGCGCTGCGATCATTCACGCCCTCGACGCGCGCGACGATCATGTCGCCCTGATGCGGGCGCGCGGAAATAATCTTGAACGATCGCGCGCCGTCTTCGCTGGTGAGCGGCTGATAGCGCGCGATGGCGAGGGGATCGTCGGTGTAGGATTTGATCCTGACTTCGCCGCGCACGCCTTGCGCGCGGCCGAACTCGCCGAGAAGGATGAGTTTATCCGACGCCATCACCGCTCCAGCGATCGCGCTTCATGCTCGATGTCATTGCCGGGCTTGACCCGGCAATCCAGCAACGGAGACGCCGAAGTTCTGGATCCCCGGGTCAAGCCCGGGGATGACAGTGAAGCGGTGTTACGCAGCCGGCGTTTCGGCCGGAGCCTCGGCCTTCTTCGCCTTGGCGGCGGCGCGCTCTTCGGCCTTCTTGCCGGGCTTCGCCTTCTCCGGATTGTTGCGCGGCTTGCGCTTCAGAATGCCGGCGGCGTCGAGGAAACGCAGCACGCGATCAGTCGGCTGCGCGCCCTTGGCCAGCCATTCCTTCGCCTTCTCCAGATCGAGCACGACGCGCTCCGGCGAATCCTTCGGCTTCATCGGATCGAAACGGCCGATGCGCTCGATGAAACGGCCGTCGCGCGGATAGTGGCTGTCGGCGATGACGATGGAATAGTGCGGACGCTTCTTGGCGCCGCCGCGCGCGAGACGAATTTTCACAGACATGATGATCTCCTTAGCTAGTCAGTGTCAGTGTGAGGGCGATGATTTCAGTTCGGCAGGCGAAGGATGCCGGTAAATGCCGATTTCCTTGCCGAGGAACGGGACGTCGCGCTCGTAGCGGGCGCCGAGCCGCTCCGCGACCTTGCGCGAGGCGTGATTGCGCGGATCGATCAGGCTGATCGCAGTTGTCCAGCCCGCAACATTGTAGGCGTAATCGCGCGCGGCGCGCGCGGCTTCCGTCGCATAGCCCTTGCCCTGCCCCTCGCGAAAAAGCGACCAGCCGATCTCCTGTTCGGGCCAGCCTTCCGGAAAAGTGAGCCCGCACCAGCCGACGATTTTTCCATCGGCTTTCGCCTCCAGCGCCCAGTAGCCAAAACCGCGCAGGATCCACGAGCCGCAGCGCGCCGACATGTTGCGCCACGCTTCGAAGCGCGTCTGCGGACCACCGACGAAATGCGTGAGCTCCGCATCGGCGTAGAACGCCGCGAAGGCGTCGAAATCGCTGGCCTGGAAGGCGCGCATCACGAGGCGCTCTGTTTCAAGCACGGGAATCATGTGGAGACCCCGCGCGCCTGAAAAATCTCGATCGGATTGCCAGAGGGATCTTCGATCAGCACCTGCGTTCCGCCGGGGCCGGAAAAGGGTTCATTGCGAAACGCGACATGCGCTGCTTTCAATTTCGCGACAAGCGCGTCGATGTCGTCGACTTCAACGACGATGCGATTCCACCCGCCCGACTCAGGCTTGCGCCCATCCGGCATCGGCTTCGACGCCGACGCCATCGGGCCGGCAAGCCACAACTTCAGATCGCCGCGCGAGATGATCGCCATGGCGTCGCCGAATTCCTGCATGACGGCGAATCCGAGCGCTTCGACATAGAAGCGCTTCGCCGCTGCGACATCCGCGACGATGTAGCGGACCGTGCTCACTTCTTCTTAGCCCCGAACGGATTTCCGCCGAGGCCCGGCAGTCCGCCGAGACCGGGAAGCTTCGCTCCCCCAAGGCCCGGCAACCCGGGTCCCTTCGGTCCGCCGAACAGGCCCGGCGGCGGCGATGTCGGAATGCCCGAACCGGGCGCGCCCTGGGTCACGCCGAACTGCTTTTGCATCTGCTCGATCTGCTCGGGAGAGGGCATCGGCATGCCGCCACCGATTCCGAACATCTGGCCAAGCTTCGCGGCCATGCCGCCGCGGCCGCCCTTGCCCATGGCCTTCATCATGTCGGCCATGCCGCGATGCATCTTCAAGAGCTTGTTGACGTGCTCGACCGTCGTGCCGGCGCCGGCCGCGATGCGCTTCTTGCGCGAGGCTTTCAGAATATCGGGATTGGCGCGTTCTTGCGGCGTCATGGAGTCGATGACCGCGCGCTGGCGCTTGATCATCTTGTCGTTCATGCCGGCGGCGGCCATCTGGTCCTTGACCTTGCCCATGCCGGGCAGCATGCCCATCACGCCGCCGAGGCCGCCGATCTTTTCCATCTGCGCAAGCTGGTCGCGCAGATCGCCGAGATCGAACGCGCCCTTCTGCATCTTGCGCGCGATCGCCTCGGCCTTCTCCCTGTCGATATTCTCCGCCGCCTTCTCGACGAGCGAGACAATGTCGCCCATGCCGAGAATGCGGTTGGCGATGCGGCCGGGATGAAAATCTTCGAGCGCGTCGACCTTTTCGCCGACGCCCATCAGCTTGATCGGCTTTCCCGTCACCGCGCGCATCGACAGCGCAGCGCCGCCGCGGCCGTCACCATCGACGCGGGTCAGCACGATGCCGGTGACGCCGAGCGCGGAATCGAAGGCGCGCGCCGTGTTGACCGCGTCCTGACCGGTCAACGCGTCGGCGACGAGCAGCACTTCGTGCGGATTGGTCGCGGCCTTCACCTCGGCCGCTTCCGCCATCAGCTCGTCATCGACCGTGGTGCGGCCGGCGGTGTCGAGCATGACGACGTCGTAGCCGCCAAGACGCGCCGCGTTCAGCGCGCGGCCGGCGATCTGGACCGCCGTCTGGCCGGCGATGATCGGCAGCACGTCGACGCCGACCTGTTTGCCGAGAATGGCGAGCTGCTCCATCGCCGCCGGGCGGCGCGTATCGAGCGAGGCGATGAGGACCTTCTTCTTCTGCCGGTCGGTCAGGCGCTTCGCGATCTTGGCCGTCGTCGTCGTCTTGCCCGAGCCCTGCAGGCCGACCATCAGGATGGCGACGGGCGGCACGGCTTCGAGATTGATCGCCTGTCCCTCGCCGCCGAGCGTCGCGATCAACTCGTCCTGGACGATCTTGACGACCTGCTGGCCCGGCGTGACCGAACGGATCACCTCATAGCCGACGGCGCGGTTGCGCACCCGGTCGATGAAGGAGCGGGCGACATCGAGCGCCACGTCGGCCTCGAGGAGCGCCCGGCGAACCTCGCGCATCGCCTCGTTGACATCGGCTTCCGTCAGCGCGCCGCGACCGCGCAGGCGGTCGAAAACGCTGGTCAATTTGCCCGAGAGGCCCTCGAACATCCCGATCTCCTCAGCCTGATCCGTTCACACGGATATAGGCGTCCAAACCAAATTCGCCCGGGGCGCGCACCCGCTTCGCGACAGCGAAAGCGGGCATTCCAAACTCCGTCGCGCCCGGGGGCGCGACGCGCTGCCGGACGTTGACCTCCGGGCTCACAGGCCCGGTCGGCGGCTCTCAGACTGATCTGCGAGCTGAATTACGATCGGTCCCTCGCTCCGGGAGGCCGGAAAGTCAAGGAAAATCAGTCCCGATTGCGCCCGCGCCGCCGCTGCATGATATGATGCCAGGCGCTCACGAAACGGATAACGGCATGAATCGCCGCCGCTTTCTTAAATTTCTAGGCTATCTCGGCCTCGCCGGAACCGGCGGGTTCGGCTGGGGCTTCTGGAAGTCGACCCACAATCCCTATTACGAGGGGCCGGTCTCCGATCATTTCGACGGGCTGCGCTTCTTCAATCCCGGCGGCCGCGAACCCTCCGGTTTCGGCAACCTCCTGCGCTGGCAGTTGAGCGGCGGCCGCGAGCCCTGGCCGGCCTCCTACCCCTCCAATGTCCGCGACACGCCGCCGGCGAAGGTCGAGGGCGACGATCTCCGCGTCAGCTTCATCGGTCACGCCAGCACGCTCATCCAGACGGCCGGCCTCAACATCCTGCTCGATCCGGTCTGGTCGGAGCGCGCGAGCCCCTTCACCTTCGCCGGCCCGAAGCGCGCGAACGGGCCGGGCGTGCTGTTCGACGATCTCCCGAAAATCGATCTCGTTCTTATCACGCACAATCACTACGACCATCTCGACGTCGCGACATTGACGAAGCTGCATGAGCGCGACCAGCCGCGCGTGGTCGCCGCGCTTGGCAATGACAAGGTCATCTGGGAGCGCAATCCCACGATCTGGGCCGAGGCGCATGACTGGGGCGCGCGCGTTCAGATCGCGAAGAATGTCGCGGTGACGCTGGAGCCCTGCCATCACTGGTCGGCGCGCGGCGTGCTCGACCGGCGCATGGCGCTGTGGACCGCCTTCGTGATCGAGACGCCGGGCGGCAAAATCTTCGCCGTCGGCGACTCCGGTTATCACGACGGGATTTATTATCGCGCCGTGAAGGAGAAGCATGGCGGCTTCCGTTTCGCGCTTCTGCCGATCGGCGCCTACGAGCCGCGCTGGATGATGGCGTCGCAACATCAGAATCCCGAGGAGGCCGCGCGCGCCTTTCTCGATTGCGGCGCGGACTACGCGCTCGGCCATCACTGGGGCACGTTCCATCTCACCAATGAGGGAATCGAACGGCCGGTCGAGGGGCTGAAAATCGCGCGCGAGAAGCTTGGAATCAGCGCGGACAAATTCCGCACGCTGCGGCCGGGCGAACACTGGATGGCGCCAAAGGTCGCGACAAACTCGTCCGATCATCCCACGAGTCCGCGAGCCTGACAGGGCGGCATCCATGCGAGGCGGCGATGGCTGCCGCGCCTTTACGAGCCGGCGCGTCGCTCCTAAGCAAATTCGCCGGCGCCTGCCGGAGCGCAGGTGATCAGTGCTGAAGACCCAGGATAAGCCCCTCGCCTTTCCCTTCCCGGAAGCGCCCGCCAGCGGCGGCGTCATCGAGGTTGCGCCGGGCATCCTCTGGGCGCGCATTGCGCTCCCCTTCAGGCTCGATCACGTCAACATCTATCTCATCGACGATGGCGACGGCTGGGCCGTCATCGACACCGGCATCGCGAACCAGCCGACGCGCGACGCTTGGGAAGCGCTGATCTCGGGCCCGCTTGCGGGGCGCAAGCTGACGCGCCTCATCGTCACCCACTATCATCCCGATCATATCGGCCTCGCCGGCTGGCTGTGCGAACGCTTCGACCTGCCGCTGCTGACGAGTCAGACGTCCTATCTCTCCTGCCTCAACATTTCGCTCAGTCCCGGCGCGCTCGACGCGAAAGTCTATCGCGATTTCTATTTGCGGCACGGTCTCGACGCGGAAATGACCGATCGCGTCGCGACGCAGGGACATCACTATCTCAAGATGGTGACCGCGCTGCCGCCGACATTCCTGCGCATGGTCGCCGGCGACGAATTGAAGATCGGCGGGCGCGTCTTTTCCGCGATCAGCGGCGACGGCCATGCGCCCGAGCAGATCATGTTCTATTGCCGCGAGGAAAATCTCTTTCTCGCCGCCGATCAGGTGCTCGAAAAGATCACTCCGAATGTCAGCGTCTGGCCGGTCGAACCTGATGGCGATCCGCTCGGGCTTTTCATTCGTTCATTGAATGCGCTGACGCGCGAACTGCCTGCCGACGCGCTGGTTCTTCCCGGCCATCGCCTGCCATTCCGCGGGCTGCATCAACGCTGCGACGAACTCATCGCCCATCATGAAGAGCGCTGCGCGATGATCGCCGACGCCTGTCGTGATGCGCCGAAAGCCGTTTCCGATTTTCTCCCCGTGATTTTCCCGCGCGTGACCGATCCGCACCAGATGAGCTTCGCCTTCAGCGAAGTCTTCGCGCATGTGAATTACATGCTGCGTCTCGGCCGCCTGACATGGGCGGGAGAAAAGAATGGCGTCGAGCGCGTCGTCGCAAAATAAAGCGGCGGCGAAATTCGCCGCCGCCGCTGTGAGAATTACGCAGCCATCCTGTTGACGGAGCTTTCGGCGATGCCCGTCAACTTCTTGTCGGTCGCCTTCTCCTCATCGAGATTCTGCTTGAAAAGTTTCGCGCAGTCCGGCCGCTTGAGCTGTTCAGCCCAGGCGATCAGCGAACCGTAGCGCGTCATCTCGTAATGCTCGACGGCCTGCGCCGAAGCGATGAGAGCCGCGTCGAGCACATTCTTGTCCTCGATCTCGCCGGCGACATCCGTCGCTTCCTCGATGATGCCGTCGATCGCGGGACAGTCGACGCCCTTCGGCTCCTGGCCGTGCAGCTTGAACACCTGCTCGAGCCGCTTGATGTGCCCTTCCGTCTCGCGCAAATGGCCCTGGAACGCCTGTTTGAGTTGCGGACTCGTCGCCATGTCGATCATCTTCGGCAGCGCCTTGGTGATCTGGTTCTCGGCGTAATAAATGTCCTGCAGCGTGTGCGTGAACAGATTGTCGAATGTCTGGATGTCCTTGGAGAACAGACCCATCTCGCGCTCCTCATGTTGGATGTCGACGCGCCGGCTGCGCCGCGCGTGATGGAGCCCCAACGTTTGAACGATAAAGGTGTTTCACAGCCGCAAAAGAAAGACGCGCGGCTTCGAGCCGCGCGCTGCGAATTCCGCTTGGCGAAGAGGCTAATTATTTCGGTTGCACGTAAATCTGCAGTTCGAAATTCTCATCCGACGGCGCGAGATTTTCGGTCAGATATTCCTCGATGAAGGCGTCCTTCGCCTCGATGCCCTTGGCGTCGAGATAGGCGGTCAGCACTTCGTAGGTCTCATCGATATTGTCATAGGCGCCCTTGTGGCCGAAGCGGATCGCCTTGCCCGCTGGCGTCTGCGACAGCTTCACCTCTGATCCCAGTTGCGTCGCCATGTCGGTCGCGGGATCGATCGGGATCATCGCCTCGAAGTTGAACTTGTCGTCGTCCGACGACAGGAAAACCGTCAGCGGCCGGCCCGCCGTCCTGATCTTCGCCTTGTTGAGTTCGGTGCGGATGATCAGCAGCGCCGCCTGGATCTTGACGAAGCCTCCATCCCAGTTGGCCGCACCCTTGAGCGAAGCGACGGGCTTCGACGTCAACATCACTTCATCGGCGCCGCTGGGATCGGTCGTCCCCGGCGCGAGCGTCGCCGTCGCGTCTGGCGTTCCCGGCGCAGGAGCCGGAGTCGCCTGCTGGACAGGAGGCTGCGCCGGAGCGGGCGCGCCCGGCACGGCAGGCGCTGGAGTCGCCTGTTGAGGCGGCGTTGGCATCGCCGGAACTGGCGTTGCGGGCGCTGGGGCGGCCTGTTGCGGAGCAGGAGCCGCGGGAGCGGCTTGAGCAGGGGCTGGCGCAGATTGAGCCGGCGCTGCCGGCTGGGCGGTCTGCGCTTCGGCCGGCTTCGGCGCTTCGATTGTTCCGGTCGGAGGCGGCAGGGGCTGTGATTCGACCTTCGCTGGCGGCGCGACGCCGCCGGAAGGCGCCGCGGGCTGCTGCGCCGGCGGAGTCTGGGCCGACGCGACGGTCGTCACCACGCTCAATGCGAAAATCGATGCAAGAAGGCGGAAGGTTGGCATGCGCGCGGCTGGTGTTCCTGGATCGCCCGTCTGAATGACCATACGAACATTCAAAGCGCGTGACCACCGCGCGTTCCCGGACTCGCGTCGAAAGCGGCGCTCGCCTATATGCGGGACGCCCTGAAGATGACATTCCGATGAACCCGCTCGCCAATCGCCGCTTCCTCAAGATGAACGGGCTCGGCAACGAGATCACCGTGCTCGATCTGCGCGGCACGCGGATCGTCGTCGGAGCGGACGAGGCCGCCGCCATCGCGCGCGACCCGCGCTCGCACTTCGACCAGCTCATGGTGCTGCATGACGCGCGTTCGCCGCGCAGCGACGCCTTCATGAACATCTACAATACCGACGGCTCGGAAGCTGGCGCGTGCGGCAACGGCACGCGCTGCGTCGCCTGGGCGATGGGCGAGGATCGCGAGATGGGCCGCGCCGGCGCCGGGCGCCTCGTGCTGGAGACCAAGGCGGGACTGCTGCCGACGCTGCGCCGCGAGGATGGGCGCTACACCGTCGACATGGGCGCGCCGCGCTTGCGCTGGGACGAAATCCCGCTGCGCGATCCTTTCCATGACACCACGGGCATCGAGTTGCAGATCGGCCCGATCGACGATCCCATCCTGCACACGCCCTCCGCGGTGAGCATGGGCAATCCGCATGCGATCTTCTGGGTCGATGATGTCGAAGCCTATCAGCTCGACAAGATCGGGCCGCTGCTCGAGAATCATCCGATCTTCCCCGAGCGCGCCAACATCTCGCTCGCTCACGTCGCCTCGCGCGATCACATCATCCTGAAGGTGTGGGAGCGCGGCGCGGGCCTCACGCGCGCCTGCGGCAGCGCCGCCTGCGCGGCTGTCGTAGCGGGAGCGCGCAAGGATCTCACCGATCGCAAGGCGATCGTGACGCTGCCTGGCGGCGATCTCGAAATCGAATGGCGCGAATCCGACGGCCATGTGCTGATGACCGGGCCTGTCGAACTCGAATGGGAAGGGACGCTCGCGCCGTCGCTCTTCGCCGGAGCGGCATAACGCCGTGGGCGTCGATGTCGTCACATTCGGCTGCCGGCTCAACATCCACGAGTCCGAAGCGATCAAACGCGCGGCGGAGGACGCCGGGCGCGACAATCTCATCGTCGTCAACACCTGCGCAGTGACCGCGGAAGCGACGCGGCAGGCGCGGCAATCGATCCGCCGCCTGCGACGCGATCGCCCGGACGCCACCATCGTCGTGACCGGCTGCGCCGCGCAGATCGAGCCTGCGCGTTTCGCCGCCATGCCGGAAGTCGACCGCGTGCTCGGCAATCACGAGAAGATGAACGCCGAGGTCTGGCGCGCAGATCGCGCCGAAACAATGCGCGCGGAAATCACGCCCGCTTTCGGAGTCGACCTCGCGGAGAAGGTTGTGGTCGGCGACATCATGACCGTGCGCGACACCGCGCCCTTCATGCTCGATGGTTTCGATAAGCACACCCGCGCTTTCATCAAGGCGCAGGACGGATGCGACCATCGCTGCACGTTCTGCGTCATTCCATTCGGGCGCGGCAATTCGCGCTCGGCGCCCATGGGCGCGATCGTCGCGCAGGCGCGCCGCCTTGTTGCGTCGGGCGTGAAGGAGATCGTTCTGACCGGCGTCGACCTGACATCGTGGGGGACCGATCTTCCCGGCGGGCCGAAGCTTGGAACGCTCGTCGCGCAGGTGCTGAAGCATGTCCCCGAATTGCCGCGCCTGCGCCTGTCTTCGATCGATGTCGCTGAACTCGATTCCGCGCTGCTCGACGCCTATGCGAACGAGCCGCGGCTGATGCCTTACGCCCATCTCTCGCTGCAGGCGGGCGACGATCTCATCCTGAAGCGCATGAAGCGCCGCCACTCGCGCGCTCAGGCGATCGAGGCTTGTGCGAAGCTGCGCGACCTACGCCCCGACATCGTCTTCGGCGCCGACATCATCACGGGATTTCCGACCGAGACCGAAGAGCATTTCGCGCGTTCGCTCGATCTCGTGGAGGAATGCGGCCTGACCTGGCTGCATATCTTCCCCTATTCGCCGCGCGGGGGCACGCCGGCGGCGCGGATGCCGCAGACGCCGCGCGACATCGCGAAAGAACGGGCGAGGCGCCTGATCGCGCGTGGCGACGCGGCGCGGAAGCGCCATCTCGCGCGCTTTGTCGGCTCGCATCAGCGGGTGCTGACCGAAGCCAACGGCATGGGCCGCACCGAGGATTTCTCACTGGTGAAATTTACGGCGGCGCGGCCGCGCGGCGAAATCGTATATACGCGCATCGAGGCCGAGGACGGCGAAACGCTTCTCGCCGCCTGATCTCAATTACGAGAAATCGATCGGCGCGGCTGGCGAATCGCCAGAGAGAATGCGACGCGCGAGCCCGGGCACGAATTCCGGAATAACCGGCTCGCGCGAGGCGATGAATTCATCAATATTCCACCAGCGCACATCGAGCACGGGATCGATGTCGGTCTCGGCCAGTCGCGACGTATCGATGCGGTCAGAAGGCGCGCGGATGATGAAGTAGCGCTCATGGCAGAGCGATATCCGCATGAAACGATCGCGCAGCGCGCGGCAGGTGGCGACGCAGGGGCCAAGCGTCACGCCGCGAATGCCGACCTCCTCATCGAGTTCGCGCAGCGCCGCCTGCTCCGGCGTCTCGCCGGGATCGATGCCGCCGCCCGGCGTATACCAGAAACCGCGCCGCGCCGGATTGTTCGGATCGAACGCGATCGTCGATTCATATTCGAGCAACAGCAGGCGATCCGCCGGATCGAACACAAGCAGCCGCGAGGTGTAGCGAACCGGATGCGCGTCGCTCACGTCGCGATATCCGCAAGCTTGCCGAGATCGACATTGCCGCCGCAGAGCAGAACGCCGAGTTTCTCGCCCGGCTGCGGCTTGTAGGCGCCTGAGATGAGGGCTGCGAACGCCGTCGCGCCGCCGGGTTCGCTGGCGATGCGGAAATCGCGCCACAGCACGCGCTGCGCCTCGACGATCGCGTCATCGCTCACAAGCGCGACATGATCGACGACCGGCGCGCAGACTTCATAAACCAGCGGACCCACCGTCTTCGCGCCAAGCGAATCGGCGGCGACCGAATTCACCTCGACATCGACATGCTCGCCCGCGGCCAGCGCCGCATGCAGCGCGCGCGATCCCTCCGGCTCGACGCCGACGACCTTCACGCGCTTGCCCCACCAGCTCGCGACGCCGCTGATCAGGCCGCCGCCGCCGACCGCGATCAACACCGTGTCGGGTTTGCCGCCCTGCTCTTCCCATTCGAGCGCGACGGTGCCCTGGCCGGACATGGTCTCGATCGAATCAAAGGCCGACACCTGCATCGCGCCGCTCTCCGCGACATAGGCGAGGCAGGAATCGAGCGCGTCGTAATAACGCGCGCCGCCGATGACGACTTCGGCGCCGAAGCGTTTGATGGCTGCGATCTTCGCCGGGCTCGAAATCTCCGGCACGAAGATGCGCGCCTTCACGCCGAACTGCTGCGCCGCATAGGCGACGGCCGCGCCATGATTCCCGCCCGACGCCGCAGCGACGCCCACATCGGGGATTTTGCGCGACACGAGATTGAAGAAGGCGCCGCGGGGCTTGAATGAGCCGGCATGCTGCAGGAGTTCAAGCTTGAGCGTCACGTCTGCGTCGACGCCATAGGCGCCGCGCGGGAGTTGCAGCAGCGGCGTGCGGCGCAGATGCGATGCGATGCGGGAATAGGCCGCGCGAACGGCCTCGGGCGTGACGGGAGCAGGCATGGGAAATCGCAATGTTGGGATATCAATGCCTACCGCGCCTCGGCGGCTGCGCTCAAGCCCTGATGGCGACAGGGAGCCCATGCGCGTCGCGCTCGGGCGGATCGGGGAAGGACAGCGCCTCGCCTCTGACGATGCGCTCCGCCACGACAGACACGGCCAGCGCATCGATGAGGTCGTCCAACGCCGCGCCTTTGGGGACCGCATGCGAGACGAGAGCCTCACTCAAGCCCTCGCCGCGCAGCAGCGCCCGCCGCTCGGCGATTCCCTCAGGGTTGACGCGCCCCCTGATCTTCTTGGGATGTTGCAGCGGTCGCTTCCCATTCATGCGCCAGAACGCCACTTCGGGATGGGACTCCCAGACCCGTTCGCACAACTCCATTTGCCTGCGCAGCAGAGCGTCGATCTCCAGAATCTTCGCAAAGAGGAAAAAGGCCTGCTTCGACACTTTTCGCGGCGGCTCCGAGTGCTTCAGCGCCGCGGCGCAGGCGGCGCGATAATCGGCGGCTTCCACCGCAGCGCGCGCCGGAACCGAGAACACGCTCGACTGCCGGCCGCCAAGCAGCGGCCGCACCAGCCGCTCCGGCCCTCGTCCGCCAAGACCGGCCCGGGCCGGCAGGCCGATCGGCATGTCGACGGCGATGACTTCGGGCTGTTCCGGCGCCTCGATCACGTCCCTGAATCGCCCGACGACGCGCAGCCGCGCCTCGCCGCTGCCGAGATCGCGGAACGCAGCGATCCAGCCGGCGGGGCATCCATCGACGCCGGCGATCCATCGGGTCATGAGTTCTCCCCAGCCTGACGCACGAGACCATAGCGCGGCCGCGTCGGCTGCGTATGGTGCGGGCCAACATCCGCCAGGAGCGCCGCCATGACCATCCGCCCGCGCCGCAGCGTCCTCTACATGCCCGGCTCGAATGCAAGGGCGCTGGAAAAGGCGAAGACGCTCGAAGCCGACGCGCTGATTCTCGATCTCGAAGACGCAGTGGCGCCTGAGGCGAAGGACGCAGCGCGCAAACAGGTCTGCGCCGCCGTGCTCGCCGGCGGATACGGCAAGCGCGAGGTCGTGATCCGCATCAATGCGCTGACGACGCCGTGGGGCGAGGACGATCTCGCCGCGGCGGCCGATGCGCGGCCGGACGCCATTCTCATTCCAAAAGTCTCCACGCCCGAAACGCTCGCCATGGCGGGGCGGCGGCTCGCGGCGCAGAAGGCGGATCAGTCGGTGCGCGTCTGGGCGATGATCGAGACGCCAGCGGCGATCCTCAACATCCGCGACATCGCTGACGCCGCCGATGATTCCATCACGCGGCTTGCCTGCTTCGTTATGGGCACGAATGATCTCGCCAAGGAGACACGGGCGCGCTTTCTGCCGGGCCGCGCCTCCTTCATGCCGTGGCTGATGCAGGCGGTCGCCGCCGCGCGCGCCAACGATCTCGATATTCTCGACGGCGTCTTCAACGATCTCTCAAATGATGTCGGCTTCCGCGCCGAATGCGAGCAAGGCCGCGACTGCGGCTTCGACGGCAAGACGCTGATCCATCCCGGTCAGATCGCGGGCGCCAATGAAATCTTTGCGCCGACGGATGATGAGGTCGCGCAGGCGAAGAAGATCATTGCAGCGTTTGCGCTGCCGGAGAATGCCGGCAAGGGCGCGATCAATCTCGACGGCCGCATGGTGGAATTGCTGCATGCGGAGATCGCGAAGCGCACGGTGGCGCTGAGCGAGGCGATTGCGGAGCGCGCGTCGAGCTAGTTCCAGCTCGTCATCCCGTGCGCGCTGCAACGCGTGAGCGTTGCGGCGCAGACACGGGACCTTTCGTGAGATGAGCCTCCATCGGCTCAAGGTCCCGGATCTGCATCGCATCACTGGCGTGCTGCGATGCGTCCGGGATGACGCGTGAGAAAGCGCTCCCTCACACCGGCAACGTATAAGCCGTCTTCACCACCGTATAGAATTCACGCGCATAGGCGCCCTGCTCGCGCGGGCCGTAGCTCGAACCTTTCCGGCCGCCGAACGGAACGTGATAATCGACGCCCGCCGTCGGCAGGTTGACCATCACCATGCCCGCCTCGCTGTTGCGGCGGAAATGCGAAGCGTGTTTCAGGCTCGACGTGCAGATGCCCGAGGACAGTCCGAACTCGGTGTCGTTGGCGAGGCTCAACGCCTCGTCGTAACTCTTCACGCGCACCACATTCGCCACCGGGCCGAACACCTCTTCGCGCGAGATGCGCATCTGGTTGGTGGTTTCCGTGAACAAAGCCGGCTGGAGATAGAAGCCGGGCGTCTCGCGATTGAGCAATTCGCCGCCCCAGGCGAGCTTCGCGCCTTCGTCTTTCGCGATCGAGATATATTTGAGGTCCTGATCGAGCTGGCTCTGATCGACCACCGGGCCGATATGCACGCCCGACTTCAGCGCGTCGTCGACGACGAGGCCCTTCAGCCGCTCGACGACCGCGTCGACGAACTTGTCATGCACGCCATCCTGCACGATGAGGCGCGACGACGCGGTGCAGCGCTGACCCGTCGAGAAGAACGCGCCATTCACCGCGCATTCCACCGCCGTCTTGAGATCGGCGTCGTCGAGCACGACGAGCGGATTTTTGCCGCCCATTTCGAGCTGCACCTTCTTCATCGGCGTTCCCGACACCGCGGCGAGCGCCACCTTGCGGCCGGTCGAGACCGAGCCGGTGAAGCTGATCGCAGTCACGTCGGGGTGATCGAGGATGATCTGGCCGACTTCCGAGCCGCGTCCCATCACGAGATTGAACACGCCCTTCGGAATACCGGCGCGATGCAGGATGTCGGCGATCGCCCAGGCGCAGCCCGGCACGAGATCGGCCGGCTTGATGACGACGGTGTTGCCGTAGGCCAGCGCCGGCGCAATCTTCCAGGCCGGGATCGCGATCGGGAAATTCCAAGGCGTGATCATGCCGACGACGCCGACCGGCTCGCGCGTCATGTCGACATCGACGCCCGGACGCACGGAAGCGAGCTTCTCGCCGGAGAGGCGCAGCGCTTCGCCGGCGAAGAACGCGAAGATCTGGCCGGCGCGCGTCGCTTCGCCGATGCCTTCAGGCAGCGTCTTGCCCTCCTCGCGCGACAGCAGGCGGCCAAGCTCCTCCTTGCGCGCGAGAATCTCGTCGGACGCCTTCTTCAGGATTTCGTAGCGCTCCTGCGGCGTCGAACGCGACCAGGCGGGAAAGGCCGCTTTCGCCGCCGCGATCGCCTGCTCGGCCTGGCCGCGCGAGGCGTGCGCATATTCGCCGATCACGTCCTTGGTGTTGGAAGGGTTGATGTTGGGCCGCGCCGCATGGCCTTCGACCCATTCGCCGCCGATCAGATTTTTATAGAGATCGCTCATGGAGACTCCCTGCCAACTCGTGTGACCTTGAAGAATTGGACGGCCTTATACGCCATTTCCCGCGCCTGTCGCCTGAACCCGAAGCAACCGGCCGGCCGCTCAGGGGATGGGTGCGCCCAACAAGGCGCCGCTCCGCCAGAGGCCCGTCTTGTCCGGCTCGCTGTTTCCAGCCAGATTTCGCCAATATCTGATGAAATTGCATGGCTGAACCTTTTTCAACCGCGACCGCCCTCAAGATCGCCGGGATTACCGGGACAGCTCTCAAGATCGCCGGCAAGGGGCTTGAGAAAATCGGGCTCGACGACGCTTCCGATCTTCTCAAGAAGATTGGCGGTTTCGACGCCGGAACCGGCGATCCCGTTCTCGATTCCTTCATCGCCAGGGCGCGAGAGCGGGCCGAAGAAGTCTTGGCGCGCCAACCCTCCTCGCCGCGCGACCGCAATCCCGAAGCCGTCGAGGCCGACAAGACGCAGGCGTTGCTGGCCTTCGACGAAGCGCTGCCCAAGGTCCTTATCGCGCCCGGCGATTTCCCCAAAGCCGGCCTTGACCATGAGCGGGCGGCGGACCTCGTGCTCGGCAAACTCTGCGACATCGACCCCGTATTCCGGGAAGATTCATTCAATCCCCAGGCGCACGCCATCGCGCGCACAATCCTGGTCGACGCCTTCAGCTTCGCCTTCAACAATCGCGCCTTCATGGAGACGCTCGATCCCTGCATCCAGCGCGTGGTCTTCCAGCAGCTGGAGCGGATCGAGGACAAAATCAATACAGGCAAGCTCGACGACGAACGCCGGCATCAGGAGATTCTCGCCGCCATCGCGCGCGACAAGGGCGTCGACGTCAGGGTTTTGGAGCCGCTGTTCAAAGCAGCGGAGCTTGATCCGCTCGTGCCCCACGATCAGGTGGAAGCGCATGTGCGAGCCGCCATCGATATTCTGGTCGAGCGCGGCAAGACGCGGCTCGCGCCCGACAATCTCGGCGCCGAAATCGAAACCGCCATTCGCGAGGCGCGGGAAAAACTGGTCGAGGCCGACGCCGCCGGCGCGATCCGCGTTCTCGACAAGCAGCTTGAGGCGGAAGCCGAAAGCCGCAACCATCGCGCCCGCGGCGAAGCGCGACTCTGGATCGAGAAAGCGGATATTTTTGCGGGAACCTTCAATAGACAGGAAGCGATCCGGGCGCTGAAGCAGGCGCGTAAGCTCGACGCCAGCAACTTTTACGCCGCCGCGCGTGAAGGCGATCTCGAACGGGAGCTTGGGCGAACCCCGCTGGCCCTTGCTGCGTTCCGGCGTGCAGGAAAAATCGCTAGCAGCAATGCTGATGAACGCCACCTTTCCGTCAGCCACAACAAAATTGGCGACATCCTCAGCACACAGGGCGATCTCGACGCCGCCCTCGCCGAATTTCACAAGGGCCTTGTCATCGCCGAACAGCTCACACAGCGCGATCCCGCCAACACTCCATGGCGGCGCGATCTCTCCGTCAGCCACAGCAAGATCGGAGACATCCTCAGCGCGCAAGGCGATCTCGACGCCGCCCTGGCCGAGTTCCGCAAGTCTCTCGCCATCACAGAACAGCTCGCACAACACGATCCCGCCAACACGCAGTGGCGGCGCGATCTCTCCGTCTGCCATGAAAGGATCGGAGACATCCTGAGCGCGCAGGGCGATCTCGACGCCGCCCTCGCCGAATTCCGCAAAGCTCTCGCCATCAGGGAACAGCTCGCACAGCGCGATCCCGCCAACACTCCATGGCGGCGCGATCTCTCCGTCAGCCACAACAAGATCGGAGACATCCTGAGCGCGCAGGGCGATCTCGACGCCGCCCTCGCCGAACTCCGCAAGGCTCTCTTCATCAGGAAGCAGCTCGCACAGCGCGATCCCGCCAATACGCTGTGGCGGCGCGATCTTTCCGTCAGCCACAACCTGATCGGAGATATCCTGAGTATGCAGGGCGATCTCGACGCCGCCCTCGCCGAATTTCACAAGGGCCTCGCCATCGCCGAACAGCTCACACAGCGCGATCCCGCCAACACAGAGTGGCGGCGCGATCTGATCGTGTCCTATGTCAAGCTGTCGGAGACGGACCTATCCAACGCCGCCGCCTGGCTCGATAAAGCGCTCGCCGTCGCGCGCGACGTGCAGAAGCGCGGCGTGCTTGCGCCGCAGGATGCGTGGATGCCCGCGGAACTGGAAAAGCGCCGCCGCGCTCTCGACTGAAGACTCAGCCCGCCTTTTTCGCGCGCTCGATTGCCTCGAGGATGAGCTTCTTCGCCTCGGCGGCGTCGCCCCATCCCGCGAACTTCACCCATTTGCCGGGCTCGAGATCTTTGTAGTGCGAGAAGAAGTGCTCGATCTGCCGCCAGGTGATCTCGGGCAGATCGGTGTAGTTCTTCACATGCGCGTAACGCTGGGTGAGTTTCGGCGTCGGCACCGCGATGATTTTCTCGTCGCCGCCGGCTTCGTCCGTCATCTTGAGGACGCCGATCGGGCAGACCGCGATCACGGCGCCGGGAACGATCGGCCGCGTGTTGGCGACGAGCACGTCGCAGGGATCGCCATCTTCCGACAAGGTGTGGGGAATGAAGCCGTAATTCCCGGGATAGCGCATCGGCGTGTAGAGGAATCGGTCGACGACCAGCGTGCCCGCCTTCTTGTCGAGCTCGTATTTCACCGGTTCGCCGCCGATCGCGACCTCGATGATCACGTTCACTTCGTCGGGCGGGTTCTTGCCGATGGAGATGGCGTCAATGCGCATGGAAAAACTTCAGTCAGAGGAACAGGATCAGGCGGCGGGCCGCGTCGGCCGCCCTCTTCCGGCGCGAAGCCCGCTTCGTCAATCCTTTTGCGCCGGCTTCGCTAACGCAGCTCGTTCTGTCTGCGCCGCTCAGGACCAGACATAGGCGACCCGCTCGCGCAGATCGGTGCCGAAATGCTCCAGCGCCCGGGCGGCGATGCGGCCGCCGCGCTTCTCGTAGAAGGCGCAGGCCCGGTCATTGTCGACCAGCGCCCAGGCCACGGTTCCGGACAGGCCGCGCGAGGATAATTCGCCGCGGGCGGCCCGGAACAGCTTGGCGCCGAAGCCAAGCCCCTGATGCACGGGATCAAGATAAAGTTCGAAAATCTCGCCTTCGGCTCTCACCGACGGCGCGCGGTTGCGGCCGAGGCTGGCATAACCGGCGATGCGCTCGCCTGTGTCGAGCACCAGCACCGGATTGCCGCGTTGCAGACAGCGCGCCCACCAGGCCGACCCGCGACGCATGACCATGCGTTCGAGATGCGCGCCGGGAATCACGCCGCGATAGGCTTCGCGCCACGCGGCGTCATGCACCGCGGTGATCGCGGCGGCGTCCGCAAGCCGGGCGGGGCGTATGGTGAGCGCCAGCGTTGACATGAGGAGAGGCTGACGCTGTCGCGAAGCGGCGTCAAGATTGACAAGCGCGAAGAACTCTCCGCAGTTCGTCGAGGGAATGCGGCAGCAAAGACTTTCCGTATGTTCGCTTGGGCAAGCTGCTGCTTTCATCATCGGAATAAAACGTCAGCGCGCAGTGACGCAGGCGAATCATTGATGATGGAAAGGCTCGGTGATATCCTGACGTGAGAGGACGCTGATGCGCACGACCCTCATGCTTGACGGAGACTTGTTGGCGAAGGCCCAGGCTTTCACAGGCTTGCAGGAGAAGTCAGCCTTGGTGCGCGAGGCTCTTAAAGCCTTGATAGAGCGCGAAAGCGCACGCCGGCTTGCGAAATTGGGCGGAAGCGAGCCACGCGCGAAAACCGCGCCGCGACAGCGTCAGAAGGCCGGATGATTCTTGTCGATACCTCGATCTGGATCGACCATCTCGGAAAAAGCGATACGTCGTTAGTAAGCCTGCTCGAAGCCGGGCAGGTTTTGAGTCATTCCTTTGTTGTTGGAGAAATTGCGCTCGGAAATTTACGCCAGCGCGATCTCATCATCCAGGCGCTCCAGCAATTGCCCCAGGCGACCATCGCGACAGATTTAGAAGCGTTGCAATGTATCAGTCGCCTCGAACTCTCTGCGTCGGGGATCTGATATGTCGACGTTCATCTGCTCGCGAGCGTCAGGCTTTCAGAAGCGGTTCTAGGGACGCGCGATAAGCGGTTGCGAGACATGGCAGCAAGATGGGCGCTCGCCGCGACATTCTAAAGCTTCCGGACGCCACCCCCCCTCGCTTGACTCCCTCTCTATGGAGTGGAATCGATAAGAACATATCAGGAACGATCTTTCATGGCTCCGGCGCAGTCACCCCGCGTTTCGGACAGGGTCGCTGTTTTGCGCGCTGCGATCCGCCGGCTCGAAGCGAACCCCGTCCTTTCCGAAGGCGAGAAGACTCTCGTCTCCTCCGGCCATGACAGGCTGGATGATCTCCTGGGCGGGGGGCTCGCCCGCGGCGCGCTGCACGATCTGCATGCGAAGGAGGCGGCCGACAGCGCCGCCGCGACCGGATTCGCCCTCGGCTGGGCCCGGCGCGCCGCCCGCGAGCGGGAGGGCCGCCCGATCATCTGGATTGCCGAGGAGCATAGCGGCTGGGAGAACGGCCTGCCCTATGGTCCCGGTCTCGCCGCCCATGGGTTGCAGCCGGAAAGCCTGATTCTCGTCCGGACGGCGAGCTTGGCCGACGCGCTCTGGGCGCTGGAAGAGGCGCTGCACTCTTCCGCGCCGGCCGCCGTGATCGGCGAAATGACTGGTTTTCCCAGGAGTTACGACCTCACCGCCTCGCGCCGGCTGCTGCTGGCGGCTCAGGCCGGGCGAAATCTCGGGCTTCTCGTTTTCGCCGGTGTCGGCGGCAGCGGCGAAGACGCGACCAGCGCCGCCGCCGCCCGCTTTCTCGTGAAATCGGAGAGGAGCGCAGCGGAGCCGGGCGGCGGGCCGGGGCGGGCGGCCTGGCGCATCGAGGTGAAAAAGAACCGGGCGGGACGGACCGGAGAGTTCAGCGTGGAGTGGAATCATGACGACAGGATCTTCGCCGACCCCGCGGCGGTTTTGCGCGATCGTCTTCCCCACCCTGCCTACCGACCGCCTGCGCCGACGCCGCAGGTTCGCCGGCGCTCCGCCTGATATCAGGAGATCGTCGCAACCCTTCATTCTCGTCGCGCCCGTCAAGGGCGCGCTGCGCCTTTCCGCCTGCGATGCGACGGCGATGAAGATGGGGCTGAAGCCTGGCATGTCGCTCGCCGACGCGCGCGCCATGCATCCCGGGCTCGAACTGGCCGACGCCGATCCCGCCGCCGACGCGCTCCTGCTCGCCAGCATTGGCGATTGGTGCCGGCGATGGACGCCGCTTGTCGCGCTCGATCCGCCCGATGGAATAGCGCTCGATATCTCCGGCGTCGCCCATCTCTTCGGCGGCGAAAAATCTCTGCTGAAGGCGATCGAGGCCTCGATCGCCGCGCAAGGATTCGCGTTGCGCGCCGCTATCGCGGGGACGCCTGAAGCCGCCTGGGCGATCGCGCGCCATGGCGACGACAAGATCTGCGCGTCGGGTGGCGAAGAAAAATCGTTGCGCGCTTTGCCTGTTGAAGCGCTGCGGCCGGACGAGGAGACCGCCGACGCATTACGGCGCGTCGGCTTGACGCGCATCGAGGATATTCTCTCGCGCCCGCGCGCGCCAATCACGGCGCGCTTCGGCGAGGCGCTGCTCGATCGTCTCGATGCGGCGCTGGGCGCGACGCGTTCGCCAATCGCCGCCGCGATCGAATCGGCGCCCTATGTCGCGGAGAAGCGCTTCTTCGATCCGATCATTCTGCCAGACGATATCGAGCGCACGCTCCTGAGGCTCGCGCGCGATCTCTGCGCCCTGCTGACGCGTCATGATGAAGGCGCGCGTCGCATCGAGGCGTTGTTCTTCCGCGTCGACGGGCTCGTGCGTCGCATTGTCGTCGGGGCCAGCCGTCCCCTGCGCGAACCCGAAATCATGGCGCGGCTTCTGCGCGAGAAGATCAGCTATGGCGGCGACGAAATCGACATCGGCTATGGTTTCGATCTCCTGCGTCTGTCGGCGCTCGAAACCTCGCCGCGCGCGCAGGTTCAGCACGATCTCGCCGCCGATTTGCATGCGGAGGATCTGACCCGGCTGGTCGACGTGCTCGGCGCGCGACTGGGCGCGCGCCGCATCGAAAGACTGCAACCCTTCGACAGCCACTGGCCCGAATTCGCCGTCGTTTCGGTTCCGGCCGCACAAGCGGCGTCGCGCCGCGCCGTCGCGCCGGCCTGGAATCCGACGCGCGAAATGAGCGAGCCACCGGATCGCCCGCTGCGCCTGCTTGCGAAGCCCGAACTCGTCGAAACCGTCGCCACGGTTCCCGACGGCCCGCCCATCCGCTTCCGGTGGCGGCGCGTGCAGCACGACGTCGCCATGATTGAGGGGCCCGAACGCATTGCGCCGGAATGGTGGCGCGGCGAAGGGCTGACGCGCGATTATTTTCGCGCCGAGGATGTCGAGGGGCGCCGCTTCTGGCTGTTCCGCGAAGGGCTTTACGGGCGCGAACTCCATGACAAGCCCGCGCGCTGGTTCATGCATGGATTGTTCGCATGAAGCGGGATCGCGCCAGAGATAAAAGCGACTCGCAAGACGAGACACGACAGGGTGAACCGCCGGAGCCGCCCTATGTCGCGGCGACGCGCTACGCCGAACTCGGCGTCACCACGAATTTCTCCTTTCTGCGCGGCGGCTCCCATCCCGAGGAGTACGTGGCGCAGGCGGCGATGCTCGATCTCGCCGGCGTCGGAATAGCCGACCGCAACACGCTCGCCGGCGTAGTGCGCGCCTACAGCGCCTACATCGAATGGAAGCGGGCGGCTGAGGAGGCGGCGAAAGCGGCTGCTGTTTCCTCTGAAAATATGTCGCCCCTTCGCCAGCTCCGGCTGCTGATCGGCTGCCGCCTCGTCTTTGTCGATGGCGCGCCCGACATTCTCGCCTATCCCGTCGATCGCGCCGCCTATGGCCGGCTGACGCGGCTGCTCACCACAGGCAATCTGCGCGCACCGAAGGGTGAATGCCATCTGACTTTCGGCGATCTCGTGAAGCACGCCGAAGGTTTGCAGCTCGTCATCATGGAGCGCTCGACCAACGAGCTTGAACTCAGCGTCATCAAGGAGCCGAAAGACGGGCCGGTCTGGCCTATCAGCCCTTTCCCAAAGAACGTCTTTCCAGACGAAGCGAAAAACGGGAATCGCGAGGCGCCCGCCGACGAGCCGAGCGCATTGCTCCACGATAACGTCATCAACTTCGACGCCGAGAAAAACAGGAGATCAAAAAGCCGCAGCGATGAACCGCCCGAAAGCCTTGTGGGCGCAATCGACGATTTGCGCGACGCCGGCGCGAAAGTCTGGCTTGGCGTCAGTGCGCTCTATGGCCCGGCGCCCCGCGCGCGCTGGACGAAGCGGCTTGCGCTCGCGTGGCGCCTTGGCGTTCCGCCGCTCGCAACCAATGACGCGCTCTATCATCATCCCGACCGGCGCGCCTTGCATGACGTCCTGACCTGCGTCCGCCATCGCACGACGCTCGACAAGGTCGGCCGGCTTCTCCAGGCGAACGCCGAACGTCATCTCAAGCATGGCGACGAGATGCGCCGCCTGTTCGCCGCCGCGCCGGAAGCGATCGATAAGACGATGCAATTCATCGAAGGGATTTCATTCTGCTTAAGCGACATCAAATCCGATTATCCCTTCGAAAGCCGTGAAGGATTCAATGACGCGCAAAGCGCGCTGGAGCATTTCGCAAAGGCTGGCGCAATCAAGCGTTATCCCGACGGCGTTCCTGAGAAGGTGGCGAAAGTCCTCGATGAAGAATTGGAGATCATCAGAAAACTTGGATATGCGCCCTATTTTCTGACGGTCCACCACATCATCGAATTCGCGCGCGGCGAGGGCATCCTTTGCCAGGGGCGCGGGTCGGCGGCGAATTCAACAGTGTGTTTTTGCCTTGGAGTCACAGAAGTCAATCCTGTGAATCATGAATTGCTTTTCGCCCGCTTCGTCTCGGAGGAGCGTAACGAACCGCCCGACATCGACATCGATTTCGAACACAGCCAGCGCGAAATAGTGATGCAGTATGTCTACAGGCATTATCGCAAGGAAAGAGTCGGCCTCGCCGCCAGCGTGATCACCTATCGCACGCGATCGGCCCTTCGCGACGTCGGCAAGGCGTTCGGATTGTCCGAGGATATGGTCACGGCGCTTTCAGGGGCTGTCGGCGGCTGGTGGGACAAAGGAATTCCGGACGCGGAGCTTCGTCGCATCGGCCTTGATCCATCCGACGCGCGGTTGTCGCAGACGCTGAAGCTGGCGGATGAGCTGCACGGCTTCCCACGGCATCTCTCGCAGCACACGGGCGGCTTCATCATTTCGCGCACGCGCCTCGATGAGATCGCGCCGCTCCAGAATGCGGCCATGGACGACCGCATCATCGTCGAATGGGACAAGGACGATCTCGAAGTCCTGAAATTGATGAAGGTCGATTGTCTCGCGCTCGGCATGCTCACCTGCCTCAAGGGCTGCTTTGACCTGCTGGAGAAGCATTATCCGCACAGGCGAAATGAAGATAACGGCCGGAAAATCGACGCCATCGCGGCGATCCCGTATGAGAAAAAACCTGTTTACGACATGATCCAGCGCGCCGACACGTTGGGCGTGTTCCAGATCGAGAGCCGCGCGCAGATGTCGATGCTGCCGCGGCTCAAGCCAAAGGATTTCTACGATCTCGTTATCGAGGTCGCGATCGTCAGGCCCGGTCCGATCCAGGGCGATATGGTGCATCCCTATCTGCGAAGGCGCGAGGGAAAGGAGAAGCCCGAATATCCCTCGCCTAAATACGGCAATCCGAATGAGCTCTACGCGGTCCTGAATCGTACAATGGGCGTGCCCCTGTTCCAGGAGCAGGCGATGCAGATCGCCATCGTCGCCGCTGAATTCACCCCGTCTGAAGCGGACAGGCTTCGCCGCGCCATGGCGACGTTCAAACGCGTCGGCACGATCGACAAGCTGAAGCGAAAGATGATCGACGGTATGGTGAGGCGCGGCTATGAGCAGGATTTCGCCGAACGCTGCTTCAAACAGATCGAGGGCTTCGGCGATTATGGCTTCCCGGAAAGCCACGCCGCGAGTTTCGCGATCCTCGTTTACGCCTCCTGCTGGTTCAAATGCGTCTTTCCCGATGTGTTCGCCTGCGCTCTTCTCAACGCGCAACCCATGGGCTTCTACGCGCCGGCGCAGATCGTGCGCGACGCACGGGATCATGGCGTCGCCGTGCGTGAAGTCGATATCAACAGATCGGAATGGAATTACACGCTTGAGAAAGACGGCGATGAAAGCCTCTTCTCGCATGACCGCATCCACTCGCTTCACGCCAGCATGGCTGACGTGATCGAAAGCACGCACGCGCTGCGCATGGGCTTCCGGCAGATTTCAGGATTGTCGGAAAAAGAGATGGAGAAGCTCGTCGCCGCGCGTGGCGCTGGCTACGATTCGATCCGCGATCTCTGGCTGCGCGCGGAATTGTCGCGCGAGACGCTTGAACGGCTTGCCGACGCCGACGCCTTCCGCTCGATCGGGCTCGATCGCCGTCAGGCGCTGTGGGCGGTGAAGGCGCTGCGCCGCTCGGGCGACAAGGATGATCTGCCGCTCTTCGCCGAAACGGCGATGCAGGAGCGCGAGCCCGACGCTGATCTGCCGCCGATGCCGCTCGGCGCCCATGTCGTCGAGGATTATCGCCGCCTCAGCCTGTCGCTGAAGGGCCACCCCGCCTCCTTCGTGCGCAATCATCTCGCTGCGCGCGGCGTCGCGCCCTGCGAGACCGTACGCTCCGCGCCGGCGAACCGCCGCATCACCGTCGGCGGCCTCGTGCTGGTGCGGCAGCGGCCGGGATCGGCGAGCGGCGTGATCTTCATGACGCTGGAGGACGAAACGGGGATCGCCAACGCCGTCATCTGGCCGCAGGTGTTCGAGCGCTACCGGCCCGTGGTGCTGGGCAGCCGGCTGGTGGCGGTGCGCGGACGACTGCAGAGCGAATCGAACGTCATCCATGTCATCGCCGAACATCTCGAGGACATGTCCTTCCTCATGGACGAGGTCAGCGAACCGAAAGCGCCCTTCGATCCCCATGTCAGCCGCGCCGACGAAGCGAGACATCCCACCGGCGATGATCCCCGCACCGTTCTCTCGCCGGCTCAGGAGCGTCGTCTGGCGCAGATGCTGCGCGACCGGCCGGAGCTTGCCGCCGAGATCGCCGCCCTGAACGACAGGAACAGCCCGCGCCGCGTTCTGCCCAAGGGCCGCAACTTCCATTGATGGCGCCAAGCCTGTAATCCCCGCCCATGGCGCCGCCGACTGCAGCAGACAGGCTTCCGCTGTCCGTGTTCATCATCGCGTTCAACGAGGCGGATCGCATCGGCCGCACGCTCGACTCCGTCGCCGGACTGGTCGACGAAATCATCGTTATCGACTCCCGTTCGACCGACGAGACGCGCGAGATCGCCGCCGGCAAAGGAGCGCGCGTCATCGAGCGCGACTGGCCGGGCTACGGACTTCAGAAAGGCTTCGGACAGGATCAGTGCCGCCATCTCTGGGCGATGAATCTCGACGCGGATGAAGTCGTCACGCCGGAGCTCGCGATCGAAATCAGGGCGCTTTTCGCCGGGGGCGTGCCGCCGCTCGACGGCTACATTCTGAGGCAGGCGGATTTGTTGCCGGGGGAAACAAGGCTGCCGCTCTTCCCCTCGACGCTCGATTTCATCCGCCTCTACCGGCGCGATCGCGGCCGCTATTCCACATCGCCGGTGCATGACGTGGTCGACATGCGGCCCGGCGCCCGCGTCGGCAAACTAAAGGCGCCGCTGCAGCATTACGGCGTGCGGGACGTCGACGCCCATCTCGCGAAACTCCTCCGCTACGCAAAGGCGCAGGTGGACGATCTCGCGGCGCGGCGCCGGCGCCTGCCCTTCTGGCGGCGCTATCTCGAATATCCCGCCGCCTTCATCCGCGCCTATGTCTTCCGGCGCTATTTCCTCCGCGGACGGATCGGTTTCGAGGTCGCGCGCAACTACGCGATCTATCGCCATCAGCGCGTCGCCATGGCGCTCGACCGGCAGAAAAGCGACGGCGCTGCGGCGGCTTAACCCATGGTTACGGATTCACCGTGGCTTGCGAGGCCGCCTTGCCACGACCATGTCAAGCGGATAGCCCTCCGCCCCGTGTCCGCCCCCGAGAATCGCGACCCCGTGCAACCCATCCAGACGATCGGCGATCCGTTTCGCCTTCCTTCGCGCTGGGATCGCCCGATGAAGACGGCGTCGGACCGCGCGCTCGCCTGGACTCATTCCATTCTCGGCGACCACGCCTTCGTGCGGATGATCTATCTCAACCGCCACAAGGTCACGCCAGATCTCTGGCGCTCGGCGCAGCCGACGCCCTACCAGATCGCGTCCTTCGCGCGCGCCGGCGTGCGCACGATCGTCTCGCTGCGCGGCGGCCGCCGCCACGGCTCCTGGCCGCTGGAGGTCGAAGCCTGCGCAAGGCATAATCTGAAATTCGTCGAGCTCGTCGTACGCTCGCGCGGCGCGCCTGACCGCAACACCATTCTCGACGCGGCGCGCTTCTTCGAGACGCTCGAATATCCCGCGCTGGTGCATTGCAAATCGGGCGCGGATCGCGCCGGCTTCGTGTCCGCGCTCTATCTCATTCTCAAGGGCGCGTCGGCTGACGAGGCGCTGAAACAGCTCTCAAGCCGCTACGGTCATTTCCACTGGTCCGCGACCGGCATTCTCGATGCGTTCTTCGAGCATTATCGCGACGAGGGCGAGGCGAAGGGCATCCCGTTTCTCGAATGGGTCGAACATCACTACGACCCCGAGCAACTCGAGCGCGATTTCAAGCCGCGCTTCTGGTCGAGCCTCATCAGCGATCGCATCCTCCATCGGGAGTAGCGGCGCGCGTCAGTTGGCGATGAGGTCCGCGCCTTCAAATTGCAGACGATGCAGGCGCGCATAGGCGCCGTTCGCCTTGATCAACTCATCATGGCCGCCGCTCTCGATGACGCGGCCATTCTCCATCACGGCGATGAGGTCGGCGGCGCGCACGGTCGACAGCCGATGCGCGATGACGAGCGTGGTGCGATCCTCCATCAATCGCGCCAGCGCCTGCTGCACCAGCTTCTCCGACTCAGCGTCGAGCGCGCTGGTCGGCTCGTCCAGAATCAGGATCGGCGCGTTGCGCACGAAGGCGCGCGCCAGCACGATGCGTTGACGCTCGCCGCCGGAGAGATTGCCGCCGCGATCGCCGACGCGCGTATCATAGCCTTCAGGCAGTTTCGTGATGAAATCATGCGCGGCCGCCGCCTGCGCCGCCGCGATGATGTCATCCTCGCTCGCGCCTTCCCGTCCGAAGCCGATATTGGTGCGGATCGTGTCATCGAACAGCAGCACGTCCTGCGACACGATCGCGATCTGCGAGCGCAGACTTTTCAGCGTGGCGTTCCTGATATCGACGCCGTCGATGCAGACGCTTCCCTCCTGCGGATCGAACAAGCGCGGCGGCAGCGACATCAGCGTCGATTTGCCCGAGCCTGAGCGCCCGACGATCGCCGTGGTTTTTCCCGCCGGCGCGACGAGCGACGCGCCATTCAGCGCCGCCACATCGTCGCGATAGCGGAAGACGATATTCTCGAACGCCACCTCGCCGCGCGCGATCGCGAGCGGCTTCGCGTCAGGCGCGTCGACGATCGTCGGCTTGTCGTCCATCAGCCCGAAGATGCGTTCAAGCGCCGCCGCGGCTTGCTGCAACACGGCGTTCACATTGCCGAGCGAACGGATCGGCTGCGCCGCAAGCAACAGCGCGGTGACGAAGCCGGTGAAGTCGCCAATTGTCGAATCGCCGGCGCCGATTCTCAGACCGATCACCGACAGCACCGCTGCGACCGCAAGACCACCGCCCACTTCCAGCAGCGGATCGAGCCTTCCGCGTGCATTCGACGCTTTCACGGCGAGACGATAGATGTCCTCGAAATTCTGCGCGGCGCGGCCCTTGAGATAATTTTCGAGATTGTAAGCCTTCGCGACGCGCACGCCTGACAGGCCTTCCGCGATATGGCTCGCCATCGCCGCAACCTGCCTTTGCGCCACCGAGGCGAAACGGCGCAATTTGTCGCCGACCTGCGCGATGGGAATGCCGACGATGGGCGCGACCACCGCCGCCGACAGAGTCAGCTTCCAGTCGATCCAGATCATGGCGCCGACAAGCGCGATCGCGGTGACGAGATCGCGGATCACCACATTGATCACGCGCACGACCGCGTCGCGCACATAGAGGAAGTCCGTGGTGAAGCGCTGCGTCAGCGCCGCCGGACTTTCGCGCGTCGACTGCGCCACATCGGAATCGATCAGCGCCGCATAGAGCGCCGTCTGCATGTCGGCCTCGATGCGGGCCGAAATGCGGTTGGTCAGCACCGTCTGGCCGAGCAGCGCGAAACCCTTCACCGCCGTCACCACGACGACGAGCGCGGCGATCACATGCACCACGGCCGTGCCTTGTCCGAAGATCGAGACGAGAAGTCGTTTCGTGATCCCGAACACGCCGGCGTCGGACGCCGCCGCCGCGTTCTGGCCGGCGAAGAGATCGAAGGCGAGCTTGATCAGGACGGGATAGAGGCTCGTCGCGCCGGCGATCAGCACGACCAGAACGAGAATGGCGACGAAGCCCTTGTTGTAGCGCGCCATCCAGTCGCGCCACAGGCGGGCCATCAATTGCGAAGTCGAGCGAGGCTGGGGAGAGGTCATGATGCGGCGTCAGGCCGTTTCGGGTGTGACCCCTTGGGCCGGCGACGCGCGGGTAGCATGCGGGGGTGAAGGGCGCAAAGCCACCCTCAGGGGCGCCCCTAGGCGGCAAAGCGGAGCAGATGGCTTTCGTGCGCGCTGGACGTCAGCCCGGCGCGGCGGCCGAGATCAGAGGCGAAATGTCGCGCCAGCACCTCCATGCGGCGCAGCCCGCGCCAGGCGCGCGACGCAACCGCCCCGAGGGTCGCTTCGTCGCTCGAAAGCAGCGCGAGCGAAGGGGTCATGTCGGTCAGGCAGCGCCGGACCTGATCGAACGAGTCCCCGGCCACCGCGATGGGCGAATCGACGGCGACCCCTTCCCACCGGCCGGGCCGTCCGCGGATGACGTAAAGGGACGAGGTCATGGACCGCATCTCCGGAAAATCAGGCTTCTGGAGCCGCAATGACGTTGGGACGCATTCAAGATCAGTATGGTTAACCAGATGTTACCGGACCGGCGGCAACCAAGCTTCCATCTGCGCCTTGCAAGCGCCGTCGCGCTGCGTCACCAATTGGCCGTTGAATGACCGTGCAAACCGGACTTGCGTCCGGATCGCGAATCGACATTTGCAACGCTTCACCTGCGCCAGCCCTGCGAATGGTCGGCGCTGTTTTCCAGGGGGGAACATGATTTCATCAGCGGCTCCACGCCCGCGCTTCGGCGCGCGGCCCTTCGCCGGCGGGATTTGTCTCGCCATCATCGCAGGCGCGCTCGCCTCGCCGGCCTGGGCGCTCGATACGGCGCTCGAAAATGTGGTCATCAGCGACAAGGACGGGGGAACGCTGACGCTCGGCCGCGTCGAATTCACCGGCGCCAATCTCGCGCAGGATGAGCTGGCGAAGTTGTTCGCCGAGGCGACCCCCGCTGACGAAAAGAAGGCGCTGCTGACGAAGCTGAAGGCCGACAAGATCGCCATCCCGCAGGCTGTGTTCGCCAAGAAGGAAACCAAAATCACCATCAGCGGCCTCGCCGCCGATACGATCGCCGACGGCAAGGTCGGCCATGCCGGATTCGCCGGCGTCGACGGCGCCGGCAAGAGCGATGACGGCGCCCCGGTGACGGTCAAGAGCGGGCCGCTCTCGCTCGACGGCGCTGATCTCTCGTCGCTGCTCGCGGCCAATCCCGGCGGCATGCGCTTCTCGCGCTTTTCCTGGGCGAATGTCGCGATCACCGCGCCTGACAAGGACACCCCGGCGACGGCGGCGGGCGGCAATCTTTACACGATCGGTCTTGGTTCGCTGACCGCCGATGCGACCTTCGACGGCGCGACGCCGCTCAAGGGCGCCGTGAGCGTGAAGGGACTGACAGTGCAGCCGCCGGCGGCTTCGATGGCGGGACAGCAGCTCAAGGCCGCAGGCTATGACAAGCTCGACTTCGCAATCGACTACGCCAGCGCCTATGACCCCGCGACGAAAGCGCTGACGCTCGATAATTTCACCATCAACGGCGTCGGCGCGGGATCGCTGCAACTCAAATCGACGCTGGGCGGCATCGACAAGTCAGCCTTCACCGGTCAGGGCCCTGAAAAAATCATGGCGCTGCTGCAGGGAACGATTTCCGGCGTCGAACTCAATTATGTCGACGCGGGTCTCGCGACCAAGCTGATCGGACTGTTCGCGCAGCAGCAGGGCAAGCAGCCCGCCGCGTTCCAGGCGGAAAGCGCCGCGATGGCGCGGCAGATCGCGCCGATGTTGCTGGCTGGCGCGCCGAACGCGCCGGCGATCGGCGACGCGGTCGCGCGCTTCATCGCGCAGCCGACTTCGATCTCTGTCGCTCTGAAGCCGAAGACGGGCTCAATCGGCTTCGCCGAGCTGACCCAGATCAAGGATCCAGCCGCGTTCCTCGCGAAAGTTGATGTCGATGTGAAATCGGCGTCTCCCGCGGCGCCGGGAGCAGCGCCCGCCGCTCCGGCTCCGGCTTCACCGCCGGTCGCATCGGCTGCTCCTCCCGCGGCGGCCGCGCCGGCGGCTCCGCGCCGTCTGAGCGGCATCGACGCGTGGAACGTGATCGTCGGCAACACCATCTCCGGCAAGAACGACGATGGCGATCCGCTCTTCGAATATTATCTCAAGAACGGCGTCGTGAAGCAGTTGAGCGACGACGAGACCTCAACCGGCAAATGGTCGATCAAGGGCGGCAAGGTCTGCTTTGAATATCCTGACGATGATGAGGAAAGCTGCTATGGCGTTGTGGTCGACGGCAATATCGCGACCTTCACTGACAGTGACGGGACCGGAAAGCGCTACGAGATCCTGCAGGGCAATCCGAAGCGCCTCTGATCCAACCAGCGCAACAGCACAGGAATAAAGCGGCCCGGCCTTCGCTTTCTCGCGAAGGCCGGGCCGAATTTTTCAGATCATCCGCACGAGATGCAGCATCGCCTCGGCGCCCTTCGCGACCCAGAGGCCGAGCAGACCAAGAACGCTGGCGCCGCTGGCGAGCGCCATCAGCCGATCGGCGCGCGGGATGGTCGCCGCGCGCGCCGCGACGCCGTTTCTCCTCGCTGACAGTTTCAGCAACCTCGTCATGCCGCGCGCTTCTCCTGTTGACGCAGCATGTAGGGGCAAAAGCGGCTTTTGGATGCGCGCCGGCGCTCGCGGCGTTTCACCTTCGCGTGACGAATGAGTGATGGCGATCGGCTTTTCGCATCGATCCGCGAAGCCGCAGCGTCCGCCAGCGATTCATGTGCTCCATCGCACCGGGCGATCGCGGGCCGTCCAGCTGTTCTCTGGAGAACAGCGAACGGGGATGTGAGCTTGTTTGATCTCCCTGCCGCAACGACGCGGCAGTGGAGGGGTCCATGGCTAATCCAGGCGCTTATTTTTCAGATCCTGCGGAAAAACTGATCGCGGAAACGGCGTGGGCGGTGGCGGCGAACCCGTCGCTCGATGCATGGACGCCTGCCTTTGGCACCGCTGAGCTGGCCATCCTTCCCTGGGCTCACAGGCAGATCGTGCTGGCGCGCGCCTGGACAACCGAAAAGCGCGAAACTGCAAACCCCGACACCGGCAACAAGGATGGCGGCATCGCTGCGATGCTGCTCTCGATCGACATCGTGCTGAACGTCCAGACAGTGAAGGTCACGCCGACGAACATCGCCAATGTTGAGCACTTTTTCTCTTCGGCTCTCATCTCGACAACGTTCGGCGCGGCGGCTGGTCCAGTCATCTCTGGCGCTTCAAGCGTATTCTGGGAGTTTTCTGTCGGCCCTTACGCCGTCGTCGCGGCGCACGCCTGGAACGCCGACTGGTCGAAGCAGAGCGCGCTCGACACGTTGAAGATCATTGGCGTCCGTTCCGCCAACGGCATACGCAACAATCTCAATCAGCTGGCGGGGCCGGATCAGCGTGGCATCCGATTCGCGTCGAGTCTCATCGTGTCAATGTCCGCGACGCAGAAGCCGAAGGACATTCTCGGCGATTATCTCAAAGCCACGAACGCGCCGCCCAGGCTGCCCGATTTCACGAAAATAAAGAAACGAACGCATCGCGTTCAGGGGGGCGAGGCGCTCTCCCTCATCGCCGGCTGGTTCTACAACGGCGAGATGT
The DNA here is from genome assembly GCF_022059845.1 of Terrirubrum flagellatum. Lineage (GTDB taxonomy): Bacteria > Pseudomonadota > Alphaproteobacteria > Rhizobiales > Beijerinckiaceae > Terrirubrum > Terrirubrum flagellatum. The sequence goes on along the minus strand of NZ_CP091851.1, from coordinate 4,733,130 downwards.
GGCGCTGGCCCGTGCTCTACATGCGCAATCAGGCCAAGATCGGGGGCAACTACAATCTCATTCGCCCCGGCCTCGAACTTGAAATCCCCTTCCCGTGGGAAATGACCGGCCCGGAGCTCGAGACCGCCAAGATCAAGCACCGGCAATGGAACAGGGAGGGGCGCTGGTGATCAACGCGGATGGCGCAACGAAGCGCCGCGACTGAACGTCACGACGCCGGCGCCAAACTGAATTTCCGCTGGGAAATCTGGAGCGGGCGAAGGGATTCGAACCCTCGACCCCAACCTTGGCAAGGTTGTGCTCTACCCCTGAGCTACACCCGCATCCGAGGCCGCCTGACGGCGACGCGGGCGGGTCTATGCCCGAAAGATGCGAAGGATGCAACCGCGTTGCGACAGCACGCCGACAATTCCTCGATGCGCCGCTGCGCGCCCGCCTTGCCGAGTTCACGCAGCGCCGGATAGAGGATCGCGCTCATTCGTCCACCCGACCCGCCATGCCCGTTTCCGAAGCCGAATTGTTCTCCTTCCTCGATCAACTCGGCGTCCGCACCGAGACCGAGGAGCATGAGGCCTTCTTCACCGTCGAACAGGGCCGGCAGCTCTATGGCGAGCGACCGCCGGGCCATACCAAGAACCTGTTCCTGAAGGACAAGAAGGGCCAGCTCTTCCTCGTGACGGCGTCGCAGGACGCCCGGATCGATCTGAAGAAGCTGCATGAGGCCATTGGCGCATCCGGCCGCCTGTCCTTCGGCAGCGCCGAGCTGCTTTATGAAACCCTCGGCGTCACCCCGGGCTCCGTGACCTGTTTCGCCGTGCTCAATGACCGGGAGGGCCGCGTGCGCATGGTGCTCGACGCGACGCTGGCGCGGGAGGCTGTGATCTACGGCCACCCCCTGCGCAACACCGCCACGACAGCTATTCGCCGCGACGACCTCCTGAAGTTCCTCAAGGCGACCGGCCATGATCCCCTCATCGTCGCGCTGCCAGAGCCGACCGCGGCGACGATCGAAGCGGCGGCTGGGTGAGGCGCCCAGCGATTGTCATTTGCCGCGGGAGCGCCCATCTTCGGCGCAACCCGTCGGCGCCCCTTTCGCGCCATTCAAGATTCCGGATTTCACATGACCATGACCGACGCCGCCCCGGACGCGGGGCTCATCAAGGACACCACCACGGCCGCGTTCCGCCAGGATGTGCTGAATGAATCGCTGAAGCAGCCGGTGCTCGTCGATTTCTGGGCGCCCTGGTGCGGCCCCTGCAAGCAGCTCGGACCGATCATCGAGAAAGCGGTCAAGGGCGCCGGCGGCAAGGTCAGGCTGGTCAAGATGAACATCGACGACCATCCGCAGATCGCCGGCCAGCTTGGCATCCAGTCGATTCCGGCGGTGATCGCCTTCTCCAAGGGCCAGCCGGTTGACGGCTTCGTCGGCGCCCAATCGGAAGGCCAGGTGAAGAGCTTCATCGAGCGCCTCGTCGGCCCTCTCGGGCCGACCGAGACGGAGGAGTTGATCGCGGAAGCGGCGGCTCTCGTCGAGGAGGGCGACGCGGCGGGCGCAGCCGAGATTTATGGCGCGGTGCTGGCTCAGGAGCCGGAGAATGTCGCGGCGATCGCCGGCTTCGCGAAATTGCAGCTCGACATGGGCGCGATCGAGCCGGCGAAGCAGATTCTCGCCGGCGCGCCGAAAGGCAAGGAGAATGATCCCGCCATCGCCGCCGTGCGCGCGGCGATCGAACTCGCCGAGCAGGCGGCGTCAGTCGGCGATCTCGGCGATCTCGTGAAGGCGGTCGAAGCCGATCCCAAAAATTATCAGGCTCGTTTCGATCTCGCGGTTGCGCTGAACGGCCAGAACAAGCGTGAAGAGGCGGTCGACCACTTGATCGAAATCATCAAGCGCGACCGCAAATGGAACGACGAAGCCGCCCGCAAGCAGCTCGTGCAGTTCTTCGAGGCGTGGGGACCGATGGACGAAATGTCGATCGCAGGGCGCCGCAAATTGTCGGCGCTGCTTTATTCATGACAGGCCGTCGCGGCGGCTCACGCGCGAGCGAGCCCGAATGGGAAGAGGAGCGGACTGCGATGGGCATGAACGCGGTCTATGACGGCCCGCAGGATCTGCCGCAGCGCATCCCGATCTTTCCGCTGGCGGGCGCGCTGCTGCTGCCGCGCGGCCAGATGCCGCTCAATATTTTCGAGCCGCGTTATCTCGCCATGGTCGAGGACGCGATCCGCAACGACCGCATCATCGGCATGATCCAGCCTGAGGCGTCCGAACCCGAGGACGCAGCGGCGCCGAAACTGTTCGACGTCGGCTGCGCCGGACGCGTGACGCAGTTCGCTGAAACCGGCGATGGCCGCCTGATCATCACCTTGACCGGCGTGGCGCGATTCAGGGTGAAGCAGGAGCCCGGCGTGACGACGCCCTATCGCCAGTGCGACGTCGATTTCTCGCCCTTTCTTCAGGACTTCATCGCCCGCGCCGGCGAAGAAGAGGTCAATCGCAAGGCGGTCGTCGATGCGCTGAAGCGCTTCGTGAAGGTGAACAAGCTCGAGATCGACTGGAAGGGCGTTCAGGACGCGCCGAACGAAGCGTTGGTCAATGCGCTGTCGATGATGAGCCCTTATGGCGTCAAGGAGAAGCAGGCGCTGCTTGAAGCGGCGTCGCTGAAGGCGCGCGCCGAGATCCTGGTCGCGATCACCGAATTCGAACTGGCGCGGCGTTCAAGCGGCTCCGACAACACGCCGCTGCAGTGACTAGAGCATGGCGCGAAAAAGTGGGAACCGGTTTTTCGCTTAAGCCATGCTCTGAACTTCTGGAATCGATCACGTTCCCGCATTTTGATTGATTCAATCAAAATGCGGCGTGATCTAATTGGTATTCAGGACGCGATGATGACAAGCCAGGACTCACAGCCTCATTCCGCCGCGCAGGCGGCCGGCATCGATCCGAAGCTGCTTGAGATTCTCGTCTGCCCGGTGACGAAGGGCGTGCTCGAATATGATTCGGCGCGCCAGGAGTTGATCTCGCACGCCGCGAAGCTCGCCTATCCCATTCGCGACGGCATCCCGATTATGTTGCCGGAAGAGGCGCGCAAGATCGAGGAGTGACGCGCTCCTAGATCACGCCGCATTTTGATTGATTCAATCAAAATGCGGGAACGTGATCGATTCCAAAAACTTAGAGCATGGCTTTTGCGAAAAACCGGTTCCCACTTTTTCGCGCCATGCTCTAGTCACAGCGACAGTTGAATGATCTCCGACACGACGCGCACGCTGTCTGGCCGATGGCCGGTTTCGGATTCAGCGAATTGCAGCGCCGCTTCGCGAGTGACGAAGAGACCGCCGGCGCGGCCGTTCCTCTCCATCGCGAGCCAGCGGCCGTCGCGATCCTGACCGACAATATAATCAGCCGAGAGCGCGCTCAGCGTCGTCTGCGCGAGCGTATGCGATTCAACTCCGCCTTCCAGCAGCATGGCGCGATGCGTCGGCGAGGAATTATCGCAGGATGAATTGCGGCGCGGGACCGGCGCCGTCGATCGACCAGACAGAACGCGGCGCGTCCCTGAATCCGATCGGCGCGACAACGCCACGCGACATGTTCGGCTGCGGCGCCATAGAGGTCGCGACAGGCTCCTGCATTGGCCGCGCAGGCGCGGCGCGCCTTGCGGTTCTCACAACGCCATCGCCGGGCGCGGCGCCGCCGATCGAGATGCGCGCGCCATATTCCTTCACCATCGCGAAGAGCTGCGCCGCATTTCCCGGCGCGAGACGGATGCAGCCATGCGAAGCAGGCCGGCCAAGCAGGCGCGTGGCGTTCGTCGCATGAATGGCGTAGCCGCCGCGGAAGAAGATCGAATGCGGCATCGGCGCATCGTCATACTTCTTGGAGTAATGCATGCGCGCGAGACGCTGCGAGGAATAGCTGCCGGTCGGCGTGCGGAAGCCCTTGCGGCCCGACGAGATCGCCCAGTTGCGCACGCTGCCGTCAGGCGCGGTGACCTGCATGCTCTGCGACGACAGGTCGACCCGGATGTCGACGCGGGCCTGCGCCGCGAGCGGCGCGGCGAGCAATCCGATAATGACAGACGCGAAGGCGATGGCGCGACGCATGACGCGACTCCCCGATGCAACAACGAGCTTCGCGCCAGATTTGGCCACAGCCATGAAGGCTCGCTTCACGAACAGAGTGACTCTGCCGTTAGGCTTTGCAAAGCATGAAGCGAAAAAGACCAATTCAAGCGGCGACGCTGTGTCCTGCCGCACGTCGCATGAAAAAGCCCTTGAGGCCGGGCGCGCGATCGACAAGACCCAGGCCGAAATCGCGCGCGAGACGCGCCGGCGTCCAGTCGCTCGAAAACAATCGGTTCAACAGATCGGTCGCGACGCCCATGCCGACCACCGCGGCGCGACGGTCGCGCTCATAGAGGCCAAGCGACGCGGCGTCGCCAGCATCAAGTCCAAGACGCGCCGCGGCGATGATGCGCGCCGACAAAGCGTCGGCGTCTTCGAGGCCGAGATTGAGTCCCTGCCCTGCCAGCGGATGAATGACATGCGCGGCGTCGCCGACGAGCGCGATCCGTTCGCCAACGAAGCGACGCGCCATCTGAAAGCGGATGGGAAAGCCGGCGAGCGGCGTCATCAGCGTGAGCGCGCCGAGAAAGGCGCCGAAGCGCCGTTCGAGTTCGCTGGCGAGATCATCGGGATGAAGCGCGAGCATCGTCTCCGCATTCTCGCGCGCGTCCGTCCACACGATCGAGGAGCGCCGACCGGTCATCGGCAGGATCGCGAAGGGACCATCGGGCAGGAAATGCTGCACGGCGCGGCCTTCGTGGTCGCGCTCTTGAGAAACGGTCGCAACAAGCCCGGTCTGCTTGTAATCCCAGTCGATCACAGGGAGCCCGGCGAGCATGCGGCAAGTCGATCTCGCGCCATCCGCAGCGCCGAGCAGCGCCGCTGAAATTCTTTGTCCGTCGCCAAGCGTGACAGCGACGCCCGCAACGCCTTGCTCAATCGTGACGACGCTCGCCCGGAGCATTTGAACGTCCGCCGCGAGCGCCGCGGCGCGCACCGCCGTCGCCAATTCGGCCTCATCGACAATATGGGCGAGCGGCGTCTCGGCCCGTTCGAATGTCAGGAATTCCGGCCGGACCGGATCATGAAGCCGACTGTCGGTGATGCGCATCGCCAAGACCGGCTGCGCCGCGAATCTGTCTTGTCCGACGCCGAGACTTTCAAGGAACGCCATGCTCGCTGGCGCAACGGCGTAGGCGCGCCCGGCGGCGGCGCGGACAGGGGCGGCATCGGCGATAGCGATGTTGAACGCGCCGCCTGATCGCTTGCGCAACGCCAGCGCCAACGCCGCTCCGACCAGCCCGCCGCCTGCGACAAGGACATCGACGCGCATCAGCTAACAGGCGCGAATCGCGCCCGCCGCTTGACCCTCTTCCGGCGGACGGTCCACATCACGGCGAAGGAGAGGTTGCGAAGGCATGGCGAAGACGGTTCAGGAACTCCTCGACATTCTCGTCCTCGAACCGCTGGAGCACAACCTGTTCCGCGGTCGCAGCCCGCAGGTCGGCTGGCAGCGGATTTTTGGCGGCCTTGTCATCGCCCAGGCCCTGATGGCGGCCTGCCGCACGGTTGACGGGCGCCTGCCCCATTCGATGCACGCCTATTTCCTTCTGCCGGGCGATCCGACGGTGCCGATCATCTACAATGTCGACCGCATTCGCGACGGCCGCAGCTTCACCACGCGCCGCGTCATCGCCATCCAGCATGGCCGCGCCATCTTCTCGCTCTCGGCCTCCTTTCAGACCGAGGAACAGGGTCTCGAATATCAGATCGAAATGCCTGACGTGCCGGCCCCCGAGGACTTGCCGAAGGAGATCGCGGTCGAGGGCGACGCGCCGCTGGCGCAACTCCTCAGGGCTCATTCCGAACGCGAGCGGCCGATCGAACTGAAACCGGTTGAATTCGAACGCTATCTCACGCCGGGCGCCAGGCCGCGCCTGTTCAATGTCTGGTTCCGCGCAATCGCGCCGCTGCCGGACGATCCGCTCATCCATTGCTGCGCGCTGGCCTATGCGTCGGACATGACGCTGCTCGACACCAGCCTCATCCCCCACGGCCGGACGCTGATCGAGAACGCCTTCAAGGGCGCGAGCCTCGATCACTCCATCTGGTTTCACAAACCGTTCCGCATGAACGACTGGATGCTCTATTCCCAGGAGACGCCATTCAGCGGCGGCGGCCGCGGCTTCGCCCGCGGCTCGGTGTTCCGCCGCGACGGCGCGCTGGTCGCTTCCGTCGCTCAGGAAGGTCTCATCCGGCTTCGGCGCGCTGAAGACCATCGCCCGTGAAGGCGCCCAATATTTAATCACGCTGCCCGCCAACTGGCCGCGAGTCCCGCCGCGTCAGCCTGATGATGGCCGGAATCGGGCAAGCGCGGTCCGCCCGGTTTCTGGCACGACCCTTGATTGCCACTCCCTGTTAATCGTCTTCGCGCGGCCTCCCTCCGGCGCCGCGTTTGTCCAGGGAGCTGCAAGCGATGAAGATCGTCATGGCGATCATCAAGCCGTTCAAGCTCGACGAGGTGCGCGACGCGTTGACCTCGATCGGCGTGCATGGCCTTACGGTCACAGAAGTGAAGGGTTACGGCCGGCAGAAGGGCCACACCGAAATCTATCGCGGCGCGGAATACGCCGTGAGCTTCCTGCCCAAGCTGAAGATCGAGGTCGCGGTCGACTCTCCGCTCGTCAACAGCGTGGTCGAAGCGATCACCAGCGCCGCCCGCACCGGCCAGATCGGCGATGGTAAAATCTTCGTCTCCTCGATCGAGCGCGTGGTTCGCATCCGCACCGGCGAAACCGACGTCGACGCCCTCTGATCCTTCCAACGAAAAAACACTCAGGAGTTCCATTGATGTCATTCACCCGTCTTTGCCGTTCGCTGGGGAGCGCGGCGCTCATCGGGGCCGGGGTCGCCGCCCTGGCGGCCGGGCCCGCGCTCGCCGCGGGACCTGTTCCGAACAAGGGCGACACCAGCTTCATGATGATCGCCACGGTGCTGGTTCTGATGATGACGGTGCCGGGCCTGGCGCTGTTCTATGGCGGCCTTGTGCGCACCAAGAACATGCTGTCGGTGCTGACCCAAGTGTTCATGATCGAATGCCTCGTGATGATCATCTGGTGCGTCTATGGCTACAGCCTCGCCTTCACCGGCGGCGGCGGCCTCAACGACTTCATCGGCGGCTTCGACAAGATCTTCCTCAAGGGCGTCACGCCGGATTCGACCGCCGCGACCTTCTCGAACGGCGTCGTTATCCCTGAGCTGGTCTATGTCTGCTTCCAGATGACCTTCGCCTGCATCACGCCGGCGCTGATCGTCGGCGCCTTCGCCGAGCGCATTCGCTTCTCCGCGCTCGTGCTCTTCATCGCGCTCTGGGTGACCTTCATCTATTTCCCGATCGCGCACATGGTCTGGTACTGGGCCGGCCCGGACGCGCTCGGCGATGCGGCGAAGGCGGTCGCGGCAGGCGCTGACGAAGCGGCCAAGAAGGCGGCGCAGGTCAAGCTCGACGAAGTCACCGCGGATGCGGGCCTGGTCTACAAGTGGGGGGCGCTCGACTTCGCCGGCGGCACGGTCGTTCACATCAACGCCGGCATCGCCGGCATGGTGGGCGCTCTCCTGATCGGCAAGCGCGTCGGCTACGGCAAGGAGCTGATGGCGCCGCACTCGCTGACGATGACGATGATTGGCGCAGCCCTGCTCTGGGTCGGCTGGTTTGGCTTCAACGCCGGCTCCAACCTCGAAGCCAACGGCACGGCCGCGCTGGCGATGATCAACACCTTTGTCGCCACCGCCGCGGCCGGCCTCGCCTGGCTGTTCGTCGAATGGGCCGCCAAGGGCAAGCCTTCGCTGCTTGGCCTCGCCTCTGGCGTCGTCGCCGGCCTTGTCGCCGTGACGCCGGCGTCGGGCTTCGCCGGACCAATGGGCTCGATCGTGCTCGGCCTCATCGCCGGCGCCGTCTGCTTCATCTTCTGTTCGACGGTGAAGAACGCGTTCGGCTACGACGACTCGCTCGATGTGTTCGGCGTGCACTGCATCGGCGGCATCATCGGCGCGATCGGCACCGGCATCCTGGTCAATCCCTCGCTCGGCGGCGTCGGCATCCCCGACTACACCACGAAGCCGGGCGAGATGGTTGTCGCGGCCTACGAGTTCGGTCCGGCGGTGTGGGCGCAGGTCAAGGCGGTGCTCACCACACTCGTCTGGTCCGGCGTCGGCTCGGCGATCCTCTACAAGATCGTCGATGTGATCATCGGCCTGCGCGTGCCGCAGGAAGTCGAGCGCGAAGGCCTCGACGTCGCAGAGCATGGCGAGCGCGCCTACAACTACTGAGCGGCGCTCTTCAACAAGGTTCCTCCCGGCTCCTTTTTTCGGAGCCTGCCTTCCACCGGCGCGGATCACTCCGCGCCGGTTTTTCTTTGCCTTGTGCGGCTCCCTTTTCCCCGCTCGGGAGGAGGCGCGCGCCTTTCGTTATCCGGTTCGTCATTCCGGGGCGCTCCGAAGGAGCGAGCCCGGAACCCAGAGATCGCGCCAATGGAACCATCTTCTGGGTTCCGGGCTCCTCGCTGCGCTCGGCCCAGGAATGACGGCGGAAAGATAGGCGCGCGAAATCCCCGCCCGCTTTCGCGGCGGCTGAAGTCCCATCGGCTTTGATCTCTCGTCCTTCGCATCCTGCCCCTCAAAGGGGGCGCGGGGCGTCGTGGGTCCGCGCGCTACTGGCGGAGCGCGCAGAAGGTGTTTTTGAGGAGCCAGTCGCCAGAACAGGCGGACCGGACGCCCCGCGCGCGACGTTTGCGCCTTATCGCCTGCCCCTGTGGAGTCGAACCCTGATTTACCCTCCATACGATGCCCCGAAGGGCACCGCCCGAGGCGTCGGGCCAGGACCAGGTTTTTGGCGCGCGAACTTAAGACACGAGTCGTAACCGCTGCTACCGCTCGCCGTCGCTCTTGCCGCCCACCTCCGTTACGGTCCGGAAACGCCCAGCGGCGGAAGACACGCCAATAATAGGAATTTAATCTGAAAATGTCAAGGGCGGGATTCCCGCCGATTTCAATTCATTCTTTGCCCGCAAGCGCCGGAACTTGACGTAAAACCGCTGGCCCCGGTTCCTCACGCATTCGCTTCCCGGGGCTCAATATTTTTCTGGAGCGCATCAACGCCGCGGCCGGAAGCGCCGCCGCCGGTTCGCCGCATTGCGCCGCCATCAGCGCGACGGGTTGCGCAACGTCAGTGGTCGCGCGATGCTTTGTTTTTTCGGTATTGCGCGCGCTCGGCGCGGCTGCTCCGGGAGGGGACAGATGCGAAACGCTTTCGTCGCTGTCGCTGCGCTGATTGGACTTTGCTTCGGCCTTTCCGCGTCGGCGTCGGCGCAACCCGTTTCTCCGCCGGCGGACGCGCCTTTTTCGCGCTCGGATGACATTGAGATCGTCATCGGCGACGACGGGCTGGTCACCATGACCGCGCGCTATCGCGGCAAGATTCTCAGCGCGGCCGGCGTGCAGCCGCTCGGAACCTATCGCGATACGGTGAATGTGCATTTCTACGATTATGCGCTGATCAGCGCCGCGACCATCAAGCCGGACGGGCGGCGCATTCCGGTCGATCCCTCGAAAACGCTCGTCCAGGCCGCAGCGGCCGCTCCCGAAGCGCTGCATTTCTTTGTCGATCAGAAAACCTACACGACGATCTTTCCGGAAGTTGCGGTCGGCGACGAAGTCGAAGCGACGACGCGCCTCCGGCAAACGCGCGCGCTGCTTCCCGACGGCGTGTCCTGGTCTCAGGCGTTTCCGCGCTATGTTCGCCGCTCCGGCGCGACCGTCACCGTGCGCGCGCCGAAAAGCGCGGGATTGCGGGTCTGGCAAAACGGTCTCGACCATGCGGTCGAGGAGCAGGGCGACAGCATCGTCCATCGCTTCGTCTATATCGAACGGCCCTATGCGCCGTTCCAGGCCGATTCCGTCGATGTTTTCGATTATGAACCGCGCTTCTACTTCTCCACCTTCAAGGACTGGACCGCCGTTGCGCAGGGCTTCTGGCGCGAAGGCGCAACGAAGTCCGATCCCACGCCCGAAATCGAAGCGCTCGCGAAAAAACTTGTCGACGGCAAAAATGACGATCGCGCCAGGGCGGAAGCGATTTTCAACTGGGTGTCGGGCAATGTCCGCTATGTGAATATCGTGCTTGGCGCCGGCGGCTGGGTGCCGCGCGACGCCGGATCAGTGCTCGCCAATCTCTATGGCGACTGCAAGGACCATGTCACATTGATGCGCGCGCTGCTGCGCGCCGCCGGCGTGCCTGCGGATTACGCGCTGGTGAATCTCGCGCCGCGTTATGAGGCCTATCCGTTCGCGGTCAGCCAATTCGACCACATCATTCTCTATCTGCCGACGCTTCATCTCTATGTGGACCCGACTGCGTCCACGAGCGTGTTCGGCCCGCTGGAGACGCGTCTCTTCGGCAAGCCGGCTCTCGTATTCAACGGCGAAGAAGCAAAATTTACGCGCATCCCCACAGTCGCGCCCGAGGCCTTTTCCTATCGCCACACCGCCGACGTCACGATCGCGGCGGATGGCGCTGCGTCGGGCGTCTCCGCGCTGACAGGAAATGGCTCCGCCAGCAGCCGCGTTCTCGCCGGCGCGCGCGCGGCCGCGGCGAGCGGCGCGGAAGCCGCAGCGACGAAAACCCTTCAGGACCAGAACTGGCAAGGTTCGGCGCGTTATGATTTCGCCGACGCCAATGCGCGAACCGATCCCGCCACACTCAAGGCGAGTTTCAAGCTGAAGGCGAATTTCATGCGCGCCGGCCCGGACGGGATACGGATTCCAACCGGCCCACGGATTTTCGACCGGCCATTCCCGCGCCTTCTGAAAGCGGTCAGGGAAGAGCGTGAAATTCCCTTCTCCTGTCTTCCCTTGCGCTACGAGGAAAATGTGATCGTGCATTTCCCCGACGGCGCAAAGCTCCAGAAGACGCCGGAGCCGATCGACGTCGCCGATGCGCGTTCGCGCTATATGGCGGACTACAAGTTCGACGGCGGCGTTCTTTCTGTTCGTCGGCTGTTTGAATGGAAACGCGACGGCGTCGTCTGTCGCGCGAGCGAGATCGCATCCTCGCGGCGCGTGCTCGGGGCCGCCATGCGCGACGTGAACATGGCGCGCCTTTTCCTTGGCGCTTCGGGCGGCGCGGAGGGCGGAAAGGACGCGGACGACGATAATTGACGGCGTCCCCAGGAGGGCGGCTTACATCCGCAGCCGCGCCATCGCGAGCGCATCGACATAGACGCCGGCCCTGAAGGCGTAGGCGCGCAACACGCCTTCTTTCTCGAAGCCGAACTTCTCATAGAGCCGGATCGCGCGCGCATTGTCGGCATAGACCGTGAGTTCGATGCGCCTGAGATCAAGCCAGTCATCTGCGGCGTCGATAAGCGCCTTCAGCAGCGTCCCGCCGACGCCCTGCCCACAATGATCATCATGCACGCCCATGCCGAGGCGCGCCGCATGCGAGCGGCGTCCGCCCTGACGCTCAAGTCCCGCCTGCCCAACGACGACGCCATCACGCAAGGCGACGATGCTGACATCATCGGGACTCTGGGTCTCCAGCCATTTGCGCGTCAGCTCCGGCCTGCGGAACGGCAGCCGCAGCGTGCCGGCGCGAAAGCCCGGCAGGTTCACCAGCGTCGCGATCGCCTCGTAATCGTCCACGCGCGTCGCGCGGATCGTCAGGCTTGAGAGTTCTGATTTTAACGCGCTGTCAGGCGGCGCAGCCTCCGGACTCATATTCGCTCTCCATCTCAATGCGAGGAGAGCCTGGAGTCTTGCGGACCCTGCTCGCCTCGGCAGGGTTCGCAGGGTGATCGCTTGCGACTAGCGCAAAGCCAACCCGGCGCCCCCGCAAGGGTGCGTCGAATTAAGCATCACGATGGCGCGCGCGGCGATCATGCGCCCAGGATAACGGGAATGCGCCTGCGATCAAGCTGCGGCGATGTGAAAGCCCTCGCCGGCGCGCTCGATGCGACCGGAGCCCTTGAGATGGCTGCCGGTGATGACCCAGTTCTCGCGGGCGGCGCGATCGAGCATCGAAAAGCGCGTGCGCACCGCCGTCGTGGGATCAATGTCGAAGCTCAGGCCGCGCTTGGGATCAGCCGCCTGGAAATCGCCAAAATGGAGCGCGTCGCCCCAGATGAGCAGCCGGTCGCCGCCTTCGCCGATGAGATAACCAGTATGCGCCGGCGTATGTCCGGGCAGCGACATGGCTTCGACGCCGGGCAGAATCGCGCCCATGGGAATGCCGCGAACGCGGTCGCCATAGATCTTCAGAAGCTGCTCCGTCAGCTTGAAAGCAGTGCGCCGCGCTTCCGGCGTTTTCTCGCGCGCCTCGGCGCTGGTGTAGAAATCGAGATCGTCCTGCGCCACCCAGATCTCCGCGCGCGGGAAGTACGGCTCATCCCGTTCGAACAATCCCAGCGCGTGATCGCCATGAATATGCGTGAGCAGGACGCGCTTGATGTCGTCAGGCGCGACGCCCGCATCCCGCAGCGCTGCGCGCGCATGGCCAAAGGCTGCGCCCCAGGCGGAGCCGCAACCGGAATCGATCAGGGTCAGCCCATCCGGCCCACGCAGCAGAAAGCAGTTCACGTCGAAGCGAAAATTCGGATCGCCCCATGCCGCGATCGTGCGCTCGCGCGCCTCGGCGCCATCGGCGTGAATCAGCGCGTCCGAGGAATGCTCGAAGACGCCGTCGAAAAGCGGGAGAATTTCGTAGGCTCCAAAACGGCGGGGCTGCGTCATCGGAACGACCTCTGGCGATGAGTATGAGGTCTCGTACAGGCGATTGATCGCCGCGCGAAGTCCGCGCGGCGATCCCGATCCAAGATGTGATCGTCACGCCGCCTTTCGCGCGGCCGCGATATTATCGATGGTGCGCATGCAGGCCTGCGCCGCCTCGCGACCCTTGATCAGGAAATGATCGCGAAAAAACCGGCGATGATCTTCATGATCATGGAAACGTTGCGGCGTCAGCACGGCGGAGATCACAGGCACGCACACCTCCATCTGCAGCCGCATCAGTGCGCTGATCACGGCGTCGGCGACGAATTCATGACGATAGACGCCGCCATCGACGATGAGCCCCGCTGCGACGATCGCGGCGTAGCGCCCGCTCCCGGCGAGCGTCTTCGCCTGCAGCGGGATTTCAAACGAGCCCGGCGTTTCGAAGACGTCGATCGACGCAGGCTGAAGGCCAAGCCGTTCCGCCTCTTCCATGAAGGCGATGCGGCATTGATCGACGATCTCCTTGTGCCAGCAAGCCTGGATGAAAGCGACGCGATCGCCGGAGCCTCGCGTCGGCGGACGAACGTCGGGAACGGAATGCGAATTTTCGAGAGCAGTCTGATTCAAGATCTGATTCATGGCTTCCTCACCAGAATCAGGGCGTTCGAACGCGCAGCGGCCGGCCCTCGCAGGCCGGCTTGCGACGCGTTCTGTTCTCTTTCATCCGGACTGTGACCGTCGGCTTCGGAATCACACCGAATCTGCTGACCTCTTCGGCGGCGCCCGGAATGGGCGAACCGAAGAGCGCTCGCGGGCTTGCGCGATCGCTCGCGCTTACCGCCGGTGGGGACTTTCACCCCGCCCTGAGAACATGCGCCGTTCGGGATGAAAGGCGCGCGAGCAAAATCGGCTGCGCGAGCGTCACGGTCAAGAACGGCGATCCGCCGACCGGCGAAGAGCCGCCATGATCGCCGTGCAAGGGACGGCTCCGCGATCCAACGCTAAGACGACATGACGGAGGCGCTGATGAGCGGACAGGACCTGCGCTGGAGCGCCGCGGCGGAAGAAGCGGCGCGCATCGCCGAAGGCTGGCGCGACGATGAGCCCGGCGGCGCGATCGCCCTGTTCGACGCGACGCGCATCCGTTCGGAGACTTGCGGCGGCCTCGCCGATCTCGCGAGTGGGGCGAAGTTTTCGGCCGACACAGTCTCCCGCTACGCCTCGATCACCAAGCATGTCTTCGCCTCGATGATGTTGCGCCAAGGCGACCGCATCGGGCTCGATGATCCGCTTGGCCGCCATCTCCCCAACCTGCGCGAACCGCTGGCGGGCGTCACCGCCGGACGGGCGCTCGATATGACTGGCGGCCTGCCAGACGTCCGCGAATGCCTTTCACTGCTCGGCGTCGGCCTCGCGACGGTGAGCGAGAAAGCGGCGATCCTCGATTTCGTCGGCGATCTCGACGCGCTGAATTTCCCCGCGGGATCGGAAATCTCCTACTCCAACACCGGCTATCGCCTGCTCGACGCGGCGATGGAGGCGAAGGGCGCCCGGTTCCAGACCTGGCTCGACGAAACGCTTAATAGACCGATCGGTCTACACTTTGTCGCGCCCGAGACTTGGGCCGAGCCCGTGAAGGGTTTGGCGCCCGGCTACTGGAAATCGCCGGAGGGGTGGCGGCTGACAACTTCGGGCCTGCATCTCTCGGCCTCAGGCTGCCTGATCGGCAGCGTGCGCGATCTCGGCGCTTGGCTTCAGGCGCTGATGGCCGATCGCGATCCCGCTCGGGGCCTGCTTCCGCAGCTCTCCGCCACGCGGTTTCTTGGGGATGGCCGCCCTACCGCCTATGGGCTCGGCCTCGCCAGAACTGTCATCGGCGGGCGCGAACTCTTCGGCCATGGCGGCTCGCACGCCGGCTACAAGGCTTATTTTCTGATCGATTCCGCCGCGCAGGCGGGCGTGGCGCTCGTCTCGAACCGCGAGGACACCCTTCCTTTCGGCATGGCGTTGCGCGTGATGGCGGCGCTCCATGGCGAGAAGCCGCCCGCGCCCGGCTGCGATCTGGCCGAAGGGCTCTACGCCGCCGAAACCGGGCCTTCCTGGCTTGAGGTGAAGGATGGCGTCGCCTCCTTCCTCGGCAGCGGCGAGACTCTCTATCCCGCGGGCGACGGGTCCTTCGTCTCCCTCTCCGCCCACTTCCCGGTGCGGCTGAGACAGGAGGGCGAGGCGATCTCGGGCGAAATCAGCCACGTCGCGCGCCAATTCATCCCTGTGCGCAGCGATGAACGGCCACCAAACCAGACCGATTGGTCTAACAAGAGTTTCCGCGCCTCTTTCGCCATAGAGGATGATCGTTTCGTCATGGGAATCGGCCCGACGCGGCAGTCCGCGCCGCTGACGCCGCTCGGCAAAGGCCGCTTCATCGCCGAGACGTCGGACGGGCCCTGGCCGAAGCGCTTCTGTCTGGCCTTTGAAGGCGACAAGGTTCGGCTCGTGACGAACCGGAGCCGGGGGCTGACCTTCAACCGCGTCTGAGACGCCGCCCGACCCGCAGGGTTAAGCGCGCCTTAACCGCCTCGTCGCTAGTTTCAGAATCCAGATTTTCGCCCCGCCGGACGCCAAGCGTTCGTCGCGAGGGACGTTCCGAGGATCGCTCATGCGAACCACGCGCAACCGCGCGCGCCTGACCGACTGGATCCCCGATCCGGTCAAGGAATTCGCCTCGCGGCGGGCGGCCGAGACCGTTGGTCTCGCCCTCGTTGCGGGCGCCGCCGCCTGCGCGGTCGCGCTGGCGACCTGGAGCGTGCAGGACCCGAGCCTCAACCACGCCACCAAGGGGACAACGCATAATCTCCTTGGCGCGCCCGGCGCCGTCGTTGCCGATCTCGCGATTCAGCTTCTCGGCCTCGCCATCATCGCCTTTCTCCTGACGCCGACCGTCTGGGGCGTGCGGCTGCTGGCCGCGCGGCCTTTCCCCGGACGCGTCTGGCGCATCGTTTCCTGGATCGCCGGTTTCCTCTCGGCGTCCGCCATGCTGAGCGCGCTGCCGCGCGCCGATCGCTGGCCGCTGCCCGGCGGTCTCGGCGGCGCGGTTGGCGACGTGCTGATCGGCGCGGCCCGCAACGCCATTTCGACCGTCTCCTCGCCGCTCGCCGCCTTCGCGCCGATCCTGTTCGCCGCGATGGCCATCCTGTTCCTGACCGGCTCCGTAAGTTTCGGCGATTCCGGCGAAGAGGAAGAGTCCGAGCCATCCGAGCGTCGGTTGCGCCAGCTCGATGATGATTCCAGCGACCGCGATTCCGAGCCCGGCCTCGCCATCATCTGGCTTGGCGCGCTGGTTCACTGGCTGCTGTCGGCAAGAGCCGCGATCGCGCGCGCGTTGAAAGGCGGCGTCGCCTATGGCCGCGCCAAAATGGCGGCGCGCGTCGCCGCCCGCGAGAGCGAAGAACGGGTCGAACCACGCGCGGGCATGCGGCGGGAGCCTGTGTTCGATGCGCCGGAGGAAGAATTGGACGAGCCGCCGACGATCGAGCCGCGCACCATCGAGGCCGACTATGTCAGGCAGGCGCCGCAGTCGCGCGTCGCGCCGCCGCCCGTTGCGACCAAGTCGGGCAAGCGCATCGAGAAGGAGCGCCAGCCTTCGCTGCTCGACAAGGAGAGCGGCTACGAACTGCCGCGCCTCACCTTCCTCGCCGAGCCCAGGAAATCGACGGCGCCTTTGATGTCGCAGGATGCGCTCGAACAGAATGCGCGTCTGCTCGAAGGCGTGCTCGAGGATTTCGGCGTCAAGGGCGAGATCACGGCGGTGCGCCCCGGTCCCGTCGTCACGCTTTACGAACTCGAACCGGCGCCCGGCACCAAATCATCGCGCGTGATTTCGCTGGCCGACGACATCGCCCGCTCGATGAGCGCGTTGTCCGCTCGCGTCGCCGTCATCCAGGGCAAGAACGCCATCGGCATCGAACTGCCGAACCATCGGCGCGAAACGGTGTTCCTGCGCGAATTGCTGGCGTCGCAGGATTACGAGACCTCGAAGCAGAAGCTTGCGCTCTGCCTCGGCAAGACGATCGGCGGCGAGCCTGTCATCGCCGAACTCGCGCGCATGCCCCATCTGCTTGTCGCCGGCACCACCGGCTCGGGCAAATCGGTTGCGATCAACACCATGATTCTGTCGCTCGTCTATCGGCTGACGCCGGACGAGTGCCGGCTGATCATGGTCGATCCGAAGATGCTCGAACTCTCCGTCTATGACGGCATCCCGCATCTGCTCACGCCCGTCGTCACCGATCCCAAAAAAGCCGTCGTCGCGCTCAAATGGGCCGTGCGCGAGATGGAGGATCGCTACAAGAAGATGGCGAAGCTCGGCGTGCGCAACATTGACGGCTTCAACACGCGCGTCGGCGAGGCGCTGGCGAAGGGCGAGCAGATTTCGCGCACCATTCAAACGGGATTTGATCGCGAAACCGGCGAGCCGATCTTCGAGCAGGAGACGATGGAATTGGGCAAGCTGCCCTACATCGTCGTCATCGTCGACGAGATGGCCGACCTGATGATGGTCGCCGGCAAGGAGATCGAAGGGGCTGTGCAGCGTCTCGCGCAGATGGCGCGCGCCGCCGGCATCCATGTCATCCTCGCGACGCAGCGTCCCTCGGTCGACGTCATCACCGGCACGATCAAGGCGAATTTCCCGACGCGCATCTCCTTCCAGGTCACGTCGAAGATCGACTCGCGCACCATTCTTGGCGAGCAGGGCGCGGAACAGCTCCTCGGCCAGGGCGACATGCTCTATATGGCCGGCGGCGGGCGCATCCAGCGCGTGCACGGCCCCTTCGTCGCCGACGACGAGGTCGAGAAGGTCGTCGCGCATTTGAAGCGCCAGGCGAAGCCGCAATATCTCGAAGAGGTCACGGCCGAAGACCCGAGTGAGGAAGGCGGAGATTCGCCCGTCTTCGATCAGGGCGAGTTCGGTTCAGGCTCCGGCGATCTCTACGATCAGGCCATCGCCATCATTCTGCGCGACAAGAAGGCCTCGACTTCCTACATCCAGCGCCGTCTGCAGATCGGCTACAACAGAGCCGCCTCGCTCATGGAGCGCATGGAGAAGGAGGGCATCGTCGGCCCGGCCAACCACGCGGGCAAGCGCGAGATTCTGATGGAGTCTCCGCAGCACGCGATGACGGATGACGACTGAGCGACGCGGCTAAAGCGTGCTGTGATCAGCTTTGAACATTTCCACCGTCATTCCGGGGCGCGCCGAAGGCGCGAGCCCGGAACCCAAGCAATTGTGCAGCGGCGCGATGGGTCCCGGGCCCGCGCTGCGCGCGTCCCGGGATGACGGTGGCATGATTCGATCCAAAATCATCATGCTCTAAACCGTCGCCTCTCCCCGAAACACCGGCACGCAGCCGCCACCAACCGTCGCCCGGAATCCATCAGCAGCGCGATGCGCAGCGAGGTGCAACAGGCTCGGCCGCCCCATCTCGACGCCCTGCGTCAGCGTGAATTCCGCCTTGTCGCCGCCATCGAGCGACAGAAGCAGCGCCGCCGTCGTCGCGCTGGCGCTACCCGTGGCGGGATCTTCGAAAGTGCCGGCGAGCGGCGCGAACATGCGGGCGCGAATGCGATTCCCGTCGCGCGCATAGAGAAAGAGCGACAGCCGCCCCTCGAGTTCGGCATGCGCCGCCTCAAGCTTGCGAAACGCGGCGACGTCGGGCCCCGCGCCGGCCAGCGCGTCGGCCTTCACTTCTGTCAGCACGAAGCGCACGCCGACCGACGCCTGAACCGGGCGATGCGCCGAGGCCTTGATGTCGGAGGCGGTCAAACTTGCGCAGGCGGCGACTCCATCGACAGGCAGTTCGATCCCGAGCGACAGCGCCTGCGGCGCGGCGATCACGGCGCCTGCGACCTCGCCGGCGGAATCGCGCATGACCTTCACCTCGACAAGACCCGCCATCTCCTCGAACAGCAGCGTGTCGTTTGCGCCGCACCCCTGGCGCGCGAGAACGAAAGCCGTGCCGACATTGGGATGGCCGGCGAATGGCATCTCGGCGGTGCGATTGAAAATGCGGACGCGCGCCGCGTGCGCCGGATTCTCAGGCGGCAAAACAAACGTCGTCTCGCTCAGATTCATCTCGGCGGCGAGCGACTGCATGTCTGTGTCGGACAGTCCCCGCGCATCGGTGAAGACGGCGAGCGGATTGCCGCCGAAGCGGCGATCGGTGAAGACGTCGACGGTCTCGAAGGCGTAGGCGGGCATGGGCGCCTCCAGAATTTGCGCTAACGCGTATGGTCTGTCAGCGCCGCTCGCGCGACCAATGATTGTTTGTGGCGGAACGCTTGAACGGCGATGATGGCTCGGCCGATGTCAGCCGACAAAGGATTGCTACGCCCTGTCCTTCCGACTCGCCTGATAGACGCTCGACATGAGCACGGCGACGCAGCCAAGAATGAGCGCCGCTCCATCCAGCAATTTGGGCCAATCGGTCCAGAAGGCGAGTCCGGCGGTCAGGAGAACCACAGCGAGCACCGCGATCGCGAGAAATTCGTCGTCGATGAACAGGCCGACAAGTTCGCGGACGAGAAGCGAAAGCACGTTCATCGTGCGGTCTCCGCGCGCGGGCGACGCGCCATTTCAACGCCCGCCAGCCCGACGAGCAGGAAAAGGACAGCGAAGCCCAGAATAGAGAGGTCCGCTCCCGGCCAGTCGACGCCCAGTCCCTCGCCGGTCCAGAACAGGCCGAACGCCGAGAGCATCACGCCGACGCCGAATTTCAGGAGATTCTCGGGCACGCGCGCCAGCGGCCGGTGAACGATGAGGCCGATGGCAAGCACGAGAGCGCAAGCCGCGAGCGCGCCAAGACTGGCCGGCCAGAGCAGATCGCGCCCGGCGCCGACCGCGATCACGATGAACACAACTTCAAGACCTTCGAGAACCACCGCCTTGAAGGCCGCCAGTCCCGCCAGCCAGTCGAGATGCGCGTCGGCGCGCGTGATCGCATCCTGAAGCTGCGAAGCTTCTTTCGCAAAGGCCTTCATTTCGTCATGCAGCGGGACGATTCCCGCCGCGCGCAGGATCGCCTTGCGCAGCCAGCGCAGTCCAAACAGGAGCAGCAGCACGCCGATCACGAGCTGCAGCGCCTGCAGCGGGATATCGTCGAGCATCGGCCCGAGCGCGATCACGATGATGGCGAGAAGCGCGAGGCCGGCCGCAGTCCCCTGCAGCGCAGGCCGCCATCCCTGCACCGTGCCGACTGCGAGCACGATCGTGAAGGCCTCGACGACTTCGACGAGCGACGCAAAGAATGCGGCGGAGACCGCCGGCGCGGCCGTGGCCCAGGAAAACATCAGGCCCCTCCGCCCTAGATCACGCCGTATTTTGATTGAATCAATCAAAATGCGGGAACGTGATCGATTCCAAAAGTTTAGAGCATGGCTTGAGCGAAAAACCGGTTCCCACTTTTTCGCGCCATGCTCTAGCGCGATCACCGGGATTCGGCGCGGCGCTTGTAGACCAGCTTCAGCGTCGCGAATCCCTGCGCCTCGAAAAATCGATGCGCCTCCTGATTCGCGGCCCAGGTGTCGAGCTCGATGTCGGGGATTCCGAGCGATGTGGCTTCGTCGACGACGCAGCGCATCAGCGCCGCGCCGACGCCGCGCCGGCGAAATTCCGGGTCCACGGAGATCTGATGGATATAGAAGCAGCGACGCTCGGGCTTGAACGCGCTCTCGAGCCGCATCACCGAGTCGAACCAGATATAGCCCGCTGGCCGCCTGTCGACTTCAGCGAGAGCGATCGTGCTTTTCGGATCCGCCAGACGCGCGGCGAAGAAGGTTTTCACCTCCGCTCTTTCCGGCGACGCCTTGAAGTCGGCGGGATAGAGCCGCGCGTGAAGCTGCTGCACCGGTTCGTTGAGCCGGGCGAGCGCATCGAGATCGTCCACCGTCGCGATTCGCAGATTGATCGACATGAAATCGAGCCTCTCGGACTCACGTTGCCGTCGCGCCCTCATTTCTAACGGAGCGCTTGGGGAGATTCTGTGACAGGCGTTCGCCGTCTTTTACGAAAATCGCAACAGAGGCACCGCAGCCGCCGAGAGCAGTATCGCAACAAGGCGCACGCGCGTGAAGGGCTCCTTCAGCCAAAGGATCGCGATCACGAGCGCAAATACCGCGCTGGTGTCGCGCAGCGCGGCCGATGGCGCGATCGGCGCGACGCTCCACACCCACAGGATGAGGAGATAGGACGCGACCGAGGCGATCGCGATGGGGATGGCGCGCACGGCCTGTCGCGAAATGTCGCGCCATGGCGTCGCGAGCGCATTCTGGCGCCAGGACATGACGATCGCGTTGGTGATCGAAACAGCGAATCCGTAAGCGAGAGGCGAGCCGGCGCGCCGCACCCCCTGCGCGTCGCACATGACATAGGCTGCGGTGGCGACGCCGGCGATTGCGATCCAGATGAAGGCGGCGCGCGGCAGGCCGTTGTGACGGGCGTCGCCGACAGCGAGCAGCAGCAGCGACGAAATCACGAGCGCCATGCCGGCAAGCCCCCACGGGCTGATCGTCTCGCTGGCTAAATTCGCGGACAGGGGAACCACGAGCAGCACCGACAGCGCCCGCACGACGGGATAGGCGACGCCGAAGCCCGACAGCTCATAGGCGCGAAGAAGGGCGGTGACGGTTGCGAGGTTGAGGATGGTCGAGGCGGCAAGCCACGGCCAGGACGCCGGCGCCGGCAGGCCAGTGAAGAACAATCCCGGCAGCGCCATCGCCGCAGCCATGGCCATCTGCGCCGTCATCGCCGCTTTCGGGTCGGGACTCGCCTTCACCGCGGCGTTCCAGCCGGCATGAAGCACTGCGCTCAGCAGCGCCGCAGCGATATGGATCGGATTCATGAGCTTTCGCCGCGCAGGCATTCACAATGATGGACAGAAATTCTACTAAGATAGATTTCGAGTCAACGACGTTTCGCTCCTGACGGTTTTCGCAAGCGCGCGTGATGAATGGCTGCAAAAGTCCTCAAATCGCCATATCGATAGCGGAACCAGCTATTGATTTGCTGATTGGTCGCGAATGCCTCTGCCTCTCGCCTTGACCCGCTGCGCGCTCGCCGGCGGTCTCATCTTTTCCGCCTCTCTCGCGGTTGCGCAGAACCCGCCCCTGCCGCCGGCGCGGCCGGGCTCCTCCTCATCCGCGGCGACAGCGCCGATTCCGACGCCCGCCGCGCCGGTCCAGCCGGCGAAGGCGGAGGGGCCGCTTGATCAGGGCGCGGTGATTGAACGCGCCAACACCTATCTCAACTCACTCACCAGTCTGAGCGGCGACTTCACCCAGGTCGGCGGCGACGGCAAACAGTATCGCGGTCGGCTCTATGTCCAGAAGCCGGGCAAACTGCGCTTCGAATATGACCCGCCCGCCGTGATCGAGGTGGTGTCGGACGGCACCTCGGTCATCGTGCGCGACCGCAAGGCGGCGACCCAGGACCTCTACGCCATCGGCCAGACGCCGCTGAAATTCCTGCTGAAGGACCGGCTTGATCTGACCCGCGACACGACCGTGCTGCGCACCACGGCGGAAGGCGCCAACGCGACGGTGACGCTCGAAGACAAGAACACGCTGGGTGGCGTCTCGCGCATCACGCTGACCTTCGACGCCAGGACCTTCACCCTCAAGAACTGGCGCATCCGCGACCCCCAAGGCAACGACACCTTCGTCGCCCTGTCGAACATCGAGCCCAACGCGCGCACCGACCCCGGCAAGTTCGTAATCAATTACGAGCGCGTGCTGCGGTAGCGCGTGGCGTTGGCTCTTTGCCTCGCGGCTGGCAATCCGTCAGCCGCGTCTATCGAAAAGCTTTGGGACGCCGCCGCGGCCTATGAGAGCACACCCTCCCTGCGGGCGGTCGGCTATCCCCCGCATCTGACTCTGGCGATCTGGGAAACGACCGACGTCTCCGAGGAAGCGGCGCGCGCCGCTTTGGCCCGAGCCGTCGCCGGCGAGCAGGCGATCAGGCTGCGTTTCACACGCATCGCGAGCTTCGACGCCGATCCGCTCATCCTCTGGCTGGCGCCGAACCCTTCGCCCGTCCTGTCGCGGATTCATCGCGCCGTCCACGCTATCATCGACCCGACTTTCTGCCATCCGCATTACCGTCCGGACGGCTGGATTCCCCATTGCACTCTCGCGACCCGAATCCCCGCTGACCGGCGCGCGGACGCGCTCGCCTTCGCCGCGAGGTTTGATGGAGATATAGACGCCGTGTTCGATCGCGCGGATTGCTTGACCTTTCCGCCGGTCAGCCTCATCGAAAGCCATCGCCTGCCGCCGTCCGCGGAAAGCTCCGATTCCACTCCATGCGTCTGACCATCGCCACCTGGAACATCAATTCCGTGCGCCTGCGCTTCGAACAGGTGGCGCGCTTCTGTCGCGAAAAGGCGCCTGACATCCTGTGCCTGCAGGAAACCAAGTGCATCGACGATCTTTTCCCGCGGAAAGAGACGCTGAAGCTCGGCTATGAGCATATCGCGATCCATGGCCAGAAGAGCTACAACGGCGTCGCCATCCTTTCGAAGCTGCCCTTCGCCGACGTCACCCGGCAGAACTTCTGCGGCCTTGAGGATCGCCGGCACATCAGCGTGAAGCTGGCGAAAGAAGCGGGGCCGGCGAAAGACATCCTGATCCACAATTTCTACATTCCGGCCGGCGGCGACGTTCCCGATCCCGACGCCAATCCGAAATTCGCGCACAAGCTCAAATTTCTGGACGAGCTGACGCAATGGTCAGACGGCCGCAAAGCGAAGGAGCGTTCGATTGCGGTCGGCGACCTCAACGTCGCGCCGCACGAGCATGACGTCTGGAGCCACAAGCAGCTTCTCGACATCGTCAGCCACACGCCCATCGAGACCGACAAGCTGAAGGACGCTCTCGCCGCCGGCCAATGGGTCGACGTCATGCGCAAGCTTCGGCCCGAGCCGGAAAAGCTCTATTCCTGGTGGAGCTACCGCGCCGCCGATTGGCAGCTCTCCAATCGCGGCCGCCGCCTTGACCATGTCTGGCTGTCGCCGGCGCTCGGCGGCTCTTTGGCTGGCGGCGAGATCGTCAGCCCGACGCGCGGCTGGGAGCGACCCTCCGATCATGTGCCCGTCGTTGCGACGCTCGACCTGTGAGTGGACCGACCGGTCTAGGTGCGTGGTCATGACTCGCTTCGCGTGCTGGGCCATACTTCCCGCCATTGCGCATGAGACGCGAGGCGGAGGAAGCCATGGCGCTCGACGCCGATGTCATTGTCATCGGCGCGGGCCTCGCCGGTCTCGTCGCCGCGACCGAAATCGCGGACGCCGGCAAACGCGTCATCGTTCTCGATCAGGAAGGCGAGCAATCGCTTGGCGGTCAGGCCTTCTGGTCCTTCGGCGGGTTGTTCTTCGTCGATTCCCCCGAGCAGCGCCGCATGCGCATCCGCGACTCGCGTGAACTCGCTCTCCAGGACTGGATGGGGTCGGCCGGATTCGATCGCGCGGAAGATCACTGGCCGCGCCAATGGGCGGAAGCCTATGTCGATTTCGCCGCCGGCGAAAAACGAAGCTGGCTTCATGCGCAGGGCGTGCGCTGGTTTCCCGTCGTCGGCTGGGCCGAGCGTGGCGGCGGAAGCGCGACGGGACATGGCAACTCGGTTCCGCGTTTTCATGTGACATGGGGCACCGGCCCGGGCGTGATCGAGCCCTTCGTGCGGCGCGCGCGCGAGGCGGAACGGCGCGGAACGCTATCGTTTCGGTTCCGGCATCGCGTGACTGCGCTCAGCAAACGCGGCGGCCCGATCGACGGCGTCGAAGGAGATATTTTTGAGCCGACTCAAACGCCACGCGGCGCGGCGAGTTCGCGCAACCTCATCGGCTCGTTCGCTCTGAAAGCGCAGGCGATCATCGTCGCGTCCGGCGGCATCGGCGGAAATCACGACCTCGTCCGCGCGCAATGGCCATCGCGATTGGGTTCGCCGCCGGAGCACATGATCTCGGGCGTGCCCGAGCATGTTGACGGACTGATGCTTGGCGCGGCCGAACAAGGCGGCGCGCGTCTCATCAACGGCGACCGAATGTGGCATTATGTCGAGGGCGTAACGAACTGGTCGCCGATCTGGCCCCACCACGCCATCCGCATTCTGCCCGGACCGTCTTCGCTCTGGTTCGATGCGCGCGGAATGCGTTTGCCGGCGCCGCTTTTCCCCGGCTTCGACACGTTGGCGACGCTCGCGCATCTCCGCACGACCGGATTCGATCATTCCTGGTTCATTCTCAACAGAAGCATCATCGCCAAGGAATTCGCGCTTTCGGGTTCGGAGCAGAACCCAGACCTCACCGGGAAAAGCTGGCGCATGGTGCTGAAGCGCGCCACCGCTGGCGTGCCCGCGCCTGTGCAGGCCTTCATGGACAAGGGCGAAGATTTCATCGTCGAGAAAGACTTGTCAGCACTTGTGCGGCGTATGAATGCGCTCGTTGGCGAAACGCTGCTCGACGACAAGAAAATCAAGAGCGAAATCGAGGCGCGAGATCGCGAGATCGAGAATCCCTTCTCGAAGGACGCGCAGGTGATCGCGCTCCGCGGCGCGCGCAACTATCTCGGCGACAAATTGATTCGCACAGCGCGGCCGCATCGCATTCTCGATCCCGCGCATGGGCCGCTGATTGCCGTCAGGCTCAATATTCTCACGCGCAAATCGCTCGGCGGAATCGAAACCGATCTCGAAGCGCGCGCGCTTGGATCAGACGGCGCGCCGATCGCCGGCCTCTATGCCGCGGGCGAAGCGGCGGGCTTTGGCGGCGGCGGCGTGCACGGCTATCGCTCGCTCGAAGGCACGTTTCTTGGCGGCTGCATCTTCTCCGGACGCGTCGCCGGGCGCGCGGCCGCCGCTGCTGTCGGCTAAATTCTTGCCGCGTCTCGTTCTTCCATCACAGCCAATGGAACAGCACAGCGCCAACCAGGAATACGCCGAGCGCGCCGCGATAGACGACAAAGGGCCAACTCGGCAGGTGCTCGAGATAACGCATCAAACCCCAGATCGCGACGAACGACGCCAACGCGCCTGAGATCAGCCCGACGAAAAGCAGCATCCAGGCATGCGCATCAAGGCCGGCGCGCAGAAGCTCGAACGCTTCCTTGCCTCCCGCCAGCGCAATCGCCGGCAAACCGATCAGAAATGAGAGACGCGCGGCTTCGGCGCGCTTGAAGCCAAGCCCCAACGCCGCGGTCAAAGTTGAGCCGGATCGCGACACGCCTGGAATGAGCGCGCCGACTTGCGCCAGTCCGACCAGCGCATAGTCGCGCAAGGTCGCCTCATCAGCATTTCGCACATGCCGCGCCCTGATTTCCGCGAAAGCGAGCAGCGCCGCCATCACGAGACAGCTCGCGCCAATGACCCAGAGAGAGCGCAAGGGTGATCCGCAGGCGTTGAGAACGGGCGCCAACGCGACGCCGGCGACGACGATCGGCGCGGTCGCGAGCACGATGCCGATCACCGCGCGCGAACCCGGCGATTTGAGATCGCGCCTGACGACGACACTCGCTGCTGCAGAGATCAGTTCGGCGACATCGCGCCGGAAATAGGAAAGGATCGCGCCAAGCGCGGCAAGCTGCATCAAAGCGGAGAAGGCGGAGCCCGGATCGGGCCAGCCGAGCAGCGCCGGAACCACGCGCATATGCGCCGTCGATGAGATCGGCAGCAGCTCGGTGACGCCTTGCACGACGCCGAGCACGATCATTTTGCCGACATCGAGCGCCGCAAAGCCCGTGTCGAGGCCGGCCGAACACGCAGTCGCCATCACGGATTCCTTACGCGAAGAAGAGAAGATATATCTCTCTGGCGTGTGGCGGCGCGCGGCGCTACGCGACCTTGCGCCGCTGCGGCGTTCAGCCCAAGGCGTCGAGCCGGCGTTTGATCGCCTCGGTCTCGCGCGTCAGCTTTTTCAGATCCTCGGCGAGGCTGGCGTGAATCGCGACCGCGTGCTGCGGAAATTCGTCGAGCACGCGCTTGAACAACTGTCGGGGGACGACAAGCACTTCGCTGTCTTCCTGCGCGACCGACTGCGCCGCGTGGTCGGTCGGCGCGAGCAGCGCTACGCCGCCGATGAGCGAGCCGCGGCGCGCGACATGACGTGGCGGCGAACCATCCTCCGGCGGATCGAGCGCGATTGCGCCCGACACCACCACGCCGCCGCCATAGCTTGCTGCCGTCTTGCGAAACAGGATGTCGCCGGCGCGCAGCTTCCGGCGCTCGGCCGAGAAGGCGATGAGGCGCAGCGCCTCGCGATCCAGCAGCGAGAAGGGCCGCACCTGCGCCAGCGCGGCCATGTCCGTTTCGAGACTCATCGCGCGGGAGTTCTGGAAGCAGCCGGGTTGATCATGGCACCAGCTTGTAGCCGCCCTGCTCGGTCACGAGGATCGACGCTTCCGACGGGTCGCGTTCGATCTTCTGCCGCAAGCGGTAGATATGAGTCTCGAGCGTGTGTGTGGTGACCTGGGCGTTGTAGCCCCACACTTCCTGCAGGAGCGTATCGCGCGGCACGACCTTCTGACCGGCCCGATAGAGATAGCGCAGGATCGCCGTCTCCTTCTCTGTCAGCTTGAGCTTCGAGCCCTTGTCGGAGACGAGCATCTTGGAGCCCGGCCGGAAACTGTAGGGGCCGACGCTGAACACCGCATCCTCGCTGCCTTCATGCTGGCGAAGCTGGGCGCGGATGCGCGCCAGCAGCACCGCGAACTTGAATGGCTTCACCACATAGTCATTCGCGCCGGCTTCAAGCCCAAGGATGGTGTCGGCGTCGCTGCCATGGCCGGTGAGCATGATCACCGGGCTGCGGAAGCCGTTCTTGCGCATGATCTTGACGGCTTCGCGCCCGTCCATGTCGGGCAGGCCGACATCCATCACGACGCAATCGACGCGATCGCCTTTGACAAAATTGATCGCTTTCGCCGCCGCATCGGCCTGATGCACCTCGAACTCCTCATGGAGTGCGAGCTGTTCGGCCAGCATCGCGCGCAATTCCTCGTCATCGTCGACGAGCAGGAGCTGATGAATATTTGACATCTCAAGCCTTGGGATGCGGCTTTCGGGAGCCTGCGTCGCGTCGGGGTGTAATCTGGCGGAGAGAGGCGCGGCAAGGCAAGCCGCCTTCCCTGACGCAACCGTGAAACGTCGCGAGCGCCTCATCCGCCGCCAGCCGGCTGCGGCGGCCGGTCGCGGTTGACTTCGCAAACGGGGAGGTTCAAGGCGCGATCGTTCCGCCGCGAACAATGTTCGTCCGGACGCTCACAGGAACCCAAACCCCATGCCCAGCGACAGTCCCAGTCGATTGTCTGCGCCGTCTCTGGCCGCGCGGGTCTGATCCCGGGGTTCATTCCAGGGGTTCGACTCACCCGGTCCGCGACGGCGGAAAGTCCCGAGGTGAGTCATGCAGGAAGTCCTTCTCGAAGTTCGGGATGAGGCCGCGCGCGAGGCGCGGTCGGTCGTGTCCCGTCATCAATATGTCGCCGACCTCGTCGAGAGCCTGAACGACCATTCGACCGAGGAGGCCGCGGCGATCGTGGCGGAACTCCCGATTGATCTCGCCGTGCAGGCATTTGATCGGCCGGAGCTGACTTCGGCCGACGCGTTGATTCTTGCCGTTTCGCGCGATCTCGCGACGACGATTCTTCGCGGCATGTCGGCCGACCGGGCGACGCAGGTGCTGCGCGGCCTCAATCGTGACCAGCAGACGATTCTGCTCTCGACGCTGGAGCCCGAGCCGGCGCGGACGCTTCGCGCCCTTCTTGCCTATCCCCCGCACAGCGCCGGCAGCATCATGACGACCGAGTTCGTCTCGGCGTCCGCGACGGCGACCGTGGCCGAGACGCTCCGCCATATTCGCGAGGTCGAGCGCACGCGGGAGACGGTCTATGCGATCTACGTCCTCGATCCCCGGACCCAGGCGCTGCTGCGCGCGGTTTCGCTCCGCACGCTGATCACTGGCGAACCAGACCAGTTGGTCCAGTCGCTGGCGGCGGCCCGCGAGCCGGTGACGGTCACGCCTGAAATGGATCGCGAGGAAGTCGCCCGGCTCATCTCCCGCCATGACTTGCTGGCCGTCCCCGTGATCGACCAGCATCGTCGTGTGCTCGGCATCGTCACGGTGGACGACGTGATCGACGCGATCCTCGCGGAGAGCGCCGAGGACGTTCAGAAATTTGGCGGCGCCGAAGCGCTCGGCGCGCCCTATCTCCAGATCGGCTTCCTCGACATGATCCGGAAGCGCGCCGGCTGGCTGTGCGCGCTCTTCCTCGGCGAGATGCTCACCGCCAGCGCCATGCAGCATTTCTCGGACGAGCTCGAGAAGGCGGTGGTGCTGACGCTGTTCATCCCGCTGATCATGAGCTCCGGCGGCAATTCCGGTTCGCAGGCGACGTCGCTGCTGATCCGCTCCCTGGCGCTGGGCGAAATCAGGCTGCGCGACTGGTGGCGGGTCGCGCTGCGGGAGATTCCCTCGGGCCTGACGCTCGGCGCAATCCTTGGCGTCATCGGCGTCGCGCGTATCTCGCTCTGGCAGACGCTCGGCATCTATGACTATGGCGAGCACTGGGTGCTCATCGCGCTGACGGTCGCGTTCGGCCTGATCGGCATCGTGACCTTCGGATCGGTGGCCGGCTCGATGCTGCCCTTCATTCTGCAAAGGCTGCGTTTCGACCCCGCCAGCGCTTCGGCGCCGTTTGTCGCCACCTTGGTCGACGTCACCGGCCTCGTGATCTATTTCAGCGTCGCGCTCGTGTTCCTGAAGGGGACGCTTCTATAAGCTCGATCCCATATTGATCGCCGTTCCGCGTATCTGCTGCGGGGCGGTGATCACACCTATTCCAGATAAAGATCGCGATAACTGTTGATTTCCTTCACGAGACCAGCCGCAGAGTAACCCAGCATTTTCGCATCAACGACCAAGGTAACTTTCTTCGGCGTTGGACCGCTGCTCCAATCGACACCGTTGATAAGCAATATCCTCTCACGGTGCGAAGCCTGAAATCCCGAAATATCTGACCAGCGGATTGTGCGCCGCACGCCACGCATACTGTATTCGAAGCCAGTAGCGCCTTCCGCAGAAAGAACGAGCGCGGCTTCGACGCTCAGTAATCGTGCGAGTAGTCTCGATGCGGCAAGAATCACAAACACCGCAAGCGCAATCCATGTCGTCACACGGAGCCAAATCGGAGTGCTTCTCATCAAAGCCTCGAACCAAGCGTATCGTCCTCCATGGTTGCGCGCGTAGAATGCCGGATCCAGCGAACCATAAGCCATTGCTAAGCAAACGATCACTATCACCCCGAGAAACAAAAGAGGAAACGCGACGCCGGTAAAACTGTAACGGTATCGCCGGACCGCCGGCGGTGTGGCAGGAGAATCGATCGATGCTCCGTTTCCGGAGACATCCGACTGCCCGGAATTGCTTGCAGACATGCGATATAATGTGAGGCCAACAGAGCTTCGTCCTTGCATAACGGGGCGCGAGGCGCATTCCAGAGTTTTGCGAGATGGCGCCTCGGAAATTTTCAATTCTGCGCGTCCGCCGGTCGATTGATCCGATTCATCGGGCCAAGGCGATCGTTGGCGGACGCGCCATTCCCTGCGCTATCGGGCGCTCCGGGATGCGGCCGGCGGCGCTGAAACGGGAAGGCGACGGGACGACGCCGATCGGCCGCTTCCGAGTGCTTACAGCATGGTTTCGCGGGGATCGCTGGCCGAACCGGTCGTTTAGCTGGGCTACGAGGCGGATTGGCCCGACGGACGGCTGGTGCGAGGACTCTTCCAATCGGCGCTACAATCATCCTGTGAAAGTTGCGCCCGGCGCCAATCACGATCGGCTTTGGCGACAGGACCGGCTTTACGATCTGATCCTGGAAATTGATCACAACGCGCGGCCGCGCATCCTAGGCCGCGGCTCGGCCGTGTTCATTCACCTCTGTCGCCTGGGGATGACCCCGACCGCTGGCTGCGTCGCCTTCGAGCCAAACGAGCTTCGCAAGCTGCTTCCGAGGTTGGGGCGAGGCAGCGTGATCGACATAAAATAGCCGGCTATAATAAATTTTTAAGCCGGCGATCTCTCAGCCTCGATGGCCGAAGATGGCGGTTCCGACGCGCACAT
The DNA here is from genome assembly GCF_022059845.1 of Terrirubrum flagellatum. Lineage (GTDB taxonomy): Bacteria > Pseudomonadota > Alphaproteobacteria > Rhizobiales > Beijerinckiaceae > Terrirubrum > Terrirubrum flagellatum. The sequence goes on along the minus strand of NZ_CP091851.1, from coordinate 4,702,141 downwards.
GCGTCGCGCCCAGCATGATCGCCTGCTCGAAATCGGCGCTCATACCCATGGAAAGCAGCTTCAGACCGTTGCGCTTCGCGATTGTGTTCAACAGCGCGAAATGGGGCGAAGGCGGCTGCTCCGCCGGAGGAATGCACATTAGCCCTTCAATCGCGAGCGAGTAAGATTGCCGGCAAAGAGAAATAAACGCATTAACCTGAGCCGGCGCCACACCGCCCTTCTGCGGCTCCTCGCCGGTGTTCACCTGCACCAGCAGCTTCGGGCTGCGTCCCTGCTTCTGGATCTCCCTGGCGAGTTCTTTCGCCAGACTCTCGCGATCGAGCGTCTCGATCACATCGAACAGCGCGACGGCCTCCTTCGCCTTGTTCGACTGCAGGGGCCCTATGAGATGCAGTTCGACATCAGCGTTCGCCTCCCGGAGCGCCGGCCACTTGGCCTTCGCTTCCTGGACATAGTTCTCGCCAAACACGCGCTGGCCCGCCGCCAGCACCGGCGCGATCGCCTCCGCCGGGAAGAGCTTCGATACAGCGACCAGCGAAACGGAGTGGGGATCGCGGTCGGCGTCACGCGCCGCGCGATCGATCTGCTCCCGCACCTCGGCATATCGCGCGGCGATTGCTGCTGGATCAAATGTCGGGTTGGCGGAAACAGTCATGTCAAACCCTTACGCCGCGCTCTGTTGCGCCGCAAACTGGTTGACCGCGTAAAGCGATTCTGTCTGAGTCCGCGCGACTTTCGCAAGGACTTCGCGCGTTTCGCGCCTGCGGCTTCATGACCCAAATTGAACGTTACAATCCCAAGGAAGCGGAGCCACGCTGGCAGGCGGCATGGGAGTCGCGCGAACTTTTCCGCACGCGCAATGACGATCCGCGCCCGAAATATTACGTCCTTGAGATGTTTCCCTATCCCTCCGGCCGCATCCATATGGGGCACGTCCGGAACTACACGATGGGAGACGTTGTCGCCCGCTATATGAGGGCGAAGGGCTATAATGTCCTCCACCCCATGGGTTGGGACGCCTTTGGCCTGCCGGCCGAGAACGCGGCGCGCGACAACAAGGTCAATCCGCGCGACTGGACCTATCAGAACATCGCGACCATGAAGGCGCAGCTCAAGACCATGGGCCTCTCGCTGGACTGGGCCCGCGAACTCGCGACCTGCGATCCCGGCTATTACCGCCACCAGCAGAAGATGTTTCTCGACTTCTGGAAGGCCGGGCTGGTCGAGCGCAAGTCAGCCAAGGTGAACTGGGACCCGGTCGACATGACCGTGCTCGCCAACGAGCAGGTGATCGACGGCCGCGGCTGGCGCTCCAATGCGCTCGTTGAACAGCGCGACCTGACCCAATGGTTCCTGAAGATAACATCCATGTCGCAGGAGCTGCTGGACGGGCTCGATACGCTCGATCGCTGGCCGGAAAAGGTCAAGCTGATGCAGCGCAACTGGATCGGCCGCTCGGAAGGTCTGCTGCTGCGCTGGGCCCTGGCGCCGGAAGGCGCGCCGGCAGGCTTTGGCGAGCTTGAGATTTACACGACGCGGCCCGACACCCTGTTCGGCGCCTCCTTCATGGCCGTCGCAGCGGACCATCCGCTCGCGAAGGCCGCATCTGCTACGAATCCTGAACTCGCGGCCTTCTGTGACGAATGCCGGCGCATGGGCACGTCGGTCGCCACGCTCGAGACCGCGGAAAAGATGGGCTTCGATACAGGGATCAAGGCGATCCATCCGTTCGATCCGAACTGGCGGGTGCCCGTTTACGTCGCGAACTTCATTCTCATGGATTACGGAACCGGCGCGATCTTCGGCTGCCCCGGCGGCGACCAGCGCGACATGGAGTTTGCGCGCAAGTATGAGCTGCCTGTGATCCCCGTGGTTGTTCCTAGCGATCCGGCGATCCGCGATGCTGTTTTGGCGGAAATACAAGCCGGCAAACCTTATGTCGATGACGGCGTGATGATCAATTCCCGCTTCATGGACGGGCTGTCGACAGCGGCGGCGTTCGCGGAAGCGGCGTCGCGATTGGAAAAGCAGCAGCTTGCCGGCCGCGCCGCCGCGCAGCGCAAAGTCAATTTTCGCCTGCGCGATTGGCTGATCTCGCGGCAGCGCTATTGGGGCTGTCCGATCCCGGTGATCCATTGCGACGATTGCGGCGCGGTCCCGGTTCCGATCGGCGATCTGCCGGTGCGTCTCCCCGACGACGTCACCTTCGACAAGCCAGGCAATCCGCTCGATCACCATCCGAGCTGGAAACACGTCGCCTGCCCGCAATGCGCCAAGCCGGCGCGGCGCGACACCGACACCATGGACACCTTCGTCGATTCGTCCTGGTACTTCGCCCGTTTCACCGACCCACAGAACGATCAGGCCCCGACAACCCTGTCGGCGGTGGACGGCAAGACCGGCTGGCTGCCGGTCAATCAGTATATCGGCGGCATCGAGCATGCGATTCTGCACCTGCTCTATTCGCGCTTCTTCTCACGCGCGATGAAGGTCACCGGCCATGTGAATGAGGTCGAGGAGCCGTTTCAGGGCCTCTTCACGCAGGGCATGGTGGTCCACGAGACTTATCGCGCCGCCGATGGCGCCTACGTGCTGCCGAGCGAAGTGCGCATCGAGGGCGAAGGCGGCGCCCGGAAGGCCGCGCATGTCGACACCGGCGCGCCGATCGAGATCGGTCCGATCGAGAAGATGTCGAAGTCGAAGAAGAATGTGGTCGATCCCGATGACATTCTCGGCTCCTGGGGCGCCGACACGGCGCGCTGGTTCATGCTGTCGGATTCGCCCCCCGAACGCGACGTGATCTGGACGGAGGACGGCGTTCAGGGGGCGTATCGTTACGCCCAGCGTGTCTGGCGGTTGGTCAATCAGGTGAAGTCGGCGCAGCGGATCGCGGATGATATCGCCCACGCCGAAGCTATCCTGAAGGCTGCGCACAAGACGCTGGAGCAGGTCGAGCGGGCGATCGAAGGATTGGGTTTCAATCGAGCCGTCGCGTTCCTCTATACCCTGACCAACACATTGGAATCGGAAGCCGGCAAAGCGAAGGCGCCGACTGCGTTGCGCACAGCCACCTTTATGCTTTTGCAGATGATGGCCCCGATGATGCCGCACTTGGCGGAAGAATGCTGGGCTGCGCTTGAGGGCGGCGGCCTGGCGGCGGAAGCGCCCTGGCCGACGCTCGATCGGGCGAAGCTGATCGAGGAGCAAATTACTTTGCCGGTGCAAGTAAATGGCCGCAAACGCGCCGACGTGACCGTCGCTCGCGACGCCGATGACAAAGAGATCGAATCGGCCGTGCTGGCGCTGGACGCGGTGCAACGGGCGATGGAAGGCCGGCCGGTTCGGAAGTTCATTGTCGTACCCCAGAGGATCGTCAATGTCGTCGCCTGAAATGAGCCGATTCTCGCGGCGCGCCGCCGCTTTCGCGCTGTCCGCGCTCGTCTCGCTCTCGCTCGCGGGTTGTTTCCGGCCGCTCTATGGCGAAACCGCTGCCGGGGCCTCCATGCAAAGCGAACTCGCGGCGATCGAAGTGCCTGAAATACCTGATCGTCTCGGCCATTATCTCCGCAGCGAACTGATGTTCATGCTGGATGGATCGGGAACGCCATCGCCCAAGCGATATCGGCTGACGATCACCCCGTATCTCGGGCAGGCGGCGGCCATCGTTGACACTGCGAGCGCACGCGCTGAATCCGCCACGCTGACCGGCAACGCCAAGTTCACGTTGGTCAACATTGGCGACGGCAAGACGATCTTTGAAGGGACCGCTGTCGGCAGCGCCACCTATGATCGATCCACCCAGCGCTACGCCACCGTGCGCGCCGCGCGCGATGCCGAAATTCGCATCGCCAAACTTCTGGCCGATCAGATCCGGACGCGTGTTGCGGCGGCGATGGCGAATCGGTCGTCCTGATCTCTCATGACGGCGCTTGGTCGCGGCGAAACGGACCGGTTCCTCAAGAAACCTGATCCGCGATATCCCGTTGTTCTGATTTACGGACCAGACGCCGGCCTGGTTGCGGAGCGCGCCATGGCCGTATCAGCGGCGTCCGTCGCTGACCCATCTGATCCGTTTCAGCTTATCCGTATGGAAGGCGACGAAATCGCCAGCGATCCGCTCAAACTGGCCGATGAAGCGAACGCGATCGGATTATTTGGCGGCCGGAAGGCCCTGCGCGTTCGCGTTGGATCGAAAAACATCGTGTCCGCGGTCGAACCCTTGCTGCGCGCTCCTCCTCGGGATGCAGCCGTCGTTCTCGAGGCGGGTGATCTCAAGAAGTCCGCCCCGCTGCGCGTCGCTTGCGAGAAATCTTCGACCGCCGCCGTCATTGCCTGCTACGCCGACGATCCCGCGGAGCTGCAGCGCCTGGTCAGCGAGAGCTTTCGAAAGGTGGGGCTTTCGATCGATCCGGAAGCGGAAGAGCTGTTGTTGTCCATGCTGGGCGGCGACCGGCTCGCGAGCCGCGGTGAAGTCGAGAAGCTGATCACCTATGCGACGGGATCCAATCAGGTCACCGCAGAAGATGTCGAGGCCGTTGTCGGCGACGCCTCGGCGGCCGCGCTCAATGAAGCAATCGACGGCGCTTTTGGCGGCAACACCGGCCAGATGCTCCCCGCCTTGTCGAAACTTCTCGCGGAGGGCGAGCGGCCGGACATGATTCTTTCGGCCGCCCTCACCCATTCCTGGACGCTGGCGCAGGCGCTCGCCCAAGTCGATGCCGGCCAACAAGCCCGCACAGTCGCCGAACGAGCGATTCCGTTCTTCCGCCGCCGCGCTGCTTTCGAGCGACAGCTTCAAATCTGGAAGCGCGAAGGTATGGCGCCGACAATTCGCCAACTCGGCGAGTCGATCCTCGCCAGCCGCGCCAATAGCGAGCTGGCGATTGCGACGCTCGATCGAACCTTGCTCAGAATCGCGCTTGGCGCACGAAGAGCCGGCTGATCAGTGCTTGAGTCGGCGGCAGAGGCCGTCAAGCTGCTCAAGCGTGCGATATTTGATGCGGACTTCTCCGCCCTCGCCGCGATGATCGATCGAAACCGCAAGGCCGAGGACTTCTTCCAACGCTTTCTCAACGGCGAGCGTGTCAGGATCCTTGGGCGCAGTCTTGCGGCCTTTCTTCTCCGGCGCCGATTCAGCGCCGCGCTGGCCAATCCGCTCGACGTCGCGAACGGTAAGCCCCTGATCGACCACCATCTTCGCGACCTTTTCGGGATCGGCGACCGCAAGCAGGGCGCGCGCATGGCCGGCGGAGAGTGAGCCGTCTTCCACCGAGGAGCGCACCGCATCCGGCAATTTCAGCAACCGCAGCGTATTCGCGACATGGCTGCGGCTCTTGCCGATCACCTTGGCGAGATCGTTCTGCGTATAGCCGTGCTCGCTCATCAACCGGTCGTAGCCGCCCGCTTCCTCCATCGCGTTGAGATCGGAGCGCTGGACGTTTTCGATGATCGCCATTTCCATGGCGTCGCGATCGCTCGCCTCAACGGCGATCACAGGCACATCATGGAGTCCGGCTCGCTGCGCCGCACGCCAGCGCCGCTCACCGGCGATGATCTCATAGGCGTCAGCCAACCCCTGAATGGCGCGAACGAGGATGGGCTGCAGAATGCCCTTTTCGCGGATGGACGCGCCGAGTTCGTCGAGCTCGTCCTCGCTGAAGGAACGGCGCGGATTTTTAGGATTAGGCTTCAGGAATTCGATCGGAACGCGCTTTTGCCCCCGCGAACGGGTCAACGCCTCGCTTTCGTCTCCCACATCACCAATCAGGGCGGCCAAACCCCGCCCGAGTCGCGGCCGGTGAGAATCGTCCGCCATCACACGCTCCCGAATCGCCATGCTCCCCGCCTATCCCAGGATATCACTCAGCCAGCTCTAGACTTAGGCGGCGAGAAGGTTCTGTTCGCGCTTGATAACCTCCGACGCCAGACGGAGATAGGCCTGCGATCCCGCGCATTTCAGATCGTAAAGCAATGCCGGCTTGCCGTGCGACGGCGCTTCGGAGACCCGGACATTACGCGGGATGATCGTGTCATAAACCTTGTCGCCCATGATCTGACGGACATCCGCCACGACCTGGCCGGCGAGATTATTCCGGGGATCGAACATGGTCAGCACGATCCCATGGATCGTCAGCCCCGGATTAAGCGACGCTCGCACCTGCTCCACCGTCTTGAGGATCTGGCTCAAACCTTCGAGCGCGAAGAACTCGCACTGCAGCGGCACCAGCACCGCATCTGACGCCGTCAACGCATTGATTGTCAGCAGGTTGAGCGACGGCGGGCAGTCGATGAGAATGTAGGAGAATTGCGGTTGCGTTTGATCTTCGCGATGCGCCCGGATCGCGGCCCGGAGTCGCGTCGCGCGATCCCGCTCTGAAGCGATCTCCAGCTCGACGCCGAGAAGGTCAAGCGTCGACGGCGCCACCGAGAGGTTCGGAACTCGGGTCGCGACGATGGACTGCCCAAGCTGCGCATCGCCGACCAGCACATCATAGGTGGAGATGCGACGAGATTTGCGATCGATGCCGAGGCCCGTCGAGGCGTTGCCTTGGGGGTCGAGGTCGACGATCAGCACACTCTCGCCAATCGCAGCCAGCGCCGTACCAAGATTGATGGCGGTTGTCGTTTTGCCGACGCCGCCCTTCTGGTTGGCGATGACGATAATGCGCGCAGCCTTGTCGGCCGGCAGAAGATCGATCGAATTCGAGGTCATGACAGAGTTCCGTCACTGGAAAGACGAGACGCAAGCGCCCTGACGCACGCGATCCGGCCGTGGGGATCTGTCAGACTAGGCAACAACTTGACTTCCATCTTCCAAGATTTAGCGGCGTCGGTCAATTCAGCATCAACATCTTGGCCCTTGGGAAACAAGCCCATCGCGCCCTTCATCAACAAAGGAGATGCGAGTTCGAGCAAATCTTTGAGCGGAGCCAGCGCCCTGGCGGTCACAACGTCGCATTCCGGAGCCGCTGGACCGCTCACGACCTGTTCAATTCGCCCGGAGCGCACGCTGGCCGGCGCTCCAGTTACGCGGATCGCTTCCAGCAGAAAGGCGCATTTCTTCTGATTCGACTCGACCAAAACCATTCGATCGGTTGGGCGCTTTTCCCGTAACAGGATCGCCAGAACCAGCCCAGGCAGTCCGGCGCCGCTGCCAATATCGACCCAGCGCTCCGCCGTTTCCGGAGCGAAGGCCAAAAGCTGTCCGCAGTCGAGAATGTGACGCGCCCAGACGTCATCAAGCGTCGGCGCAGCGACCAGATTGATTCGCGCCTGCCATTTGCGAAGCAGATCGATATATCGATCAAGCGCCCCCAATGTTTCATGTGAAACATCGAGGATTCTCGCGACCTCGGCGCGATCCACCTATTGACCTCTTTGCGCCTGTGCTGGGCGTGGCGCGTTCCGCCGGGCGGCTGCAGCCAATAGCAATAGGGCGGCAGGCGTGATTCCCTCAATGCGGCCGGCTTGCCCGACAGTTCGGGGCCGAATCAATTCCAGCTTCTGCCTGACTTCGTTCGACAAGCCGGAAAGTCGCGAGAAATCAAAATTCTCAAGCAATTCCAAGCCCTCATCATCCCTGAACGCTTCGATATCAGCCCGCTGACGATCAACATAAGAGGCGTAGATAGCGTCGTGTTCAATTCGAGGCCGAATCGAATCAGGGATCGCCGCGAGCTCCGGCCAGACTTCAATAAGCCGCGAGAGATCGATTCCAGGTCGCGAAAGCAGCTCAAAAGCCGATCGCCGCACGCCGTCCCGATTGATCTCAATCCCGTGCGGAGCCGCCTGATTCGGCGTCAATGACAACCGCTCCAGCATCGCCTTGCCGGCTAATAGCTCCCCTGACTTGCGATCGAACTGGACGCGGCGCTCGGCGGCAACACATCCCCAGCCTATCCCGAGGCCGGTCAAGCGCTCGTCCGCGTTGTCGACCCGGAGGCTCAGCCGAAACTCAGACCGCGACGTGAACATGCGATAGGGCTCCGTGACTCCTTTGGTCACGAGGTCATCAATCATCACGCCGATATAGGCGTTGGCGCGATCGACGATGATCCCGCTCTTTGCGCCCGCCCGCCTCGCGGCGTTCAATCCTGCGACAAGCCCCTGCGCCCCCGCCTCTTCATAGCCCGTGGTTCCGTTGATCTGCCCGGCGAGGAAAAGCCCCTCAACCGCTTTCGTTTCAAGCGTCGGAGAGAGACTTCGCGGATCAATGTAGTCATACTCGATAGCATAGCCCGGGCGGATGATCCGAACATTCTCAAGCCCGACGACACTGCGGATGAACGACGCCTGGATGTCGCGCGGCAGCGACGTCGAAATCCCGTTGGGATAGACTGTCGGGTCGTCATAGCCCTCCGGCTCCAGGAAGATCTGGTGGCCATCCCGATCTCCGAAACGGACGATCTTGTCTTCGATCGACGGGCAATAGCGGGGGCCACGTCCAGCGATCTCACCGGAATAGACGGCCGAGCGAGAGATGTTTTCCCGGATGATGGCGTGGGTGGCCGCATTGGTGCGGGTGATGCCGCACGCAATCTGCCGGTTTTCGATCTTTGCGGTCAGGCTCGAGAAGGGTTCTGGCGTCTCATCCCCCTCCTGCTTCTCGACCCGGTCCCAGGCGATCGTCGCTCCATCGAGGCGGGCGGGCGTCCCGGTCTTGAGCCGACCAAGCGGCAAACCGAGGCGGGTGAGGCTTTGCGCGAGCCCCACGGAAGGCTGCTCCCCAACGCGGCCCGCAGGAATCTTCTCGTCGCCAATATGAATGAGCCCGCGAAGGAAGGTGCCGGTGGTGATCACAACCGCTGACGTGGAGACCGTCCGACCATCGGCGAGCGAAAGGCCGCGAATGCGCTCATCAGCGATGAGGAGTTCGGCCGCCTCCCCTTCGATGACGCTGAGATTCGCCTGCGCCGCGATAGCCGCCTGCATTGCGCGCCGATAGAGCACGCGATCGATCTGCGCTCGCGGTCCGCGCACGGCCGGGCCTTTCCGGCGATTCAGAACCCTGAACTGGATGCCAGCCTGATCGGCGCATCTCGCCATCAGCCCGTCCAGCGCATCGATCTCGCGGACCAGATGTCCTTTCCCCAAACCACCGATGGCCGGATTGCAGGACATCTCGCCGATTGTGGCGAACTTGTGCGTCACAAGCGCTGTCGAGGCGCCCATTCGCGCCGCCGCTGCGGCGGCCTCGCAGCCAGCATGCCCGCCGCCGATCACGACGACGTCAAAGGTCAAATCAGCGCTCTTTGCCATGACAGGGCTCTAATCCCGGGTCGCGCCGGGGTCAATTTGGAACCGCGCGGCCTGTTTCATGTGAAACATTGTCGTGAATCACGCCGCCATGTTTCACGTGAAATATCTTCACTTGCCGACGCAGAAGCGGGAGAAGATGGTGCCCAGCACATCCTCGACGTCCACGCGACCGGAAATGCGCCCAAGAGAGCGGACAGCAAGACGGAGATCCTCGGCCACCATCTCTTCGCCGACGCCACGCTGAAAAGCCGCGATCGCACGATTGAGATGAGCGCTTGCATCCCCCAAGGCGATGCGGTGCCGCTCACGCGTCACAAGCACGTCGCCAGCGCCGAGCCCTTCCATGGCCCGCGCCCGTATGAGCTTCAGCAGCTCGTCAACGCCCTCACCAGTCACCGCGGAAAGGTTAAGAATCCGTTTATGAGGTTCCGCACCCGAATCGACTTTGCTGGCTAAGTCGACCTTCGTTCGAACGCGAACCGCCGTCTCCATCCCGTCTTGACGGCCAGATTCCGTAGATTCGGCCTCCTCAAGCCACAAAACGAGGTCGGCCCGCTGGATTCGCTGCCGCGCGCGCGCAATCCCTTCGCTTTCGATCGGATCGGAAGAGTCACGAATCCCCGCGAGATCGACAAGTGTAATCGGCAGCCCTCCAAGATCCAGTCGCACCTCGATCGCATCCCGTGTGGTCCCAGGAATGGGAGAGACGATCGCGACATCGCGCTTCGCCAGCGCATTCAGGAGGGTGGACTTGCCCGCATTCGGCGGCCCCGCGAGCGCGACCATGAACCCATCGCGCAGTCGCTCACCCTGACTGGCGCTGGCAAGCGCTTCTGACATTTCCCGAGCGACAGCGTCCGCTGACTCCATTGCGCTGGCTAAGGAGCGGGCCGGGACGTCGGATTCGTCGGAGAAGTCCAGCGCCGCCTCGGCCCACGCCATGACCTCGAGCAGCCGTGCAGCCCAGTCCTCGACCTTTCGCCCGAGAGCTCCTTCGAGCTGCCTGAGCGCCTGACGGCGCTGCGCCTCCGTCTCAGCCTCGATGAGGTCGGACAGCCCCTCGACCGCCGCGAGGTCGAGCTTGCCATTCGCGAAGGCGCGCCGGGCGAACTCGCCTGGCTCGGCCAATCGACAACCGCATCCCTTGACGAGCGCGCCGAGCAACCCTTCGATCACGCTTCGCCCACCATGGATATGAAGCTCCGCCATATCCTCACCGGTGAAACTGTTCGGCCCGGGGAACCAGAGAGCGAGACCCCGATCGATCGCCTCAGCGGTCTTGGGGTCGACAAACTTGCGCAGCGTTGCTCGACGCGCTTCGGGAATGCCGCCCGCAACCGTCCTCAAAACCGCCGCCGTCGCCGGACCCGAGATACGGATCACGGCGACGCCCGCCCGCCCCTGCCCGCTTGCGGGCGCCACGATCGTCGCTCCGCGATCCATCATTCCGCTCTCTCATTCCGGCATTTCGGCCCGGTCGCGGGCGGTCTAGTCTCCCTTCCGGAACAGGGTCAACTGAATCGGGCCATCCATGAATCGGCTTGCCGCGGCTTCGAGCCCCTATCTCATCCAGCATCGCGACAATCCGGTCCATTGGTGGGAGTGGAGCGATGGCGCGTTCGCCGAGGCGAGAAAACTCAATCGGCCCGTGATTCTCTCAATCGGCTACGCCGCCTGTCATTGGTGCCATGTGATGGCCCATGAGAGCTTCGAGGATCAGGCGGTCGCGGACGTGATGAACGCCCTCTTCGTCAGCATCAAGGTCGACCGCGAGGAGCGCCCCGATGTCGACCATCTCTATATGTCGGCGCTCCACGCTTTGGGCGAACACGGCGGCTGGCCGCTCACGATGTTTCTGACGCCGGATCGCGAGCCCTTCTGGGGCGGGACCTATTTCCCCAAGACCGCACGCTACGGAAAGCCGGGTTTTCCTGATCTGCTCCGACAAGTCTCGGATATCTATCATGGCGAGCCCCAGCGCATTCGCCACAATACCGCCGCCCTGAAAAGCGCTCTCGCCGCTCGATCCTCAGACCCGGCGACGCCGCCCGGCCTCACCGATCTGGCCGAGGCGGCGAAGCGCGCGATCGGCGTCTTCGATCCTGTTCACGGCGGCATCCAGGGCGCGCCCAAATTCCCCAACGCGCCAATCCTCAACATGCTCTGGCGCGCCGGCGATCATGACCCCGCAATCCGTGAGCCTGTTCTGATCACGCTCCGCCAGATGGCGCTCGGCGGCATCCACGACCATCTTGGCGGCGGCTTCGCCCGCTACTCTGTCGACGGCCGCTGGCTCACGCCGCACTTCGAGAAGATGCTCTACGACAACGCGCAGCTTCTCAAGCTTTATGCCCTCGCGGCCATCGCCACCGGCGAGGATATTTTTCGCGAGGCCGCCGAAGGCATTGTCGCCTGGCTTGAGCGCGAGATGATTGTCGGCGACGGCGGCTTTGCGTCGAGCCTCGACGCCGACTCCGAAGGCGTCGAAGGCAAATACTATGTCTGGGACCGTTCCGAGCTCGAATCGATTCTTGGTCCGGACGAAGCGGCCTTCTTCAGCCGCATCTACGACATCAGCGTTGACGGAAATTTCGAAGGCCACAACATCCCGAACCGACTGGACACGCCGATCCCCACACCTGACGAGGCGCAAAAGCTGTCAGCGCTCCGGACCAAACTCCACAATGAGCGCGTCAAACGCGTTCCTCCAGGCCGCGACGACAAGGCGCTAGCCGACTGGAACGGCATGATGATCGCGGCTCTCGCGCGCGCTGGAACGCTTCTGAATCGACCGGCATGGATCGCGCTGGCCGAGCGAGCCTATCGGTTCGTCCGCGAATCGATCGCGCAGGAGAATCGGCTGGCGCATTCCTGGCGCAACGCTGTCGGCGTGTGGCCGGCTTTTGCTCTCGATCATGCGACGATGGCGATCGCCGCGCTCTCCCTCGCCGAACTCAATGGAAGCGCCGAGCTGATCGTCGATGCGCGCCGGGATCTCGATCTCCTCGCTACGAACTACGCTGACCCGTCCTCAGGCGTCCTCGCCATGAATGCGAGGGATGGCGATGAGCTCATCGTCCGGATTCAGCCCACCCACGACGATGCGGTTCCGAATGCGAATGGCGTCTATGCCGCGGCGCTGATCCGCTGCGCCATCATGACGATGGATGACGAATTGCTGGCCCGCGCCGACCGGCTGTTCGAGAGCCTGTCCCGCCCCATGCAAGGACAAACGCTCGCACATGCTTCGCTCTGGAGCGCGCTCCATCTCCGTCTCGCCGCGGCGCAGATCATTGTCGCCGGCCCCGAATCGGCGGCGCTGTCGATGGCGGCGCTGGCGGTTCCGTATCCGAATCGAATCGTCGCGCGCCTCGCGCCGGATCAGAAAGTCCCCGACGATCACCCCGCGCACGCCATGATGGCAACTGCGCGTGATCAGGCCCGCGCTTTCGTCTGCGTGGGCGAACGCTGCTCGCTGCCTCTCACCCAACCTTCCGAAATCGCTGCGGCCGTCGCCGCGCTGCGCTGAACTCAGGACGACCTATGCCAGCCTTGCCTCAGATCGACTCATACGCCGACGAACTGACCACGATCCGTCGCGATTTTCACGCTCACCCCGAGATCGGCTTCGAGGAGACGCGCACCTCGCAGATCGTGGCGGACAGGCTCGCCTCGTGGGGAATCGAAGTTCATCGCAACGTAGGCCGAACTGGAGTCGTCGGCATCCTGAGAGGCAAGGATGGATCACGCCGAATCGGATTGCGCGCCGACATGGATGCGCTGCCAATCGAGGAAGCCACCAACCTCTCCTATCGATCGACGAAACCAGGCGTCTTCCATGGCTGCGGTCATGACGGCCACACGACGATGTTGCTCGGCGCGGCGCGCTATCTCGCCGAAACCAGGAATTTCGCGGGAACAGCGATCTTCGTCTTCCAGCCGGCCGAAGAAGGTTTGGGCGGCGCGCGCGCCATGCTCGCCGACAAATTGTTCGAGCGCTTTCCCTGCGACGAGATCTACGCCCTGCACAATTCGCCCGAAATGAAGCTTGGCCAGATCGCCGTCTTTCCCGGTCCCGTGATGGCCGGCGCTGACTTCTTTGACATCACGATCAGGGGCAAGGGCAGCCACGGCGCCAATCCGCAGGCGAGCCGCGATCCTGTCGTCGTCGCCGGCGCTCTCATCGGCGCGCTGCAGACAATCGTCAGCCGCAACGCCAATCCGCTCGACGCCGCCGTCCTTTCGATCACGCAAGTTCATTCGGGCTCGGCCTACAATGTCATCCCGGAGGAGGCGACGCTCGCCGGCACGGTTCGCGCCTTCTCTCGCGACGCCGCGGCGCTGGTCGCTTCGCGCATCCGCGAGATCGCCGCCGGCATCGGCGCGACTTTCGGCGTCGAGATATCCGTCGAAATTCGCTCCGTGTTTGACGTCCTCGAAAATCATCCCGCGCAATCCAATGCAGCGGCCGAAGCCGCGCGCGAGATCGTCGGCGCCGAGAATGTCAGCACGGCGCCGAATCCAACCATGTACAGCGAGGACTTCGCCGACATGCTCCGCGTGACGCCAGGCGCCTATTGCTGGGTCGGCCATGGCGGGCCGGCGCCGCTGCACAATCCGGCGTTCACAATGGACGATCGGCTCCTGCCGATTGGCGCGAGCCTTCTCGCGAGGATTATCGAAACGCGTCTCTCTCGCTGACGGCCACGCGTCATCACAAACAAAATCGCCGGCGCAAGGCCGGCGATAAGGTCTGACTGATTTCGAACGAAGCGCTTCGGCGCTCAAGTGTTCATCTTGTCGAAGAACTCGCCATTGTCCTTGGTGAGCCGCATCTTGTCGATGAGGAACTCGATCGCGTCGACCGTGCCCATCGGATTCATGATCCGGCGCAGCACATACATCTTCTTAAGGATGTCGGCCGGGACCAGCAGGTCCTCCTTGCGGGTGCCTGATTTGGTGATGTCGAGCGCCGGGAAGGTGCGCTTGTCCGCCACCTTGCGGTCGAGAATGATTTCCGAGTTGCCGGTGCCCTTGAACTCTTCAAAGATCACTTCGTCCATGCGGCTGCCGGTGTCGATGAGCGCGGTCGCGATGATCGTCAGCGAGCCACCCTCCTCGATGTTGCGCGCCGCGCCGAAGAAGCGCTTGGGTCGCTGGAGCGCGTTGGCGTCGACGCCGCCGGTGAGCACCTTGCCCGAGGACGGCACGACCGTGTTGTAGGCGCGGCCAAGACGCGTGATCGAATCGAGCAGGATCACCACGTCGCGGCCATGCTCGACCAGGCGCTTGGCCTTCTCGATCACCATCTCGGCGACCTGGACGTGGCGGGTCGCCGGTTCGTCAAAGGTCGAGGAGATCACCTCGCCCTTCACCGAGCGCTGCATGTCCGTGACTTCCTCCGGCCGCTCGTCGATGAGCAGCACGATGAGATAGCACTCGGGATGGTTGCCGGTGATCGACTGGGCAATGTTCTGGAGCAGGACGGTCTTGCCGGTGCGCGGCGGCGCGACGATCAGCGCGCGCTGGCCTTTGCCGAGCGGCACGACCACGTCCATGATTCGCGCCGACAGGTCCTTTTTCGTTGGATCGGCCAGCTCCATCTTGAGCCGCTTTTCCGGATAGAGCGGCGTCAGATTGTCGAAATGGACCTTGTGCCGGATTTTCTCCGGGTCCTCGAAATTGATGGTGTTGACCTTGAGCAGCGCGAAATAGCGCTCGCCGTCGCGCGGACTGCGGATCGGGCCTTCGACGGAATCGCCGGTGCGCAGGCCAAAGCGCCTGATCTGGGCGGGCGAGATATAGATGTCGTCGGGGCCGGGCAGATAATTCGCGTCGGGCGAGCGCAGGAAGCCGAAGCCGTCCTGCAGCACCTCGACGACGCCCTCGCCGGTGATTTCGGTTTCTTTGGCCGCGAGCTGCTTGAGGATGGCGAACATGAGCTCCTGCTTGCGCATGGAGCTGGCGTTCTCGACCTCGAGCTCTTCGGCAAACGTCACCAACTCGGTGACGCTCTTGGATTTTAATTCGTGAAGTTTGATTTCCCGCATGGGGAGGAACCTTGGAAGTATGGGCCGCGACAAATCTCGCCGCAGCGATCAGGAGGGGAAAAAGTGACGCAGCCTTTGCGTCGCGACGCCGGCGGACGAAAATCGTCACACCGCCGGAATCGAATGTCTGGGGAAGACGGAAGCCTTCTAGTTAAGAAGCCGGCGGTGCACAAGCCCCGCTTGCCTGACCCTGCCTAGAACGGCTTCACGATCACGAGGATGACGATGCCGATCATCAGCACCGTCGGGACCTCGTTGACGATGCGGTAGAAGCGGGCCGGCCTGATATTGCGGTCCTCGGCGAACTCCCGGACCCACTTCACCATCTGGCCGTGGAGGCCGGAGAGGATAACAACGAGAGCGATCTTGGCGTGCAGCCAGCCGCCCTGGAATCGGAACCCGTCCCAGGCGAGCCAGAGGCCGAGAATCCACGTCGCCGCCATCGCCGGATTGATGATCGCCTTGAGAAGGCGACGCTCCATCACCTTGAAGGTCTCGGACTGCGGCGAGCCCGTCGGCGCGTCACAGTGATAGACGAACAGCCGGGGCAGATAGAGCATGCCGGCCATCCATGAGATCACGGCGATCACATGAGCGGCCTTCAGCCAAGGGTAAAGATCAACCATCTGAGCGTGTTAGCCGATTCGATGGGAGCGGACGATCTCGATCAGCCGCTCCATATGGGCGATCGGCGTCTCAGGCGTGACCCCATGGCCGAGATTGAAGATATGGGGGCCGCTTCCGAGCTTTTCCAGCACCGCGTCGGCGCCTTTTTCCAGTGCCTGCCCTCCCGCGACCAGCGCCAGCGGATCGAGATTGCCCTGGGTTGGCTTGAGCGGCTGGACATGCGCTGCGGCCCACATGGGATCGACGTGCCAATCGAGCCCGACCGCGTCGCAGCCGGTTTCGGACGCGATCCTGATGTGATTGGCACCAGCCCCACGCGCAAACAGGATGATCCTGGCCCCCGGACGTCGCGCCCGAACCCCTGACATGATCCGCGTCAGCGGACCCAGCGACCATCTCTCGAACTGGCCGGGCGGGATCGATCCGGCGAAGCTTTCAAAGACCTGCACCGCTTCAGCTCCCGCATCGAGCTGCGCGCAGAGATAATCGATCGAGGACTGGACCAATCGGTCCAGAAGCGCATCGACAAAATCAGGCCGCGCATAGCCAAGCGTCCTCAGCCCGTCATGCGCCGCTCCGCCTCTCCCGATCGCCATATAGCCCGCCACGGTCCAGGGAGCGCCACAGAAGCCAAGGAGCGTGGTCTGGGCGGGCAGCTCCCGGCGCAGCGTCCTGAGCGTCTCAAAGACCGGCGCAAGGCGCTCCAGATCAATCGCGCTGGCGATCCCGTTGAGGCTTTCGAGCGGCTCCAGGCGGGGCCCCTCCCCCTCGACGAACCAGACCTTCTGGCCCAACGCATGGGGCACGACGAGGATGTCCGAGAAGAGGATGGAGGCGTCAAAGCCGAAGCGCCGGATCGGCTGCAGCGTCACCTCGACGGCGAGCTCAGGCGTGAAGCAGAGATCGAGGAAGGAGCCTGCCTTTGCCCGCGTCGCCCGATATTCCGGGAGATAGCGCCCCGCCTGGCGCATGATCCAGATTGGCATGCGCTCAGGCCTGCCGCCCGACAGGACCTTGAGAACGGGTTTGTCCACCTCGCCCGCCTTTTCCCTAAAAAGAGAATCCAAGAAAGAATCCTTTTGAGTCTTTAGATTGGGAGTCGAGGGGCGGAATCCAGAACCGGCCACAGCCGGAGACGTGAAATCGCATGCCGCCCGGAAGCGCCGTCTGGCAAGGCGAATTTGCATATTAACGCTCTGTTAACCAGCCTTGCTCAGACTCTGTTAACCACAGCCGTCGCCGGCGTCGTCCCCGCAATTCCCAAGGGCGGGATAAATCCTCCGGCTCCGGAACGGCTGTGGACAAATCGGCCCGGAGATCACAGGCCTCGGGCGCCCTTGCCGCAGCCTTCTGACTCGTCCACAGGGATTCACAGATTGCGGGTCCGGTCCGGGGCTCGCGATCGCGAGAGGCGGCGAGCGTGGGCCGGAACTACTTCCATATCCATCTCGTGTCGGACGCGACCGGCGAGACGCTGATCGCGATCAGCCGCGCCGCAGCGGCGCAGTATGAGGGCGTCGCCGGGATCGAGCATTTCTATCCCATGGTGCGCTCGCAGCATCAGATCGACCGCATCGCGCGCGAACTCTCCCAGGCGCCTGGCCTCGTCCTTTACACAATCGTCGATCCAGAGATCGCGCGGGCGCTTGAAACTGCGTGTCGGGACGCCGGCTGTCCCAGCCTTTCGATTCTCGATCCGATCCTGAATCTGTTCCAGTCCTATCTCGGCGCCGCATCCGCCGCGCGGCCGGGCGCGCAGCATGTTTTGAACGCCGATTATTTCAGGCGCATCGACGCGCTGAATTTCACCATGATCCATGATGACGGGCAGTTGCCCGACGATATCGAGACCGCCGATGTCGTGCTGGTCGGCGTGTCACGGACATCGAAGACGCCGACGAGCATCTATCTCGCCAATCGCGGCATCAAGACAGCGAATGTGCCGCTGGTGCCGAATGTGTCGCCGCCGGCGCAGCTTCAGGAAGCGCGCAAGCCGCTGATTGTCGGCCTCGTGGCGACGCCTGAACGCATCGTGCAGATCAGGCAGAACCGTCTTCTGTCGCTCAACGTCGATGACGAAACGAATTACGTCGATCGCGACGCCGTCGCCGAAGAGGTCGCGGCGTCGCGCAAGCTCTGCGCCCGCAATCGTTGGCCGATGATCGATGTGACGCGTCGCTCGATCGAGGAGACAGCGGCGGCGATCATCGATCTCTACCAGGAACATCGTCTGAAATTCATCGCGGAATGAGTGACCCTTCCCCACCCTGGCCCTGGTTGTCGCCGCGCCCGCTGATCCTGGCTTCGGGCAGCGGCACGCGCGCCGCGATGCTGCGCGCAGCCGGAATTCGCTTTGAAGTCGTGAAACCCGATGTCGACGAGCGCGCTATCGATCGGCCATTGCGGGAAGGCGGCGTCAACGCGATCGATCGCGCTCTGGCGCTCGCGCGCGCCAAAGCCCAGAACGCATCCGAATCGAACCGCGGCGACGTCGTGCTCGGCGCGGATCAAACGCTTGAGGCGCTGGATCATCCGGGAACCAAGGCCGCCGATCGCGCCGAAGCGAAACGGTTCCTGCAGGCATTGTCCGGTCAAACTCATTGTCTGCATTCGGCCGCCGCGTTTGCGCGCGATGGCTCATTGCTGTTCTCCTGCGTCGAGACGGCGACGCTGCGTATGCGCGAATTGTCGGACGACTATATCGACGCCTATCTCGATCACGTCGGCGATGATGCTCTATCGTCCGTCGGCTCCTATCGCATCGAGGAGTTTGGCGCGCATCTGTTCGAGCGCATCGATGGCGATCATGATGTGATATTGGGTCTTCCTCTGGCGCAATCATTATCGTTTCTGCGCCGAATCGGATGGGTGGCGTGATGGATCGGCGCAAGAAAGCCTGCGTGATTGGCGATCCCGTCGCTCATTCGCGCTCGCCGCTGATTCATGGCTATTGGCTGAAAACGTTCGGTCTCGACGGCGCTTACGAGCGTGCCCATGTGCGCGGCGATGATTTCGCGCGCTTTTTGCGGGCCATGCCCGATGAAGGTTACGCCGGCGGCAATGTCACGGTTCCGCACAAGGAAAAACTGTTCGCGCTCGCACATGAGCTGACGGACCGCGCACGCGCCGTTGGCGCTGCGAATACGGTCTGGTTCGAGAGCGGAAAGATCTGCGCCGACAATACGGACGCGCTCGGCTTCATCTCTCATCTCGACGCGTCGCACCCGGACTGGACCAAGAACTCAATTCGCGCTGTGATCCTCGGTGCCGGTGGGGCGGCGCGCGGCGTTCTTCACGCGCTGATCGAGCGCGGTGCCGAAAATGTCACACTGGTGAATCGTCACGTCGAACGCGCAGAGGCTCTTGCAGCCGCTGCGAAAGGCAGAGCTCAGGCGCGCGGCTGGAACGAGATTCCTGATGCGCTGCGCGGCGCGAATCTCCTCGTCAACACGACGTCGCTCGGCATGCAGCGCCAACCCGCGCTCGATTGCCCGCTGGACGGTCTTGCGGACGATGCGATTGTCGACGACATCGTCTATATCCCGCTTGAAACTGATCTCCTCAAACGCGCGAAGGCGCGCGGTCTGCGCACCGTTGATGGTCTTGGTATGTTGCTGCATCAGGCGGTTCCGGGATTTTCGCGCTGGTTCGGGAAAATGCCGGAAGTCACGGCCGAACTCCGCGCGATTCTCGAAGCCGATATCGTGAAGGCAGCCTGATGTTCATCCTCGGGCTCACCGGCTCGATTGGCATGGGCAAATCGGCGACCGCCGAAATGTTTCGCGCGCGCGGCGTTCCCGTGCATGATTCGGACGCCGTGGTTCACGCGCTCTATTCCGGCGCTGCGGTCGCGCCCGTCGAAGCCGCTTTTCCCGGCGTGGCGAAGGACGGCGCGATCGATCGCGCCTTGCTCTCCCAGCGCGTGCTCAACAATTCGGAGGCGATTCGGACTCTGGAAGGAATCGTGCATCCGCTCGTGCGCGTAGAGAGCGATCGCTTCGTTTCCGAATCGAAACGCGCAGGACATCCGCTCATTGTGCTCGATATTCCCTTGCTGTTCGAGAGCGGCGGCGAAAAACGCTGTGACGCCGTCGTTGTCATTACGGCCCCCGCAGAGATTCAACGCGCGCGCGTTCTCTCGCGTCCCGGCATGACGCGGGAGAAATTCGAATCGATTCTTGCGAAGCAAATGCCCGACGCGGAGAAGCGTCAGCGCGCCCACTTCCTTGTTGATACATCGCTCGGCTTCGATTCCGCGCGCCGCGCCGTCGGTGATATCCTCCGCGCGCTGGCGGGACGGCCGGGCCGCGCGAACTGAAGGGTCACATGCGCCGCGAAATCATCCTCGACACGGAAACGACGGGCCTCGACTGGGCGAAGGGTGACCGGCTGATCGAGATCGGCGGCATCGAGGTGGTCAACCTCATCGCAACCGGAAAAGTCTTTCACGAATATATCGATCCGCAGCGCGAGGTTCACCCCGATGCGGTGAAAGTGCATGGCGTCACCAACGAGATGCTGAAGGGCAAACCGCTCTTTGCCGACATCGCGCAGAAATTCGTCGATTTCGTCGGCGCCGACGCGATCCTCGTCATCCACAACGCGTCGTTCGACATGGGCTTCATCAATATGGAGCTGAAGCGCGTGAACCTGCCGACAATCGGCATGGAGCGCGTTATCGACACGCTGCAGATCGCGCGCCGCAAGCATCCTGGCTCCGCCAACAATCTCGACGCGCTCTGCACCCGCTATGGCATCGATAATTCCCGCCGCACCAAGCACGGCGCGCTACTCGACGCTGAAATTCTGGCTGAGGTCTATGCCGAGCTCAGCGGCGGGCGGCAGGCGGGATTTGATCTTTCCCGCGCGCCGCGTCCTGGCGCCTCCCGCAGCGGCGCCGTTTCAGGCGCGGTCGATTTGCTGACGAAACGTCCGGCGCCACTGGATCCGCGGCTCGACGCCGAGGCCATCGAAGCGCATGCGCGCTTCGTCGAGACCCTGGGTCCGAAGGCGGTATGGCGGCGATATCTCGGCGAGCCCGAAGCCGCCGCCTGAATCATCCGATCAGGAGACGATCGGCGGCGCGCCCTGCGCTTCCTGCTGCATGCGCTGCTGATAGAGCACGCCGAAATCGATCGGGTTGAGCAGGAAAGGCGGAAAGCCGCCATTGCTGACGCAGTCGGCGACGATCTGGCGTGCGAACGGGAACAGCAGGCGTGGGCACTCGATCATGACGACCGGGTGCTTCTGCTCCTCCGGAATGCCGACGAGCTGGAACACGCCGCAATAGGACAGCTCGAAGTTGAACAGGACGTTCGCGCCCTCGCCGGCGCCGCCTTCCAGCTTCAGCTCGACCTCGAAATCGTTCGGCCCAAGCTGCTTGGCGTTGACGTTGACCTGAATGTTGATCGCCGGCTGGGTCGGCTGCTGCTGCAGCGAGCGCGGCGAGTTCGGATTCTCGAACGACAGGTCTTTGATATACTGCGCCAGCGCCTTGATCTGCGGCGGTTCCTGCGTTTTGGCGCCGTTGGTGGCTTCGTTCGCCATGATATTCTCCTGCAACGCCGGGGCGCTCTAATTGGCGCGCGCCTAACATGGCGAGGCAGGCGTCACAAGCGCTGCGGCGGCGCGCCGTCTATACAGGCGCGGGCCGGTTGAATAGGAACGGCGGACCATTTCCGGGAGAGTTTCATGGCGACCACGGGCGCGCTCGTCACAGTGTTTGGCGGATCGGGCTTCGTCGGCCGGCATGTGGCGCGGGCCTTGGCGAAGCGCGGATACCGGGTGCGCGCCGCGGTCCGCCGTCCCGATCTCGCCGGGTTTCTCGCGCCAATGGGCGTGGTCGGCCAGGTCACGGCGGTGCAGGCGAATGTCCGTTATCCCGAGTCGGTCGCCCGGGCGGTCGCCGGAGCGGATGTTGTGATCAATCTGGTCGGCATCGGGGCCGAGGGCGGCAAGCAGACTTTTGACGCGGTTCAGGCCGCGGGCGCCGAAGCGGTCGCGAAAGCGACGGCGGAAGCCGGAATCAGCCGACTGATCCAGATCTCCGCGATCGGCGCCGCCGCTGACTCCGATTCCGCCTACGCCCGCACCAAGGCCGCCGGCGAGGCGGCCGCCCTTGCGGCGGTTCCGCAGGCGGTGATCGTGCGCCCCTCTGTCGTCTTCGGACCCGAAGACACCTTCTTCAACCGTTTCGCCAGCCTGGCGCGCTTCGCGCCGGCGCTGCCTTTGATTGGTGGCGGCGATTCGAAATTCCAGCCGGTGTTCGTTGGCGACGTCGCGGAATTCATCGCCCGCGCCGTCGACGGCAAGATCGCCGGCGGCAAAGCCTATGAGCTCGGCGGCCCCGACGTCAGGAGCATGCGTGAGCTCCTCTCCTACACGCTGTCTGTGATCGGCCGCCGCCGGCTGCTCGTCCCGCTGCCCACGCCGCTCGCGATGTTGAAGGCGCAATTCCTGGAGCTGCTGCCGAACGCGCCGCTGACCGTCGATCAGGTCCGCATGCTCACGGCCGACAATGTCGTTAGCGAACAAGCTGTCGCCGAGAAGCGTACGCTCGAAGGCGTCGGCGTCACGCCCGCCGCTATGGACTCGGTCGTGCCGGCCTATCTCTGGCGCTTCCGCAAGGCCGGCCAGTTCGAGACGCTGAAGGCGCGCTGACCCGCGCTATGCCCGACGTCGTAGTGGTCGGCGCCGGGGCCGCCGGCGTCGCCGCGGGCCGGACGCTGATCGCGGCGGGCCTCTCTGTCGAAATTCTCGAAGCCCGCGACCGCGTCGGCGGCCGCGCTCATACGGCGGCGATCGACGGCCGCCCGATCGATCTCGGCGCACACTGGATGCATATGGCCGAGCGCAATCCGCTGGTTCCGTTGGCGCGCGAAGCCGGCTTTGCATCGCGCCGCGCGCCCGATGCTCGACCTGTTTATGATGCGGGCCAACGCATGATTGGCGCGCAGCGACGTCCCATGGGCGAAGCCTGGCCGCGGCTCGATCGCATCCTCGATCAGGTTCTGCGCTCCGGCCGCGACCGACCTCTGTCCGAATGTCTGCCCGACGTCGGCGACTGGAGCGACACCTTCGCCTTTGACATGGGGCTTTATTCCGGCGCTCCGGTCGAGGAAGTCAGCGCGATCGATTTCCACCGCGTCGATGACGGGTCGAATCGCTTTCTCGCCGATGGTTATGGCGCGCTGATTACGCATCTCGCGAAGGATTTGCCGGTGCGTCTGAAAAGCGTGGCCACTGCGGTCAGGCGCCGCGGCGCGGATTTGGAAGTGACGACTGAGACGGAGAGCATCATCACGCGCCGCGTCATCGTCACCGTTCCGGTCGAGCTGCTAAAACGAGGCGCGATCACATTCGAGCCCGGGCTATCCGATGAGGTGGCCGGCGCAATCGCGTCCTTCATTCCCGCCGCGTATGAGCATGCGATCCTGCGCTGGCCGGAAAGTCCTCTCCACGAAAACGGCGCCGACCAGCTCACGCTCTTTCGCAGCGACCGCATTCGCGGCGCGACCATGCTCGCTTGTGTCGGCGGCTCTGATCTTCATTATTTCGAGTTGGGCGGCCCGCACCGCGCTTTCTGGCGCGACGGGAACGCCGACGCGAAAAGCGAATTCGTGCGCCAATTTCTTCACTCGCATTTCGGCGCCGAATCAACGCGCGCCGAAATTCTTCATCTGACAGACTGGTGGAACGATCCTCACGCCTTGGGTTCATGGAGCGTTTGTCCGCCGGGCAAAGCCGACGCGCGCGAAGTCATGCGTCATCACCGTGAAGGCGGCGTTCGTTTCGCCAGCGAGGCGACGTCGATCGCGCAGGCGAACACAACAGGCGGCGCATGGCGCGAGGGCGAGCGCGCGGCGCGCAAGATCATCGCGGAGCTAACGGGAAAAGCGCGCTAGTCCGGCGGGACGATGCCGTTGTCAGGCGCCGGTTCTCAACTTCGCGACCGCTGCGAGGATGAAATGACCGGCTTCGCTGAACAGTTTCCAAATGCGCTGAAGGCGAAAATCGCTCTCGTAACAGGCGCCGGCGCCGGCATCGGCCGCGCGATTGCGGAATGCTTCGCAGCTTGCGGCGCCACGGTGATCGGCGCCGAAAAGGATGAGGCGCGCGTTCAGTCGTTCGCCGAATCATTGCGAAAGTCAGGCGATGGTCATCTCGCGCGTTGCATCGACGTCACGGATGCGAATCAGATTGCGACGATCATGAAAGAGATCGAAGATCGCTTCGGTCGTCTCGATCTTCTCGTGAACAATGTCGGCGATGTGCTGGGATGGCAGAAGGCGTTCGCCGATACGAAGCCAGAGGAATGGGACGCGCTCTACGCCGTCAACCTCCGCCACATCTTTCTCGCGACGCATGCGGCGCTGCCTTTGCTTCGTCGCGGAATGAACGCCGGAATCATCAGCGTCTCCACGATCGAGGCCTTTCGCGGCGTGCCGATGTTCGCGGTCTACGGCGCGTTCAAGACCGCGATTTCAGGATTTACGCGCAGCCTCGCGCTGGAACTGGCGCCAGAAAATATTCGCGTCAATGCGATCGCGCCGGAAACGACGGAGACCGAGCAGATCAAAATCTCGTCATGGATTCCCGAGGAGTATCAGGATTTCGTCAAACGCTGGATTCCGCTTGGACGCTACGGCCGGCCTGATGATTGCGCCGGCGCCGCGCTCTTTCTCGCAAGCGATCTCTCATCTTGGATCACGGGCGCGACCATCAATGTCGATGGCGGCGCGCTCGCCGCCGGCGGCTGGCGCCAGACGCGTGACGGCGTCTGGACCAACCGGCCTGTCATCACAGCGCACGCTCACAAATGAGCGCGCGCTTTTGATTCACGCGGCCTTCGCAAGCTGCTGCGCGAGAACGCCGCCCTGCTTGCCGATGAAGGCTTCGAGCTTCGCGGGATAATCCGGCGCGACCGCGTTGCGCACGGACGGACGCTGGCTCAGCGACGCGCGCCACAATTCCAGCTTCGGCTTGCCGTCAAGGATGCCGTGATCGACGATCCGATCAAGCACGTCGAAATAGCGGAACACCGGACCGAAAGCGGCGTCGACCAGCGAGAAGTCAGCGCCGTCGAACCAGGGCGCGGCTTTCACGCGCTTTTCCAGGATCGCGAATTTATCGGCGAGCGCCGTCGTCTTGGCGTCGAAGGTCGCTGTGTCCTTGGCGGTGTAGTAGCCCCAGAGGTCGGCGAGGATCGCGGATGAAAATTCGATCCAGCCGCGATGCTCGGCGCGCGCCAGTGGCGCCTTCGGATGCAGCGGATGGGGCGTCGTCTCTTCGAGATATTCGACGATCACGGCCGACTCGAAGATCGATGTCTCGCCGACGCGCAGCAGCGGCACCTTGCCAAGCGGCGAGATCGCCTTGAACCAGTCGGGCTTGTTGGCGAGATCGATATCGATGCGCTCGAACGGAACATTCTTCTCCGTCAGCGCGATCACGGCGCGCTGCACGTAGGGGCATAGAGCGTGACTAATGAGCTGAAGCTTGTCGGGCATGGCGACCGCCGTGGTTGATGCAGTTGCATCTTCCTATCCCACCGCGGCCGGCCAGGCAAGATGCATGCAACTGCATGGAGACGATGAAATCGATGCGCGCGCCCTATCGCGCGCGCCTGTCCGTCACAGCATGCTCGGCAGGACGCGGTCGGGCGGCCGATGCCCGTCCATGAAGGCGCGGATATTCACGATCACCTTTTCGCCCATGTCGATCCGGCCCTCGACCGTGGCCGAGCCCATATGGGGCAGCAGAACCACTTTGCCGGCTTTGGCGAGCTTCAGCAGACGCGGATTGACGGCGGGCTCATGCTCGAACACGTCGAGGCCAGCCCCGGCGAGATCGCCCGCCTCGATCATGCGGGTCAGCGCCACCTCATCGATGATCTCGCCGCGGGCGGTATTCACGATATAGGCGTCCTTTTTCAGGAGCTTGAGCCGCCGCGCCGACAGCAGATGGTAGGTCGCCGGCGTGTGCGGACAGTTGACCGAGATGATGTCCATGCGGGCGAGCATCTGGTCGAGGCTCTCCCACCAGGTCGCCTCCAGCGATTGCTCGAGCGCGGCCGGCGCCCGCCGACGCCCGTGATAGTGGATCGACATGCCAAAGGCCTTGGCCCGTTGCGCCACAGCCGTGCCGATCCGGCCAAGCCCGATAATCCCGAGCCGCTTGCCATGGATGCGCTTGCCGAGCATCCAGGTTGGCGACCAGCCGGTCCATTCGCTGTGCTCCAGCACCTCGAACCCTTCCGCAAGCCGCCGCGGCACGGCGAGGATCAGCGCCATCGTCATGTCGGCGGTGTCGCCGGTGAGCACCCCCGGCGTGTTGGTCACCGTAATGCCGCGCTGCAGCGCGGTCGCGACGTCGATATTGTCGAATCCGTTGCCGAAATTGGCGATCAGCTTGAGCTTCGGCCCCGCCTGCGACAGGATGGTTGCGTCGATGCGGTCGGTGACGGTGGGGACGATGACGTCGGCAATTTTCGCGGCTGCGACGAGATCAGCCTGGCTGAGCGGCGCGTCGGTTTCGTTGAGACGGGTGTCGAACAATTCGCGCATGCGCGTCTCGACCACGTCGGGCAGCCTGCGCGTGACGAATACGACCGGCTTCGCTTTGCTCGTCATTCCCCCTTGCTCCACCAGCTTGCTTTTCAGGCGTGCGCGGCCGCTATCCACAGCCGCCCGACGCCGGTTTCACGCGGCGTTAACGACGATGAGGCGACAAGTCCATGGGATGCGGCCGCCCGATCGGGACGAGTCCTATCGGCGGGCGCGGTTGCTGACAACGCAGTCGAATGGCAGGCCTTGAATCCGCCGCCGGCGGTGGGGACGCGAGCGGAAATCGATGAGCATGAAACTGTTCTGGACCTGTCTCCTCTGCGCGGCGTCGCTCGTCTCGGCGCCGATCGCGCAGCAATCAGCCGTGGCGGCGCAGGGCATGACGACGGGCTCCGTCACGGGTCTGCCGACGCCGCGCTATGTCAGCCTGAAGTCGGATCGCGTGAATTTGCGCGAAGGACCGAGCAAGGATCATCGCACGACCTGGGTGTTTCAGCGCGCCGGCCTGCCGGTCGAGATCACCGGCGAGTTCGAAACCTGGCGTCGGATTCGCGATTCCGAAGGCTCGGAAGGCTGGGTGCTGCATTCACTGCTGTCCGGCCGCCGCACTGCGCTGGTGTCGCCCTGGATGAAGGGCGGGACTCTCCAGCTCTTTGAGACCAGCGATGAAAAATCGCCTGTCGTCGCCCAGCTCCAGCCGGGCGTGCTCGGCAATGTCAGATCGTGCAACGGCCGCTGGTGCCGCATCTACGGGCAGGGCTTCGACGGCTGGATTGCGCAGGACAAGCTCTGGGGCGTCTATCCCCAGGAAAAACTGGACTGATTGAAATCAGCGGCGCGGCGCGCCTGGAATAGCCGGCTTAGCGCTTCCGGATCCGCACGATCACGTCGACGCGGGAAATCTCCATTCCTTCCGGGGCAAGCGGCAGCGCGCCGACCTCGATCGCGCCGGGAATGTCGACCAGCTTCTCCTCGCCCTCGACGAAGAAATGGTGGTGATCGGAGATATTGGTGTCGAAATAGGTCTTGGAGCCGTCGACGGCGACTTCCCGCAGCAATCCGGCTTCGGTGAACTGGTGCAGGGTGTTGTAAATGGTCGCAAGCGAGACCGGCACGCGCGCCCGTGTCGCTTCTTCATAGAGCATTTCCGCCGTCACATGACGATCGCCCTTGGCGAACAGGAGCCATCCGAGCGCCACACGCTGCCGGGTCGGGCGGAGATTGACCCCTCGCAGACGCACGCGCAGCGCATTGAACGGGCAGCCGGGGCGGGCCTGGGGCGCGGCATCGCGGAGCCGGGACGCCGCCACGGCGTCGGTCAGGTTCAAGTTTGCGCTCATGATGCGCCTAAATACTTGCTGGCGGCCCTGACCGCAAGGATCATGTCCGGCAAGGTGAATTTGGGGCGTGTTCACCGCGGCTTGTCAGGCCGCTTTCGGCCCGCCTGTCAGCATGATAGGAGCGCTCTGATCCGCGCCTGTTGGAGTCTGCGCGGGGGAGAGGTCGACTTCTACGATGACGCGGCAATCGTCTTTCACCTATGAGGAGCTGCTGAGCTGCGGCCGTGGCGAACTGTTCGGCCCCGGCAACGCCCAGCTCCCTCTGCCGCCGATGCTGATGTTCGACCGCATCACGGAGATTTCCGAAGCCGGCGGCGTCAACGGCAAGGGGCATGTCCGGGCTGAGTTCGATGTGCGCCCCGACCTCTGGTTCTTCCCCTGTCACTTCAAGGGCGACCCCGTCATGCCGGGTTGCCTTGGCCTCGATGCGCTGTGGCAGCTCACCGGCTTTTTCCTGGGGTGGCTGGGCGCCGAGGGGCGCGGCCGGGCGCTGGGCGTCGGCGAGGTCAAGTTCGCCGATCAGGTGCTCCCGACGGTCAAGAAGGTCGTCTACGGCGTCGAATTCAAGCGCGTCTTCCGCTCGAAGCTGGTTCTCGGCATCGCCGATGGCTGGCTGGAGGCGGACGGCCGCCGCATCTATGACGTGAAGGATATGAGGGTCGGCCTGTTCAAGCCCGGCGCTGCGTGATAGCGCGCGCCTTGCTTCGGACGGGCGAAGTCCCCACGTTCGGAGTTCAGGTTTGGAGCGGACATCGGTATGAGACGCGTCGTCGTCACCGGGATGGGCATCGTCTCATCCATCGGCAATAACGCCAACGAGGTGCTCGCCTCCCTTCGCGAGGCGAAGTCAGGCATCGCGCGCGATCAATCCTTCGCTGATCACGGATTCCGCTGCCAGGTGTCCGGCGCGCCCTCGCTCAATCCGGAGGGCGTCATCGATCGTCGCGCCATGCGCTTCCATGGCGGCGGCACGGCCTGGAACCATGTCGCCATGGAGCAGGCGATTCTGGATTCGGGCCTTGAAGCCGGCGAAGTCTCGAACGAGCGCACCGGCATCATCATGGGTTCCGGCGGCCCGTCGACGCGCACCCTGATCGAAGCCTCCGACAAGGCGCGTGAATTCAAATCCTCGAAGCGGGTCGGCCCCTTCGCCGTGCCGAAGGCGATGTCGTCGACCGCATCGGCGACGCTCGCCACCTGGTTCAAGATCAAGGGCGTCAACTATTCGATCTCGTCGGCCTGCGCGACATCGAACCATTGCATCGGCAACGCCTATGAGCTGATCCAGTGGGGCAAGCAGGATGTGATTTTCGCCGGCGGCTGCGAGGAGCTCGACTGGACGCTCTCGGTGCTGTTCGACGCCATGGGCGCCATGTCGACGAAGTTCAACGATCGTCCGACCGTCGCCTCGCGTCCCTACGACGTCAATCGCGACGGTTTCGTCATCGCCGGCGGCGCCGGCGTGCTCGTGCTGGAAGAGCTTGAGCATGCGAAGGCGCGCGGCGCGAAGATCTATGGCGAGATCGTCGGCTATGGCGCGACGTCTGATGGTTACGACATGGTCGCGCCATCGGGCGAAGGTGGCGAGCGCTGCATGAAGCAGGCGC
This sequence comes from Terrirubrum flagellatum, assembly GCF_022059845.1. Taxonomy (GTDB): domain Bacteria; phylum Pseudomonadota; class Alphaproteobacteria; order Rhizobiales; family Beijerinckiaceae; genus Terrirubrum; species Terrirubrum flagellatum. The sequence goes on along the minus strand of NZ_CP091851.1, from coordinate 4,672,694 downwards.
TGGCGACTGTGAAGACCAAGATCGATTACATCAATCCGCACGGCACCTCGACGCCGGCCGGCGACGGTCCCGAGATTACGGCGCTGCGCAACGTCTTCGGCGCCGGCGACAAATGCCCGCCGATCTCGGCGACCAAGGCGCTCACGGGCCATTCGCTCGGCGCGACGGGCGTGCAGGAGGCGATCTACTCGCTCCTGATGATGAATAACGGCTTCATCTGCGAGAGCGCCCATATCGAGGAGCTTGATCCCGCCTTCGCCGACATGCCGATCGTCCGCCAACGCATCGACGACGCCAAGGTCGGCTGCGTGCTCTCGAACTCATTCGGCTTCGGCGGCACCAACGCCACCATCGTGATGAAGCGGCTCGACGCCTGATGCTCTTCATGGTGATCGAGCATTTCGATCAGGCGCGGGTGAAGGACATCTATCGCAGGTTCCGTGACCAGGGCCGCATGGCGCCGGAAGGCGTGCGTTACGTCGATAGCTGGATCGAGGCGAGCTTCGGACGCTGCTTCCAGCTGATGGAATGCGACGACATCACATTGCTGCAGGAATGGGTCGCTCAATGGAGCGATCTCGCGCGTTTCGAGATCGTGCCGGTGGCCCCATCGAAAGATGTCGCCGCAAGGATCAGCAAATATTTGTGATTTGTTCGGGGCGGCGAACAAGCTGAGTGTCGCCGCAAGATACCACGGGCGGGCAAGGGACTTCGGGCGTGTTGATGCAAGGGAAGCGCGGCCTCATCATGGGGGTTGCGAACGATCACTCCATCGCATGGGGAATTGCGAAGCTGCTCGCCGAGCAGGGCACCGAGCTCGCCTTCACCTATCAGGGTGAAGCGCTCGGCAAGCGTGTGACGCCGCTGGCGCAGTCGCTTGGCGCGTCGCTCGCTCTCCCCTGCGATGTCGAGGACATCGCGTCGGTTGACGCTGCGTTCGCGACGCTGAAGGAGAAATGGGGCGGCCTCGATTTCGTTGTCCACGCCATCGGTTTCTCCGACAAGAACGAGCTGAAGGGCCGCTACGCCGATACCTCGCGCGAGAATTTCTCGCGCACCATGGTGATCTCCTGTTTCTCCTTCACCGAAGTCGCGAAGCGCGCGGCGGAGCTGATGCCGAATGGCGGCTCGCTGGTGACGCTGACCTTCGGCGGCTCGCTGCGCGTAATGCCGAACTACAATGTCATGGGCGTCGCCAAGGCTGCGCTCGAAGCCAGCATGCGCTATCTCGCCGCTGACTTCGGCCCGCAAAATATTCGCGTGAACGCCATCTCTCCCGGCCCGGTGCGCACGCTCGCCGGCGCCGGCATCACCGATGCGCGCTTCATGCTGTCCTTCCAGAAGGATCATGCGCCGCTGCGCCGTTCGGTTTCGCTCGAAGGCATCGCGGGGACCGCGCTCTATCTCCTGTCCGATCTCTCACAAGACACGACGGGCGAGATCATCCATGTCGACGCCGGCTACAACATCATCTCGATGCCGCGTCCGGAAAATCTGAAAGTTCCGGGAAACGGCGCGTGATCGATCGTCGCGCGTTGATCACGGCGCTCGCGACTGCGGGCGCTGCGCCGGCCTTTGCCCAGGAAGGCGAGGCGACGCGGTTTGATATTTCGCCTGACGTGACGCGCGAGGCGCTGGCGCTGCCCGCGACCTTCCGCATGGGATCGCGCAACGGCTCGATCACTTTGGTGGAATTCTTCGATTACAACTGTCCCTGGTGCCGTCGCGGCGCCCACGACGTCGATGCGTTGGTCAAGGGCGACTCTCGGCTTCGCCTGATCCTCGTAAATTATGCGATTCTTGGCGTCGCCTCCGTGCTCGCCCACAAGGTCGCGCTCGCGGTGGCGATGGATTCGCCCGAGGCCTATCCGACATTGCATCGCGAATTGCTCGGGATGAGGGGCGTCGCGGATGGCGACGCTGCGATCGCCATCGTCAGGAAGATCGGTCTTGATGTGGAATCGATCGCGCAGACCGCGAATTCCGACGTCGTCACCGCTGCGCTGACCGCGTCGGCCGATTTCGGCGCGCGCAACAATCTCTCTGCGACGCCGTCCTGGCTGATCGGCCGCAGCGCCTATGTCGGCTATCTCCCGTCGGCCCAGATGAAGGGCGCGATCGCCGCGGCGCGGGCGTGACGTTTTAACCACGGCGGATAACTCGCGCGCCGCGGCCGGGCCTCAACCCTTAACCACTCCTTAATCCGCCACATTCAATCTGCACCGGTCGTTCCTCGATTTCAGGCGGGGAGCGCGCGCGTTGGCGCAGGCGGGGGCATCAGTGGCGCGGGGAGCTGCATCGCAACGCCGGGAGCCGACCTTCGCGCCCAGCGGCTTTTCCAGCATGTTCCTGCGTCCGGAGGACCGCCCCGTGCCCGACAGCCGCCGCGCGAAGGCCCGCTCTGGCGGCGGCGGTGATCGCGACCCCAAACCATCGCGGAGCAAATCCAAAAAGAAGCGCGGTCGTTCCTTCATCGGCGGCCTGTTCTATTGGGGTTTCGTGCTCGCGATCTGGGGCGTGATCGGCGTTGGCGGCCTCGTCGCCTGGCACGCCACGAAACTGCCGCCGATCGATCAGTTGAGCGTTCCGAAGCGCCCGCCGAACATCGCGATCCTTGCATCCGATGGTTCGCTGCTCGCCAATCGCGGCGAGACCGGCGGCCGGACCGTGACGCTGAAAGAATTGCCGCCCTATTTGCCGAAGGCCTTCATCGCCATCGAGGACCATCGCTTCTATTCGCACTATGGCGTCGATCCCGTCGGCATTGCGCGCGCGCTTGTGCGCAACGTCGTATCGCGCGGCGGCGGCATGCAGGGCGGTTCAACGCTGACGCAGCAGCTCGCAAAGAATCTCTTCCTTACGCAGGAGCGCACTGCATCGCGCAAGATTCAGGAAGCGATCCTGTCGATCTGGCTTGAGCGCACCTACTCCAAGGATCAGATCCTCGAACTCTATCTCAACCGCGTCTATTTCGGCTCCGGCGCCTATGGCGTCGAAGCGGCTGCGCAGAAATATTTCTCGAAGTCGGCGCGCGCGGTGACTCTTTCCGAGGCTGCGATCCTCGCCGGCCTCGTGCAGGCGCCGTCGCGTCTGGCGCCCAATCGCAATCCTGACGCGGCGCAGGCGCGCGCCGAGCTCGTGCTGAACGCGATGGCGCGCGAGGGCTTCGCCGACGCCGCGTCGGTGAAAGTGGCGATCGAGAAACCGGCGAATGCGGTGCGCCCCGCTGGCGCAGGCTCCGCGAATTACGCCGCCGATTATGTCATGGACGTGCTCGACGACTTCATCGGCCGCGTCGAGAATGACGTCGTCGTGCAGACGACGATCGAGCCGGCGCTGCAATCGGCGGCCGAGAAGATGCTGACGGACGACCTCAACGCGCGCGGCGGCAAATTCAATGTGTCGCAGGGCGCGATCGTCGCGATCACGCCAGACGGCGGCGTGCGCGCTCTCGTGGGCGGCCGCAACTATAGCGAAAGCCAGTTCAACCGCGCGGTCGCCGCGCGGCGTCAGCCGGGCTCCTCTTTCAAGCCGTTCGTTTATCTTACCGCGCTTGAATCCGGCCTGACGCCGGAGACCGTGCGCGATGATTCTCCCGTGAATATCAGGGGATGGCAGCCGGAGAATTACTCGCGAACCTATTCGGGCCCTGTGTCGCTCGCCAAGGCGCTGGCGCTCTCGCTCAATACGATCGCGGTGAAGCTTGCGCAGGAAGTCGGCCCGAAGAATGTTGTGCGCGTCGCGCAGCGGCTGGGCATCCATTCGCCGCTGCAGCCGAACGCGTCGCTGGCTCTTGGCACGTCAGAAGTCGCGCCGATCGAGCTGGTGTCGGCCTATGCGCCCTTCGCCAACGGCGGCTCAGGCGTCATTCCCTACATCGTCGTGCGCGTGAAATCGGGCGACGGAAAAGTGATCTACAACAGGGCGGCGACCGGCTTCGGGAAGGTGGTTGATCCTGACAAGGTCGCGATGATGAATGCGATGATGCGCCAGACGCTGACGGTCGGAACGGCGCGCAAGGCGGAGCTTCCCGGCTGGGAGGCGGCGGGCAAGACAGGCACGACGCAGGATTTCCGCGACGCCTGGTTCGTCGGCTACACCTCCCATCTCGTCGCCGCCGTCTGGCTCGGCAACGACGACAACTCTCCGACGAAGAAGGTCACGGGCGGCAATCTGCCAGTCGAGATCTGGAGCAAGTTCATGCGCGCCGCGCATCAGAACGTGCAACCGACGCCGCTGCCCGGCGGCCGTTACCAGCTTGCGCCTGTTGACGGCGAGCCGTCCGATTTCGCGCCTGTCGCGCAACTTGCGCCGATCCCGCCTTCGGCCCGCGCCCGCGTCGCTCCTGTGGCGACCGACGATCGCGTGCGTATGATCCCGCAGGAAAAGGGAATTCTGGAGAAGCTTTTCGGCGGTTGATCGCCGTTCGCTAATGCGACGCTCGTTTCTTGATCACGGCGTGGAAAGCGTAGCCGCTCCAGAGAGATTCAAACGCGCAGGAATGATCATCGCCCAACGCCATGGAGGCGATGGCGCCGCGCAACTCGTCCCGCGGCGTGACGTGGAACCAGCGCAGCCACATCCGCAAGCCTGATTTGGCGATGCGCGGCAGCTCGCTCATGTCGCCGAAATCGACAATATGCAGTTCGCCTCCCGGCTTCAGATGTGTCAGCGCGCAATCCAGCGCCGCGCGCCAGTCCGGAATCATTGACAGGGAATAGGAGAAGAATATCCGGTCGAACTGCCCGACATTGAAAAAGGAGAGTCCGTCGAGCCGCGTCGCGTCGGCGAGCTGCAGCCGGATACGATCCGAGAGACCGCGATGTTCGATTTTCGTGCGCGCGGTCGCGAGCATCATCGAGGAGATGTCGACGCCGTAAAGGCGGGCTGTCGGATAAAGCTCGGCGGCAAGGATGAGATTGCTCGCCGTGCCGGCGCCGACCTCAAGCGCCGTCCCTTCATGCGGGGGCTGCAGCCTTTCGATCAGCAGCGAACGCCCGAGTAGATAATGCTTGCGCGTCGCGTCATAGATATGCCGCTGAAAACGATAGGTGCGATCCATCAGCGCCGCATGACGCTTGATCGGCGGCTGTTCCCGCTGCTCCACTCCGGCCTGGCCCGGGCGCTGTGAGTCCGTTGCATTCATCATTGAAACGCCCAGAGCAATCGGCGCGCGTCAGTTCGCCTGCTTCAGCGCATAGACATGCGCGCCGCCATAAATCGCCGAGCGGTCCCGGCGCGTGAGGTCAAGCGATAGCGCTTCTTCGTAGCGCCAGCGCGCCAGCACTTCGGCGTCGACCTGGCCCGGCAGCAAGGACGGCTTTGCCGCCGTGCGGAAGATCACGCGCGCGCCCGGCCGCGCCGTGCGCGTGATCTCGATCCAGAGCTTGTTGAGATCGGCGGCCGCCATCCAGTCCTGCGCGTCGAGCAGCACGTAGCGATCAAAACTCGCGTCCGGCGCGCGCGCGAGCGTCGGTGTCAGAGGCTGCTGCATCGGTTCGACGCGATGGGCCTCGCGGCGCACGACGTCGAAATTCCGAGCTTCGAGATAAGGCGGCAGCGAGGCGTTGGCGCACTGGTCATAGCGCCGGCCGAAGGCTTGCCAGGCGAAATAATTATTCTTCTGATCAAACCCGCAGGCGAGTCGCTCGAGTCGTTCAAGCAGCACTTCGGCCATCGAACGGCCGCCGGCCAGCGCGTCATACTGCGCCGGCGGAATGCCGAGTCCGAACAACGAGCCGCGCGAAGAGGTGATCGCGCGCACGATCGGCGTCGACATCACGGGCGCGATCTCGCGGTCAAACACGGCGCGCTGCGCGTCGCGGCCCTTCGCTTCGAGAATCCTCTCGGGGCGATAGCCGTGCAGATGAGCGAGGCTGTGCGCGAGCCCGATGAAGCGACCGAGCGCGCCGAAGCGATAGAAGCCGCGCGCGAAGCGGCTGATGCGGCGACGCGCGACGAGATCGCGCGACATCCAGTAGGCGCGCGTCTCCGGATCGAGCGCGGCGGCGATATGCTGGTCGAACAGCGCGATATTCGCGCGCTGGTCGGCCTTGCCGAAGAAGCCGTGGAAGGCGGCATAGTCGGGTAGATGGCGCGCCGCCGCGATCTTGAGGCGCAGGAGTGCGATGTGGTGGGCGTTGAGATCGACAGCGACAATCTGCGACGGCTGCGCCGTCAGATAGCTCATCACGTTGCAGCCGCCGGACGCGATCGCGATCATGCGGTCGCCCGGCTTCAGCGCCAGACCTTCCATGTCGACGACGGGGTCTTCCCAGATCTGGGGATAGACGAGGCCGGAAAAGACGCCGGCGAACAACGCTTCGAGCAGGGTGGCGCGGGCGCCGCCTTCGTTGCGTCGCACAGCCTCGCGCGCCAGTTTCCCGCTTGGCGCGGGCGCGAACGTCGTCATGAAATGATCCTCGTTTAGAATATCCAGGCGCACTGCGTCAGGCGGCCTGCGGCGCAAGCGCCGGAGCGCGCCGCTCGCGATCCATCTCGCCCTGCGCGTCGCGCCAGTGAATGACGGTCATCACGCCGCTCTGCGTCTCCGCGATGGCGGTGCAGCTTTCGACCCAGTCGCCGCAATTGAGGTAACGCGCGCCGTGAATTTGCCGGTCGCAGGCCTGATGGATATGGCCGCAGATCACGCCATCGACATTGTGGCGGCGCGCCTCGCCGGCGAGCGCTTCCTCGAAGGCGCCGATGAAGCTGACCGCCTGCTTCACGCGCTGCTTGAGATAGGCGGAGAGCGACCAGTAGCCGAGGCCGAGATGACGTCGGCTCCAGTTGAGCGGCCGGTTGAGCCAGAGCGCGACGTCGTAACCGACGTCGCCGAGGAAGGCGAGCCACCTGGCCGTGCGGATGACCACGTCGAATTCGTCGCCATGCATGACGAGATAACGGCGGCCGTCGGCGGCGGTGTGAATCGCCTGAAGGCGGATTTCGATGCCGCCGAACTGCATGCCGTCATAGTCGCGCAGGCATTCGTCATGATTGCCGGGAATGACGACGACATGCGAGCCCTTGCGAACCTTGCGCAGGATCTTCTGCAGCACATCATTGTGGGCCTGCGGCCAATAGGCGCCGCGCCTGACCTTCCAGAAATCGATGATGTCGCCGACGAGATAGATCGTATCGGCGTCGACGACGCGCAGAAAATCGAGAAGCTGTTCGGCTTGGCTGGTGCGCATGCCGAGATGAACGTCCGAGATGAAGATCGTCCGATAGCGATGGCCGTCTGTCATCACGATCCATTCCGTGTCGACGCGGAATCATGATCGGCAATGTCGGACTCGGATTCCCGCTCGCACGGATCGGCCGACTCCATCAGATCATGATCTGAACATTTGAATCGATCATGTATTCGCCCCGAATCGGAAGCGACAATGATCGCGCGCGACTTCAACCGGATTCGGATTTCACTGATGTGACGGCTTGGCGTCGCTTATGCGACAGCACGATAAGCCGGCTATTTTCTCGCGCGGATCGAACGCGTCGCGAAAAAGATCGTCGTCGAAGCAATGCCTGCGAGCGCAAGGCCGCAGGGAAGGACCAGCGGCGTGTAGGAAAGCCCCGACGCGAGGATGAAGCCGTAGAGCGAGGCGAAGCCGAGCTGAAAGATGCCGGCGAGCGAAGCGGCCGCGCCGGCCCGATCGGGATGCGGCAGCGCCGAGCCCGCCTGTGTCTGCGGCTGCACCAGCCCATGTCCGAAGGTGAACAGCGCGGCGGGCAGGATGACGGTGAGCGACGAGCCGAACTGCGCCAGCATCAGCGTCAGCGCCGCCGCGCCGGCGGCGAGCTGCGCCAGCACGCCGAGCCGAATGGTCCCGTCGAGGCCGAGTTTGGTCACGATCCGCTGCGCTGTGAAGGCGCCGGCGACGTAGCCAAATCCCGCCGTGCCGAATCCAAGCCCGAATTGCACCGGCGTCAGACCATAGCGTCCTTGCAGAATGAAGGTCGCCGTCGAGATGAAGGCGAACAGGCCGGCGTGGCTCGCGACCAGGATGCCGACATAAGCGCGATAGACAGGCGAGCGCAGCACGATCCCATATTCGCGCAAGATCGAACCGAAGCCCGGCCAGACCTTCACGCCGATGCGGCTGGTCTCCGGCAGCGCCCGCCATACGAACAGGCCGAGCGCCGTGCTCAAGACCGCCGCGATGATAAAGATCGCGCGCCATCCCAGATATTGCTGGGTCACGCCGCCGAGCATCGGGCCGAGCGCGGGAATGAGGCCCATGAAGGCGCCCATGCGCGACAGCTCCCGACCAGCCTGCGAACCGTCATAGAGGTCGCGCACGATCGCGCGGCCGATCACGACAGGCGCTGCGGCGCCCAGCGCCTGCAGGAAGCGCGCGGCGATCAAGAGCCCGATCGACTGGGAGAAGGCGCACAGCAGGCTCGCCACAGTGAACAGGACCATGCCGGCGAGCAGGGCGGGCCTGCGGCCGAGGCTGTCGGACAGGGGGCCATAAAACACTTGGCCGCCGACCATGCCGAGCAGGAACATCGACAGCGTCGCCTGCGCGTCGGCCGGCGCGACTTCGAAGGCGCGCGCGATCGCCGGCAACGACGGCAGATACATGTCCGTCGAGAGCGGCAAGAGCGAGGTGAGAAAGGCGAGCGTCGCGGTGAGCGCGAGCGTGCCGGCGCGAAGTTGCAAGGAAGGCGGTCCGTTTCGGCTCCGCCCTATCAGCCGCCGAAGCTGATGTCAGCCATAGCGATGGAGCTGCGAGCCGCCATGGCTCAGCCAGCGCTCGGCCTCGCGCCAGCGCGGGTCGAGCTTGTCGACGATCCGCCAGTAGCGCGTCGAATGATTCATTTCCTTGAGATGCGCGACCTCATGCGCCGCGAGATATTCGAGCACGAAGGGCGGCGCCATGATCAGCCGCCAGGAGAAGCTCAGACGGCCGGTCGAGGAGCATGAGCCCCAGCGGCTCACCGTGTCCTTCACCGAAATCCTCTTTGGCGTCAGTTCGAGCGCGCGCGCATGCTTCTCCACCGCGCGTTCGAGATCGATTCGCGCCTGCTTGATCAGATAGTCGCGCACGCGCCGCGCCACATGCGCCGTCTCGCCATAGACAGCGAGCGTCGGCTCGCCCGAAGCATCGGTCGCGGGCGTGACGACTCCGCGCGGCGCCGGACGATGGATGATGCGATAATCGACGCCGCGCAGCGGAATGAAAGAGCCGTCTGCGAAGGGGATGCGCGTCGCGGCGCGCCGCACGCGCGTTGCGATCCAGTCGCCCTGCGATTCCGCGAAGCTCGTCGCCGCGCGCAGCGAGCCGCGCGGCGGCAGAGTGAGAATCACTTCATCGGTCTTGTTCGAAAGACGTAACGAATAGCGCCGCGCGCGCGCATGGCGCGTGACGCGGACCTCGAACGCGTCGCCGCCATGCCAGATCTTGATCCGGTCGGGATCAGGCGTCGCGCGCCGGAGAACGGGAATCACCATGCCTTGAGGATGCCAAGCCCGCAGCGAAAGGAAAAGCGCCTTGTTTGGGCTGCGACGCCGACGCGCAGCTTCAGTCCTGACAGGATAGGATTTTACGCATCTGTTAATTTCGCGAACGCTGCGGCGCCTTTCGGGCTGAATCGCACGACGCGCGAGCCCTTCTCCCGCCGCGCCCAGCCAAGATCCTGAAATCGCTGCATCAGCGCGGCGCCAAGCGCGCCGGCGAGATGGCTGCGCCGTGAGCTCCAGTCGAGACAGGCGAGACAGAGCGGCCGCCGGCTGCTTTTCGCTCTGTCGAGATCGACGCCGAAATCGCAGATGAACCGCTCGCCATGCGGCGTCAGTGTTAACCCGTCCTCGGCGACGGCGAGCGCCTCGCGCTTCACCAGCGAATCGAAGAGTTGGATGCCGCGATCGCCGGCGAGATGGTCGTAGCAGATGCGCGCTTCGCGCATCGCCGGCTCTTTCGGCCCCGGTCGCGCGCGGAGATGCCCGACGCGGCGGGCCAGCCCGATTATCCCTTCGATCATCGCGGCGACATCAGCGTTGGCGAGTTCGTAATAGCGATGCCGCCCCTGCTTGCGCTGCGTGAGCAATCCGCCTTCGACGAGCTTGGCGAGATGCGAACTCGCCGTCTGCTGCGTTACGCCGGCTTCGACGGACAATTCGGTCGCCGTCAGGGCCATGCCTGCAAATAGCGCGCTCAACATGTTGGCGCGCGCGGGATCGCCCATAAGCGATGCGACGATGGTTATGTCAGGTCCTGCCTTCATGATCGCAACGATAAAGCAGCGGGCGGGCCCGATGCTTCGACCGTAATCGAAGCATTCCCGACGGTCAAAATCCTAGGAATGCGAGGCGAAACCGAGGAGAGCCCCATGATCGTCTGTTGCATCCGCTACGTGCTCGATCCCTTCAAGCGCGACAAATTCGACGATTATTCCCGCAACTGGGGAGCGATCATTCCCCGCTGCGGCGGCGAGCTGATTGGCTATTTCGCGCCGCATGAAGGCACGAACAATATCGCGATGGCGATGATCGGTTTCGACAGCCTCGCCGCCTATGAGCAATACCGCGCGCGGCTGAAATCCGATGCCAAGGGCATAGAGAATTTTCGCTTCGCCGAACGCGAGCGCTTCATCCTCAGCGAGGAGCGCACATTCCTGCGCGTTGTTTCAGGCGCGCATTTTCGCGCGGAGCAGGCGTCATGAATCTGGATGTGTCAATAAGCGGCGAGACCTTCACGCTCGCGGGCCTGAGCGGCGAGCCATCGTTGCTTGTGCGGCGGCTCGCAGCGGATGGAGCGCCGGTTCTCTACATTCACGGCGCGACATTTCCGTCGGCGTTGTCGGTCGCCTACAGATTCGAAGGCAAATCCTGGATGGATGATCTCGCATCGCGTGGGTTCGACGCCTGGGCGTTCGATTTCGCCGGTTATGGCGGATCGGATCGTCCGGCCGGCTTCGGCGCGCTTGCCGAAGGGCAATCGCCAATTGGGCGCGCGCCTGACGCCTGCGCGCAGATTGCGCGCGTTATCGATCATGTGCTTGCGGCAACCGGCGCATCGCGTCTTTCCCTCATCGCGCATTCCTGGGGTTCGATGCCTGCCTGCCTCTACGCGGCGCAGGCGCCTGATCGCGTGGCGAAGCTCGCCTTGTTCGGCCCGATCGCGCAGCGCGAAGGAGCATCATCGCAGCCGATCGGCGGCTGGCGCACGGTGTCGATCGAACAGCAACTTGCGCGCTTCATCGAAGATGTCCCACCGGGGCATCCGTCGGTGCTGATCGAGTCCGATCTCGCGCAGTGGGGACCGACCTATCTCGCGAGCGATCCCGAGAGCGCGTCGCGCGAGCCGCCGCGGGTGAAGATTCCGGCGGGTCCCGCGGCCGACATCGCGGACGCATGGTCCGGCCGCCTGGCTTACGATCCCGCCGATATCAGCGCGCCGGTTCTCGTCGCGCGCGGCGAATGGGACCATCTCTGCGACGATCGCGACGCTGCCTGGCTTTGCTCGCGCTTTGTCCGGATGCGCGATGCGAAGATCGCAAAGGCAACCCATCTCATGCATCTTGAACGCAGCCGCAGCGATCTGTTCGACGCTGTCGCCCGATTCCTCAGGGAGAAGCGATGATGATCGCCGTCATCTTCGAGGTCTGGCCGAAGGAAAATCATCGCGACGCCTATCTCGCCATCGCGGCGCGATTGAAGGCCGAGCTTGAAGCCATGGATGGCTTCATTTCGGTCGAGCGCTTCGAGAGCCTGACGGCACCCGGCAAACTTCTCTCACTGTCTTTCTGGCGCGACGAGGAGGCGGTGAAGAGCTGGCGGATGCGGGAGAATCATCGCGCCGCGCAGGCGAGCGGGCGCAATGTTCATTTCGCCGACTATCGCCTGCGCATCGCGTCAGTCATGCGCGACTACGGCTTGAATGACAGGGCGGAAGCGCCGGACGACAGTCGCGCGGCGCATCACGCCTGACTACGCGGTTTCGAGCTTGACCGCCTTGAGGCCGCGCGGCTTCACCGGAATGACCCCGGATTCGCGGATCGCGCGCTGTTCATTGGTGTTGATGAAGTCCGCGATGCGCGGCGCGATCTCGGAGCGGAAACGTGAGCCGTTGAACACGCCGTAATGGCCGACGCCCATCTGCAGGTAGTGCACGCGCATATCGTCGGGAATGTTTGAACAGAGATCCTGCGCCGCCTTTGTCTGGCCGACGCCTGAGATATCGTCCTTCTCGCCTTCGACGGTCATCAGCGCGCAACGCCTGATGGCTTTGAGATCAACCAGCTTGTCGCGATGCATGAACTCGCCGCGCGGCAAGGCGTGCTTCACGAACACCTTGTCGACGGTCTGGAGATAGAATTCTGCGGTCAGGTCCATCACCGCGAGATATTCGTCGTAGAATTCGCGATGCTTCTCGGCGGAGTCGCCGTCGCCCTTCACGAGATCATTGTAGTAGTGCTGGTAAGCCGAGGTGTGGCGATCGAAATTCATCGCCATGAAGCCGGTGAGCTGCAGGAAGCCCGGATAGACCCTGCGCATGAAGCCGGGATAATTGAGCGGCACGGTGACGATGCAGTTGCGCTCGAACCATTCGATGCCGCGCTCTTCCGCGAGAAGATTGACAGCGGTCGGGCTCTGGCGCGTGTCGATTGGCCCACCCATCAGCGTCATTGAGCGCGGCGTGTAGGGATCGTTCGCCGCGTCCATGCGCGCCACCGCGGCGATCACGGGCACCGAGGGCTGGCAAACGCCCATCACATGCACGCCGCCGCCAAGCGAATGCAGCATCGAGATGATGTAGTCGATATAGTCGTCGAGATCGAACGCGCCTTCCGACAGCGGAACCATGCGCGCGTCCGACCAGTCGGTGATGTAGACCTCGTGATGCGGCAGGAACGCCTCGACCGTGCCGCGCAGCAGCGTGGCGTAGTGGCCGGACATCGGCGCGACGATCAGCAACTTCGGGCTCACGCCCTTGGCCCGCGTCACCGAGCGCTCGAAATGGATCAGGCGGCAGAACGGCCGCTCCCAGACCACCTTCTCATGCACCGACACCACCTCGCCGCCAACGACCGTGCGGTCGAGGCCGAAGGAGGGCTTTCCGTAACGTCGCGTCAGCCGCTCGAACATGTCACAGGCTGCGGTGAGATTCTTGGCCCAGATCGAATGGCTCAGCGGGTTCGACGGCTCGCGGAGCATCACGCGGGTCGCCTCGGTCATGGCGCGCATGGGCCCGGCGAGCGCGTGCGAGGCTTCGTGCCAGTAATAGGCGCCTGCGTTCATGCCGAGAGGATACATGGGCGCTCCACATTAGAGTGCGTCGCAACATCGGGATGTGGGGGGCGAATATCGATAAAATCAACAGCCGCCCGCGAACAACGATGCGTAAGTAAACAACTTTGACGCTGAACTGTTGCTGAAACGTCACCTTTTGCAGCGAAACGCTGAAAGATTGGGCGCCAGCCAAGCTTTCACCACGACAGAAACTGCCCGCCATGTGCGGCTTCGCACCCGCGCAGGACGCATCACTCAGGCTAACGATGAGCGTCTCGCGACACTAGCTTCGGGGAAGAAATCCATGAGCCGCTTCATGTTGGCGATGACGTTGCTCGTTCTGTCTTCGGCCGCCCGGGCGGAGACATCTTTCGCGATGGCGAAGGCGCCGGCCGGGCTGAAGGCTCTGATCGAGGCTAACAGCGACAAGCCAGGTAATGACGATGGCTGTTCTCTCCCGGAGGAGTTGAAGCCCGACGATGTCGTGGCGGTTCTTCACCCGCTCTCGGGCGGCAAGTCGCTGTTGCTGATGGAATGTACGCGCACCATGAAGTTCAATATGCAGCGCGCGTTCATTGTCACTGGCGATGATTTCGCCGGCGCGGCGCGCGCAAGACTTCCGGTGCGCAAGGAGGTCGATCCCGCGGGCGTCACGTCGGATTCCATGTCGCTCGAATTCGATGCGAAGCGGCTGCGGCTTTCGAGCGAGGCGTGGGAGGGCGCAAGTTGCTGGAGCAAACGCGTCTGGGCGTGGAAAGGCGGCGCGTTCGTCAAGGTCAGCGATCGCAAGACCGGAGTCTGTCGATAGCGCTCTTGCGGCAAACTGGCGCATGATCGCGCGATCTTTATTTCCGATTAATGTCTGAAGCGCAGAGATTGTTACTGAATGCTCCCCTGACCGCAGAAGCGGCGTCCGTTCGGGACTGACCGCCCATGACATCGATCGCGTCGAGCGCTTTCGCTCAATATTCCCCACTCTCGCGTCTTCAGGCGCAATTGTCTTCCGACATCACCGCGGGCTCGATCAAGGCAAGCGATCAGACGGCTTTGTCGGCCGCGCTGCAGTCGATCGACGCCTCGCTGCAGGCCGATCGCGCATCGCAATCCGCGTCGTCTTCAGCGCCTGACAAGAGCGGCTTCCAGTCGAAAATCGACAGCCTCATCCAGTCGCAGGTCGATTCCGGCGCGCTGACGTCGGACCAGGCGACGGAGCTCAAGAAGGTGTTCTCCGAGACCTTCTCGAAGCATGGCGCCGGCCATCATCATCGCGGCGGAGGCTCGCAATCCGCGTCGAATGATTCAAGCTCCGGCGGACTGCTGCAGCAATTCCTCGATCAGCTGAAAAGCAGCACATCGACCTCGACTTCCTATGGCGCCAACGGCGCGAGCAGCACGCCTGATCCCCTGTCGTTGCTGATCAACGCCGTCGCCTGACGCGCGCCACGCGAAATCTGGACAGGCCGCGCGCTGCCATGGAATCCTGATCCTCCACGCAGGCTTCCCGCCGCCATGGAGGATGTCATGGATTCGTTGGCGCCATTCTCCGTCGCATTCGCGCTGACGATCGCCGCGGCCTTGTCGCCTGTCGCGGCGCAGACGCCCGTCGAGAGCGTCTACACCAGGCTCGATCTCTACGGCGCCAAGAAGCTCTGCAAGAAGACGAGCGGCAAAACCTCCGATGAAGAATTCGGGCCGAGCTGGCGCTGTTCGGGCGCGGCCGACATCAGCGTCTTCATCCATACCGAGGACATCAGGGATTATGTCGGCTTCGGCCGCGGCGCTAAATCGCAGACCAATATGTTCGGCGTCGGCGCGCCGGGCGCGGTGCGCGACACGGTGGAATGGCGCGGCCGCAAGGATGCAAAGGGGAAATTCGCGCCCTACGCCGCGATCACGCGCATGGGCTTCGAGAATGCGAACGCGCCGCGCGAGGAATGGTGGAGCATTCTTGTCATAACGCGGCTTGCGCCGAATCTGCGCGGCAGTTGCGTGATCGCGCGCGTCGACTCTCGCGCCAACGAGGATGCGAACGAACTGGCGCGCCGCGTCGCCGACGCCTGGGCGACGAACGAGCGCACGCCCTGTCCGGGATCGTCTGAGGACGCGGCCTTCGTCGGTCGCGTCGAAGGCAAGTGGAGAGGCGCGACGACGGTTCCCCCGCCGCCGCAGTAAGATTTTGGGTTTCGATCCGCTTGGCGTGTTGAAAATCTCACCGCCGCTTCGCGGAGTCTTGCGCTGGTCCCCGGATTCATGCAGCGAAGCGGATGCCAAGCGGAATGAAGTCCGGGGCCCAGCGCAAGAATCGCGTAGCGCCCTCGATTATTTCAATCGCGCCGCGCGAAGTCTACGCCGCTTCCGCCTTCTGCTTTTCCGAGCGCTTGCGATCGTTCGGATCGAGGATCGCCTTGCGCAGGCGGATCGATTTCGGCGTCACTTCCACCAGCTCATCGTCCTGAATCCAGGCGAGCGATTTTTCGAGCGTCATGCGGATCGGCGGCGTCAGCCTCACCGCCTCGTCCTTCGACGTGGTGCGGATATTGGTGAGCTTCTTGCCCTTCAGCACGTTCACTTCGAGATCGTTGTCGCGGCTATGGATGCCGACGATCATGCCCTGATAGACCTTCCAGCCGGGCTCGATCACCATCGGGCCGCGATCCTCCAGATTCCACAGGGCGTAGGCGACGGCCTCGCCGACATCGTTCGAGATCAGCACGCCATTGTTGCGGCCGGCGATCTCGCCCTTGAACGGCTCATAGGCGTGGAACAGCCGGTTCATGATCGCGGTGCCGCGCGTGTCGGTCATCAGTTCCGACTGGTAGCCGATCAGGCCGCGCGTCGGCGCATGGAACACGAGGCGCAGGCGATTGCCGCCTGACGGACGCATCTCCTTCATCTCGGCCTTGCGCTCGCTCATCTTCTGCACGACGACGCCTGAATGCTCCTCATCGACGTCGATGACGACCTCCTCGATCGGCTCGAGCGTTTCGCCTGACGCCTCGTCCTTCTTCAGCACGACGCGCGGGCGCGACACGGCGAGCTCGAAGCCTTCGCGGCGCATGGTCTCGATCAGGATCGCGAGCTGCAATTCGCCGCGACCCGACACCTCGAACGAATCCTTGTTCGAGGCTTCCTCGATCTTCAGCGTGACGTTGCCTTCGGCTTCGCGCAGCAACCGGTCGCGGATGACGCGGCTCGTCACCTTGTCGCCTTCGGTGCCGGCGAGCGGCGAATCATTGACGAGGAACGACATGGTGACGGTCGGCGGATCGATCGGCTGCGCCTGGATCGCGATCTCGACCTGCGGATCGCAGAAGGTGTCGGCCACCGAGCCCTTCGACAGACCGGCGATGGCGACGATGTCGCCGGCGACGCCTTCCTCGATCGGCTGACGCTCGATGCCGCGGAAAGCGAGGATCTTGGACACGCGGCCGGTCTCGACAACCGAGCCGTCGCGCGCCAGCACCTTGATCGGCTGATTGGGCTTCACCACGCCGGACGTGATGCGGCCGGTGATCATGCGGCCGAGGAACGGGTTGGCTTCCAGCAGCGTGCCGAGCATACGGAACGGGCCCGGCTCGGTCTTGGCCTCCGGCACATGCTTGAGCACGAGATCGAACAACGGCGCGAGGCCTTCGTCCTTCGGGCCTTCAGGCGCGACATTCATCCAGCCGTCGCGGCCTGAACCATAAAGGATCGGGAAGTCGAGCTGCTCGTCCGTGGCGTCGAGCGCCGCGAACAGGTCGAACACCTCGTTGACGACCTCGATATGTCTGGCGTCCGGCCGGTCGATCTTGTTGATCGCGACAATCGGCTTGAGCCCGATCTTCAAAGCTTTGCCGACCACGAACTTGGTCTGCGGCATCGGACCTTCCGCAGCGTCGACCAGCACGATCGCGCCGTCCACCATGGAGAGGATGCGCTCCACCTCGCCGCCGAAATCGGCGTGGCCGGGCGTGTCGACAATGTTGATGCGCACATCCTTCCAGACCACCGAGGTGGCCTTGGCGAGAATGGTGATGCCGCGCTCCTTTTCGAGGTCGTTCGAATCCATCACGCGTTCGGCGACGCGCTGGTTCTCGCGGAACGAGCCGGACTGGGAGAGGAGCTTGTCGACGAGCGTGGTCTTGCCGTGGTCGACATGGGCGATAATGGCGATGTTGCGCAGCGACATGGGGGTCGTTCGGGCGTCCAGCGAATAGGGTGAACGGACGCTCCCTAAACACACGGCCCGGCGTCCTTGGGGGAGCCGGGCGGAGCGAGTTCCGTTTCGTTGCGGCGCAATATCACCGATGCCGCGCCGGGGCAATGCGGGGATCGAACGCCCGCCTCAGAAGCCTCAGACGGCTTCGCGCACCGCTTTGATGACCCGGTCCTGCACCTCGGGATCGAGATAGGGGTGCATCGGCAGGCTGATGACCTCCTGCGACAGCTTTTCCGACACCGGCAGCCCGTTCCCGGCGACGGGATAGTCGCGATAGGCCGTCTGTTGGTGCATCGATTTGGGATAGTAGATCGCGGTCGGCACGCCGGCCTCGCGCAGCTTCGCGGCGAAGGCCTCGCGCCGGCCGGCGGGCAGCCGGATCGTGTATTGCGCCCAGACCGAGAGATTGTCCGACAGCACCTTCGGCGTCTGCACAAAGTCGCCCAGCGCGCGGGAATAGCGTTCGGCGATCCGGTTCCGCGCCTCGATCTCGTCATCGAAGATCGACAGCTTCTGGAGCAGCACCGCGGCCTGCATCGTGTCGATGCGGGCGGTGAGGCCGAGCCTGACATTGTCGTACTTGTCGGTCCCCTCGCCATGGACGCGGATGCTGCGCAGCACGGCGGCGAGCTCGGCGTCGTCGGTGAGGATCGCGCCGCCGTCGCCGTAGCAGCCGAGCGGCTTGGCCGGGAAGAAGCTCGTCGCCGTGGCGTCGCCGAACACGCCGAGCTTCTTGCCCTTGTAGGTCCCGCCGAAGCTCTGGGCGGCGTCGTCGAGCACGAACAGGCCCTCGGCCTTCGCGACCTTGAGGATCGAATCATGGTCGGCGCTCTGGCCGAACAGGTCGACGGGGATGACGCCCTTCGGTTTCAGCCCAAGCTTCTTCGCTGTGGCGATCCCCTGCGTCAGCGCCGCGCCATCCATGTTGAAGGTGGTCTCGTCGACATCGACGAAGACGGGCGTCGCGCCGACCAGCGCGACCGCCTCGCCCGTGGCGCAAAAGGTGAAGGAGGGGCAGATCACCGCGTCGCCGGGGCCGACGCCCTTCGCCATCAGCACCATCTGCAGCGCGACCGCGCCCGACCCGACGCCGACCACATGCTTCGCGCCGCAATAGTCGGCGAGCGCCTGCTCGAGCTCCTTCACCTCGGGGCCATTGATGAACATGCAATGGTCGAGCACGCGCTTCGTCGCCTCGTCCACGGCGGCGCCCAGCCTGCGGCGCTGCGCGGCGAGATCAATGAAGGGAATCATGGGGTTCGACATGGCTCGCTCGGACGGATCCGCCGGGTCAGGCCGGCGAAGCGCTTAAAGCTCTTATCGTCCGGCGACGCGCCGCGTCGCCTTGGGCAGGCGTTCGGCCGACGGTTTTGTGGGTTCAAGACAACGTATCGCAATCGCAAGGCACGCGGTCGCTTCGCGGCCGGTGACGGCCGGCGTCCGGCCGGTGCGCACGGCGTCCATAAAGGCCGTGAGTTCGGCGCGCAACGGCTCCTCATAGCCGACCGAGAGATGCCGCATGGAGTAGCTGCCATCGGGCTGGAAGCCGAAGCATTCCGTCACCTGGCGCGTCAGCAGGTCGCCCATGACATATTTGTTACGCGTGGCGATGGTGATTGTGCGCGCCTTGAACGGGGTCAGCCAGTTGGTGTTGATCTGCGCCAGCACGCCCGATTCCGTGCGGAACTGCAGCAGCGCGATGTCCTCGCGCTCGGCGACGAAGCTGGAGAGCTGCGCCTGCACGTCGACGATGTCGGATTCGGTGAACCAGCGGATCAGGTCGATGTCGTGGACCGCAAGGTCGATCACGACGCCGACATTGGACATGCGCGGCGGGAACGGCCCGACGCGGGTGATCTCGATCGACAGGATGTCCTCGCCGCGGATCGATTCCTTGATCGCCGCGACCGCCGGATTGAAGCGCTCGACATGGCCGGCCATCAGCGTCACGCCAGCCTTCTCGGCCGCAGCGACGATGGCTTCGCCGCCGGCGACGGTCGAGGCGATCGGCTTCTCCACCAGCACGTGGATCTTGCGCGCGATGCAGGCGAGCGCGATCTCGTCATGAAGATGGGTGGGCGCGGCGATGGTCACGGCGTCGACGCCGGCTGCGAGCAGTTCGTCGAGTGAAGTGAAGGTCGGGCAGTTGGCCATGCTGGCGGCGCGCATGCGCTGGGCCGGCAGCGGGTCCGCGACGCCGACCAGGACGGCGTCGGCGATGCCCGCCAGCACGCGGGCGTGGTTGCTGCCCATCACGCCGGCGCCGACGACGCCGATTCTCAGCGGCCTGTCCGCTGCCGGTCTTGAATTATTCGCACTCATCTCAAACGCCCCGGCCCCAATGCTAACGCGACACCGCCCCGGGCGGACGGTAACATCTTTGGCCGGTCCCCGCGCGGCCTTTTAGCCCTTATCCCTGGCTTGTCGCGGGGACGCACTCTTCATCCCCGGCCCCATGGAGCGAGGAGACTTGCCGCGCCGAAGCGAAGCCTCGCTTTGCGAAGGCGGGAGCGGAGGCCGGGGTCCAGCGCAGGATGTCGCGCCGAAGGCGCGGCCAGGAAGCGCGTTCGCTCCCGGAATAATATTCCTAAGCGTTTAGTCCGCCGCGACGGCGACGAGTTTCAGCCCCAGCGCCTGCGTCACTTTCAGCACCGTATCGAGATCGGGTTTCGAATCGGCGCTGAGATCGCGATAGAGCTTTTGCCGCGGCAACCCCGCATCGTCGGCGACCGTGGCGATGCCGCGCGTGCGCGCGATCAGGCCGAGCGCATCCGCGATCGCGGCGCAATCGCCGGTCTCGAACACGTCGGTCAGATAAGACGCGATCGTGTCTTCGCGGACGATCGAACGGGCCGATCCTGGGCCTCGCGTGATGAGCGCCATGCGTCACTCTCCGGTCAGGAAATAGTGCCAGGTTCCGTCTGGCCCGATTCCGATTCGGTCGCCCACATATCTGCGCTTCTCAAGCGACTCTTTGATGACTCCCGCGGGGATCACGCGATAGAGGCCGATCCAATCCTCAGGCTTCAACTGATCCCACATCATCTCGGCGTAAGCCGGCCAGACGAACATCTCCTGCGGCTTGCCCGGATTGATGCGCGCGTAAGGCGCCTCCATGAGATTGATGAGACGCGCCATCGCCTCGCGTCCCTCGGCGTCGAAGGATTTGCCGCGCAGCAGAGCGATGAGATCGCCCTTGCCGCCGCGCGCGAGAACCGGCGGCGTCTCGTTGCGTTCAAGCGGGATGCGCAATTTCTCGATGTCGCCTGATTTTGCCGCGTCGAGGATGCGCTCGCGCATGTCGGCGACGCGCGGCGGCAATTTCGCGACGTCGCTTTCGGCGATCACCGACTGAGGCGCCGTTGGCTTCGCGGGCGGAGGCGGAGGAGCAGTTCGCGCAGGCTGGGCGCGCGCGCCGCCTGACGCAACGAAGAAGAGCGTCGCGAGCCACGCGCGGCGTGAAAATGGAATCGCGCAATTCATGCGCAAGCCTCGCCATTGCGAGGCGGCGAAAACAAGGCCGGCTTCGAAAGCTAGTGCTTGCGGACTTTGGAATAACCGCCGTTGCGGATCTTCTCGGCGAAGCTCTCGACGAAGGTCGCCACCGGCTCCTCGCCATAGATCTTGACCAGCTCCTTCAGCCCCGCAGCGATGCAGGCGCGCGCCATGGATTCGGAGTCGAGCCCGTCATGGCTCGCTTCCGCGAACGCGTCGCCGATATAGTCGAGCGCGGCGAGGCCGGCTTCCTCGGCCGCGCTTTCGGGCCGGGCGCTCTGATCGGAATGGTCAGGCTTGTCCATCGAGAGGCTTGATTGTTTGCGCGGCAATCTAACCAAAAGCCGCGCCGGCGCGATACCGTTTCTTTACCAAGGTTAACACGGGAATTTCCCTAGCCGCTGAACCGGTTAGCGAGTTCGCGAGACAATTTTCCTCCTTCATCGACGAAGCGGTCGATAGTCAGCGCCGCAGGCGGGGTGCAGGCGCGATAGGTCTGCTGATAGCCGCGGAAGCCCCGGTTGAAGGCGCCGGCGAGCCGCTCCTTGCGCTCCGGCGTGACGCCTTCGGTCGCGACCAAGGCGGCCATTTTCGCCCGCCATGCCTCCCCATCCTTCATGCCGCAGAGATCGCGCAAGAAGCTCAAAGCGCCGATGATTTCCGCGAGCCTCAGAAGCTGCGGCTCGTAGGGCGGCGCGAGATCAGGCTCGGGCGCCGGCTGGGTGGGAGGGGGCGTTGCAGGCCGGCGCTGCTGGGCGGCGGAGGGCGCGGCAGCCAGAAGAGCCGCAAGGATCGCGAAAGCAGTCGCGCGCCTCACGGAATATCTGCCTTCGCCGCGATCACCGCCGCCTGCCGGAGGATACGCGGCAGCCCGTCCGTCATTTTGAGATCGCCGGGATCGAACGGATCGACCCATTTGACGGCGCGCGCTTCAGGTCCCGGCTGCGCCTCGCCCGCGCGCCAGCGGCCGACGAAGGAGGCGATGACGAAATGCGCCTTCACGGCGCCATCCTGATCGCGCGCGATGAATTCGACATGGTCGTTGAAGCCTACGAGGTCAGCTTCGACGCCGACCTCCTCTTTCAGTTCGCGCAGAGCCGCTTCGGCCAGCGTCTCGCCGAGCTCCACCTTGCCGCCGGGCAGTGACCAGAGTTCAGCGAGCGGCGGCTGGCCGCGCATCGCGAGCAGCACGCGCCCGTCGTCGCGAAAGACGGCGATCGACGCGGCGATGACGGGGCGGGTTGAAGATTCAGCCACAGCGAGGCTCGGCTATTCGCATTTGACCAATCACGGCGAGCTAGTCGCCGCAACCCCCGCTTGTCATGGCCGGACTTGTTCCGGCCATCCATGTCTTTTCTTGAACAGCAAATAAGACGTGGAGGCCATCCGAACTCGGCTTATCCGAGTTCGGCGTCATCAAAACACGCAAGTCGGGCGGGCCCAACTTGCGGAGACAAGCCCGCGCATGACGGCTTTTGTTGAATAAGAGCGCCTACTCCGCTGCGCGAAGACTCGGCTTCGGCGCGGCGCCGGACTCATCCTCGAAATCAAGCTGCTCGATCTTCTCGCTGCGGCGTCCGATCTTGTCGGCGGAGGTGCGAATGGCGGCGACATCCTCGTTCGCCTGCCGGAAATGGGTTTCCAATTTTCCGACGCGATCCATGATGCGGCGAACATCGTCCATCAGCTTGCCGACCTCGATCTGGATCTTGCGCGCCTCGTCGCGCATGCGGTGATCGCGCATGATCGTCTGCATCACCTGGATCGCCATCATCAGCAGCGATGGCGATACAATAATCACGCGGGCGCGATGGGCGCGCTGCACCACATCGTCGAGATGTTCGACGAGATCGGCATAGACCGCTTCCGACGGCACAAACAGCAGCGCCATGTCCTGCGTCTCGCCAGCCACGAGATATTTCTCGGCGATATCCTTCACATGATGCAGCACGTCGCCGCGCACGCGCGCCAGCGCCGGCTTGCGCGCATCTTCGTTCGCCGCGTCGCGAAAAGCCGTGAAGCCTTCGAGCGGAAATTTCGAGTCGACGATCAGCGGGCGCGGATCACCCGGCAGGCGGATAATGCAGTCAGGCCGCTTGCCGCTCGGCAGCGTGTACTGGAATTCGTAAGCGTCGCCCGGCAGCCCGTCCTTGACGATCGCCTCCATGCGCGCCTGTCCGAAGGCGCCGCGCGACTGCTTGTTCGCCAGCACGTCTTTGAGGCCGACGACCTCCTGCGTGAGCTCGGTCAGGTTCTTCTGCGCCGCGTCGATCACGGCCAGCCGCTCATTGAGCTTGCCGAGATGTTCGCCGGTTTTCTCGTTGGCGGACTCGAGCCCCTGCCCGACGCGATGCTGCAGCCCGTCGAGCCGGTCGGAGAGATGCTTGACGAGATCGCCCTGCCGGCTGCCGAAAATCTCGGCCATGGTCTGCATGCGCCCGGTCATTTCCGCCTGCAGCCGATTGAGATCGGCGAGCTTGTCGTCGAGCTCATGGGCGCGTTCGCTGGCGGCCGCTTCCGCCTCGCCGCGCGCGCGTCCGGAGCGAACGAGCGCGATGACCAGAACGAGGAACAGCGCGAGGACGCCGGCGCCGAAGGCGATCGCCGCCTCGGCGACAGTCACCGGCCGATCGGCGATCCGGAAGAGAATCTCATGCATTCCGTCAGCCTAGCGCGATTCGTCGGCCAACGCGAACGAAGGCGGAACATTTATGTGCGAATCCCGGGCAAGGCGACGTCGCGCAACACGACCAGCGGCGGCAGGCTCTGACCGCGCTGATTGTAGTTTCCGGCGACGGTGACGACGACGAGCTCCAGGTCCGGCATGACGAAAAGGCGCTGGCCGCCATTGCCGTTGGCGATGATCACGCGCGCCGTCTGCGAACCGGGTGCAGCGTTGAACGTCTCGTCGCCGATATACCATTGATAGCCGTAACGAAGGGATTGGCCTTCACCCATGGGAACGATCCCGCGCATCGACGCTTCAAGCCACTCGGCCGGAACGATGACGCGGCCGTCGCGCTTGCCGCCGTCGAGAATGAGTTGGCCGATGCCGGCGAGATCGCGCGGGCGCAACCGCAAACCCGACGCCGCCGAAGGTTCGCCGTCCTGGCCGCTCGCCCATTTAAACGACGGGACGCCAAGCGGCGCGAACAGCTTCGCCTCGGCGAAGGCGGGCAGTGACTGGCCGACGCCCTTCGCGATGATGCGGCCGAGCAGCGCCGACGCGCCGCCATTGTAGATCCAGCGCGCGCCGGGTTCGCCGACGATTGGCCGATCGAGAATGAAACGATAGCGATCCGACGCACGCTCCATCGCGATCTCGCTGTTCGCCGGATTTGTGTAGGGAAGATTCTCGTTCCATTCGGTCCCGAGCGTCATCGTCAAGACGTGGGCGATCGTCAGACGCGCGCGCTGGGGATCAGCGGCGAGATCAGGATATTCCGGGAACGCCGAGAACAGCGATTGCTCCGGCGCGGGAACTTTTTTCTCCGCCAACGCGATTCCATAAAGCAAGCCGACGATGCTCTTGGTCACGGAGCGAAGATCGTGCAGGTCATCCGATCCGAATTTCACGACGCCGACCGGCTGTCCCCAACGCTCGTCGGCGCCTTCGAAATAGCTTTCGAGAGCGATTTTCCCGCTGCGCGCGATCAGCACGCCATGCATGTTCGGCAAACGGCCTTCAGCCGCCGCCGCGTCGAGACGCGCGGACAGATCGGGCGAAAAGCCGGCGTCCGTCGGAGCAATTGACGACCAGTTCTCGCGCGCCGCGACGGAACGCGGCGCGGCGCTGGCGAGAGTCAACGCAGTTGCGCCGAATGTAACTTCTCGTCGGCTAAGCGATCGCATGAGTTGGCCTGCATCGAAGTGGCAGCCAACTTTATCGTCGTCGTCCATGGAGGTAAACGCATGCGCGCAACGCTCACGCCGCCATGGCGTCGCGCGTCTCGTAGACATGGTCGACGATGCCCCAGGCCTTCGCCTCCTCCGCGTCCATGAAATGATCGCGGTCGAGCGCCCGCTCGACCTCGTCGATCGTCCGGCCGCAATGTTTGGCGTAGAGTTCGTTCAGTCGTCGCTTCGTCTTCTGGATATTCTCGGCGTGACGCTGGATATCGGACGCCTGTCCCTGAAATCCGCCTGACGGCTGATGCAGCATGATGCTCGCATTGGGCAGGGCGATGCGCTGGCCCGGCGCGCCGGCCATCAGCAGGAACGAGGCGGCGGAGCAGGCCGTGCCCATACACACCGTCGACACCGGGCATTTGATGAACTGCATCGTGTCGTAGATCGCAAAGCCGCTCGTCACCACGCCGCCCGGCGAGTTGATGTACATCGCGATCTCCTTCTTCGGATTCTCCGATTCCATGAAGAGGAGCTGCGCGCAGATCAGCGCCGAGACATTGTCGTCGATCGGCCCGTTGAGAAACACGATGCGCTCGCGCAACAGGCGCGAGAAGATGTCGAACGAGCGCTCGCCGCGATTGGATTGCTCGATCACAACAGGCACGAGATTCATGGGCTGATCCCTGGTCGCGAGAGAAGCTGGAGTCACGCGGCCAGGCGCATGAAGGGCGCGCGGGCGCGGGGCGAACGAAGGGCTGTTCGCGATGTCAGGGAAAGTCCGGCGGCGCGCCGATTTCTCGCGTCCGTGAGCAAGATGGGCGCAGTCGAAACGATAGCAGGCGCTTCTTTTTTCGGCGCGACCGCGAATTCATCCTGCACGATGCGCAGATGCGCGCCGCCATTTTCGGTCGGAGAGATGGTGAAGGTGACAACGCTGTCGATCGTCTCGCCATCGCCATTCTGCGCGCGCCAGCGATAGCGCAGCAGCGAAGGCGGCTCCGCGTCGATGACCTCGCAGGCGGCGTCGCCATCGCGCTGCTTGAGCGTGAAGCGCGCGCCCGAAATGGCGTTGATATCGTTCGCTCCCAGCCATTTCGCCACGAGCGCGGGCTCGGTCAGGGCGCGCCAGACCTTTGCGGGCGGATCGTCGAATTCGCATTCGGTCACGATGGCGTCGGGCGCGTCGGTCATGGCTCCATATCCCTCAGCACGTCTTTCAGCTTCTCGATCTTCTCCGGCCAGAAGCGGCGCTGGCGCTCGACGAAGTCGGTCAGTGGCGCGAGGCCGTCCGGCGCCTGCCGGTAGAAGGCGTTGCGGCCGTGTCGGCGCTCGCTGACGAGGCCCGCCGCGCGCAGAGCCGCCAAATGCTGCGACACGGCGGGCTGCGAAATCGCGCCGCCCCGCGTCAGCTCGACAACGGTCAGCTCGCGCCCGCCCAGACGCTCGAACAGGGCGAGGCGGGTGGGGTCGGACAGAGCCTTGAAGACGGCGGCTTCGAGCATGCCAAATACATAAGTCATTGCTTATTGATTGGTCAAGCCGTCGTCGGCCAACGCGAGACGGAATTGACCCCTCGCGCGCCGCTGCCTATCTCCCGCGCCATGATCCGCCCTATCCTGTCGATCCCCGACCCCGTCCTGCGTGAGAAGTCCGCGCCGGTCGAGAAATTCGACGACGAGCTGCGCAAGCTCGCCGCCGACATGCTCGAGACCATGTACAAGGCGCCGGGCATTGGCCTCGCCGCGATCCAGGTCGGCATTCCGAAGCGCCTCCTCGTCATCGATCTCGCCAAGAAGGACGAGCCGCCGCAGCCGCAGATTTTCGTCAATCCCGAGATCACGGCGAAGTCGGAGGAAAAGGCGATCTATGAGGAAGGCTGCCTCTCGATCCCCGAATATTACGAGGAGGTCGAGCGCCCCTCGCGCGTGACCGTGCGCTATCAGGACGAGCATGGCGCGGAAAAGACGGTCGAGGCTGAAGGACTTCTTTCGACCTGCCTGCAGCACGAGATCGATCATCTCGATGGCAAATTGTTCATCGACTATCTCTCGAAGCTGAAGCGCGATCGCGTGGTGAAGAAATTCACGAAGATCGCGAAGGAAAAGGCGCGCGAGGAAGAAGGGGCGGAGTAGCGTCGCCTTTCCGCTGCGGCTGTTTTTTGATATCATTGATATCAGGAGGCCGGATGTCCGATATCCTGATCCATGACGTTGATCCTGCGCTCAAGGCGCTTCTGGAGGCGCGCGCTCGTGCAGCCGGTCATTCGCTTTCGGACGAGGCGAAAGCGTTGCTGGAGCAGGGGCTCGGGGGCGTCGGGCGCAAACAGATAATTAGCGCTGAAGGGATCGGCACTCAGCTCAGCAAGCTGATACCGCCCGAGCTGTGGACGGACGATTTCATTGTCGAGCGCGAGAAAATCGACAGACCTCCGCCTGATTTCTCGTGATCCTGCTCGACACAAACATCATCTCAGAGGCGATGAAGCCTTCAGGCGATCATAAGGTCGTCGATTGGATTAATCAGCAGGCGCCTGAGAGCCTTTTCATCTGCGCGCCGGTGCTGGCTGAACTTCGATACGGGTTTGAGCAGATGCCTCAGGGCCGTCGGAAGTCGACATTCGAACGAGCATGCCATCTCATAGAAACGACACAGTTTCTCGATCGCATTCTGCCGTTTGATCTTCCTGCTGCGCATCTCTGCGCCAATGCACGTGCGCGCCGCGCGGCTCTGGGGCGTCCGATCCATCAGATCGACGCGATGATAGCGTCAATCGCGATGGCGAGAAGTTTTGTCCTCGCGACCCGCAACGTCTGTGATTTCACCGGACTTGGCCTCGAACTGGTCAATCCGTTCGAGCTGGCCTAAAGCGCGGGCCGTCGCGTCAGCCGGATCAGTTCATGCCCCTTCGCATCGTCTTCATGGGCACGCCCGATTTCGCCGCGCCGACTTTGGCGGCGATCATCGGACAAGGCCACGAGGTCGTCGCCTGCTATACGCGCGCGCCGGCGAAGGCGGGCCGCGGCATGGCGCTCAAACCCTCGCCTGTGCATGCGCTGGCTGAAAGCTTCGGCGTTCCCGTCTTCACACCGAAGACGCTGCGCACGGATGAGGCCGCGATCCAGTTCGATTCCTTCGGCGCCGATGTCGCTGTGGTTGTCGCCTACGGTCTGCTGTTGCCGAAGCCGATCCTCGATGCGCCGCGCGACGGTTGCCTCAATCTGCATGCGTCGCTGCTGCCGCGCTGGCGCGGCGCGGCGCCGATCCATCGCGCCGTGATGTCGGGCGACAGGGAGAGCGGCGTCATGGTCATGCGCATGGAGGAGGGGCTCGACACCGGCCCCGTCGCGCTCGTCGATCGCGTCGCGATCGGCGCGGAGGAAACGACGGGCCAATTGCATGATCGCCTGAAGGCGCTCGGCGCCGATCTCATGCTGCGCGCGCTGGCGGCGCTGGAGCGTGGCTCGCTCTCCTTTACGCCGCAGGCGGAAGAGGGCGTGACCTACGCGAAAAAGATTCTCAACGATGAAGCGCGCATCGATTGGTCGAAATCTGCGCGCGAGGTTCACGATCTCATTCGCGGCCTCTCGCCTTTTCCCGGCGCGTTCTTCGAGGCCGATCTCGGCAAGGGCGTCGAGCGCGTGAAGGTTCTGCGCGCGACGCTGGGCGAGGGATCGGGCGCGGCTGGCGCTGTTCTCGATGATCGCCTTGCAATCGCCTGCGGCGACGGCGCGGTGCGTCTGATCGAGGTGCAGCGCGCAGGCTCGCGACCAATGGCGGCGGACGAATTCCTGCGCGGCGCCAGGCTCGCGCCGGGAGCGCGGCTGTGAGCCTCACCGTCAGGGAGGAGACGCCGCTTCAGGATGAGATTGAAGCTCTGCTGAAGCAGTCGGACGCTGTCGCAGCGAAGCTTTATCCCGACGCTTATCGTCAGCCGATCGATCCGAAAGCGCTGGCTGCGCCGGGCGTTCATCTCTTCGTAGCGCGTCGCGAAGGCGAAGCCGCCGGCTGCTGCGCGCTGATCGCGCGAGACGCAGGGGCAGCCGAGCTCAAGCGCATGATCGTCGGTGAGCGCTTCCGGCGGCAAGGCGTGGGCGCGGCGCTCCTCCGCGCGGCGGAGCAGGGCGCGCGCGATCTCGGCGTTAGCGTGATCCGCATGGAGGTCGGCGTGAAGAACGAGGAGGGCTATCAGCTCTATCTCAGCGCCGGTTTCGTCGCGTGTGAAGCGTTCGCGCCCTACCAGCCATCGCCCATTAGCCGCTTCCTGGAAAAGCGGCTGTCGTAACTCTTTTCAAACGCATGCGAGACGAACCGCCTCCGTTGACCATTTCGCCGTCTCGCCGCACCTTCCCGCGCGGGGCGTTTCGATTCTTGACGGTCCTTGGTGATTCACATGCAGCTTCGCGCAGCTCTTCTCGCCTGCCTCGCGGCGATTGGATTCGCCGGCGCTGTGCGCGCTCAGGAGACGCAGACCGAAGAGATGGAGCGGCGGGCGAAGATCATCGCCACCGCGCCCCCAAACGCCGCCAAGGTGCTGTTCGGCAAGCAGCAGACGGCGGCGCCCATGTCGGCGCGCTCCATCGGCAGCTTCGCGCGCGGCTGCATGGCTGGAGCGCAGGCGCTGCCGATCGATGGCGATACGTGGCAGGTGATGCGGCTGTCGCGCAACCGCAACTGGGCCCAGCCGGAGATGGTCGATCTGCTGGAGCGGCTCTCGAAGCAGGGTCGCTCGGTCGGCTGGAACGGGCTCCTCGTCGGCGACATGTCGCAGCCCCGCGGCGGACCGATGCTGACAGGCCATCTCTCGCACCAGATCGGCCTCGACGCTGATGTCTGGCTGACGCCGATGCCGAGCAGAACACTGTCGCGCAACGAACGCGAGACCATGTCGGCGACCAACATGGTCAACAGGCAATGGATGGATGTCGACCCTTCGGTCTGGACGTCGGAACATCTCGCGATCATCCGCGAGGCGGCGCGGCAGCGCGAGGTGACGCGCATCTTCGTCAACCCCGCGATCAAGACGGCTTTGTGCCGCGACGCCGGCGCCGATCGCGGCTGGCTGTCGAAAGTGAGGCCGATGTGGGGCCACAATTATCACTTCCATGTCCGCATCGCCTGTCCCGCCGGCGACGCGAGCTGCAAGGATCAGGACCCGCCGGGATCAGGCGACGGCTGCGGCAAGGAGCTCACGGACTGGCTCGCGTTGCAGCACAAGGCGATCTTCGGCCCGAAGAAGGAAGGCAAGCCGAAGCCCGAACGCTGGCTCACGCTCGATGATCTGCCGGCGGAATGCCGTCAGGTGCTGGTGGCGAAATAGAAATGAGACCGCTCTTCATCTTCTCCGCAATCGCTCTTGTCGGCGTGACAACGATATCCGCTCAAGCGGCCGTCTGCATCGTCAATGATCCCACAGGCAGCGAACTCAATGTGCGCACGGCGCCGAATGCGAAGATCATCCGCACGCTGCGCAACGGTGTTGCTGTAAGTCTCGAACAGGTCGTATCAGGCCCTGACGGAAAACGCTGGGCCTTCGTCATCGATCCCGACAGCGGCGCGGCCTATGGCTGGGTGTTTCACGCCTATCTCGCCTGCCGCTGAAATCCGCTTTCGCTGATATCAGCGTGACGCGTCACGACTTTTTCGCGCGACAGAGATCATGCAGAACGCCGCGCCGAGCGCGACGCAGGCGGTGATGAGAAAGGCGAGGCGATAGCTGCCCGACGCCTGCACGATCGCGGCGAAGCTCGCGGGCGACACGACATAGCCGACGAAGCACAGCAGCGTTGATCCCGCGGCCGTTTGCGCCACCGCGTCGGGCGGCGCGAGCCGCGCCGTCTCCGCAAGAATGACGCCGTTCCAGCTCACAACTGTCACGCCAGAGACGGCCGCAAGCGCGGCGATGGCGAGCGGCGACCATGAGGGCGAGATCAACGCGATCGCCGCCGTCGTCGCGGCGGAGGCTACTCCAAGCCCGATGAGAGTCGAGGTTGCGCCGCCGGCGCGATCGACGATCCAGCCGAGGAAAATGCGGCCGAACACGCTGGCGATCTGGTTGGTTGCGAACAGCGCGCCCGCCGCCGTCAGCGTGAAGCCGAGTTCAACCACGAGATAGGTCGTGAAGAAGGCGAACAGCACGCCCTGCGCGCAGGCGAAGCAGAAGGCGGCGCCGGTTACGGGAAGAATGCCGGGCGAACGCGCGAGCGAGCGCAGCGGCGCCGTGAGATTGCTAAGCGAGAGAAAGGCGCTGAGCGACAATATTTGCGAGGGATCGCGCAATTTGTCGATCGTCTCGCGCGAGGGCTGCACGATGAGGATCGCAATAAACGCAAGCGCGGTGCAGGCGTAAAGCGCGTGGCGCCAGTCATTCGCAGCAAGCAGCGGCAGAACGAGGCCGCCGAGCACGCCGCCGATCGGCACGCCCGCCTGCTTGATCGAGAAAATCAGCGCGCGATGCCGTGGCGGCGCATGGCGCTGGAGAATCTCGCCGCCCGCCGCCGGCGACGGTCCGTAGCCGAGACCGCAGAGAAAGCTCGCCGCGAGCAGCGTCGCCGCAGTCGGCCAGGCGATCAGCAGCACGCCGAGGCCGCCAGCGAAGACGCCGATCTGCAAGGTGCGCACCGGGCCCGCGCGGCGCAGCAGCGGCGTTCCCGCGGAGAGGAACAGGATCGAGCCGATCATGTTCGCCGCGGCGAAATAGCCGATGACCGTCGGTGGAATTCCCGCTTCGCTCGTCAGGACAGGCGCGAGAAATGGAATGAGGCGCGACAGCACCGCGCTGACGATCTGAAGCAGCAGCGTGACGAGCAGCGGCGTGATCCAGACCATCGGCGCGTTCCTGCGCGACTGCGATCAGTGGTCCTTCGTCGCCTTCGCTTCGCCGCTGATCTTGTCGGTCCAGGCCATGAGCACGCCCGAGATGACGAACACCACATGCACGCCGGCCATCCATCCGAGATCGCGGTCGGTGTATTTCGTGACATTCATGAAGGCGGTGAGCAGCTTGATGGCCGAGATCGCCACGATCGACGAAAGCAGCTTCAGCTTGAGGCCGGTGAAGTCGATCTTCGCCATCCATTCGGGCCAGTCGCTATGCTCGGCCTCGTCGATGCGCGAGACGAAATTCTCGTAGCCGGAGAAGATCACGATGATGATCAGCGAACCCGTCAGCGCGAGGTCGACCAGCGACAGGGCGCCGAGGATGATGTCGGATTCAGTCGCGCTCAGCGCGTGCAGCACATATTCGCCGGTCTCGATCAGCATCTTGAACAGCAGGATCACCAGCGCGACGACGAGTGCGAGATAGAAGGGCGCAAGCAGCCAGCGGCTGTTGAAGATGATCTTCTCGATGAAACGCTCAACGATGGTGCGATGGCGGTCGCTCTCGCCGGGGCGAGGCGCGGGAAGGTCGGGATCGGTCATGGCGTCTCCTCGCACGCCCAAGCGGGCGGGGACAAGCGCCGGCGGCGCTGGCGGACGATGCGCAAAAGTCAGACGGCGAGGGCGGCCTGAACCTTCTTCGGCAGCCGGCTGATGACGAGCGCATGAGCCACGCGCAGCATGTCGGCGATCTCCCGGTCCGGCATCGCGCCATGGTCGATCTGCAGCCATCCGGCGCGGGCGAGATAGGGCGCCGGCCTGACGCCGGCTTTGCCGGCAAGCGCCTCCCACGCGATGTCGCTCGCCTTCATCGAACAGGCGAAGGGTTTGCGGCCGGGCGAGGCCCAGGCGAACATCTTGCCGCCGATCTTCCAGACATGTTCGTCACCCCATTGCACGGAGAGAACGGCGCCGGGAAGCTTGCCGCAGGCGGCGTCGAAAGAGCGGATATTCATGGCGGGCTGGGTCTGGTGTGCGCCGATTGTTCGGCCGCGCGCCGATTCGCGCAAGCCGCCGCCAGATCACGCCCCATTTTGATTGAATCAATCAAAATGGGGCGTGATCGATTCCAAAAGTTTAAAGCATGGCTTTCGCGGCGCGAACGCTAGCGTTCGTCGCGGAAAAACCGGTATCCACTTTTTCGCGCCATGCTCAAACGTCACCGGTTGGTCGGAGCAGGGAACAGGAAATAGGCCTGATTCTCCTTCAACTCGGAATGCTTGTAGGCGTTGCGGCCTATGATGCTCTTGCAATCCCATCGCATCTTCGGATCGGGATCGATGCCGAAGCCGGATGAATTTCCGTCGACGCTGGAAATGGCGCCGTCCTGATTGCCGGTAACGATGAAATGATGATTGCGTCCCGTCGGATTGATCACCCCGACGCAGCCGCGAAACGCCTGCGCGGGGTCTGTGAATAGCCGATAGACCGAGCCTGAACCGGTCTTCTTGTTGAAGGCGGTCCGCGCCTCTTCCACATATTGTTGTTGCGAGCCCCATCCGCCGGGAATCGAGAAGCCCACCGAGCGCATCACATAAACCGTGAAGATGCCGCACCAGGCGCAGAGATCGTTGGCGTTGCGCCATTGCGTTCCGGCGACGGTTTGATCCTGCCATTTCGCGACAGCCGCCTGAGTGATCGTCGCGCAGCGGCCTTGATAACCGCCGGGAACCTCGGCGATTGCGAAAATCTGCGCCAGCGATGCGCCGCCCTGGCGCGGACGGTTCGGCGCGGAGGGATCGGCGCATTTCGCCGCCGCGATCTTGAAACTTGCCGGCGAATAGGTGTCGGCTGACGTCCAGCCCATGGAAGCGAGCGCTGCTTCTGCGCCCAGCGCGATACGTTCGCCCGCGGCCGCCTCGTCGGCTGCGATCGGAACGACGCTCTTGATCATCTGCACCAGCGGTTCAAGCGCGGCCCATGTCATGGGGCCGACCACCCCGTCGGGTGTCAGATTCGAGCCGGATTGGAATTCTTTCGTCTTGGCGCCGGTCTTGGGGCCGAACGAGCCGTCGACGTCGAGTGGTGGCAGGAAACTCTTCGGCCACAGATTGAGCGCGCCCTGCAGCAGCTTCACGCTGTCGCCATAGGCGCCGATGCCGAGCATGGGAGACATGGAGCGATCCTTGCCGCAAGCGCCCGCCCGCTCACGCCGATCGAATCCGGTCGTCGCGAATGGGCGGGCGCGAATGGATCAAATCGGATCGGTGATGGAATAGGCCGCTTGTGGCGCCGGCTTCGCGCGCGAGATGTGTCGCGCCGCACTTCGCGGGAGAACAGGCGCGCGTCAGCCGATCGCCGTCGCGGAGGCGCAGGCTTCTTCCTCGCGCACCTTGTCGCGCAGCCGCACGAGCAACTGCCCCAGCATTTCGCGTTCGCCGGCCGGCATGCGCCCGAGCGTCGCCATCACATAGCTCCGCTGGATCTTCATGCCGCTCTCCGCGAGCGCGCGGCCCTTCGCTGTGAGCGTGAGCGCGTGCGAGCGTTTGTCGCCCGCGATCGGGCTGCGCTTCACCAGCCCTTGTTCGGCCAGACGGTTCACGAGGCCGGAGACGTTGCCCTTCGTGACATAGAGCCGCTCGGCGAGGATCTGCTGGGTGATTCCGTCTTCCTCTGTCAGCGTCGACAAGGCGTCGAACTGCGGGATCGACAGGCCGATCGCGCGCAGACGCTGCGTGATGGCTGCGCCGATGGTGGCGTGCAGCCGCGCCAGCCGGAACCAGACGCGCATGATTTCGCGCAAATCCTCGCCGCCGACGTCAGCGTCGTCGGGCGCGGCGGTTTGCGGATTCATCTGATGTCTCGCATGATCGTTTACATCTAAACTATCGCGCTTCGTCTTGCGCCGCAACGGTTTGGCGTGGCAAGTCTTGGAAAGAGAGCAAGAGCGGCGCCGCCACATGCGCGCGACCGCCGACCGGGAACGATCATCGGAGGGGACGATGCTGGGACTGATGCAGGACTGGCCGCTGCGCATCCACAGGGTTATCGATCATGCGGCGGAGCAGCATGGCAGGCAGGTTGTGGTGTCGCGCTCCTGCGAGGGGCCGATCCATCGCATCACTTATGTCGAACTGCGCAAGCGCTCGCTGCAGGTGGCGCAGCGGCTGGCGCGCGAGGGAATCAAGCCGGGCGACCGCGTCGCCACGCTCGCCTGGAACACCTGGCGCCATCTCGAAGCCTGGTACGGCATCGTCGGCTGCGCCGGCGTTTATCACACGGTCAATCCGAGACTGTTTCCCGACCAGATCTGCTGGATCATGACGCATGCGGAAGATCGCATCCTCATGGTCGACCTGACCTTCGTTCCCATGCTGGAGAAATTCGCCGACAAGCTGCCGGCGTCGCTCGAAAAGGTGATCATTCTCACCGACGACGCGCACATGCCGCAGACGGCGCTGCGCAACGCGATATCCTACGAATCCTGGCTTGCGGAAGCAGATGGCGATTTCGCCTGGGCCGAGGTCGACGAGAATGCGGCCGCCGGCATGTGCTACACCTCGGGCACGACGGGCAATCCGAAAGGCGTCGTCTATTCCCACCGCTCGAATGTGCTGCACTCGCTCGCCATGTGCAGTCCTGACGCGCTGGCGCTGGGATCAAAGCGCAGCATTCTTCCAGTCGTGCCGCTGTTCCATGCGAACTCCTGGTCGATCGCGTTCTCGGCGCCGCTCGCCGGCGCGAAGCTCGTCATGCCCGGCCCGAAGCTCGACGGCGCATCCGTCTATGAGATGCTGGAGATGGAGCAGGTCCACACCACCGCCGGCGTGCCGACGGTGTGGCTGATGCTGCTGCAACATATGGAGAAAGAGGGAAAGACGCTCAATCATTTGAAGCGCGTGATGATCGGCGGCTCGGCCGCGCCGCGCGCCATGATCGAGACCTTCGAAAAGAAATATGGCGTCGAGGTCTTCCACGCCTGGGGCATGACCGAGATGAGCCCGGTCGGCTCGCTCGGCATCATGAAGGCGCAACTGGGCGATCTCGACGACAAGGCGCTCTATGACGTGAAGCAGAAGCAGGGCTTCGCGCCTTTCACCGTCGAGATGAAGATCACCGACGATGCAGGCAAGCGCTTGCCGTGGGATGGCAAGACCTTCGGCCGTCTCAAGGTGCGCGGCCCCGCCGTTGCAAGCGGCTATTACGGCGGCGATGGCGGCAACGTGCTCGATGAGGAAGGCTTCTTCGACACCGGCGACGTCTCGACCATCGATGAGAACGGCTACATGCAGATCACCGACCGCTCGAAGGACGTGATCAAGTCAGGCGGCGAGTGGATTTCCTCGATCGATCTCGAAAATCTCGCCGTCGGTCATCCCGATGTGGCGGAAGCTGCGGTGATCGGCATCCATCATCCCAAGTGGGATGAGCGGCCTTTGCTGATCATCGTGAAGAAGCCGGGAACGGAGCCGACGAAGGAAGCGCTGCTCAAATTCATGGAAGGCAAGATCGCGAAATGGTGGATGCCCGACGACGTCGTGTTCATCGACCAGATTCCGCACACCGCGACCGGCAAGATCCAGAAGATGGAATTGCGCACCATCTTCAAGGATTATCGCTTGCCGACGGCCTCGCCGGCCGAGGTGTTGTCGAAGGCGTGAAGCCGCCGCCGGCGCGAGCGTGACGCCTCATGCGCGCCGCCGTTCTTGAAGACCCGGTCTCGCGCGCCGCGGTCTGGAGCGGCCGCATCGCCTGGTTCGCGCTTGTCGTCGCTGCGATCGGCGTCGTGCTGGCGCGTTTCGGGCGCGTGGAGCCGGCGCAGGCGGTCGGCGTGCTCGGCGCTTCGTTCCTTGTCGCGCTGATTGCGATTGGCGTCGCGATTTTCGGTTTGGTCGTCATCTGGAATGAAGGTTTTCGCGGCGCCGGCCGCGCCTTCGGCGCCATCGGGCTCGCCGGCGCGCTGCTGCTCGCGCCCGCATGGTTTGCGCTCAAGGCCGCGACGCTGCCTGACATCAGCGACGTCTCGACCGATCTCGCCGATCCGCCCGCCTTCTCGCGTTCACGCGTTTCGCTGGAGGCGCGCGGCGGCCGCGTGCGTTCGCTGCCTGACGCCGATGCGCGCGCGAAGCAGCGCCGATCCTATGGCGGGCTGGCGCCTGCAACGCTGGAGCGCACGCCGGACGAGGCGTTCGCCATCGCGCGGGACGCGGCGCGCAATCTCGGCTGGCGCATCATCGAGGCCAATCCGCCAGCCGCGCGTTCGGGCGTCGCGACCATCGAGGCGATCGACTATTCGCTGGTGCTGCGCTTTCCCGACGATGTCACGATCCGCGTGCGGCCGCTCGCCAACGGCTCGCGCATCGATGCGCGTTCGGCGTCGCGCTTCGGCTCGCATGATTTCGGCGCCAATGCGCGCCGCATCCAGCGCTATCTCCAGGAAGTCGCTTCGATCAACGAGGCGAAGTAAGGAGGTCGAAGCTTGCGCCAGGCCCCGGACGAGGCTCTTGCCGAGGCGCAACTGGGGGCTTCGGGAGTTGCGGCCACCCTCCCCTTGAGGGAGAGGGTCGGCGGAGCGAAGCGACGCCGGGGTGGGGTGTATCGACGCGGCTTGAAATTCACCCCACCCCGATCCTCGCTGGCGCTCCGATCGACCCTCCCCCTCAAGGGGAGGGTGGCGCGCCAAATCAGCGCGATGCGAAGCATCGTCGCCTCGCGCCTCTCGCACGGCTCCATTTCCTCTCCGCTTTGATCTCTTCCCTTCACCTTCGCCTCCAAGGGGAGGCCGGGAGCGCCGGCAAGGCGCTGAGAACGTTCTTGATAAGAAGGATCGCCTTCCGGCGCTCCCGGCGCGGATTTTGTCGCCTCCTGTCGCACGCTCTCCGCGGTGTCCCGCTTAAGGTCCGTTCGGACAGCCCGATCCTAGTGTCAGGCGGGCGTGCTGTCGGAAGCCCCCGGGAATCTCCGCCGCCAGGTCATGGCGAAAATCCGCAGGTCCGCCCTCCGCTCCCGTTCGGTCCTGACCCGGACGGCCCCACAAGAGCAGAGGCGAATAGATAATAGGAATTTAGTCCAGAGATGTCAAGCGGCGATGTCTGCTGCTGACAGGCCGTGTCAGCAGCGCAGGCTTACCAAGCGCGCGGGAGAGGATTCGCCTCTCCGCAACGGCGAGGCGGCGGCGTGCGCATCGACAAATCTCCCGCGACACCAGACCGATCCGATCTCGCCGTTCTCGCTCTCGGCCTCGGCGCCTTCCTGACCTTGTTCGACGTGACGGCGGTCGTCGTCGCGATGCCGGGCCTTGCGAAGGAGTTGGGTTTCGCGATCGAGGGCGCGGCCTGGGTCATCGACGCCTACAGCCTCGCTTTCACGAGCGCGCTTCTCATGTCGGGCGCGCTTGCCGATCGCTTCGGCCGCAGGCGCGCAATGCTGGCGGGCAACGCGATTTTCCTCGCAGCTTCGATCGCCTGCGGCGCGGCGCCGAAAGGACCGCTGCTTCTCGCGGCGCGCGTCGCTCAGGGCGCGGGCGCCGCCTTCATGACCACAGGCTCCATCGCGCTCATCGCGGGCGCATTTCCTGATCACAGGCGAAGGGCGCGCGCGTTCGGCTTCATCGGCGTCATCTCGGGCGTGGCGATGGCGCTCGGCCCGACGCTCGGCGGATTGCTCGCGGCATGGGCCGGCTGGCGCTGGATATTCTACGCCAACATTCCCTTCTGCCTCGCGCTGGCGTTCTCGGTCCCTCGCCTCGTCGCGGAGACGACGGATTCGCAGGGAAGGCCGCTCGATCCGCTCGGCATTGCGTTGCTGACGCTATCTCTCGGTCTTGCAATCGATGCGTTGCTGAGGCGCGACGCGACATGGGCGCTGCGGGCCGCATGCCTCGTCGCCAGCGTGATCATCGCGATCATCTTCACGCTGCAGCAGGGACGCAGTTCGCGCCCGGTGCTTGATCCCCGCGTGTTCGCGACATCGACCATGGCGGGAATCAGCCTGCTGCTGACGGCGATCCAGTTCGGCTACTGGGCGGCGCTCGTCTATCTCCCGCTGTTTCTGAATGTCGGCCTCGCCATCAGCATCGAGACGGCCGGCGTCATGCTTCTCGCGGCGACGCTGCCGATGCTGCTCGTGCCGTGGATGGGCGGCCGGTTCGTCACGCAATGGGGTTGGCGGCGATTCTTCCTCGTTGCATTCGGCGCGGTAGCGCTTGGCGATCTCCTGCTTCTCTTCGCTTCCGTCTCGAACGACGCGGCGCTGCGTTTCGCCGCGACGCTTGGAAACGGAGCGAGCGCTGCGGAGTTTGCTGCGCCGTTTGCTCTGGCTGCATTTATCGCGCTTGCTGCGACGGTTGTCGCGCTCGTGTTGCTGCCGGCGAAGGATGGGCAGGGCGGTGCGTGAGCGCGCTCGGTGCAAACCGGAATTATCTCCTTTTATTGGAATAGCCCAATTTCATAGGCCTTAGAGCGTATCGCCGCGGTCACTTCCTCGATACGATTCGCCAAGACATTTAGCTTCTCTATGGCATTCGGCCCTGCAAGTCCCTTGATATAAGCGAAGATAAGCTGAGGCTTTTCCGTAAGCTTACAACTGACGGTATATTCCTCGTCAAAAACTCCCAGAATTAGGCGTTGAGTATCGATATCCCAATGTCCTAATCCATCAAATTGTTCTGGAACTCGTACGATCCGGCCGATGTTTCTGGGCGTCCATTCTGAGTGTAATTCGTAGCCTGAAGGAAAGATCGCCATCGGCACAAACATCCGATGAACGCCAACATTTCTAACCTCATTTAAAGAGTACAGAACTCTATCTCCGTCAGGGTTTGCATACGGTTTGAAACTGATCGCGAGATCAAAAATATCTCGCGGGATCATTTTGCTTTTCCCAACTTTGGCTTCATCCTTGGATTTACCAAAAGGAAAATGGACATGCCTTAACGACGGATGATTAAGGTGAGGCTGCTTGGAATTTGCGAACGCGCAAACAAACATTGCGTGATCCAATGAAGTGCGCAGAGAATTGAATATTTCCCAAGAGATAATTTTAAGTTCGTCGGGTGGTTTGTGTCTAAATTGAATCACATAAAGTGTGGCGTAGCGGTCAGGTCGGCCCTCTCTGACTAGCTCATAAGGGTCGGATGACTCAAAATCCGTGAACAGAGCAGTGAACTCTGCTATGCGGCGCCGAGCGTGAGCTACCAAAGCTGTAGAGCTAGCGAACGGATCTTGCACGGACCGCCATCATGACTCTGTTGATCAGGTATCTGCATATCCATTGTAGGGATGGCCGGAGCAGGCGATCATAGGCGCGCCATACGCCAATCAAAATGTCTTCCGAACCCTAAAAACCGCGTCGCGACAAACCTAACATGATCCCCAATCATATCCGCGCGCTACGCTGCACATCCATGTCGGATGGAATACGCACAACAATTTTAAATCTGGATTGATGATTCCCATGCTCCTCGCCACCTGCCATTGCGGCTGCGTCTCGCTCGAAATCGCCTCCGCCCCGCAAACCGTCACCGAATGCAATTGCTCGGTCTGCCGGCGCTATGGCGTGCTCTGGGCCTATTATTCCCCGCGCGATGTGATGGTGAGCGCGGCGGAGCCGACCGGGACCTATCAATGGGACGATCGCGCGATCGCCTTCCATCGCTGCGCGCGCTGCGGTTGCGTCACGCACTGGTCGGCGGTCGATCCCGCGCGCAACCGTATGGGCGTCAACGCCCGCCTGCTGCCGCCGCAGATTTTGCAGGCCGCGCGCATCCGTCATCTCGACGGCGCGGTCAGCGAGACGTACCTCGATTGAGATCAGCCGTCGGGCTCAGGGGAGCTTTTGAGATGACATCCGCCGTCGATCGCGTCCGCGTCATCGCGCCCGGCCAGACCTATGTCGGCAAGCAGGGCTTCACCTATGGCGCCGGCGTCTCGGCCGAGACCTGCGGCGCCGAGCAGCTCTGCATGAATGTGCTGCCGATGCCGCCGGGCGCGCGGGCGAAGGCGCATTATCACGCGGGCGTCGAGACCATCGCCTATCTCCTCGAAGGCGAGTGCGCTTTCTACTACGGCGATGCTCTCGAACATCGCCGCGTCATGCGCGCGGGCGAGCAGGCCTATATGCCGGCTGATGTGCCGCATGCGCCGGCGAATGAGAGCGGCGCGCCTTGCGTCTGGATCGTCGTCCATTCCGCCGGCAGCGATCAGGAGGGCGTTGTCCTCCTCCCGCATCTCGATCCCCCGGCGAAGGGTTGAGCGCTTCGCGGTCAACCCTTCGTCCGGAGGCCGCACAGGGCGAACGCGCAGCGTTCGTCCCGACTGCGGCCTTCTCGCTGTCATGGCCGGACGTGGTCCGGCCATCCACGAAGAGATGACGGGCGCGGAAAAGACGTGGATGGCCGGGCCACGCCCGGCCATGACAACTGAAGTGGCGTGGATGCCTGACGCGACTTCGCTTTCCGCCATGCGTCTCCCGCGCAAGCGGGTTGCGTCCGCCGGGCGGATTTCACGCGCAACTCACGACCCGGCTTCAGGAATCGGTCATATCACTGATTTCAGGTGGCCCTTCACCGATCCTGATCTAGATTGAGCCGTCCCTCGCCTTGCGACCCATGCCCACCCATCGCCGCATGACCGTGATCGTGTCGCTCGACGTCGTCGGCTTCACGCGCATGCTGCGCGCCGACGAGCGCGGCACCTTGCGCGCCATGGGCTGGATCAGGCGCGAGCTCGGCGAGCCGACGCTCGCCCGCTATCACGGCAAAGCCTTCAAGATCATGGGCGACGGCGCGCTGATCGAGTTCGACAGCGTGCATGAGGCCGCCACCTGGGCGATGGAGTTCCAGCGCGCGGTCAAGCTCGCCGACAAGCGCAACAATGTCGGTCAGCCGATCGAGTCGCGCATCTCGATCGTGCTCGCCGACCTGATCGTCGCCGGCGAGGAGCGCTATGGCGAAGGGCTCAACTTCGCCGTCCGCCTGCAGGAGATCGCCCCGCCGGGCGGCGTCGTGGTGTCGGAAGCCGTCCATTTCAACCTGCGCGGCGACATGCGCGGCCGCTTCGTCGACGCCGGCGAGTATCAGGTGAAGAACATCGACGAGCCGGTGCGCGGCTTCGTCTGGACGCCCGAGACCGATCCGCCGCGGCCGGCGTCGGCGCGGGCGGGAGAGCCCTCCGGCTCGGAAAACTGAAAGCCGGCTCACGAAACCGACGAAACAATCCTGAAACTGTTGCGAAATTCCTCTGACGCCCGGCTGAGGTAGCTTCGCACAGCGGAGCTGACAGGGAGCACAGGTCAGGCCATGCAGAGACCGCAGCGCAAGCTCACGGCCATGGTGTCGGTCGACGTCGCCGATTCCTCGCGCCGCATGCAGGACAATGAGAGCGAGACGCTCCGCGAGCTCGCCCGCATCCGGAAGCAGGTGGCGGGACCGCTGCTGCGCAAATTCCGCGGCGATATGTTCAAGACAATGGGCGATGGCGGGCTCATCGAATTCATGAGCGTCGAGGACGCCGTCTGCTTCACGCTCGAATTCCAGGAGGCGATGGCGAGGCGCAATGGGGGCGCCGCCAATCCGATTCGCTTCCGCGCCGGCATCGCGCTGGCGGACGTGCTGGTCGAGGGCGACGACCGCTTCGGCTGGGCGATCGGCTTCCTCGTCCATCTCCAGCAGATCGCGCCGCCCGGCGGCGTCGTGCTCACCCATTCCGTGCGCTGGCAGCTCGCGAAATCGGTCGCCGCCCGGTTCACCCGCGCCGAGACCCGCCGCATCAAGGGCGTCGACGAATTGATGGAGGTCTGGATCCACGCGCCGGACGGGATGCCGGACAGCGTCCAGCCGCCTTCCTCGCCCCTGTCGACGCCGATCATCGTTCCCCGTCGCTGCAGCGCCGACAAGCCTGTGCTGGTGATCCTGCCTTTCTCCAATCTGACGGGCGATCCTGCTCGCGCGGCGCTGATCGACGGCGTCGTCGACGAGCTGACGCGTTCGCTCGCCCATGCGGCGGAATTTTCGGTGATGGCGGCCGACGGCGCGCTCGGCCGCGCCGGCGGCGCCATCGATCCGCGCTTTCTCGCGATGGAGGTCGGCGCGCGTTATGTGCTCTCGGGCGCGCTGCGCGCGTCAGGCGAGCGCGTGCGCGTCGGCGTGCAGCTCATCGAGGCGCACACCCGCGCCGTGCTCTGGTCGGATCGGTTCGAGGGTGAGCTCGACGATGTGTTCGCGCTCGAGGATCATATCGCGACGTCGATCGCAGGCGCGTTGCATACGGTGGTGCGTTCGGCCGAGATCGCGCGCGCCGAGCGCAAGGGAACGGCGCAGCTCACGCCGCAGGATCACATCCATCGCGCCATGCCGCGCTTCTGGGCCCATCGCCGCGAGGACAATGACGCGGCGATCGCCGAGCTTAACGCCGCGCTTGAAGCCGCGCCGCGTCACGCGCTGGCGCTCGCGCTGAAAGGCTGGTGTCTCAGCCAGAAGGTGACCTACATCTGGTCCGAGGACATCGCGCGCGACAAGGCCGAGGCGTTGCGTTGCGCCGATCAGGCCGCCGCGCTCGACAGCGACGACGCCATGGCGCTGACGGCGATCGGCGCGACCTACACCATTCTCGAAGTCAGCCAGACGCGCGCGCTGAGCTTCATCAATCGCGCGCTGGCGCGCGATCCGCATCTCGCCTGGGCCTGGCTGCGCGCGGGTTACGCGCACGCCTACAATGGCGATCCGCGCGAGGGCGTGCGCTGTCTCGAACAGGCGCTGGCCTTGAGCCCGTTCGATCCGATCAAGTTCAACATCTTCGCCGGCCTCGGCGTCTGCCACTTCCTGCTTGCGAATTATTCCGAAGCGGAGGAGTGCGCGGCGCGCGCGCTCGAACACAAGCCCGGCATGGTGTGGGCGAACCGGCTGCTCGCGACATCGGCCGCGCATGCCGGCGATCTCGCCGTCGCGCGTCAGGCCGTGGAGGGTCTGCTCGGCGAGACGTCGGGCCTGACAGTCGAGGATGTCGGCGATGCGATCCATAATCTCGCGGGCCGCGATCTCGAACGTTATCTCGACGGGCTGCGCATGGCCGGTCTGCCCGAGCGAGCGCCGCGCCGCTCCAACGTGCTGTCCTTCGACCAGCGCCGGCGCGAGCGCGGCAAGGCGGCTGTTCACTGATTATTGCGCGGCGATCGCTTCGTCGCGCGCGATGAGCAGCCTTCGCTCGGCGATGCCGCGCGCCGTCTGATCCATCGCAAGCCGATAGGCTGAGAGGCCGGCTTCATCGAGATCGCCCTGCGCGGCGCGCGCCAGCGTGTCGACGAGAATCACGTCGGCTTCCTGTTCGAGTTTCGCCAGCGCCGCATCATCATCCGCCGCGCGCGCTTCATGCAGGATCGCGAGCAGGCGCGTCAGCCCCGCCATCGCGTCGTTACGCTTGCGCGAATTCACACGGCCGATCACCGCAGCCGCGCCGGAGCCGACGACCGACATCACCATGACGACGAGATAGAACCAGTCGCTGTATTTATCGAAGAAGCTTTCCTGCTCGCCATCGATGTAAGCCGCAGCGCCGGGATGGGCGCCGAGCGCCGCGTTCTTCTCGGTAGAAGGCGCCTCGATGCCCTGCGCCAGCGGCAGCTCGCTCGCCAGCGCAAGACGCGCGTCGAGTACGAAGCGTGTGAGATCGCCGACCGTGTCGTTGTTGAGATCGCGGCTCGCCATGAGACGATGCGTGATCGAGACGGTGGGAGTCAT
Organism: Terrirubrum flagellatum; assembly: GCF_022059845.1. Taxonomy (GTDB): domain Bacteria; phylum Pseudomonadota; class Alphaproteobacteria; order Rhizobiales; family Beijerinckiaceae; genus Terrirubrum; species Terrirubrum flagellatum. The sequence continues at coordinate 4,628,363 of NZ_CP091851.1, read as the reverse complement.
GTCCGCAGGTCGCGGCGGCTCGCCGCCGAACGCGCCGGCGACAAGATCGGTCGATTCAAGCGCGGGATTGCGCGCCGCGATCGCAGCCGCTTCGCGGATCGGCAGGATGGCGACGCCGGCGTCGCCGGCGCCGCGCGCAATCGTCGCGATCGCATCGGTCAGCGGCCGGCTGAGCGTCGATCCCACGAGATAGATCGCATCGACGCGGCCGTCGCGCAGGGCGGCCGCGGCGTCTCCCTCGATCGGATCGATCCGGATCGACTCCTCCGGCAGTTCGTATTGCGCGAGGATCGTCCGCAAGAGCTTGAGATTTTCGGGCGCGGCCTTCGGCGCGCCGATCGTTTTGCCCTTGAGGTCGGCGATCCGCGTCAGGCCGCGGTCGGCGCGGACGAGAAGCACCACGACGGCCCGGCGCAGCACGACGGCTGTCAGCCCATGCTCGGGCACGGCGACATCGCTGCGCGCCACGGCGAGGTCGACCTTGCCGTCATCGAGGAGGGCGGCGGCCTTCTTTGGATCGTCGGCCAGCACCAGCTTGAGCCTCAAGCCGCCCTTCTCGCGCTGGGCCGCCTGCACCAGTCCCGCGACCAGTCTGACATCCTCGGAATGGAGCGGGCCGACGGCCACCCGCAGGGTCTGCGGCTTCGTCAGCCAGGAGGCCGCGAGAGCGCCGACGCCCACGAGCAGCAGCAGGGCCGCGATGAGGAAGCCGTGACGGCGCATGGCAAGGCCGAGCGAAGCGATGGGCGGGCCCTCCTGCGCAAGGATAGCGCGCTTCCGTTCAATCGCCGACCGTTAAGGCGGTTCCGGGGCGGATCGCCCGGCTTCTTCCGCCTCTCGCGGCCCCCGGCGGCCCGACGCGCGCCCGAGCGGCTTCCCCGACGGCGCCGAAAGCTCGCCCGGGCGGGGTTGTCAGCCGGGGGGCGAGTCGCTATCAGGCCGTCCGCACGCGATGCGCAGGCGCCCGTAGCTCAGCTGGATAGAGCACCAGACTACGAATCTGGGGGTCAGAGGTTCGAATCCTTTCGGGCGCGCCACTCGCAGCACACTGATTTGGCGCACGATTTTTCCAAGCATTGGAACAAAACGGGGCGCCTGCGTCTGCTTCGACCCGAAGCCGCCGTTCCGTGGCCGGGGATCGCTCTCGACAGCCGACGTTCCTCGAAAGCACTGCATCCGATGATGCTCGAAGGCCGATCGACCAGAGCTCTGAGCCGCGCGAACTGGCGAAGGCGGGCCGTAACGAGCCGTGCCCCTGCGGCTCAGGCAAGAAGTTCAGCGACAAAAGGGGGCAGTGGGGCTGCAATAGGCTGATCCCACTCCATATTCCCAGGCCGCTCGCTTCGCCTTCATGACCGCCGTTGATGATCGGCTCATGTTGCCGAGCAGGGTATCAAGCTCGCCGGCGTCAATCGCAGCAATCAAAGTGTCGATCACTTGCCATCCTCTCCTTCGAGCCGCCGCCATGAGCGAACGCGTATGGACTTCGCGCGGAGGACTTTCTCTCCGTTCTTTATGGACCGCGTTGCTTGAAAGCGTTCTCACAAGTAATTTTGGCTAAATGCGCAGTATCCGCGCGCTTATAGCTGTCGAGATCGAGTCGGTGCGAGTTGCCGGCTTTTTTCGGGACCAGTCGCATTCGTCAATAATTGCTTGACGGAGAGCACGTGTATGAGAACCGATTCCTTTCCGGATTTTGCTTGGAAATTGACCCTGAACGGGCAGACGGCGGGATTCCTGGCGTCTGTAGCAGTTCCGACAGAAACTTCGATTATGTTTGGACAAGGCCTTGTGGTTGGCGAATTTCTTAGCGACTGGGCGTTCGACGAGATGCAAGGTCAGCGCCGCATAATGTCAGGCAATCTCATTACTCTGGATACGAATTTTCGCCCGATCTACTGCGACGCATGGGATAGTTCGTTCATTCAGAAAGCCGAGATATCAGCGCTCGATACGTCGCGGTCCGAACTTTTGACTCTTACCCTAACACTGCAGGTCACTAACCTGCGCGAGGTGCCGCTTCCTCCCCCTGGTGCGAGCACAATCGGCCCTTTAAGCCGAGCGAACGCAAGGAAATCCCAATTACGGCAGAGAGTGTTTGGCCGGACGAGCAGGAGCACCGTGACCCCCGCTTATAGGGGCCGCAGAGACTCCTTACCTTCCTTCTGCTTCAAAGTTGCGTTGAGCGGATCATCCACGAACATTTTTGTCTCGAAGCTGGGACCGTTAACATACAGCTCAGGCGTCATCGCTCCTGTCGTCATCACCATGGCGGAAACTGCGGCAGCGGATTTTCGTGCGTGGAAGCAGGCAGGCGGACAACGGGATATTACCGTCCAGTGTCTGGACACCGCATTGCAGGTAGCCTTCACAGTCATATACCGCGGTTGCACCATTACGCAGATTGTACCGGCTGTCCCTATCAATCCCGTGGATCCTACTTCGGTTACGTTGAATATCGGTGGCCTGACGATAACTTACTGAACTGACCTTTCGACATAGCCGGCCGCTGCTACCGCGTGCAATCGCCTGGATTTGAGAAATAAGCAGCGGGGAGCAATGACCGAATGACTCGATGGCGTGTTTGCCGCCTCCGCAAGAAAGCGCACCAGATGTCGAGTTTGAACCACTAACTATAGCGCCGCGAGAGATTGCGACGGGCGCTACAAATAGCGCCGTCTAAAATGCGCAAAGCGGGCTATGCTCTAAATACGATCTTAGAAATTAATATACGTGACAATTACATAGCGGTGCCCAGTTTCATCTCCTCCGGCGCGCCATATCCGAATACCCAAAGCGTCATCTCGAAAACGAACCGGCGCCTAGATCACGCCGCATTTTGATTGAACCAATCAAAATGCGGGAACGTGATCGATTCCAAAAGTCTAGAGCATGGCTTTTGCAGCGCGAACGCTCACGTTCGTCGCGGAAAAACCGGTTTCCACTTTTTCGCGCCATGCTCTAGTCGCCGCTACGCTGCTGAAGGCGCTCGCGCCGCTACGCCTCGCGCTTTCAGAAGTTTCACCGCATCCTTGTCGAATGAGACTAAGCATTCGGCGCCGAGGAAGCTTCCGGAATAGGCGATGACGCCGTCGGCGAAATCGCCGCCTGCCTCCATGAGCGCAAGTCCGGCTTCCGCGGCGGGCCGATCCGTTGCGACGTTGCCTGCATTGATCAGGCGGCGGATCGCTTCCGAAATTTCCGGAACGGGAATTCGATAGCCGCGCGACAGAACCCGGACGAGTTCGCAGAGCGTCGGCAAGGTGAGCGCGACAAGCTCGGCTTTCCCGAGTTCGGCTTGCGCGATCCTGCTTTGGGTCGGGTGATCGCCTGCAAGGGCTCGGACAAGGAGATTCATGTCCGCCGTGATTTTCACCGCCGTCCGGCCCAGCCTTGTGCGGCGATTTCGCCGATCTCATCGATCGAGAGCGAAGGGGCTCCCTTGCGCTTCAGCAGGTTGAAGACATCCGAAATATCGCCAGCGGGCGGCGCGGCCTTCATCTCGACGCGGCCGTCTGGAAGCTTGTCGATGACGACTTTTTCGCCGGGCTGCACGCCGAGATGCCTGAGAAGGTCCCGGCGCAACGTGATCTGCCCTTTTGCTGTGACGGTGAGCGCGCCCATGAAACGCCTCCGGTTACGGATGAAAGGTAAGGCGAAATATCCTTACTTTCAAGATGCGCCGGACCGAAAATCCGGGTCAGGGTCGGCGTCCCGCCGTAGCCCTACCGGAGTCTGGGCGTCGAAAGCGTCAGAGACCGCAGGATGCGCGTATAGACCGGGATCCTCTCTGCTATCCGCGGCGAGGCCTCATTCGATGTGATGATCACCATTCCATCGGCGCTTGTCGCCACGATCACCTGCAACTCGACATGCGGGGTTATCGACTCGTCGATGAATGTCTGCTTCAGGCCCTCCCAACCGGAGCCGGTGACGGCGAGCAAGGGCGAGGTCGGCCGCTGGGTGCGGAAGACGCTGGAGATGAGCTGCTCGACGCGAGCTCGCGACGGCTTCCCCGATTTGCTGACGTAAGCCGAAATGGTCACAGCTCCGCGTTTGTCGCCAGGAATGATGTTGAGGATATTTTCGTCTCTCTCGAGCCTCCAGTCGCCGGGATGCTCGACGCTGTAGAACCCGGTGGGGCTCTGGTACGTGACCCATTTCAGTTCGTCCGCGGCGACTGATGTGGCGATCGCGGCCGCCGCGAGCAGGATGAGAGCGGTTGCGATCATTCTGCGCGAGACGAAATCGCGGACCAGATTGTTTGCAGCCGACATGAGAATTCACTCCGGTCCGCTCAGGGGACGACTTATTCCACTACGCCAGTCAGCTCTTATCTGGAGGTTGAAGCTCGCGCCGTCACTCCACGCATTTTTAGAGACGTCACCGCATCTTTGTTGAACGCGCCGGCCGTGATTCTCATTGCCGCCCGGCCTCCCGATCCACGACACGCAAGCATGTCATTGACGGCGCCGCCTGAACGCTCTGTCATGAGGCGGGCCATGGGGGGGAGGAAAGCATGAAGCGCCGGATTTCTGCGATCACCACAATCGCAGCGAAAATCTCTTGTCACGTTTTCGGAGCGGCATTCGCCGTTCAACTCGCTGTAACGCCCGCATTCGCCGACGGTGCGATCGCGCTGGGCCGACCGGCCAATATCGCCACGGCTGGCGTCGCGATCGGGGTCGCGAGCAACTACGCCGACACCGTCACGGCCGCCCAATCCGCACTGGAGCAATGTCGCAGCAACAAGAGCGCGCCGGCCTCAACCAAGGCGCTGTGTCGGCTTGTCGCCCACTTCAAGGATCAATGCGCGGCGGTCGCTCTCGACAGGAAAGACGGCACGCCGGGTTTCGGCTGGTCCATCGGCGTCGACAAGGCGAGCGCCCAGGACGAAGCGATGGCCGTGTGCAGGGCGACCGCAGGCAAGGGCAGAGAAAAATTTTGCGAACAGAGCATCTTCTATTGCGACGGCGCCGCGCGACAACCATAGGCGGTCAGGATCATTCGCCATTGTCGTCGCGATTGACCTGAGATCACATCCGTTCCGACAATAAGCGCGCTCTCGTCACGGGATCGCGCATCATGGCTCATATCGTCTTCATCCTGCTGTTCGCCGCCGCCATCGGCAGCGGCGTGGTCGGCGGGATGTTTTATGCTTTCTCCTCCTTCGTAATGGCGGCGCTCGGCCGTATCGCGCCAGAGCAAGGCGTCGCGGCGATGAACGCGATCAATGTCACCGTCATCACGCCGTCCTTCATGGTTTTCTTTCTGGGAACGGCGCTGCTCTGTCTCATTCTCGGCGGCGGCGCTGTTTTCGGATGGGGCGGCGGCGGCGCTAAATTCATTCTCGCAGCGAGCGTGCTTTATTTTGTCGGCTGCTTCGGCGCGACCGTGATCTTCAACGTGCCGCTGAACGACCAACTCGCCGCCGTCACGCCAGCGGATCAGACCGCGGTGTGGGTGAACTATCTCGATCGCTGGACGATGTGGAACTCCGTCCGCGCCGCAGCGTCGATCCTCTCCGCCATCCTGTTTACGATCGCGCTGCTCATGGGCTGACGCCGCGGTCCGCGCCGGCCGTCCGTCAGGGCGCAGGCTTGCGCGCGAAGTCGATGAAGGCTCTGAGCGCCGCCGGCAATTGTCGCCGACTGGGATAATAGAGGAAGAAGCCGGGATAGAACGGGCACCAGTCGCCGAGCGCGCGCAGGAGGCGGCCGTCGGCGATCATGTCGCTGACCTGTTCCTCGAACACATAGGCGAGGCCGACGCCGGCCAAGGCCGGAGCGATCATGAGATCCTGATCGCTGACGATAACAGGACCATTCACCTCGACTTCCATCTCGACGCCGCCGCGCTCGAACTCCCAGTTGTAGAAAACGCCGCTGAGGAAGCGATAGCGGATGCAGGGCAGATGCTTCAGATCCTCGGGTTTCGCCGGCATGTCGTGGCGTCTGAAATAATCGGGCGAGCCGACGACGGCGAAGCGATGCCTGGGTCCGATGGGAACGGCGATCATATCGGCGGCGATCGTTTCGCCGAAGCGGACGCCCGCATCGAATCCGCCTGACACGACATCGACGAGCGCATTGTCGCAGACCAGCTCGACGTTCACTTCGGGATAGGCCTCAACGAAACGCGAGACGATCGGCATCAGGACAAGCTGCGTCGCCAACCGGGACGCGTTCAGGCGCAAGGCGCCGACGGGCCGGCCGCGGAATACGTTCAGATCCTCGATCGCGTCGTCGATGTCGCGGAAAGCCGGGCGGAGCCGTTCAAACAGCCGCGCGCCGGCTTCCGTCAGCGCGACGCTGCGAGTCGTGCGGTTGATGAGCCTGATGTCGAGCCTCTCCTCCAGCGTCCGCAGGGCGTGGCTGAGGGCGGACGGCGTCACGCCCAACTCCACGGCCGCCTTGCGCAGGCTGCTATGGGTCGCGATCGCGAGGAAAACCGACAGGTCGTTCGGGCTGATGCGGCTCATTGATGAATTCAGCTCAACAGCTCATCGCAAATCTAGGCGATTATCTCATCATTAGCGAGGTCGTATCTCCTTTCTGCCGGCAGGGACATCCAGTCCCGCCCGCGAGACAGGAGAAACCCTATGCGCGTTTGGTTCATCACCGGAGCGTCCCGAGGATTCGGCGCGCTCATCGCGGCCGAAGCTCTCGCCGCCGGCGACGCGGTCGTCGCGACCGCGCGCGATCCGAAATCCGTCGCCGAGCGGTTCGGCGATCATCCCAGACTGCTGCCCGTGGCGCTCGATGTCGCCGATGAGGCGCAGGCTCACGCCGCCGTCGACGCGGCGCTGAAGCGCTTCGGCCGCATCGACGTGCTGGTGAACAATGCCGGCTACGGATTGCTGGCCGCCATCGAGGAGGCGAGCGCCACGGAAGTCGAGCGCCTGTTCCGCACCAATGTCTTCGGCCTGCTCAATGTGACGCGCGCTGTGCTGCCGCACATGCGCCGCCAGCGTTCGGGCCGCATCATCAACATGTCCTCGGTCGGCGGATACGCTTCCTATTATGGCTGGGGCGTTTATGGCGCGACCAAGTTCGCGGTCGAAGGGCTGACTGAGGCGATGGCGCTCGAACTGGCGCCGCTCGGAATTCATGCGACGGCGGTCGAACCCGGTTTTTTCCGCACCGATTTTCTCGATGCGCGCTCGCTCGCGACCGCGCAGCCGATCGCCGATTACGCCGACACGGTCGGCGCCATGCGCGACCATGCCGCCCGCATCAATCACAACCAGCCGGGCGATCCCGCAAAGCTCGCAAAGGCGATGATCGCGCTCGTCGAAGCGGAAAATCCGCCGGTGCGCCTGCCGCTTGGCAGCGACACGCTTGAGCGCGTGCAGGCGAAGAATCGCAGCGTCGAAGCCATCATCGCGCAATGGGGCGATCTCGCGCGCTCGACCGACAGCGTCGCCGCGTGATCGTCACGCGGCGAATTCCAACTCACTCATCAAACCGAAGGAGACCGTCATGACTGTTCTGCAGACTCCCGCGCTCAATCCTGCCAGCGCGCTCGCCGCGATGAAGGGAAGCCATGTCGCCTTGCGCATGCCCGACTATCAGGCTGCGAAGCAATGGTTCATCGAGAAGCTCGATTTCCGCGTCATTCACGAATGGCCCTTCGGCGACCTTCAGCTCGCCTATGTCGCGCCTGCGAATGACGACGAGTTCTGGATCGAGATTCTCGGCGGCGGCGGCGCGCCGACGCCGCGCGCGGACTATGCCGATCTCGGCGATAGTCTGCGCCTGGCGGGCTATCACCATGTCTGCATCGATGTGAAAAGCGTCGATGAGACCGTCGCGGAATTGCGCCGGCGCGGCGTTGCGATCGTGGGCGACGCGTTTGATTTGCCTGCGATCGGCCGTCGGCTCGCTTTCTTCAGCGATCCCTGGGGCAATCTCTACGAACTCGCCGAAACGATCGCCTGATATCGCTAGGCAAAACAGGCGCGCTGACGCCGCGCGCCGGTTCATCTTGCGCCTGAAAGCGGACTCCGAGGCGTTCGATCGCGGCGTCGCGCAATTTCCCGACCGGCCCAAGGCCGCTTGATCCCGTTTTCCGCGCAGTTTGTTCGCTCGCGACGCCTTTTCATCACGCCGCCGCCTGCTAGCGTCGAGATCAATAAGATCAATAGCAGGGAGGAGCTGACGATGCGCCGGAAATCGACAAGGCGCGCGCGCTTCAAAGGCTTTGCGGCGTGTGGCGCGGCGCTGATCGGCGCCGCCATGGTTTCGGCGACGGGCCAATTTGCTGACGCCATTCCGCTCGGCCCCAATCCTGATCAATCTTGCGCCGCTCTCGCGGGAGCGGTCTCCGCCGACGCGATCGGCGTGAAGAGCGGGCCGGCTGTGATCGACAGCGCGGTGATCGCGCCCGCGACAACTTTCGCGGTGGCGGAGAGGGGCCCGAGCCCCTCGGCGCGCATCACGCCCGCGACGCCCTCCTTCTGCAAGCTGCTCGGTCATATCGATCCGATCCATCCGAACACGCCGCGCATCAATTTCGAAATCAATCTGCCGCTCGAATGGAATGGCCGCGCGGCGCAATATGGCGGCGGTGGCTTCAATGGCGTGCTGATCACGGGCCTTGCGCTGCCGCCCGCTTTTCCCTTCGACAGACCGTCGCCGCTGGCGCAGGGCTTCGTCACCTACGGCACCGATTCAGGCCATCAGACCAAACCCGGCGAAGAGGCGCCGGCCTTCGCCGCCAATGATGAAGCCTTCGAGAATTTCGCGCATCTCGCCTACAAGAAGGTGCGCGACGTCGCGGTCGCGACGGTGAAGCGCGCTTATGGCAAGGCGCCGGACAAGCTTTATTTCCTTGGCTCGTCAGAAGGCGGCCGCGAAGGCCTCACCATGGCGCAGCGCTATCCCGCTGACTTCGACGGCGTGTTCTCGCGCGTGCCCGTGATCAATTGGGTCGGCCTGCAGCATGCGGGTTGGGCGAGCGGCCGCGCGCTCATGGGCAAGGGCTATCTTACGTCTGCGCATGTGAAGCTTGTGCATGACGCCGTGCTCGCCGCATGCGATCGCGCCGATGGCGTCGCGGACGGGATCATTTCGAATCCCGTCGCCTGCAAGAGCGCGTTCGATATCACAAAGCTCGCCTGCTCAGGCGGACAGAGCGGCGACGCATGTCTCTCGCCAGAACAAGTGAAGGCGGTGCAGACCCTGCACGCGCCGTTCAGATTTTCGGAGCCGCTCGCCAACGGGCTCGATGATTATCCCGGCTGGGGCGTGTCGGGCGAAGCGACGCAGGGCTTCGCGTCAACGGGCGGCTGGCCGTCCTGGTGGAGCGGATCGACGCCGCCGGCGCAGCCGCCTCAACCGACCAACGGCATCGCCTGGATCTATGGCAGCGGCGGCATGCGTCACGTCATCCTTCGCGATCCCAACGCCGACGCGACGGTCTACGACCCCACGAAACATATGGAGCGCATCAGGCAGGTGTCGGCGCTGATGGATTCGACCAATCCCGATCTCTCGGCCTTCGCCGCGCGCGGCGGCAAGCTGATCATGCTCGAACATATGGCCGATTATGCGCAGAGCCCCTACGCCGGCATCCGCTATTTCGAATCGGTGCAGAAGAAGCTCGGCGCGGAGCGCGTGCGCGGTTTCGCGCGACTCTTTACGGCGCCGGGAGTCGATCATGTCGGCTCAGGCGCGCCGGCGAATGTCGACATGCTGTCGGCGCTCGTCGACTGGGTCGAGAAGGACAAGGCGCCGGCTGGTCTTGAACTCATCGAGCAGAGCGTCGAGGCGACGCCGAAAACCTCGCGCGCGCGGCCTCTCTGCGAATGGCCGATGTGGCCGCAATACAGATCGGGCGATGTGAACGACGTGAAGAGTTTCGCCTGCGTGAATTGAGGCTGGAGCGCTCGCGCTGGAATGACGGTGGAAGGGTTCGAGCCAAAATCATCGTGCTCTAGAACAGCAGCCGCGCGCGCACCGTGCCTTCGAGCGCCCTGATCTCTTCGAGAATATCCTGCGCGTCGGGCAGCGGCGGGGTCTCGACGACGACATAGCCGATCTCGCCGTCCGACTGGTAGCTCTGCGCCAGGATGTTCACGTTGCGCTGGCTGAACACATTGTTGAGTCTGCGCAACATGCCCGGCACGTTGCGCTGGACATGGATGAAGCGCGTCGCGTCGCTGCGCGCCGCAAGCTGCACCTGCGGGAAATTCACCGCGCCGACGGTCGAACCGACATCGGAATAATCGATCAGCTTGCGCGCGACCTCCGCGCCGATGCGCTCCTGCGCCTCTTCGGTGGAGCCGCCGATATGCGGCGTGAGGATGACGTTCGGCAGGCCCTGCAGCGGCGAGACGAAGCGTTCGCCGTTCGCCGCCGGTTCGATCGGGAACACGTCGATCGCCGCGCCGGCGAGATGTTCGGAGCGCAGCGCCGCCGCGAGCGCGTCGAGATCGACGACCGTGCCGCGCGAATTATTGATGAGACAGGCGCCCTTGCGCATCGCGGCGATTTCGCGCGCGCCGATCATGCCCTGCGTCGCCGGCGTGTCGGGCACATGCAGCGAGACGATGTCGCTCTGCTTGAGAAGATCGGCCAGCGTGTCGACCGGCTCGGTGTTGCCGTGGCGGAGCTTGTCGGTCTGATCATAGAAGATCACTCGCATGCCCATGGCTTCCGCGAGATTGGAGAGCTGGCTGCCGATATTGCCATAGCCGACGATGCCGAGCGTCTTGCCGCGCACCTCGAAGCTGCCGATCGCCGATTTCTCCCAGCCGCCGGCATGGGCCGCGACGGAGCGATCGGGAACGCGGCGCAGCAGCATGACAATCTCGCCGATCACGAGTTCGGCGACGCTGCGCGTGTTGGAGAAGGGCGCATTGAAGACGGGGATGCCGCGATCGCGCGCCGCCTGCAGATCGACCTGATTCACGCCGACCGAGAAGCAGCCGACGGCGAAGAGCCGGTCGGCCGCCGCGAGGATTTCCTCGGTGAGCTGCGTGCGCGAGCGGATGCCGAGAATATGGACGCCCTTCAGCGCCGCAGAGAGATCGCCCTTGTCGAGCGCCTTCGGCAGCCGGGTCATGTTCGAATAGCCGGCCTGGACCAGTGCGTCGGCGGCGCTGTCATTCACGCCTTCGAGCAGCAGGACGCGAATCCTGTCCTTGGCGAGTGAAAGCAGGTCGGGCGAGGCGGGCATGGCGGCGGACCGGAGGATTTCGGCCGGCCCCTAGCTTGCGCGCCTATGTCGAGGCAAGTCGCGAAAGGCCGCAGGCCTCTGCGGCGCTCTCCCGCCCTTTCGTCAGCCCTCGCCCAGGAAATAGTCCAGACTGCCGGGCGTCCGATCCTTGAAGTGCTTGTCCTGCCAGCCGGCGTCGGTGCGTAAGAGCCCGTGCGGCTGGGAGTTGGCGGCCGCCTCGGCAAACGACTTGATCTTTCCGCTCTTAAGCTGATCCCGCAGATTGTCCTCGAGGCGGGCGCGGAAGACGTAGTGATCGTAGAGGTCGATCACATGCACCGCGTAGGAGATCGCCAGCGGCCTGTTGCCGCGCACGATGAGCAGATTGTCATCGTTGCAGTAGGAGGCCTTGTAGCCGAGGTTGTGGCTGCCGGTGATGACGGCGCAGTTCTTCTCGTCCAGCGGATCGATGACGATGATCTTGTCATGGATGATCGCATGGCCGGCGGTGAGAAGTTCGGGCCTGAGATTGCCGAAGGGGATGCGCACCGCCGCGGCGCGGATCATCACGATGCGGCTCTGGTCTCCACCCGGCCACCAGATCGCCGGCGCCGGCAATTTCCGCTCCTTGCCCTTGGCGTCGATATAGGTCTCGTCGCCGCCGTCTTCCTTCGGCGGCGGCAGCGCCTTTGGATCGCTGACCGCGCCCATGACGAACAGCTTCTTCTTTTTCTCGGCGAGCAGCGCCGCCTCGCCGATGATGTTGTTCTTGCCGGAAAGGCCGGGCAGGAAAGTCAGGAACATGATCGCCTGCTTCGCCTTGTCCATCATCTCATAGACGACGGAGAGATCCGGGGGCCGCTCCGGATCGTTCTTGGGTACGGTGACAGCTTCGGTGTTCGGCGAGCGCCAGAGCTCGACGCTTCCCGATTTGCCAAGCGAGCGTTCGCCGGCTGACTTTTCGTTCTCCTCGCGCAGCTCTTTGCCTTGCTTGCCGTTGCTCGGCTTCGCGCCCTTCACCTTCTTGCCCTTCGGGTCAGTGACGGTGACAGAGACGCGTTTCGGCTGCTTGTCTTCGCTCAGCGCCTTCCAATAGTCCCAGTAATCATTCGCGATGTCCGCATCCTCGATGATGATCGAGTTGTTCGACTGGGTGCAAAGCCCTGTCTCGGTCCAGTTGGTGCTGCCGCTCAGCACCGCGACCGCTTTGTTGTTTTTCACAAGGACGGCGAATTTGTTGTGGCCGATGCGCGCGCTGGTGTTGAACATGCGATCGATGACGCGGCCCTTTAATTTGCCTGTCTCGAGCGCGTGGAGCTTGCGGCGCGGATCATCATTCTCCGTGTCCCAGGCGACGGGCTGCCGATCTTCCTTCGGCGTTCCCTTCGGGTTGGGATTGAGATTGCCCGCCGTCGACAGGATGATGTGAATGAGGCCCTTCTTCATGCTCTTGAGCAGAAGCTCGATCAGCTCGGGGTCGTGCAGCTCATAGAGCGAGAGATAGACTTCTCCTTTCTCCTTCTCGGCGCGTTCGAGCAGACGCTTCAGGAAGGCGAGAACATCGCCGGTCAGGAAGGAGCGGATGTCCGATTTCGGATTGACGATTTCCTTCTTCAGGGTCGCGAGAAGATGATTCTCCTTCTGCGCCGCGGCTTTCACGCGCGTCTTCTTGTCGGGCGACGCGGCGTCCTTCAGCACTTTCTTCGGCGGCGCCTTGCCGACCGATTCGAGCTGCCGGACCATGTTCTGGGTCGACAGGATGCCGTTCGTGAAAGTCGCGGAGACCTTCGCTTTGCCGTCGCCATAATCATGCGTGACGTCGATCGGGTCCGTGAGCGTCGGTTCGCCGATCTGGAACAGTTGCCGGTGCGGCCCTTCATAGCTCGGCTGTCCCGTGGGGTCTTTTTCGGGCGCGGTCGGCGAAGCCGGGATTTTCGTGCGGCCCGGCCCGTCGAGGCCCACCGGCACGATTTCATAATGCACCTGAAAATCAATCGGCCGCACCTTCGTGGTGTCGCGCGACTTGCGCAAAGTGAGATCGCGCCATTCGAATCGCTGGATCGGCCAGACCGAGGAATCCTGTTCGTTCCAGTTCGGATTGTTCTGGTCCTGGAACGCCACCCAGGTCGGAAGGATGCGGCGTTTGCCCTTGTCCGCGCCCGACAGGTGAATGCGCGTCACCATGAAGCCGAGGCAATCGTCGATCTTCTCGTCAATATCCCATGCGATATACGCGACTTCGCCGTTGCACCAGGCCCCGGCCCGCTTCACCAATTTCATAGCCGTCTCCACAATTTGAAACACGCAATGAAAAGATGAGATGTCATAACGCTGCGGCGCCGCGCAGGCGAGCCGCGCTTTTGCGAAAGAAGGGCCGCGGAGTGAATAATTATTTAGAGCGCGGCTAAGTTTTTGAGCGTGCGAATTGTCGGCTATGGAGGCGTCGCCTTGGGAATTTGTCCGGGACGAGCCGGCCGTTCCGGAGAAAGCTGCGCATCTGGGCCGCCCGCCGATTTTCGCCGCCATCGGGTCGCGAATCGGGATTGTGACCGACAGGCGTGGCGCCGGTGTCTCCCGGTCAGACAGGCGAAATGACGTCCGCTGAAACGCGATGCACAGGAATTCAAATGCAGGGGTTGAAAAACAACTCATACTAAGCAAAGCCGATGAGACTTTCGTAACGTCAATAATTCATTGATTCCGCTGCATTCGGCCCCACTCCGGCCATCAGGGTTTTTGATCAAGGTGAAAACCGCCTCGTCCTCGCTTCGCGCGGCTTCGACGCCCATGGCCCCCGCCGGGGGGATGGAACGAATGCATCAGATCGCAGCCACGCGCGCCGCCGCCTGGGCGCTTGGCGGGGAGGTCCCGCTGCTGGACGCCGAGGAATGGCGGATCGATCATCTCGGCCGCATGATGCGCTTCGGCGATTTCCTGAAGCCCGAAGCCGAGTTCGGCTGGGAGATCGCGACGATCGAGCGCGGGCTTCTCGACGGCGAGACGGGCGGCCCGCTTATCGACGCGCCTGTCGCCTATTCCTTGCCGGCTGCGTGAGGGATGGCGGGCGGAGAGCGACGAAACGGAGAATTGCGTTTACGCTGTGACCCCGCTGAAGTCACGGAGGCTTTCTAGCGACAAGCGACTCTGTTCGCTAGATCACGCCGCATTTTGATTGAATCAATCAAAATGCGGGAACGTGATCGATTCCAAAAGTTTAGAGCATGGCTTTTGCGAAAAACCGGTATCCACTTTTTCGCGCCATGCTCCAGTGTGGATTCTGCTTCTTTTGGACCTGCGACTCCGGGCTGAACGGCGAGCCGGTCGCCCGCGCCCCTCAGGCGCGTCGATGGCGCCTTCGCCCTGCTTGCGCTGGTCGGGGATCGACACCCGCGAGGTGTGGAGCCGGTTCGCAATACTCAATCAGCAATTCGGTGAGGACCCGTATCTTCCGCGCGGGATGCTGACCTGGCGGGCGGATGACATAGGCGCCGGCCGGAGGCGGCGGATGACGCGTCATGACCTGCATGAGCGCACCGGAAGCGATATGTTCATGGGTTAGGTAATCGGGCAGGTAAGCGATCCCCAGTCCTGCGGTCGCGGCGGCAACGAGAGCTATACCGTTGTCGGCCTTGAAGCGCCCCTGCGGATGAACCGTGATGATCTTGTCGCCATCCATGAGCTGCCAGCTTTCGGCGCCTTGCATGAGAGCTTCATGAGCGACGAGCTCTTCCGGCGTTTCGGGCGACCCATGCGCCTTGATGTAGTCCGGGCTCGCGACGAACTTGCCATAGATTGGTCCGACGCGTCTTGCGATCAGGTTGGAGTCCTGAAGATAGCCAACCCGTATCGCACAATCATAACCCTCCGTGATGAGATCGACGAAGCGATCGCTGTAGCATGTGTGGATCTGGAGCTGGGGGTGGCGGCGCGCCATTTCCGCAAGGATGGGAGCGAAGTGAGTCGGGCCGAAAGATAGCGGCGCGGCGACTCGCAAGCGGCCGCGCAGCGCGCCGGCGGGCGCGATCATTTCCCTGGCCACGTCGATCTCGGCGCAGACTCTCGCTGCATAGTCTCGGAACGTCGCCCCGGCTTCCGTGAGGGCGGCTCCCCGAGTGGTCCGGACGAGAAGCTGGACGCCAAGGTCCGCCTCAAGCCGGAAGAGCCGCCGGCTGACGATTGACTTGGCGACGCCGAGCCGGAGCGCCGCAGGCGAAACGCCTCGGGCATCGGCCACTTCCACGAAGGTCCGCAGCTCTTCGATGTCCATTTGGCGTTCCCATTTCTGCGACGCAGCTTGCCGCAAGAGGGCGCTACTGCATCTCGAATGGGAACGACAAATACCAGCTGAAGGCAACGCCGCCCCTGGCGCATGTCTCCCGCAAACGAATGCCGCTCATAGGCGGCAGAAAGGATGTGATAATGAGCTTCCGTAACGGTCTTGCTTCGCTTCTTCGTCCCGAAGACTCGGTGCTCGTTCTGATCGATCACCAGCCTTATCAGCTCGCAAACCTCAACAGCCACGATCCGCAAGCTGTGGTCAACTACACGACCGCGCTGGCCAAGCTAGCAAAAGCCTTCAATGTTCCGACCATTCTCACCAGCGTGATCGCGGCGCGCGGTGGACTTCTCTTTAAGCAGATCACCGACGTATTTCCGAACCAGGAAGTCATCGATCGCACCTGGGTGAACACTTGGCAGGACGAGAATGTGGTGAGCGTCGTCAAGGCGACCGGCCGCAAGCAGCTGATCATCGCCGGCCTGTGGACCGAGGTCTGCGTCGCAATGCCTGTCATCCAGGCCGCCGGCGAAGGTTGGGACGTGACCGTGATCACCGACGCGTCTGGCGGGATTTCGAAGGAGTCTCACGAAGTCGCCATCCAGCGAATGATCGCGGCCGGCGCGAACGTGATGACCGTGATGGCGCTCGCCGGCGAATGGCAACGTGATTGGGCGCGCACCGAGCATGTCGAGGAGCTGACCGAGATTCTTATCCAGCACTTCAGCGGCAGCGGCATCGCATATCTGTGGGAGCAGCAGTTGCTCAACACGCCGGCGCCGATCGCCGCAGGCTGAGCCGAGCGGGGGTGATGAGAATCTTGGATGGCGCGTTGCGGAAATCTCGCTGCTTATCGAGCCTCGTCATCCCTCTCGACAGGAAGGGCTATCCAGGTCGGAGCGCGGGAACCATGACATGTCGCGCGGCCGCCTGTCTCATTGATATATAAGTCAACTTGTGCGGCGCACGGTGAGCGGCAGATGGCGGGCCGTGAACGATGAAGATGAGAACTGTGTCTGCGTTAGACACCTAGGGCACCGTCTTAAGAGTGAGTGGCTTGCGAGGAAGGCGCTTCTTCCTCCGACAATTCATCGGCGCCCAGTCCCCGCAGGATGAGAGTGATGATGCGCTCTGCCTGCCGCTTCCCTGCGGCGGAAGGGGCAATTCGCAGAACGCTGGAGAGAAGCACCAGCACATCTTCCGGGTTCGCGCCGCGCCGGATGCTGCTGGTATTCTCGCAGGCGGCCATGAGGCAGCGGACGGCTTCTGTCAGGAGCCGGAAGGTTTCCCGGAGATCCTGATCGGATACGACGGCTCGCAGCGTGTCGCCGACGCCGTGCTTCATGCTGCCAAGCTGTGCGAACCGATCGCACCATGCCCCGAGGGCGAGTAACGGCGGGTGTGCATCCAGCAGCGCGGGCGCGAGATCGACCAATCCCCGGATTTCCTTGTGATAAACGCCCGCCAGCAAGGCCTCGCGGCTCGGGAAGTGTCGATAAAATGTGCCCGGACCGACCCCGGCCGCCTTGGCGATCGCATTCAGTGATGTCTGGGGATCGGCGACGAACGCATCGCGCGCCACATCAAGGATACGGTCGCGGTTGGCCTGAGCGTCTGCGCGCAGCTTATCCTTGTCGTCCTTCATTGGCCTTGCCTAAGCGGAGAGTTCTCCGGTAAGAGTTGTAACCGGAGAGTCGTCCATTTATCATGGCAGGGAGAAGAAGATGCAATACGTCAAGCTTGGCGACACGGGCCTCGACGTGTCCCCGATCTGCATCGGCTGTATGGGGTTCGGCGACCCGTCGCGTGGTCACCCGGCTTGGTCGCTCGACGAGGAGGCCAGTCGGCCGGTGATCCGCCACGCAATTGAGCAGGGCATCAATTTCTTCGACACCGCAAACCTCTATTCTGTCGGCAGCAGCGAGGAAATCCTCGGCCGGGCGCTGAGGGACTTCGCCAATCGTGACGCGATAGTCATCACCACCAAGCTGGCGGCGCCGATGCGCGACGGGCCAAATGCAATGGGCCTATCGCGCAAGGCGATCATGACCGAAATTGACCATAGCCTCAGGCGGCTCGGCGTCGACCATATCGATCTTTATCAGATCCACCGCCGCGACCAGCGCACGCCATGGGAGGAGACGCTGGAGGCGCTCCATGATCTCGTGAAGATGGGCAAGGTGCGCTATCTCGGTGCGTCGTCGATGAAGGCCTGGGAGTTCAGCAAGGCGCTGCACTTGCAGAAAGCGAACGGCTGGGCGCGCTTCGTATCGATGCAGGATAATTACAACCTGCTCGCTCGCGAAGAGGAGCGCGAGATGCTGCCGCTTTGCGCGGATGAAGGCGTGCAGGCGATCATCTACAGCCCGCTCGCGCGTGGCCGCCTCGCGCGCCCTTGGGGAACGACGACCGAGCGTTCGCAATCGGAGCCCACCGGCGCGGAACAGAATGAAGCAACCACAGACAGCGATCGCAAGATCATCGAGACGGTCGCCGCCATAGCGGCAGAACGTGGAGTGAGCCAGGCGCAGATCGCGCTTGGTTGGCTGCGCCGCAATCCGATTGTCGCCGCATCGATCGTGGGGTCGCTCAGAACGAAGCACATCGTTGATGCAGTTGCTTCGCTCTCGATCACGCTGACGGACGATGAAGCCAAACGACTAGAGGCGCCTTATACGCCACGACGAGATCATCAGGGCGTGTCCGATCCGGCGGTGCTCGCCCGGGCCGCGGAAGCTGCGACTGGCTTCAGGGCGGACGCCAACGGGTGGCCGGCGCATGGTGATAGGAGCACGCCGCCCCACGAGCGGCCAGCAAGCTGACGACAACTTAGGATCAATCGGTATCGGCCTGAGTGTCTTTATCGAGACGCCAGATCACGCCGCATTTTGATTGAATCAATCAAAATGCGGGAACGTGATCGATTCCAAAAACTTAGAGCATGGCTTTTGCAGCGCGAACGCCAGCGTTCGTCGCGGAAAAACCGGTATCCACTTTTTCGCGCCATGCTCTAGGGTCGTAGGTCGCGCCAGATAGCCACTCGTAGCGGCCCGCAAGCGGTTTTTGCTTCTAAGATGGCCGATTAAACCAACGACGACACAAACCTCGTTCCGCTGTCGAAGTTGTCGCAAAATCCCGAAATCTGCGACATGGTTTTGTTCGCGCAGAATGTCCGGCTCGCGGTTGCACGATCAGGTCCGTTGAATGTCTTGGTCGGCGGTGTTTGGCGGACAGGGCGGGATTCGAACCCGCGATACGGTTCCCCGTATACACACTTTCCAGGCGTGCGCCTTCAACCACTCGGCCACCTGTCCGTGCGCACGCCTGATGAAGGCGCACGCGAATTTTATCAAGGACGCGCCGGCGGAGCCGGCGCTGTGCGCCTTCAACCACTCGGCCACCTGTCCGTGCATGGCGCCCGAAGGCGCCCGCATTCGGGCGCGCTTATGGCCGCCCGCGCCCGACCTTGCAAGCCGCCTCTTTGCCGGCGGCTGGGCAGGCTGGCGCAATTGCGCCGGCCGCCGCACATAGAGCCGAATGATCCGCGCGTTTATCCGCCTGATCGGCTTCCTCTCCCTGTCCGCCGGCTTCGTCGCCGTGGTGCTCGACGGCGTGCGCTTCATCGCGACCGGCGCCTTCGCCTTCCAGCCGCTCGGCGTCCTCGCGAACTCGCTCTTCCCCGCGATCTACCCCCAGATCGAGCCCGCGGTGACGCGCAACATCCATCCCCTGCTCTGGCCCTATGCGCTGGGGCCGCTGTTCGAGCAGCCCGCCTTCGCCGTGCTGGGAATCCTCGGCGTGATTCTGCTCTGGATCGGCCGTAAGCCGGCGCCAACGATCGGTTTCGCCCCTCGATAATGGTGGAACATGGCGCGAAAAAGTGGGAACCGGTTTTTCCGAGACGAGCGCAAGCGTTCGCTCTGCAAGAGCCATGCTCCAAATTTCTGGAATCGATCACGTTCCCGCACTTTGATTGATTCAATCAAAGTGCGGCGTGATCTCACCTGACGCAGGCGTGATGCGGAGCGACGCTGCGAAAACCGCCGGGATCGCTTATATCTCGGTGTAACCAAGGAGCCGCCATGCAGTTCTTCAGGAAGAAGCTCGAAATGCCGACCGCCGCGACCGCCCTTCCCGGCCGCGCCGAGGCGATCCCGACCGCCACGACCCATTTCGTCAACGGTCAGCTGCTGAAAGGCGAAACGCCTGCCGGGCTGGAGACGATCTATTTTGGCCTCGGCTGTTTCTGGGGCGCGGAGCGCAAGTTCTGGCAGCTTCCCGGCGTGTATGTCACCGCCGTGGGCTATCAGGCGGGTGTGACGCCGAATCCCACCTATGAGGAGGTCTGCTCGGGTCTCACCGGCCACAACGAGGTGGTGAAGGTCGTGTTCGATCCGAAGAAGGTCTCGCTCGACGAGGTGCTGAAGACGTTCTGGGAAAGCCACGACCCGACGCAGGGCATGCGCCAGGGCAACGATATCGGCACGCAGTACCGCTCGGGGATCTATGTCACGAGCGCTGCGCAGCGCGCCGCCGCCGAAGCCTCGAAGAAGGCCTATGGCGCGGCGCTGGCGACAAAGGGCTATGGTCCCGTGACGACGGAAATCGTCGACGCGCCGCCGTTCTATTACGCCGAGGATTATCACCAGCAGTATCTCGCCAAGAATCCGGCGGGCTATTGCGGCCTTGGCGGCACCGGCGTGTCTTGCCCGATCGGCACGGGAGTGGCGGCTTAGCACGCGTCATCCCGGGCGCATCGCAGCACGCCAGTGATGCGATGCAGACCCCGGGACCTCGCGCCGATCAAGCTCATTCTGCAGAAGGTCCCGTGTCTGCGCAGCAACGTTTCACGTTGCAGCGCGCACGGGATGACGAAGAGCGCTAACGTCCCATCAGCGTCGCCACATGCGCCGCTGCTGATTTGCCCAGCCCTTCGAGATCGTAGCCGCCCTCCAGAAGCGACACGATGCGGCCTTTCGCATGTTTGCCCGCGAGGTCGAGCAGTTTCCCCGTCGCCCAGGCGAAATCGTCTTCCACCAGCATCAGGTTGGCGAGCGGATCGCGCCAATGCGCGTCGAAGCCGGCCGAGATGATGATGAGGTCGGGCGCGAAATCATTCACGCGCGGCAGGATCGACGTCTCGAACGCGTCGCGGAACTGATCGCCTTTGTCGCCGGGCCTCAGCGGCGCATTGACGATGGTGTCATGCGCGCCGCGCTCCTGCCGCGCGCCGCTGCCGGGATAGAGCGGCATCTGGTGCGTCGAGCAGTAGAGCACGCTCGAATCGTCCCAGAACACGTCCTGCGTGCCGTTGCCGTGATGCACGTCCCAGTCGACGATCGCGACGCGGCCGAGCCCGTGGACCGCCTGCGCGTGCCGCGCGGCAATGGCGGCGGTGGAGTAAATGCAGAAGCCCATGGCGCGCTCGCGCTCGGCGTGGTGGCCGGGTGGACGCATGGCGACGAAGGCGTTCGCGGCCTTTCCGCCGATCACCTCGTCGATGGCGAAGTTCGCGCCGCCAACCGCGCGCAGCGCCGCCTCGTTGCTGCCCGGAGACATGATGGTGTCGGCGTCGATCTGCACCAGCCCCTCGTTTGGCGAGGCTTCGGCGATGGCCTGGACGTAATATTCGGGATGGACGCGCAGCAGCGCCTCGCGGGTGCCCAGCGGCGCAAGCTCTCTCCGCAGGAGGGCGAACGATTCTGCATTAAGCGCCTCCTCGACCGCCCGCAGCCGATCCGGCCGCTCAGGGTGACCTTGCGGCGTGCGGTGATCGAACCCGGCCGGATGAGTGACGAGGAGGGTGGTCACGCGCCTCAAATCTCCGTGGTTTTCGCGATGATGGCGGCGGCTTTTCGGTCTGTCCAATGGTCGCCGCACAGGATTGATCCGGCGCAGGACGATCCCTTGCAACCGGCCTTGCGACCGCCCAACTCGATGGCTATAAGCCCGCTCGCCCGCCGCGTAACCCGTTACGGCTGGGCCTTCGGTCGGAGTGTGGCTCAGCCTGGTAGAGCACTACGTTCGGGACGTAGGGGTCGCAGGTTCAAATCCTGCCACTCCGACCATCCGCCTTCGCAAATTTTGGCTTCGCCAAAATTTAGCTACGGCGTGACAAGGCCGTAGCGGCGAAGCGGATGCCACGACGAAGCGCCGAAGGCGCGAAGGCGGGCTGGATGAAGTATGTCTACATGCTTCGAAGCGCGTCCTATCCCGACCGCTACTATGTTGGCGCGACGATTGACCTGAAAAAGCGGCTTCGAGAGCATAATAGTGGTCAGGAAGGTCACACGAAGAAGTTCGTCCCCTGGGAGCTTGTCGGATACCTCGCATTTTCGGATCATGACAAAGCTGACGCATTTGAACTCTATCTGAAATCCGCGTCAGGCCGCGCCTTCGCCAAGCGCCACTTCTAATTTTCCTGTGCGCCCTCTCCCGCGACCTCCGCAAATCTCGCCAGAAACCGCTGCTCCGCCTCACCGGCGGTCCAGGGCTCCAGCAGCGTGAATACCGATTTCGGCAGCTTCTCCGGCCGCGTGAAGAAGCCGTTCGCCTCCTCGATCGAGAAGCCGGCAAGCCGCGTGGCTTCGAGAAAGGCCGACATGGAGTCGGCGCGCTTCATCAGGGCGTAGACGACCTTCGGCGTCTCCGGCTTCAGGCCGAAGCGCAGATGGATGGCGGAGAGCAGACGCTTCTCGACGCCGCGATAGCCATCGCCCAGCACCGCCTTGAACGGCGAGATCATGTCGCCGATCACATATTCCGGCGCGTCATGCAGCAGGATGGTGAGACGCCATCGGTCGCTCATCTCGGGCGCGAGCGCATTGGCGATCGACTCGACCAGCAGCGAATGCTGCGCGACGGAATAGATATGCGGCCCCTTCGTCTGGCCGTTCCAGCGCGCGACGCGCGCAAGCCCGTGCGCGATGTCCTCGATCTCGATGTCGAGCGGCGAGGGATCGAGGAGATCGAGCCGCCGCCCCGACAGCATGCGCTGCCATGCGCGTGGGGCTGTTGCTTTCATGGTGTGACGCGCCTTCGGTTACGGAGGCCGAATCCGCGAGCGAGCCGAAATAAAATGCGCATGTCGCCGCCTCCCTCCCCCCGCTTGCGGTGGGGAGGGTGAGGGTGGGGGGAGTGACGCCAGAGTTTCATTTTGATCGCGCGACAATTGCTGATGCGCCCATTGCGCATCTCCACGCCCCACCCCCCTCCCTCCGCAAGCGGGGAGGGAGGCGGCGCGAAAACAGCGAGAACGGATTCGAATTTTCATCTCTCCGCCAGCTTCGCCACCTCGTCATGCCTGAAGCAACCGACGAGATGGTCGTTGTAGAAGCCGGTCGCCTGCATGAAGGCGTAGACGATCGTCGGCCCGCAGAAGGTGAAGCCCTCCTTCTTCAGGTCTTTTGAAATGCGCTGCGACAGAGGCGTTTCCGCCGGCACCTGTTTGAGTTTCGTGTAGCTGTTCTGCTGCGCGCGGCCGTCGAAATATTTCCAGAGATAATTCGAGAAGCCCTCGCGCTCCTCGATCTTGAGATACGCCTTCGCGCTCGGAATGGAGCCTTCGATCTTCATCCGGTTGCGCACGATGCCTTCATTCTGCATCAGCGATTCAATTTTCTTCGGCGTGAAGCGCACGATCTTCTCGGGCTCGAACCCGACGAACGCCTTCCGGAAATTGTCGCGCTTGCGCAGGATGGTGATCCAGGAGAGCCCGGCCTGGAATCCGTCGAGCAGCAGTTTCTCGAACAGCGCGCGCGAATCGCGTTCGGGCACGCCCCATTCCTCGTCGTGATATCTGACATAGAAAGGATCGACGCCAGGCCAGCCGCAGCGCGCCTTGCCGTCTTCATGCGTGATGAGGTCTTCGCGGGGCGGAGGCATGGCTCAAAATATATCCAGATGTCATCGCCGGGCTTGACCCGGCGATCCAGTTCATCGTTGCGAGATGTCCTCCGGTCTGGATCACCGGGTCAAGCCCGGTGATGACGCGCGTTGGAGGTTGCAAATTATGTCGCCGGCTCACCCGGAAACGCGAACGTCGCCCAGGCCGGCTTCGCCAGCGTGAAGGGCACGCCGCCGGCGCTGAGCGTTTCGCCCGCCTTCAGCGCGTCTTCGACGCGATCAAGGCGAAGCTTCGCAAGGCCGCGCCCGTTCGCCTGCGAGCCCGTGGCGCCGATCACCTTGTCGCCGGCCTTCGCCTCGACGCCTTCGGTGGGCGCAAAACCGCCTTCATAGATCACCGGCACGATGCGCGTGCGCCCGCCGGAGCCGCGATGCTGCATGCGGCTCACCACCTCCTGCCCGACATAGCAGCCCTTCTTGAAGTCAACGCCGCCGAGCTGGTCCATGTCGGCCTCGTGCGGGAACGCGTCGCCATAGGCGAAATCCTTGCCGCCTTCGGGAATGCCGAGAGCGATCCGATGGGCGTGGTACGACTGCGCGTCCGGATGCGCCTCGGCTGTCGCGCGCTCCGCAATGACGCGCAGGCCGAGCTCCGCCGCGCGCGGATCGGCAAAGCGGACGCCATCGTCAACGTGGCTCTCTCCCCACGCGGCGATGACGCCATGCGATCCCGAGAGATCGTCGATCGCGATCTTGGCGCGCAGGCGGTACATCGTGAGCCGCTTGAAGAAATCAGCGATGAGCGCGCGCGGCGCGTCGATCAGGAAATCGCCGTCGGCGCTCTCCGTCAGCAGGAAATCGACGAGAATCTTGCCCTGCGGCGTGAGCAGAGCGCCCAAGCGGCCAAGGCCCGGCTTCACGCCCGCGACATCGCAGGTGACGAGATTGTTGAGCCAGTCCCGCGCTTCGGCGCCGGAAACGCGCACGACGCCACGGTCGGAGAGATAGGCGGTGGGCATGGCGCGCGCTTCTGACTTGCGGGACGGACAGTCGGTACGTATTCGCCCGTCATCCGCCTCACAAGCCCGGGCCGTCCCATGCCTCAGACCTACGATCTCATTCTCTCCGGCGGAACCGTGGTCAATCAGGACGGCCGCCACCTCTCCGACATCGGCATCGAGGGCGACCGCATCGCCTATATCGGCGATCTCTCACAGGCCTCCGCTGGCGAGCGCATCGACTGCAAGGGCCTGCACCTCTTGCCCGGCGTGATGGACACGCAGGTCCATTTCCGCGAGCCCGGCCTGACCCACAAGGAGGACCTTGAAACGGGATCGCGCGCGGCGGTGCTCGGCGGCGTCACCGCCGTGTTCGAGATGCCGAACACCAATCCGCTCACGACATCGGCGGACACGCTCGCCGGCAAGATCGCGCGCGCCACGAACCGCATGCATTGCGACTTCGCCTTCTGGGTCGGCGGCACCCATGAGAATGTCGGCGAATTGCGCGATCTCGAGCGGCTGCCGGGCGCGGCGGGCATCAAGGTGTTCATGGGCTCTTCGACAGGCACGCTGCTGGTCGAGGATGATCCAGGCGTGCGCGCGATCCTGTCGCAGGTGAGGCGACGCGCCGCGTTCCATTCCGAGGATGAGCAGATGCTGCGCGAGCGCGCGCATCTCAGAGTGAAAGGCGATCCCTCCTCCCATCCCGTCTGGCGTTCGCCCGAGGTGGCGATGCGCTGCACCGAACGGCTCGTGCGCATCGCGCGCGAGACCGGCGCGCGCATCCATGTGCTGCATATCTCCACCGCCGACGAGATGAGATTTCTCGCTCATCACAAGGATGTCTCCTCCTGCGAGGTGACGCCGCATCATCTCACGCTTGTTGCGCCCGATTGCTATCAGCGGCTCGGCGCCTACGCCCAGATGAACCCGCCGGTGCGCGATGAAGCGCATCGCGCAGGGATATGGGAGGGACTGCGCCAGGGCGTGGCCGATATCCTCGGCTCCGATCACGCGCCGCATGCGCGCGAGGAGAAGGAGCATTCCTATCCCGACACCCATTCCGGCATGACCGGCGTGCAGACGCTCGTGCCCATCATGCTCGATCATGTGAATGCAGGCAGGCTCACGCTGGAGCGCTTCGTCGACATGACGAGCGCCGGTCCGCAGCGCCTGTTCAACATCGCGCGCAAGGGCCGGCTCGCGGTCGGCTATGACGCTGACGTGACGATCGTCGATCTGAAGCGCCGCGAGACCATTCGCAATGAATGGATCGGCTCGCGCTGCGGCTGGACGCCCTATGACGGCGTGACGGTGACGGGTTGGCCGGTCGGAACCGTGATTCGCGGCAGGCGCGTGATGTGGGAGGCCGAAATCGCGACGCCATCTCAGGGGCGCGCTGTCAGATTTGCGGAAACGCTTGCGGCGCAGTGAGTTTTTGATTTGCGAATGAGGCCGCCGGGCCGCTTCGTTCGGTTCCATCCGATCGCTTGCCCATCGTCATGCGGGTCCACTCGCGCGTCGTAGCCATCGAAGCGATCGATCACTCGCGGGTATGATTTCCGGCGTCAATGCGCGCCGCATTCTGAAGATCGCGGCGATTCGCAAGCTGAAGTGATTGCGCGCGTCGCATTCGTATGATTGTCGCTTTGTGAAAGCCGCAATGGAAAAGCCTCCATGCCGAAAGCCGTTCCAGCCGAGTTGGCGCGCCTGCGCTCAAGCATCGATAACATCGATGCGGCGCTGGTTTATCTGTTGTCCGAGCGTTTCAAGATCACAAAACAGGTGGGCTCGCTGAAAGCCGCTCATTCCCTGCCGCCAGCCGACCTCGCCAGGGAGAAGGAGCAGGTGGATCGGTTGCGCGCGCTGGCGGAGGACGCGCGACTCGACCCCGACTTCGCGGAAAAATTTCTCTCTTTCATCGTGAAGGAGGTGATCCGGCATCACGAGATCGCCGCGGCTACTGCGCCGAATCGATGATCACTTCCTCGCCGAAGGAGCCGTTCTTCGGCATCGGCTTGTAGGTCGAATTCGAGGCGCGCAGGACGCGGATCGGCCTGGCGCCGACCTCCTTCGCCTGCCGCATGTCGCCATCCGCGTCGCCATAATAGATCTTGATCGCATGCTGGCGCATGAAGGAGGTCTTTTCCTCGCTGCCTGCGGTGAAGACGACCTTGTGCATGCTTTTGATCGCGAAAGTCTGCTCGATGATTTCGCTCAGCTTCTCGCCGTCGGTGTAGGTGCGGCCAGTGATGAAATAGATGTCATCGCCACGCTTCTGATGCATGTCGATCAGCTTGCGCGCGACTTCCTTGGGAATCGAATATTTGTCGCAGCCCGCATTGATCTCTTTCCAGAACTCGATGTTCTTGAGATAGGCCTCGCTGCCCGGCGAATATTTGCGCTGGCCATAATAGAAGCACGGACTTGAAAAGAGCACGGTGTCATCGACGTCAAAGCCGACGACCATGGGCGGCTTTCCCTCGAGGCTCGCTTCGATCTGATCGACCGACACCCAGTGGACCGGCGCCACATGCAGCATCTGGTCGATGGTGACGCCGGGATAGAGATTGGACGCATCGGCAAGCGCCGGCCCTGACATCAGCGCGAGCGCAAATGCGGACGCGATCACCCTGCGGCGGCAACTCATTCGATCTCCCCCTTAATTTGCCGGCTATAAAATTGCGGTCTTGGGCGGAGATTGTCAATAAACAGTGGTTTCCGAGTTCGCTATTCGGCGCCTCCCTTGTCGCCGGGCGCCAAAGACTGGCAATATGGCTGCGCGCGCAGCAGGCCGGGGCGGTCGCGATGCCACATGCCGAATTCGATCGGGACGCCTGGCTTCAACGCATAGGCTATTCTGGCTTCGGCGCGCCTGATCTTGCGACCCTGAACGGGCTTATTTTCGCGCACGCGCACGCAATCTCTTACGAAACTCTCGACATCATGCTCGGCCGGCCGCCGAAGCTCGATGTCCCCGCTCTTCAGCGCAAGATGATCGCGGGCCGGCGCGGCGGATATTGTTTCGAACAGAACATGCTTTTTCGGGAGGGACTTCGGTCGCTCGGCTACAGCATCACAAGCCTGTAGGGCCGCGTCGTGCGCGGGCTTGAAATCGACGCGCCGCGTCCGGCCATTCACATGCTGTTGCAGGTCGAACTGCCGGACGGACGCTTTCTTGCCGACGTCGGCTTCGGAAACCTTGCTCCTACATGCGCGCTGCGGCTTGAGCCCCATATCGAGCAGGAGACGCCGCATGGGGTCATGCGCTTTATCGATGTCGGCGGCGAACTGACGCTTCAGGCGCGCTTGAAGC
Organism: Terrirubrum flagellatum; assembly: GCF_022059845.1. Lineage (GTDB taxonomy): Bacteria > Pseudomonadota > Alphaproteobacteria > Rhizobiales > Beijerinckiaceae > Terrirubrum > Terrirubrum flagellatum. Next base: position 4,600,765 of record NZ_CP091851.1, on the reverse strand, counting down.
ATGGCTGGGAGCACATCTACAGAGTCATTCCCTATCCGCGCTATGACGGCGAGTATGATATCTGCAATTGGTACACCGGAACGCATCCGGACACGCCCTATCAGGGCAATATCATCGCAGCGCGACCGGGACCGGACAGAACGCGGATCACGATGTACAATGCGCGCGTGACGATCCGCGACGCGGACGGGCGCGCGGAGAAGCGCTGGCTGACGACAGACTCCGAATTTCGTGAAACGCTGCGCGGCGAATTCGCATTGAACATGACCGACGAAGAAATCGACCGGTGCGTCGCGATCATGAAAGCCAAAGGGACGGGCGACGCGCCGCATCCGTTCTTTGCTTAGAGGCGCCTATTTCCCCGTCGTCACGCGGGTCCATTCACGCGTCGCGACCTTCTGCAGCTTGTCGTCCATCGTGGTGATGGTGAACAGCCGCTTCATCGTCTCCTCGTCGGGATAGACGCCCTTGTCGGCGAGAATCTCCGGCTTGATCAGCGTCTTCGCCGCGAGATTGCCGGAGGCGTAGGCGACCATATTGACGTTCTTCGCCGCCACGTCGGGCCGCAGCATGTAGTCGATGAAGGCGTGCGCCTCGGCCGCGTGTGGCGCGTCGGCGGGAATGGCGAAGGAATCGATCGCCACCTGCGCGCCCTCGCGCGGAATGATGTAGGCGATCTCGACGCCGTTCTTCGCTTCTTCCGCGCGCTTCTTCGCCTGCAGCACGTCGCCGGAATAGCCGAGCGCCATGCAGATGTCGCCGTTGGCGAGCGCGTTGATGTATTCGGACGAGTGGAATTTGCGCACGTTGGTCCTGATCTTCACCAACGCCGCCGCGGCCTTGCGGATGTCGTCCGGCTTCTTTGAATTGGGGTCGAGATTGAGCATGCGCAGGGACGCCGGCAGCACATCCTCGGGCGCATCGAGCACATGCACGCCGCAGGCTTTCGCCTTGGCGATGAGCTTGGCGTCGAAGAGCAGATTCCAGCTGTTGAGCGGCTGGTCGGCTCCCAGCGCGTCCTTGATCTTCTTGACGTTCACGCCGATGCCGACCGTGCCCCACATATAGGGGACCGCGAACTTGTTGCCGGGATCATAGACCGCGATGTTCTTCTGCACGTCCGGCCACTGGTTCTTCAGGTTCGGCAGCTTCGCGGCGTCGAGCGGCAGGAGCAGCTTCTGTTCGATGAAGCGCTGCAGGAAGGTCGCCGATGGCACAACGACGTCGTAACCCGACTTGCCCGCCAGCAGCCTCGCCTCAAGCGTCTCGTTCTTGTCGTAGACGTCATAGACGACCTTGATGCCGGTCTCCCTGGTGAAGTCCTCCAGCACCTTCGGGTCGATATAGTCGGACCAGTTATAGACGTTGACGACCTTCTCCTGCGCCGCGGCGGGCAAAAGGCTCGCAATGGCGAGGGCGGCGGCGAGAACAAGACGTTTCATCAGCAGGCGGCTCCGGGATTTGGGGCGCGGCGAAGTTAGGAAAAGCGCCGCCTGCGCTCAATCGGAAATACACGCGTCCGCCGCGCGAAAAAGCCGCGCTCGCCCATGGATCGGACGGGCGGTCAGCGGCGGGAAGTATGACAGTGTCATTGAGTGTGATATAAGGGCGCCGGAGGGTTCGATGCGAACCAGCAAGCCCATCACAGTGACCTTGGGAAGCCAGCAGGCGAGTCTCGACCGGCGTCTCAAATCCGGGAGTTATGCGAGTGCGAGCGAGGTTCTTCGCCACGCTCTGCGCGCGCTCGACCGTGAAGATGCGGCGCTCGAAGAATTGCTGCGGGTGAAGGTCGCGTCCGCAATGGCGGACAAGCGCCCAAGCGCGCCGGCGAGCGAGGTTTTCAAGAGGCTTCGCGCTCACCACGCCCGCAAGACGAAGGCCGCGCGTGGCGCATAAGGTCTATTTTCGGCCGCAGGCCGAAGCGGATATGTTCGCCCTTTACGAATATATCGCCGAACAGGCCGGCCTGACGATCGCGCAGGGTTATATCGACCGGATCGAGGCGGCCTGCCTGGCGCTGGCGGATTTTCCCGAACGGGGAACGCGGAGAGATGATCTCCTTCCCGGTCTCCGGACGATCGGCTTCGAGCGGCGCGCGACCATCGCCTTCCGCGTGCTCAAGACGCGAGTCGAGATCGTGACGATCGCCTATGGCGGGCGGGATTTCGAAAGCGGTCTTCGCGCTGAAGACGCTGCCGAGGAATAGGTTCGAAAGCTGCGCTGCTGAATGCCTTCACGCCGCCCGCGCGTTCAGCGTCTCCAGCCTTTTCAGCGCGGCGTCGAGCGTCGCATCGGTCTTGGCGAAGCAGAAGCGCGCCACCGTCGTCACTGGCTGCTCGGCGTAGAAGGCGGAGACGGGGATCGCCGCGACGCCATGCGCGGTGACAAGCCGCTGACAGAAAGCGACGTCGTCGTATTCGCCCATCGGAGCGAGATCGACATTGAGGAAATAGGTGCCGGCGCTCGGCAGCACGGAGAAGCCGCGTTCCGTGAGCCCCGTCGCGAAACGGTCGCGGGCGCGCTGGAATTCGGCGCGCATGCCGGTGAAGTAGGAATTCTCCTTCGCGAGGCCATAAGCCACCGCGGCCTGCAGGTTCGGCGGCGTTGTGAAGGTCAGGAACTGGTGCGCCTTGGCGAGAACCTTCATCAGCGTTGGCGCGGCGCAGACGAAGCCGACTTTCCATCCCGTCAGTGAAAAGATCTTGCCGGCGGAGCCGATCTTCACGGTGAGCTCGCGCATGCCGGGCAGCGTGATCAGCGGAACATGGTCGCGGTTGTCGAAGATCACATGCTCCCAGACCTCATCGCAAACCGCGATCGCGCCATGGGCGACGCAGAAGCGCGCGAGCAGTTCGAGGTCTTCACGGGCATAGATGACGCCGGCGGGATTGAGCGGATTGTTGAACAGTACGACCTTCGTTCTCTCGGAAAAGGCCGCCTTGAGATCGTCTTCGGAAAAGCGCCAGTGCGGCGGCTTCAGCGTCACGAATTTCGGCACGCCGCCAGCGCGCTTCACCAACGGCAGATAGGCGTCATACATCGGCTGGAAGAGGACGACCTCGTCGCCGGGCTCGATCAGGGCCATCAGCGCGCCGGCCAGCGCCTCGGTCGCGCCCGACGTGATCATGATCTCCTGCTCGGGGTCGAGCGAAAGGCCATGCCAATGGCCGTAATGGGCCGCCACGGCGGTCCGGAGCTCCGGAAGGCCCATCATCGGCGGGTACTGATTCCACCCCTCCACGACCGCCTGAGCGGCCTTCTGGCGCACGTCCAGGGGCCCGGGATCGTCGGGAAAACCCTGGCCGAGATTGACCGCCTGATGCTCCCGCGCCAGCCGCGACATCACCTCGAACACGGTGGTCGGCAACCCTGAAAAGATCGGGTTCATGGCGGCGCTCCCTCAATCGGCGCTTGGCCGGGGACGGCTGTCTAGCTCCCCGCCGACCGATCCTCAATGCGACCGCGACCGCCTGACGCAGCGGCGTCGGTTGACCTGACGCCTGACTTGTGATGAAATTCAAAAATCATCAGTTATCAAGAATCAGTCGTCAGGCAGGTCGATGAGCGTTCGCGCAAGAGTAAGCCCGGAAGAGACCCGCTGCCGCATCATGGCGGTGGCCGAAGGGCTGTTCCGGCGTATTGGCTACGCCAAGACGGCGGTCGCAGACATCGCCGCCGAGCTCGGCATGTCGCCGGCCAACGTTTACCGCTTCTTCCCCTCCAAGGGCGCGATCAATGACGCGATCTGCCGTCGCCTCTGCGAGGAAAGCGAGGAGCAGGCCCGCAAGGTGCTCGCCTCTCCGCTCTCCGCTCCGGACAAGCTCCGCGCCACGGTCATTGGCCTGCATGAGCACCACAAAGGGCTGCTGAACGACGAGAAGCGCATCCACGACATGGTCGAAGTGGCCATGAACGAGAGCTGGGAGTCGATCGAGGCTCACTGCGATCGCTTCAAGCAGTATTTCGCCGAGATCGCCGCTGAAGGCGTCGCCGCTGGCGACTTCGATCCCGACATCAACACCGAGATCGCCGGCAAGATGATCTTCGCCGCCTGCGCTGGCCTGTTTCATCCCACCCTCATCGCCCAGTTCGAGCGCAAGAAGGAAAAGCCCGACCCCAACGCCATGGTCGACTTCCTCCTTCGCGCGCTGCGTCCCTCCCGCTGACCGCCAACGAGCCCGCTATGCTCAACCGCCTCCCGACCGCCATCGCTCTCCTCTCCACGCTCGCGCTCGCCGCCTGCAACGAGGCGACGCCGAAGACCGAAGCGAAGATCGATGGTCGTCCCGTCCTCGTCGAAAAGGTCGTCTTCGCTCCGCTGACCCCCGAGCGCACCTTCGTTGCGTCGGTCCGTCCGCGCTTTGAAAGCGATCTCGGCTTCCGCGTTGCCGGCAAGGTGGCGCGTCGCCTTGTCGATGTTGGCGCGGTCGTAAAGGCGGGCGATGCCCTCGCTCTTCTCGATGACGCCGATCTGAAATTGCAGCGCGAGCAGGCCGACGCCGAATTCGGCGCCGCGACCGGCGCGCTCGCGCAGGCCAACGCCGAATTGAAGCGCGCCGCCGATCTGCGCGCCAAGGGCTGGTCGACCGACTCAACAGCGGATGCGCGCCGCGCCGCGGTCGATGAGGCGAAGGGCCGTCTCACGCGCGCTGAGCGCGCCGTGTCGCTCGCGAAGAACTCGCTTGATTACACGGTGCTGCGCGCCGACGCCGATGGCGTCGTCACCGGGACTTCGATCGAGGCCGGCCAGGTGGTCGCCGCCGGCGCGCCCGCCATCCGCGTCGCGCGCACCGCCGAGCGCGAGGCGCTGATCGCCATCCCCGAGGCGATGATCGAGCGCGTCCGCACCGGCAAGGCGAAGGTCGCTCTGTGGGCCGCGCCGGACCGCGTCTATGACGCTAAGCTGCGCGAGCTTTCGCCCGCCGCCGACGCCGCGACCCGCACCTACGCCGCGCGCTTCACGCTCGAAGGCGCGGGCGTTGAGGCGCAGTGGGGCATGACCGCGACCGTCGCGATTTCCGAGAAGGACAATCCCGTTGTCGCGCGGCTGCCGCTGTCGTCGCTCGCCAATCAGGGCGAGGGGCCAACGATGTATGTCGTCGATAAGGCGAGCGGCGCGCTGTCGAAGCGTCCGGTCAATGTGCTTCGCTTCGATGCGCAGCAGGTGCTTGTCACCGGCGGCGTGAACAATGGCGAGTTCGTCGTCGCGCTCGGCGTGCAGAAGCTCGATCCCGCCCAGAAGGTGCGCGTCGTCGACGCGCTCGCTTTCTGACGCGTGCTTTTCCTGAACCACTGAAGACCGACATCCAGGAGCGCCTCATGCGCCGCTTCAATCTCTCCGAGTGGGCTGTCCATCATCAGCCGCTGGTGCTGTTCTTCATCATCGCCATCGCGCTCGGCGGCTTCTTCTCCTATCAAAAGCTCGGCCGCGCCGAGGACCCGAACTTCACCATCAAGGTCGCGACCATCACGGCCATCTGGCCGGGCGCCACTGCGCAAGAGATGCAGGACCAGGTGTCCGACCGGATGGAGAAGAAGCTGCAGGAGCTGCCTTTCTTCAACAAGGTGCAGACCTATACGAAGCCCGGCTTCACTGCGATGCAGATGGAGTTCAAGGACTACACCCGCTCCGGCGAGATGCCGCAGCTCTTCTACCAGATCAGGAAGAAGCTGACCGACATCCGCTCAGACCTGCCGACCAATCTTATCGGCCCGAACGTCAATGACGAATTCGGCGACGTCGACTCCATTCTCTACATGCTGAGCGGCGACGGCGCCGACTACGCCCAGTTGAAGAAGGTGGCCGAAGGCTTCAAGCAGCGGCTCCTGCGCGTGCCGAACGTCGTCAAGGTCAACATCTATGGCGCGCAGGACGAGAAAATCTTCGTCGAGTTCAGTCACGCCAAGCTCGCGACGCTTGGCGTCTCCGTGCAACAGATCTTCGACTCGCTGCAGAAGCAGAATGCGGTGGTCGCCGCCGGCGTCGTCGAGACCGACGCCCAGCGCGTGCCGCTGCGCGTCACGGGGGCCTATGACGGCGTCGCGACCGTGTCCGAAACGCCGATCGAGGCGAACGGCCGCACCTTCCGGCTCGGTGACATCGCGACCGTCACGCATGGCTATCAGGACCCCGCGAGCTTCCTCGTGCGTCAGCGCGGCAAGCCCGCCATCGCCGTCGGCGTCGTCATGCAGCGTGGCGGCAACATCATCGATCTCGGCAAGGGCGTCGATGTGGCGGCCGACGAGTTCATCAAGGCGGTGCCGCAAGGCGTCGAGTTCGAGCGCATCGCCGACCAGCCGAAGGTGGTCGATCACGCCGTCGAGGAGTTTATCCGGTCGTTCGGCGAGGCGCTCGCGATCGTGATGGCGGTGAGCTTCCTCTCGCTCGGATGGCGCACCGGCATCGTCGTCGCCATGTCGGTGCCGCTGGTGCTCGCCATGGTGTTCATGGTGATGAATGCGTCGGGTTGGGACCTGCATCGCATCACGCTCGGCGCGCTCATCATCGCGCTCGGTCTTCTCGTCGACGATGCGATCATCGCCGTCGAGATGATGGTGGTGAAGATGGAGCAGGGCTGGGACCGCATGAAGGCGGCTTCCTATGCCTGGACCTCGACCGCCTTTCCCATGCTGACGGGCACGCTCGTCACCGCGGCCGGCTTCCTGCCGATCGGCTTCGCGAATTCCGCGGTCGGCGAATATACCGGCGGCATCTTCTGGGTGGTCGGCATCGCGCTGCTCGCGTCATGGATCGTCGCCGTGGTGTTCACGCCCTATCTCGGCGTGAAACTGCTGCCGAACTTCGCCAAGAACGGCGCGCATCATGATCACGACGCGATGTACAGGACGCGCACCTACAATGCGCTGCGTCATGTGGTGGAGTGGTGCGTGCGTCACCGCATCATCGTGATCGTCGCGACCATCGGCGTCTTCGGCGGCGCGATCGCGGCCTTCACCAAGGTGCAGCAGCAATTCTTCCCGTTGTCGGAGCGCCCCGAACTCTTCTTCGAGATGCGCATGCCGGAAGGCACGTCGATCGGCGCGACGCTGGAAACGGCGCGCACCGCCGAGAAGATGCTGGAGACGTCGAAGACCGATATCGCGACCTATTCGACCTATATCGGTCAGGGCAGCCCGCGCTTCTGGCTCGGCCTCAATCCGCAGCTTCCCAACGAAGCCTTCGCGCAGATCGTGATCGTGTCGAAGGATGTCGATGCGCGCGAGCGCATCAAGGCGAGACTCGAGAAGATGATCGGCGACGGCGCGCTGAGCGAAGCCCGCGTGCGCGTCGACCGCTTCAATTTCGGTCCGCCCGTTGGCTTCCCCGTGCAGTTCCGCGTCGTCGGCCGCGATCCCATGGAGGTGCGCCGCATCGCCTATGAGGTGCGCGAGATCATGCGCGCCAACAAGAACACGCGCGATCCGCATCTCGACTGGAACGAGCAGGCCCCCTCGATCAAGCTCGAACTCGATCAGGATCGCATTCGCGCGCTTGGACTCGCGCCGCAGGATGTTGGCAATGCGCTGCAGACGCTGATCTCGGGCCTCTCGGTCACGACGGTCCGTTCCGGCACGGAGAAGATCGACGTCGTCGCGCGCGCCGCGAAAGACGAGCGCGTCGATTTGAACCGTCTCGGCGATCTCACCATCCTGTCGCGCAATGGCGTGCCGGTGCCGCTGTCGCAGATCGCCAAGGCGAGCTATGGCGCGGAAGAGCCGATCCTGTGGCGGCGTAATCGCGACATGGCGATCACGGTGCGCGCCGACGTCATCGACGGCGTGCAGCCGCCTGACGTCACGAACCAGATCTGGCCGAAGCTCGCTGACATCCGCAATGCGTTGCCGGCGGGCTATCGTCTGGAGATTGGCGGCGCGGTCGAGGAATCAGGCAAGGCGAACGCGTCGATCTTCGCGCTCTTCCCGCTGATGTTCCTTGTCATGCTGACGCTGCTGATGCTGCAGCTTCAGAGCTTCTCCAGGCTGCTGCTCGTCTTCATGACGGCGCCGCTCGGCATCGTCGGCGCGGCGCTTGGTCTGACGCTGGCGAATCAGCCCTTCGGCTTCGTCGCGCTGCTGGGATTGATCGCGCTTGCCGGCATGATCATGCGCAACTCGATCATTCTCGTCGATCAGATCGAGGCGGATTACGCCGGCGGCGCGCACACGCTCAGTGAAGCGATCGTCGAAGCGACGATTCATCGCGCGCGGCCTGTCGTGCTGACCGCGATGGCGGCGATTCTCGCGATGATCCCGCTGTCGCGCTCGGCCTTCTGGGGACCGATGGCGGTGACCATCATGGGCGGTCTCTTCATCGCCACCTTGCTGACGATCCTGTTCCTGCCGGCGCTCTACGCCATGGCGTTCCGCAAACGCCTGAACAAGGTTGCGGAGGCCGAACCGGCGCAGACGGGCAACGCGCCGGTGGCTGCGAACGAGGATGTCGATGACGGCCAGATGCATCTGCCGCTGCCGCAGATCGCCGCGGAATGACGCGCGATCAATAAGTAGCGCTGGGCGGGTTTCTGACTCTTTCCGTCCAGCAAAAGCCCGGCCGCTTCGGCCGGGCTTTTCTTTGGAATTCGTTAAGGCTCTCGACGAAAGCCTGTCAGTGCACGCTCACCGTCGCGAGGTCATGCTCCCAGGCGTTGGCCAGAGCCGTGTCCTTTGAGTCCGTCAGCATGATCGGCGAGCCGTCGGCTGCAAGCAGCGCAAAGAGCTTCAGGCCGGGCTGGATCGCGGGCGCATTCGGGAAAATGCGCTGCACATCGTCGGACGTCATCGCCTTGACGTAGGCGACCTTGCCGCCGCCGAGCTCCGCGAGCGCTTCAGGCGTGATCGGGTCGGTCTGTTCGAGAATATTCTTGTCGTGGGTCATGGCGAATCTCCAATGTCCGACCGGGGCCAAAGTTCAGTCCCGGGCGATGATGTCGATCTTGCGCACGATGCGTTCCGGCTCAGGCCGGGCCAGATCGATGGAAAGCAAGCCGTGCGCCAGATCGGCGCCAGCCACCTCCATCCCTTCCGCGAGGAGGAAAGAACGCTGGAACTGCCGCGCGGCGATGCCGCGATGCAGATATTCCCGCGTCTTGTCGTCTTGCTGGCGACCGCGGATGAGCAACTGGTTCTCTTCCAAGGTCACTTCAAGATCCTCCTGGCGAAATCCCGCAACGGCCAGCGTGATGCGCAACCGTTCAGGATTGGTTTCCGTCCGGGGGAGCCGTTCGATATTGTACGGCGGATAGCCGTCTGAGGCGGCTTTCGACATCCTGTCGAGCGCCCGTTCCACGGCGTCAAAGCCGAGCAGGAACGGCGAATTCAAAGTCAACACACGCGACATGCGAAGCCCCTCAGGCGCCTCGGTGGCGGGACCCTTGCGGCGTCCCAGCCGGCCTTTCGGGGCCGGCGCTGTGAATATGGGCGCCCCTGCCGGGCGGCGCAAGCCGCCGTCGCGCCAACCGGAAACGATCGGTAACGCGCTGTAATCGATCGCGCTAACTGATCGGTCACGACTCCCTGCTACGTCAGGCGGCGATGGAAAGTTCGCGTATGAATGCCATTGGCCCGTTGCTGAAGGACCTCGATCTGGCGGCTTCGTCCGACGAGGACCGCCGGCAGCGCATGCTCGAGCAGATCGCGGACCTCTATCTCGGCCAGTCGCGCGACATCCAGAGCGAAGCGCTTGATCTGTTCGACGAGGTCCTCGTCCGCCTCGCCAGCGAGATCACGCGGCGCGTGCGCTTCGACCTGTCGCGCAAACTCGCCGACGCCGACCGCGGGCCGCCGCGACTGGTTCGCCAGCTCGTCCATGACGAGGTCGAGGTGGCGCGGCCGCTCATCGAACGCGGCTCAATGCTGTCGGAAGACGATCTCCTTTCCATCGCCATGACGCGCGGCGATGATCACCGCCAGATTGTCGCCTCGCGGCCGAATATCGGCGTCAAGGTCACCGACGCCCTGGTCGAGCGCGGCGGCCAGCCGGTTCTGCGTCGCGTCGCCGCCAACACCACGGCGCGCATTTCCACGAACGGCTTCACCCGCCTCGTGCAGCGCGCCGATGGCGACGAGGTGCTGCAGCGCCTCCTTGCCGAGCGCAAGGATCTGCCGCTCAATCAGGTTCACAATCTCATCGATATCGCCGGCGCCGCCGCCAAGGCGCGCCTGCAGCAGCTCCTGCGCGATGTCGATTCCAAGACCGTCAGCGCGGCGGTGGATGGCCATATCGGACGCGCCCATGATCTCGCCGGCGCCGCCACCGCGCGCCGTTCCTATGATGCGGCGATCGCCGCCGTCGCGCCGTTCCTGCACGACCGTTCGCTCAACGAGAATCATGTCCGGCTCTATGCCGAGCACAAGAAGTTCGAGGAGATGGTGTGCGCGGTGTCGGGCCTGACCCGGGTGTCTCTCAAGACGATCGAGGCGGTGTTCGACGGCGCCGACACCGATCGTTTCCTTGTGCTGTGCAAGGCGCTGAATTTCGACTGGGGCACGGTGAAGGTGATGTCGCGCATCGGCTTCGCTCACCATCCCGTGGTGAAATCAGCCGAGCAGATGCGCGATTCCTACGAGAAGCTGTCGCAGAAGACGGCGCACCGCATCGTGCAGTTCCTGGCCGAACGCGAGCGCGGCGGCACGCAGACGCCGGCGTAAGCGTTTGCCTGCGCCGGTCAGGCTGCAGGTTTGCGCCACTCCATGATGTGAAAATAGGGAACGCGGCGATAGCGATCCGCGCGCCTGGGATCGCCGTCTGACGGAGCCGGCTCGGCGAAATGCCTGAGCTCCAGCCCCTGCTGAAGAAGCAGCGTCATGTAAGCGCTCAACGGACGATGCCAGTTGCGGATCCGCACGCCGCGCCACGCAGCCCAGAAGACGCGCTCTTCGAGATAATGATCGATGTAGAACCGCTCTTTTCCGTCGGCGTCTTTTGTCCAGCCCTCCGGCGGCCCCGCGGTGTTGAAGCTCGTCAGGTTGGCGATCAGGAGCGCGCCGCCCGGCCGCAGCATCGCCGCCATTCTTTCGATCGCCCGGGCCAGATCGGGAATATCGATCAGCGTGAGATAGCTGACGACGAGATCGAAAGATGCGTCGGGCGCGGCGAAAGTCTCGGCGCGGGCGAGCCGGTAGTCGCCCTGCGGATCGCGCCGCCGCGCTTCCGCAAGAAGCGCCTCCGTCGGGTCGATCCCGGCAGTGCGCAGGCCTTCAGCCTGCATCATTCGACAGAAGCGGCCTTCTCCGCATCCGACGTCGAGCGCGGTCTTGAAGCCCTGTCCGCGAATGCGTGCGAGCATCGGCGCGTCGAGCACGAAGCGGCGCGCATAGTCACCGTCCTTGCTCATCTCTTCGAGCCATGCCGGCGCTGATTCCGCCCAGCCGTCGGAGTCTGGCTGCGTCATGCGGTCGCCCCATCAATGACAAGCGCATAAAGCGCGTGCGCGTGATAGCCGGGATTCAGACGCGCCGAAACGTCAGATAGCTTCCTGTGCGCCCTTCGCGCAGCGCCTTCTTTTCATAGCGCGTGCTCGCCCAGTTCGGCCATGGCGTCAGCCAATCCGACGACCCCTCCGCCACCCATTCGAAATCGGGCGAACGCAACGCGCGCGCCAGCGTCCAGGCGGCGTAATCGTCGATGTCGGTGGCGAAACGGAATTCGCCGCCCGGTTTGAGAATGCGCGCCAGCGCGGCGAGACGTTCGTCTGACACAAAGCGGCGCTTGCGCTGCCGGCGCTTCGGCCAGGGATCGGGATAGAGCAGATAGACGCGCGCGATCGACGCGTCGGGAAGCCGGTCGATCAGCCGGATCGCGTCAGCGTCGTAGAGGCGGACATTGCCGAGCGCGTTCTTCTCGATCTCGCCGACAAGCCGCGCGACGCCATCGATATAGGCTTCGCAGCCGATGAAGCCGACGTCGGGATTTTCCAGCGCGCGCGCGATCAGATGTTCGCCGCCGCCGAAGCCGATTTCCAGCCAAGCCTCTTTCACGCCGACGTCGAACAATGATGAAGGCTCGATCGCACCGTCGCCGAGCGCGACGCGCAGTTTCGGCATCAGCGCTGCCAGCGTCGCCTCGCGACCGCCGCGCAGCTTGTGGCTGACGCGCCGGCCGAAAAAGGCGCGGCCGTCGTCATGTCGGCGTGCGTCGCTCATGGTCTCAAAAGCAAGAGGGGCCTTGCGGCCCCTCTTAATTCAACATGAGGGTGATGTCGCTTAGATCACGCCGCACTTTGATTGAAACAATCAAAGTGCGGGAACGTGATCGATTCCAAAAATGTAGAACGGGATTGGCGCGAAAAACCGGTTCCCACTTTTTCGCATCCCGCTCTACGCCGCGACGGCCTGCTTGATCGCCGGAGCGAGATCGGTCTTCTCCCAGGAGAAGGAGCCGTCGCGCGCCGCCTTGCGGCCGAAATGGCCGTAGGCCGCCGACTTCGCATAGATCGGCTTGTTGAGCTGGAGATGTTCGCGGATGCCGCGCGGCGTCAGCTTCATCACTTCGCGCAGCGCCTTCTCAAGCTTCGCCTCGTCGACCTTTCCGGTGCCATGCAGATCGACATAGATCGACAAAGGCTCCGACACGCCGATCGCGTAGGAGAGCTGGATGGTGCAACGGTCCGCGAGCTTCGCCGCGACGACGTTCTTCGCGAGATAGCGCGCGGCGTAAGCCGCCGAACGATCGACCTTGGTCGGGTCCTTGCCGGAGAACGCGCCGCCGCCATGGGGCGCCGCGCCGCCATAGGTGTCGACGATGATCTTGCGGCCGGTGAGGCCGGCGTCGCCGTCGGGTCCGCCGATGACGAACTTGCCGGTCGGATTGACGTGCCACACGGTCTCCGAATTGATCCAGCCATCGGGCAACGTCTCGCGGATGATCGGCTCGACGATCTTGCGCACGTCGCTCGACGACAGCGACGCATCGACATGCTGCGTCGACAGCACGATCTGCGTGACGCCGACCGGCTTGCCGCCGACATATTTCACGGTGACCTGGCTCTTGGCGTCAGGGCCGAGCTTCTCGCAGCCGCGCTCGCTCTTCTTGCGATAGTCGGTGAGCACTTCGAGAATCTTGTGGGCGTAATAGATCGGCGCCGGCATGAGCTCCGGCGTCTCGCGGCAGGCGTAGCCGAACATGATGCCCTGATCGCCCGCGCCTTCATCCTTGTTGCCGGCGGCGTCGACGCCCTGCGCGATGTCGACCGACTGCGGATGCAGCAGCACGTCGATCTTCGCCTTCTTCCAGTGGAAGCCATCCTGCTCGTAGCCGATCGACTTGATCGCCTTGCGCGCGGCGGACTTCACCTTGCTCTTCATCGTCTTCTCATCGAGCGAAGTGCGGACTTCGCCGGCGATGACGACGCGATTGGTGGTGGCGAGCGTTTCGCAGGCGACGCGCACCTGGGCTGCGTCCATGCCTGATTTCGCCGCCTCCTTGAAAAACAGATCGACCACCTCGTCGGAGATGCGATCGCAGACTTTGTCGGGATGGCCTTCGGAAACGGATTCGCTGGTGAAAAGATAATCCTGACGGCTCACTTGCAGGCGCTCCATGCAACGGAAAGCCGGCGAGGAGCGCGGGAGGGTCCGCCCGCCCAGCCGGCTGAAAGCAGCGCGTCTCATGGCAGCGCAACCCGGGAGGGTCAAGGGAAATCCGATATGGCGGACGTTTCGTTTGGATTTTAGGACAGTTGCGAGGAATAAGGTCGTGAATCTGGAAAGGCGGCGGGGCGCGGCCCGGGCGGCGGCGGACCGTCAGGCGATGTTCCGCCCCGCCGGCCCGGCGGCCGCGCGAGGAGCGCCCGGCGGCCGCGACGGAGATTGAAGGAGCGCGTCGCCGATCAGCGGGAGCTCGATCGCAAGCGACCAGACGGCGCCCGTTTGTCCATCCCGCCACGCCGCAAGACTGCGGGCCGTGTTGAGGCTGCCGGCGATGGCGACGCCGGACAGGGCCATGGCGACCCCTGCGCGGGCGATCCAGTGGGGAATGACGATCATGGCGCTGCTCTCTTCCTGAGGTTTGAGGCTTGGCGTCGCCGCGGCGGACGGACTCCGCTCCGATCGGGCGGAGTCCGCGATCCGTCACGCCGGCAGGCGCTGGTCGTAGTCGTTCTTCAGGCGGACCCAGCCGTCCCAGAAGGGCGGCGGCTCGACGCCCCGCGCGCGGGCGACCAGCACGTCGAGATGCATGTGCCAGCCGGCGCCGACCATGAGCATCGTCTTGCGGTCGGGCAGGCGACGATGGATCACGGTGAGCAGCACGTCCTTGCCCTTCGGTTCGAGCTCGAAGGAGACGTCGCCGCTGCCGCTCCAGGCGATCGCGAGCTTGCGCGGCGGATCGAGCTCCGTGATGCGGCTCTGCATGCGGTGCTCCTCGCCGAATCCTTCCGGCTTCTGGCCGGGCGGATTGGTGAGCTCGTCGTTGCGCCAGGTGAGCTCGAACGGCGCGCCGACCTTCATCTCCATGGCTCCGGCGGCGAGCCATTTGCTGCGCAGGTTGCTGTCCGTGAGATAGGACCAGATGCGCTCGATCGGGCCGGGGAGAATGCGCTCGATCTTCAATGTCGTCGGCTCGATGAGCACGCCATAGCCGTCCTGGGTTGCGACTGCGGTCATTGGTCTTCTCCTTCGGGGGTGGTCGGGGTGGTGGGCTTGTCGGAGGGTTTGCGGGCGTCTTCCTCGCGGAGGAGCCGTTCGAGCGTGTAGAGACGATCGGTCCAGAAGCGCTCGTAGAAGGTCAGCCACTCATGGGCGCTGGCGAGCGGCCCGGGATCGAGGCTGCAGAAATGAGTCCGGCCGCGGACCTCGCGACGGATCAGGCCGGCGTTCTCCAGCGCCTTGATGTGCTTCGACGCCGCGTTGAGCGAGATCGCGAAAGGCTCCGCGAGTTGGCCGACCGTCTGCTCGCCGCGGGAGAGCTGGCGGAGCATGCGCCGCCGCGTTTCGTCGCCAAGGGCGTGGAAAACCGCATTGAGCGACGGGAGCGGCAGGGACGATGTGTGAAGTTCAACCATAAGGTTGAATATAGCGGTCGACGCTCGAATGTCAACCGTTGGGTTGAATAAATTTCCGCGCACCATTGGCCGGCTCCGCGCGTCGGCGCGTCCATGCGGCTAACGGCCTATGGAATTTCAGGAATTACGGGCGTCCACCAAGCATCCGACGCCGTGCGCCGCGCTCAGGACGGCTCGCCGCCCTCGTCGCCGGCAAGCGTGACGACGAGATCGACGATCCGCCGGCGCACCTTGGCGTCGCGGATGCGCACGAAGGCCCGGTTGAGCTGAACGCCTTCGCTCGTCGTCAGGAAATCCACGACATAGCCGGAATTCGGGGCCTCATTGAATCCGGCCGCTGGCGGCGTCGGCTCGCTGACCGCCGGCGCGCCCTCGAAAAAGAACTCCACCGGCACCGCCAGCACTTTGGAGATCTGTTGCAGGCGGCTCGCGCCGATCCGGTTGGCGCCCTTCTCGTATTTCTGCACCTGCTGGAAGGTTAGGCCGAGCGCGTCGCCGAGCTTCTCCTGACTCATCCCGACCAGCATGCGGCGCAGCCGGACTTTGGAGCCGACATGGCGATCGATCGGATTGGGCGTCTTCTTCACGGTCGCCATGAGGTTGGTCCCGACATCCCTACGATGAGCGGCGTCGGCCGAATCGGCTCGCGCGCCATGCAAACAGGAGCGAGAATACAACCATCATTGCGGGAATGAAATCCCCAAGACGCGCATAAATTGTAGCCGCCAATGGAACTGGCAGAGGCCCGTCGAGAACGCCTTCGACGCCCAGCGGCAGCTTGCGGACGATTCGGCCATAGGGGTCGACGATGGCGGAGATTCCAGTGTTGGCGTCGCGAACCAGCGGCAGCCCCTCCTCGATGGCGCGCATGCGGGCCTGTGCGAAATGCTGGTAGGGGCCGGGCGTCAGCCCGAACCAGGCGTCGTTGGTGACATTGAGCAGCAGTCCCGGTCGCGGACCGGGCGGCAGGACTTCGCCGGGAAACACCGCCTCGTAGCAGATCAGCGGCGCGATCAGGGGCAGGCCGGGCGCCTGCAAAGCGCGCCGCATCGCGCCTGCGGTGAAGCCGCCGGGCATGGTCACGAACTGACGCAGCCCGATCGCATCGAGAAGAGCGCGCAACGGCAGATATTCGCCGAAGGGCACGAGATGCGCCTTGTCGTAGGAGCTGCGCACCACGCCCTCATGGTCGAGCGTCTGCAGCGAATTGTAGAAGCGATGCATGCGCTCGCCGGGCAGCGGCTCGTCGGCGCGCGCGGCCCCGGTGATCAGCGTGACGCCGGGCGGCAGGAAATCGGCGATCTCGCCAAGCGCCTTGCGATCGCGATCGAGAATGAAGGGAAAGGAAGATTCCGGCCAGATCAGATGCGTGACGCTGGCGACCCCCGTAATCTCGGGCGAACTCGGGCGACCGCTAAGCTCGAAATAGCGACGCATGATCTCGTCGCGATTGTCGGGCGCGAATTTCGCGTCCTGGGGCAGGTTCGGCTGCATCAGGCGCAGCCGCACGTTCGGAACGGTTTGCGTCGGCGCATCGGGCAGGCGCCGCCAGCCATAGATCGCCATGCCCGCGAGCACGACTGAGGCCGCGACGAGCGGGAAAGAGCGAAGCGTCTTGCCGTCGTCGGAAATCATCGCCGCCGGCGCCGAGAGCGTCGCGAGCGCAAGGAAAGTCAGACCGTAAAGGCCCGTCAGTGAGGCTGTCTGATCGAGCAGCGCAGCGTCGCCAAAGGCGAGGCCGAAACTGTTCCAGGGAAAGCCCGTGAGAATATGCCCACGCAGCCATTCGCTGATGGTGAGCATCGCGGCGAAGACGAGAATCCGCGCCGGTCCCGCCGGCCAGAAGGCGCGCGCCAGCGCGAAGCCGAGCGCCATGAAGAAGGCGAGGCCCGCCGGCAGGCCGACGACGCCGAGCGGCATCAGCGCCGCGAATTTGTCGGCCTCGACGAGAAACGCTGAGCCCAGCCACCACAGGCTCGCGAGGAAATAACCGAAGCCGAACCACCAGCCCGCGATGGCCGCGGCGCGCACGCCGCCGAAATCGAATCGTTTGCCAGACGCGATCGAACCGTCGAGCAGCCAGACCGCAAGCGTGAAGGAGATGATCAGCGCCGGCCAGACGCCGAGCGGCGGCATCGCCAGCGCGCCGACCGCGCCAGCAAACAGGGCGATCAGCCGGCGCGGCCAACCCCAGGCCAGAAGAACGGTCTGGCTTGCGCGCAGAAACATGGGCGTCGAAGGGCTCGCGGAGAAAGCGACGAAGAGACGTAACTTGTCTAGCGCGATTCGGGCGGCGCTTCGCCAGAGGTCGCAGCCGGTTCAGGCGGCGTTTCGCCGCTCGTCGCCTCGGCGCGCGGCCGGCGGCGCGGCCTGTCCTCGACGGGTTGGCGGCGGATCAGGCGCACGCGCTTCACCCGCCGGGGATCGGCGTCCATGATCTCGAATTCGTAATCCGAAGGTCCGGGGATGATCTCGCCGCGCACCGGCACCCGGCCGGCAAGCGTGACGATCAGGCCGGCGAGCGTATCCACATCCTCGGCCTCGACGCCGAGATCGACGCCGAGCGCCGTCGAGACCTCTTCAAGCGGCGCGCGCCCGTCGGCGACGAACACGCCGTCGCGCTCGGCCCGGAGCGCCGGCCCTTCGCTCTCGTCATGCTCGTCCTCGATGTCGCCGACAATGACCTCGACGAGATCCTCGATCGAAACGAGTCCTTCGGTGCCGCCATATTCGTCGATGACGAGCGCCATATGGGTGCGCGACGCCTGCATCTTCACGAGCAGATCGATGGCAGGCATCGACGCCGGCACAAAGAGAACGGGACGCAGCATCTTCACCGCGGAGAGAGGCGTCGACAGATCGAACATCTTCACCGATCCCGGCGCGTCCGATTCCTTTGCAGCGTCGGCGATCTTGGCGACGCCGGCGCCGGCCGCGGCGCGCGCCGCGACATGATCGAGGAAGTCGCGGATATGGACCATGCCGCGGGGATCATCGAGCGTCTCTTCGTAGACCGGCAGGCGGGAATGGCCGGCGGTGCGGAACATGTCGAGCAGTTCCGCAAGCGTGACGTCGCCCGGAACCGCCACGATGTCGGCGCGCGGAATCATCACGTCGCCGACGGTCACCTGGCGCAGCGTGAGGACGTTGCGCAGCATGGCGCGCTCGAGGGGCGAAAGACTTTCTGACGGATCGGTCTCGGCGAGCGCTTCGCTCAATTCATTGCGCGCGGCGAAGCGGCCGATCCGCATGAGATTGCGCAGCCGTTCAAGGACCGTGCCGCGCGTCCCGCCATTGGCGCCCGATGGAGAATCCTCGCTCATATCGGGCCGTTCACGCGTCGACGCCGACGGCGACGTAGGGATCGGCGACGCCGAGCTTCGCCAGAATCAACGTCTCCAGCTCCTCCATCTCTTCGGCCTCTTCATCGTCCTCATGATCGAAGCCGAGAAGATGCAGCACGCCATGCACGACGAGGTGGGTGAGATGATCGGCGGGCGTCTTGTCCTCGTCGCGCGCTTCGGCGAGCACGGTTTCCAGCGCGATCACGATGTCGCCGAGCGCGCGCGCATCCGCAAGCTGATCGATGGACGCCGCCGGAAAAGACAGCACGTTGGTCGCCTTGTCCTTGTTGCGCCACTGCGCGTTGAGGTCGCGGATCGTCGCATCGTTGGTAAGCAGCAGCGAGATTTCCGCATCCGCGCGCGTTACGATGTCCGCGCCGGCGAGCGCCGCTTCGGCGGCGCGACGCACCAGCGCCTCGACGCGCGGAATGGCGCGCCAGCCGCTCGACTCCCGCGTGATGTCGATGACAGCCATGTCAGGCGTCCGCGCGCGTCCGCGGCGCGGCTTTTGCGGCCGCGTCGGCGCGCGCATAGGCGGAGACGATCTTCTGCACAAGTTCGTGCCTGACGACATCGCCCTCCTTGAAGGGCGCGAAGCCGATGCCTTCGACGCCCTGCAACAGCCGCAGCGCCTCGTTCAGTCCCGACTTCTGGCCAGGCGGCAGGTCGATCTGCGACGGATCGCCATTGACGATCATGCGCGAACCTTCGCCGAGACGCGTGAGAAACATCTTCATCTGCATCGGCGTGCAGTTCTGCGCTTCGTCGAGCAGAACGACGGAACGCGTCAGCGTGCGGCCGCGCATGAAGGCCAGCGGCGCGATCTCGATCATGCCGGTCTGCAGCCCGCGTTCGACATGGCGCGCATCCATGAAATCGAACAGCGCATCATAGATCGGGCGAAGATAGGGATCGACCTTCTCCTTCATGTCGCCGGGGAGGAAGCCCAGCCGCTCGCCCGCCTCGACCGCGGGGCGCGACAGGATCATGCGATTGACGACGCCCTGTTCGAGCAGCGTCACGGCGTAGCCGACGGCGAGCCAGGTCTTGCCGGTGCCGGCGGGGCCTTCGGCGAAAACGAGTTCATATTTGCGCAGCGCGCGCAGATAGGCGTCCTGCGCCGCATTTCGCGCACGCACCGGCCCGCGCTTGCGCGTCGCGATCTGCTCGAAGGATGAACGCGCCGGCGCTTCGCTGGCGCCGAACAGCACGCCCTGCGCGCTCGTCTCCTGGATCACGCCGTCGACGTCGCCGGCGCTGATATCCTCGCCTCGTCGCGCCCGCGCATAGAGTTCGTCGAGCACGCGCCGCGCCCGTTCGGAGGAATCGCGCGGACCTTTCAATGTGACGTGATTGCCATTCGCATTAGCGACGACGCCGAGCCGGCGTTCGAGATGAGCGAGATTCTGGTCATAGAGACCGAACACCTGGCTCGCGATGCGGTTGTCTTCGAATGAAATCACGATCTCGGCGGAATCGCCGGGGCCATGGGTCGCAAGCGCCGGAGCGGCGCGCATGTCGGGTCTTTGCACAGGCGTCCTCACGCGGCGACAGCGGTCTCGGCGAGCGCGCCGAAAAGTGAATTCGAGCCGCGCGCGGTGATCGTCACTGGAGCGATCTCGCCGATCAGCGAAAACGGCGCGTCGACCTGCACCGCCTGCAGCCATGGCGTCTTGCCGACGATCTGGCCGGGATGGCGCCCGGCGCGCTCGAACAGGATATCGGTCGTCTTGCCAACCGTTGCTTCATTGAAAGCGAAGCGCTGCGCGTCGAGCAGGCGCTGCAATTCGGCGAGCCGTTCGGATTTCGCCTCTTCAGAAACCTGATCGCCAAGCGCCGCCGCCGGCGTGCCCGGACGCGCGCTGTATTTGAAGAAGAAGGCGCTGGCGAAATTCACGTCGCGCACAAGCCGCAAGGTCTCCTCGAAATCCGCATCGGTCTCGCCGGGGAAACCGACGATGAAATCGGAGGACAGCGCGATGTCAGGGCGCGCGCTGCGCACGCGCGCGATGATGTCGCGATATTCGTCGGCCGTATGCTTGCGGTTCATGGCGGCGAGGATGCGATCCGACCCTGATTGCACCGGCAAATGCAGATAAGGCGCCAGCGCCGGAAGATCGCGATGGGCGGCGATGAGCTCTTCATCCATGTCGCGGGGATGGCTGGTGGAGTAACGGATGCGCACGATCCCATCGATATCGGCGACGGCTGCGAACAGTTTCGCCAGCGACCATGTCGCGCCGTCAGGCCCCTCGCCGTGATAGGCGTTGACGTTCTGGCCGATGAGCGTGACCTCGCGCACGCCGGCTTCTGCCAGCGCTCTGACGTCGGCGATGATCTTCACGACAGGCCGCGAGGATTCCGCGCCGCGCGTGTAAGGCACCACGCAGAAGCTGCAGAACTTGTCGCAGCCTTCCTGCACGGTCACGAACGCCGACACGCCGCGCGCGCGCATTTTCTCGCGCGAGGCGCGCGGCAGATGGTCGAACTTGTCCTCGACGGGAAATTCGGTGTCGACGACGCGCGCCGCCCGCGCCTGACGCACGAGTTCCGGCAGACGATGATAGCTCTGAGGGCCGACTACGAGATCGACGGCCGGCGCCCGACGCAGGATTTCGCCGCCTTCGGCCTGAGCCACGCAGCCCGCGACGACGACGGCGGTGTCGCGGCCGGCGGCGGCGCGCTCGCTCTTGAGCTCGCGCACGCGGCCGAGTTCGGAATAGACTTTCTCGGCCGCCTTCTCCCGGATGTGACAGGTGTTGAGGATGACGAGATCGGCGTCCGCGATCTCGCTGGTCTCGGCGTAGCCTTCCGGCGCCAGCGCGTCGGCCATGCGCTCGGCGTCATAGACGTTCATCTGGCAGCCATAGGCCTTGATGAACACCTTCTTCGGCGCGCCATCGACGCCCCCTGACGAGGGCGGCGCAGCCGGTCTTTCGTTGTCCTGCATAGGGTCCGTTTGTAAGCCGTTCGGCCGCGCTTGAATAGATTGAGTATTAGACAAGTCCGTGAAGGGCGGCCGCGTAGGCCTTTTGCGCCCAGCGGGCAAGATCGGCCGCGAGACGCTTGCGATCCGTTTCGGGACCGGTCCGGATCGGATCGCCC
Organism: Terrirubrum flagellatum; assembly: GCF_022059845.1. Classification (GTDB taxonomy): domain Bacteria; phylum Pseudomonadota; class Alphaproteobacteria; order Rhizobiales; family Beijerinckiaceae; genus Terrirubrum; species Terrirubrum flagellatum. The sequence goes on along the minus strand of NZ_CP091851.1, from coordinate 4,579,317 downwards.
CAGACGATCACGGCTCCGATCGTCCCGCTGGCAAGAAGCGGCATGAGGTGCGGGGCCAGCTCCATGTCGCCGAACCAGGCGAGCTCGGCGCGGCCTGTCCGGGTCACGGGCAGACCATTCCGGCTGACATAGGCGATGGCCACGGGCTGGATCAGGGCGCCGCCGCCGGCCGCCTGGGCGGCCCCGATCAGCGCCGAACGGAAGGGCAGCGTTCGCTGGCCGTCGCTGGTGGTGCCTTCCCCGAACAACACCATGGGATCGCCGCCGGCGAGCCGCGCGCCGATCGACTGGTTCACCTTGGCTGTGGCGCTGCGCCGGGCCCGGTCGACGAAGATCGTGCGCTGGAGTTTCGCCAGCGTCTTCACCGCCGGCCAGGTCGAGACTTCCGACTTCGCGATGAAGGACAAGGGCGCGACGCCGCCAAGCGTGACGATGTCGAGCCAGGACGTGTGGTTGGAGACAATCAGCAGCGGCCGCTCCGCAGCCATCGCGCCGACCTCGCGCACCTTCAATCCAAGCGTCGCGCGGGCGATGCGGTGGAACCAGACAGGAATTCCGCCGGCGAGCGGCCAGCCGAACCGCAGCGCAAGCCATTGCAGCGGAGCGAGCGCGACGAAGACGAGCCCGAGCAGACCGATCTTGAGGGCGGGAATCACGCGCCGGCGGATTTTTTCGGCAGCGGCTCGACATAGAGTTCGAGCCGGTGGCCGACGATCCGGTAGCCGAGTTTCGCCGCGATCTGCGCCTGCAATTCCTCGATCTCTTCCGAATGAAACTCGATCACCTTGCCGCTCTTCACGTCGATGAGATGGTCGTGATGTTCGGTCGGCGTGCGTTCATAGCGCGCGCGACCGTCATTGAAGGCGTGACGCTCGATGACGCCGATATCCTCGAACATCTTGACGGTGCGGTAGACGGTCGCGAGCGAAATCCGCGCATCGCGCGCGGCGGCGCGGCGATGCAGCTCGGTCACATCGGGATGATCATGCGCTTCGGAGAGAACCTGCGCGATGACGCGCCGCGGACCCGTGACGCGCAGCCCCTTGGCGCGGCACGCGGTTTCGATCGCGGCAAGTCGGGAGGTTGGCACGAATTCGTCCGGTTGTTAGTTCGGCGGGTTATATGAGCGGATATTGCAGGCGTCTATTGGCCTCGCCGGGCGAGAGGCGGGCTGCGAAATATTCAGCTCAGGCGGCGAAGGGATTGAACAAAGGCGTCGCGAAACGCGCGAAGTCGCGGACGTTCCGGGTGGCGACCGTCAATCCGTGCGAAATCGCGATCGCCGCCACCATCGCGTCTTCGTACATCGCATCGGACTGGCGATGCATCAGCCGCGCCCAGATGCGAAAGGCCCGGCCATCCATGGCGAGCACGTTGTAGGACGCGGCGACCTGATCAAGCCATCTTTCGATCTCCGCCGCTTTCGTCTCATCCTGCTCGCGCGTCAGCTCGACGCCGGCCTGAATTTCTCCGATCGCCACGGCCGGAAGATGAATCTGCGCATCGTCGAGTCCGCTCAACCAGGCGACAACGCCGCCATGGGGTTTGGGCTTTCGCAGCTCCGAGACGACGTTGGTGTCGAGAAGGTAGCCTGTCACAGAGGCGCCGGCGCGCGCCGCTGCGCCCGTCCCCGTTCCGGAATGGGCAGGTCCGCCCGCGCCTGATCCGTCAGCAGCAGCTCCTTGAGGGAGGGCCGGGCGGCCTCTGTCAGTCGCCGCCATTCAGCGGCGGAGACCAGCACTGCGGCTTCCACGCCGCGCTTCGTCACGGCCTGGGGACCTTCCGCGACGCAGGCGTCGAGCAGTTCGCTGAAACGCGCCTTCGCGTCATGCACCGGCCAGGTCTTCACAGCGCCTCCAAATGACTAGTCATATGACTAGATATTTGGTCGCGCCGCTCAGCGCAATCGTTCAAACCATGTCCCGTCTCATCGTCAGCGCGTCGGCCGTGCGCCCATCGGCCTTGGGATAGTAGGATTTCCGCCGCCCGACCTCGGCGAAGCCATAGCGGCGATAGAGCGCGATTGCAGGCGTATTGCCCTCCTCGACCTCGAGGAACACGGCTCGCGCGCCTCGTTGCCCGAGCCGCGACAGATGATGGTTGAGAAGCCGGCCGGCGACGCCCTTGCCCTGATTTTTGCGACGTACACAGATCGACAGGATCTCGGCCTCGTCGGCCGCGATCCGCGACAGGACGAAGCCCGCCAGCGCGCCCGGCCAGCCCGCGGTCGCCGCGCCGTCCCCGACCACGGCGGGGTCCAGAATCATCGCCTCGATTTCATCAGCCGGCCAGCCGCGAGCGAAGCCCTCGGCATGGATGTGGGCGACGGCTCGGGCGTCGGCGGATGAGAGCGGACGGAACAGGATCGGGCGCGCCGCAAAAAAGGCCAGCATCGTGACAGCATAATGCGAGCCGGTTGAAGGAAGCCTACTCGACTGCGAGCCGCGCCGCCGCCTGCGGCTTCGCGTCGGGCGGCTTGAGATAGAGCGGCTTCGGCGGCGCCTCGTCGGGGTCGGCGAGAGCGCCGAGCCGCGCCACCCAGAGGATGTCAGGCGCGGCGGCGGGATCGACAATCGTCGCGTCGAGGCCGATCTGCCAGGCCTCCACGCCGAGCTTCGGCGCGCCGGAGCCGACGAGCCGCACAGGTCCCGCGCCGATAGCGCGCGCGGCCTCGCGGGCCGGCAATTGGCGCGGCGTCAGAATGGTGCGGCCGTTCGGCGCGACAAGCTGGAGATGCACGTCCGAGTGGCGGGCGTCGATCACAGCCGCGATCAGGGTCGATTCACCGGCGGCGACGAGAGGCGCAGCGAGCGCTGACAAAGTCGTGACGCCGATGGCGGGCTTATCAGTCGCCAGCGCCAGCGCGCGCGCAGCGGAAACGCCAACCCTCAGCCCGGTATAGCTGCCTGGCCCGACGGTGACCGAAATCCGGTCGATCCCGGAAAAGCCGCCGGCGGCTTCAGCCACCCGGCCGATCATCGGCACCAAAGCTTCGGCGTGGCCGCGCTCCATCAGCGTGCTTTCAAGACCGAGCGGATCGTTCCGGCCGGCCTCCCAGATGCAGACGGAACAGGCGCCGAGCGCAGTGTCGATCGCCAGGATTCGCAATGCAGTGAAGGCCCCGAAAGCGCCGGGCGCGCCCGGCGTTGAAAATGATGAGGCGGATCAGACCGCCTGGACTTCCCGGACGTCGGGCAGGAAGTGCCTGAGCAGGTTCTGGATGCCGTGCTTCAGCGTCGCTGTCGAGGAGGGGCATCCGGAGCAGGAGCCCTTCATGGCGAGATAGACCACGCCGTCCTTGAAGCCGCGGAAAGTGATGTCGCCGCCATCGCCGGCCACGGCCGGGCGCACGCGCGTCTCGATCAGATCCTTGATGGTCTCGACCGTCGCCGCATCGCTCTCGTCGAAGAATTCATCTTCGGCCTCGGCTTCGGAGCCCAGCGTCACCACGGGAGCGCCCGACATGAAATGCTCCATGATGGCGCCGAGCACCGCCGGCTTCAGATGCTGCCACTCGCCGTCCGACTTGGTGACGCTGACGAAATCGGAGCCGAGGAACACGCCGCTCACGCCATCGACGGCGAACAGGCGCTGGGCGAGCGGCGAAGCCTCGGCTTCGGCGAGACTACGCATGTCGAGCGTGCCTTCGCCCATGACGGGCTTGCCCGGGATGAATTTCAACGTCGAGGGATTCGGCGTGGCTTCGGTCTGGATGAACATGGCTTTGTCCTCATCCCGGGGTTCAAGGCTCCGGGCCGCTGGATCAAACCCGATATGGGCGTTCGCCGGACATGCGCCAAGATGAAGCGCGTCGCAAGCAGGGCCGGAGGCGGTACGCTTGCGCTCTTTCCAATAGAAATTTTTATGCTATATTATTTCCGAGGACTGTGAGATGCCGCGCCTGTCGCCTTCGGCCGATCGCCCGGCCAATTCCGCTGAAACCGTCGCCAAGGCTGCGCTGCGCGCCGCCGAGCATCTCGACGTCGCCCAGAGCACGCTCGCCCGCATCATCGGCCTGTCGGAGGCGTCCGTCTCGCGTTTGTCCCAGGGACATTACAAGCTCGATCTCGCAGGCAAGCCTTTCGAACTCGCGCTTTTGTTCATTCGACTGTTTCGCTCGCTCGATGCGATCGTCGGCGGCGACGAGGCCACGGCGCGCGCCTGGCTTCGCGGCGACAATCTCGCGCTTGGCGGCAGGCCGCTTGATCTGATCACGCGCGTGTCCGGACTGATCGATGTCATCGCTTATCTGGACTCCCGCCGCGCTCTCGTCTGAGCGGCGCGCGCAGGAGAGCGATTGCTGGCGTCTGGTCGAGGCCCAGCATCGCGTCTCCACGCTGAAGCTCACCGACACGCTTGGCGAGCAGGCGCTGCTCGAAGACCTTCTGGAAACGACGAAGCCGTCGCTGCCGCCGGATGCGCGCGGACTGCATTATCTCATGGCGGCGCCGTTCCGCTATGGCGCCATCTATCCCTATGGCTCGCGCTTCCGTCGCGCCGGCCGCACGCTGGGCGTGCTCTACGGCGCTGAACAGCCGCAGACCGCCGCAGCCGAGATGGCGTTCTACCGCCTGCTGTTCTACGCGGAGTCGCCGGCGACGCCCTTTCCCGCCAATGCGGCCGAATACACCGCCTTCAACGCGCCGCTGCGCACGGAGGCCGCGATCGATCTCACGGCGCCGCCATTCGCCTCGCATCGCGAGGCGTGGACGAGGCTTACGGATTACGAGCCGTGCCAGTCTCTCGCCGAAGCGGCGCGCGAAGTCCCGATCGATGTCATCCGCTATGAATCCGTGCGCGATCCCGCGCATCGCGCCAATCTTGCGGTGCTTGCGCCGCGCGCATTCATCAGTCGCGAACCCGCGCGCTTTGAAACCTGGCGCGTCCGCGTCGGCGCGTTCGGAGCGCAAGTGATTCGCGAATTTCCAACCGAGCGGATCGAATTCGGGCGCGACGCATTCAGCGACGATCCGCGCCTGAGCGATATGAAATGGGAGCGCGGCTAACTCGTCGCGCTCCCCTGATAACGACAACGCCTTCGCTACGCCGCCTGTTTTGCCGGCGCATAGCGGCCATAGAAGCTCTCGCCCTTCGCCGCCATATCGCGCAGCAGCGCGTTCGGCTCGAAGCGCTTGCCGTGCTTCGCTGCAAGTTTGTCGCAGAGCGCGACGAAATTCTTCGCGCCCATGAAGTCGATGTAGGACAGCACGCCGCCGGTGTAGGGCGCGAAGCCGAAGCCGATGATTGAACCCACATCGGCCTCGCGCGGATCCGTGACGATGCCTTCCTCGACGGAGCGCGCCGCTTCGAGCGCCTGCGTGACGAGGAAGCGCTGCTTGAGTTCGGTCACATCGATCGCATCAGGATCGAGCTTCGTCTCCTGGAACGCCTTCAGGCCGGCCCACAGCCGCTTAGGCCCCTTCTCGGGATAGTCGTAGAAACCCTTCTTGTTCTTGCGGCCGAGGCGGCCATGGGTCTCCACCATCCCGACGAGCAGCTTCTTCTGCGCCGGGTTGACCGCGTGCGCGCCGACCTGCGCCTCCGTCGCCTTCATGATCTTGAGGCCGAGATCGATCGCCACCTCATCGTTGAGCGACAGCGGCCCGACCGGCATGCCCGCCATTTTCGCCGCCGTCTCGATCATCGCCGCCGGCACGCCCTCGGTGAGCATGAGATGGCCTTCGAGGATATAGTTGCCGACGCAGCGATTGGCGAAGAAGCCGCGCCCGTCATTAACGAGGATCGGCGTCTTGTTGATGGCGCGCACGAAATCGAACGCGGCCTGGATCGCCTTGTCGCCGGACTGCTTGGCGAGAATGATCTCGACCAGCAGCATCTTCTCGACCGGCGAGAAGAAATGGATGCCGATGAACTGGTCGGGCTTCGCCGCATGCGAGGCGAGGCCGGTGATCGGCAGCGTCGAGGTGTTCGACGCAAAGACGCAGTCGGGCCTGATGCTGGCGCTGACCTTTTTGATCACGTCAGCCTTCACGGCCGGGTCTTCGAACACCGCCTCGATGACGAGATCGACGTCGGCGAGCGCGGCGTAGTCAGGCGTCGCCGTGATGCGCGCCAGCAGCGCGTCGCGATCGGCGGCCTTGGCGCGGCCCTTCATGATCTGATCGGAGACGAGCTTGTGCGAATAGGCCTTGCCCTTGTCCGCCGCCTCTTGATCGCGATCGATCAGCACGACTTCAAGCCCCGCGTTCGCCGAGACATAGGCGATGCCGGCGCCCATGAAGCCCGCGCCGACGACGCCGATCTTCCTCAGCTTCGTCGCTTCGCCCGCCGGGCGGCGCGCGCCCTTGTTGAGTTCGCCCATGGAGATGAAGAGCGAACGGATCATCGCCGCCGCTTCCTTCGAGCGCACGATCTTCGCGAACCAGCGCGATTCGACCTTCAGCGCGAGATCCATGGGGAGTTGCAGGCCTTCGTAGACCGCATGCAGGATCGCCTTGGCGGCGGGGTAATTGTCGTAGGTCTCCCGGCGATAGATCGCGTTCGCCGGCGGCCAGATCTGCATGCCGGCGGGCGAGAACACCTTGCCCGACGGCGCGCGGAATTTCGGATCGTCCCAGGGCTGCTTCGGCGAGACGCGGCCTGACTTGATCGCCTCTTTTGCGACCGCGATCAGGTCCTCGCGCTTCGCGAGCTCATGCACGAGGCCCGCGGCCTTCGCTGCGGCCGGCCTGATCTGCTCGCCCTTGAACAGCATCTGCAGCGCGTCGCCTGTTGGCATCAGGCGCGACACGCGCTGCGTGCCGCCGCCACCCGGAAACAGTCCGACCTTGATCTCTGGCAGCCCGACGCGCGTCTTGTCGTCCTCGGCCATCACGCGGAAATGGCAGGCAAGCGTCATCTCGAACGCGCCGCCCATGCAGGCGCCGTGGATCGCGGCGGCGAAAGGCTTTCCGCAGGTTTCGACCTTGCGGAACAGCACGTTGAACTGCGAGACATTTTCGAGAACGAAGGCGGCCGCGGCCTCTTCGCCCTTCTCCTTCGCGATGCGCGCAGCCGCCGGCCCGATGCTTTGCAGCATGGTGAGGTCGGCGCCGCCGGAGAAGGCGGACTTGCCCGAGGCGATGACGCATCCCTTGATCGCCGGATCCGACACGACCTTTTCGACGATCGCTTTCAGGTCCTCCATCACGCCGATCGTGATGACGTTCATCGAACGGTCGGGCATGTCCCAGGTCGCGAGCGCGATGCCGTCGGCGTCGGTTTCGAAGCGGAAGTTGGCGAGGTTCATTATCAGTCTCCAGCTTCTCAGACGCGCTCGATAATCGTCGCGGTGCCCATGCCGGCGCCGATGCACAAAGTAATAAGGGCTGTCGATTTGCCCGTGCGCTCGAGTTCATCGAGCGCCGTGCCGAGGATCATTGCGCCGGTTGCGCCGAGCGGATGGCCGAGCGCAATCGCGCCGCCATTCACATTCACCTTCGACGAGTCGAGATCGAACGCCTGCTGGAAGCGAAGCACCACCGCCGCGAAGGCTTCATTGACCTCGATGAGATCGATGTCGTCGATCTCCATGCCGGCGCGCTTCAGCACCTTCTTCGTCACATCGACGGGACCGGTGAGCATCAGCGCGGGATCGGAGCCGATATTGGCGAAGGCGCGGATGCGAGCGCGCGGCTTGCGGCCGATCTTCTGGCCCGATTCTTCATTTCCGATCAGCACGGCCGCCGCGCCGTCGACGATGCCGGACGAATTGCCGGCGTGATGGACATGCTCGACAAATTCGACATCGGGATGCGCCTGCACGGCGACCGCGTCGAAGCCGCCCATCTCGCCCATCATCTGGAAGGAGGCCTTCAGGCTCGCCAGCGACTGCATGTCGGTCGATGGCCGCATATGTTCGTCATGATCGAGAATGGTGATCCCGTTCACGTCCTTCACCGGCACGACCGAGTTCTTGAAGCGCGAGTCCTTCCACGCCGCGGCGGCGCGCTGCTGGCTCTGCACCGCATAGGCGTCGACGTCAGTGCGGGAGAAGCCGTATTTCGTCGCGATCAGATCGGCCGACACGCCCTGCGGCATGAAATAGCTCTTGATCGCAATCGCGGGGTCGACCGGCCAGGCGCCGCCGGACGAGGCGATGCCGACGCGGCTCATGGATTCCACGCCGCCGCCGACGGCGAGATCATGCTGCCCGGACATCACCTGCGCCGAGGCGAAATTGATCGCGTCGAGACCCGACGCGCAGAAACGATTGATCTGCACGCCTGGGACATGGTTTCCGTAATCCGCCGTCAGCGCCGCAGCGCGCGCGATGTCGCCGCCGGCTTCGCCGATGGGATCGACGCAGCCGAGAATCACGTCATCGACCAGCCTGGTGTCGAGCTCGTTGCGGTCCTTGATGGCGCGCAGCGCCGTTTCGGCGAGCCGCAGCGAACTCACCTCATGCAGCGAGCCGTCCTGCTTGCCGCGTCCGCGCGGCGTGCGCACGGCGTCATAGACATAGGCGTTGGCCATCATGGCCTCCTTTCAATCATCCAGATCACGCCGCATTTTGATTGAATCAATCAAAATGCGGGAACGTGATCGATTCCAAAATTTAGAGCATGGCTATCGCGAAAAACCGGTTCCCACTTTTCGCGCCATGCTCTAGGCGATGTCGCCATCGCCAGAAGCTCTCGCGCTCACAATGTGCGCGCGATCAGAATCTTCATGATCTCGTTGGTGCCGCCATAGATGCGCTGGATGCGCGCGTCGCGATACATGCGCGAGATCGGATATTCCTCCATGTAGCCATAGCCGCCGAAGAGCTGCAGGCAGCGATCGACGATCTTGTTCTGGAGGTCGGTCATCCAGTATTTGGCCATGGAGGCGGTGCCGGTGTCGAGCTTGCCTTCGATCAGGCGCGCGACGCAGTCATTGTAGAACACCTTGGCGACGGTCGCTTCGGTCTTGCATTCCGCGAGCGTGAACTGGGTGTTCTGGAAATCGATGATGGCTTTTCCGAACGCCTTGCGCTCCTTGACGTAGTCGATCGTCAGACGAAGCGCGCGCTCCATCATCGCCATGGCGCCGCCGGCGATGGAGAGCCGCTCCTGCGGCAATTCCTGCATCATCTGATAGAAGCCTTTGCCGACTTCTGTTCCCAGCAGCGATTCCGCCGGCAGCTTCATGTCGTCGAAGAAGAGTTCGGAGGTATCGGCCGCGTCGATGCCGAGTTTCTTGAGTTTGCGGCCGCGCCTGAAGCCCTCGACCTTGTCGGTCTCGGCGACGAACAGCGAAATTCCTTTCGCGCCGGCGCCGGGATCGGTCTGCGCGGCGATGACGATCAGATTGGCGTGCTGGCCGTTGGTGATGAAGGTCTTCGCGCCATTGATGATCCAGCCATTGCCCGACTTCTGCGCACGCGTCTTGATGCTCTGGAGATCGGAGCCGGTTCCAGGTTCTGTCATGGCTAGCGCCGCGACATATTCGCCGGTCGCCATCTTCGGCAGCCAGGCCTTCTTCTGCTCTTCCGTGCCGTGGTGGAGGATGTAGGGCGCTACGATCACTGCGTGGATCGGCCAGCCCCAGAAATCGAGCCCGGCGAGGCCCATCTCGCGCAGGATGACGGCCTCATGGGCGAAAGTGCCGCCGGACCCGCCATACTCCTCCGGCATCGACGCCGCGAGCAGGCCCGCTTCTCCGGCCTTGCTCCACATCTCGCGCGGCATGATGCCGTCACTGGACCATTGATCGATATGCGGAGCGAATTCCTTCGCGAAGAGTTTGCGCGCGTGATCCTCGAGCATCGCGTGCTCATCGGTCATCCAGGCCGGAGATGGAACCTGAAGCGCGTCGTTCATGAGACCACACCTTTGATGACGCCACCAATTATTTCACCAACAACTCTGCCAATTTCGCCGAGAGCATTTTTGCCTGCTTCTCGCGACCCTTCAGAAATAGTTTCCTTTAGCTGTTCGCCAAGTGGCGGCTTTAACGAGTTCGGCGTTTTATTGAGGCAGGTCAGCCCCGAACTCGTCAGCACGTACTTGGACATACCCTTTTTTAGGCCAGCATCAATCGAAACGTATGTGATGCCCTGGTCGCGAATGAACCCCTCATTCGCCAACCAAATAATCGAGTCTGAAATAACTTTCTCATTTACGTTTTCGCCGACAATCTCCCTTACTTCGGCGTGTAGAGCCTCGGTATCCAGAGCGGCGGCACCTGGAAATTTTTCATAAAGTTTCAACAACACGAGAGCGACCGTGCTGTTGAATATGTCCAGTTTGTTGGACATCAGAATTGCTCGGCGCTCAACGCCATCGTCGTTTCCGCACCGGTTGAGAGCGCGGCGAGATGCGACGCCGTCGCCGGCAGCAGGCGCTCCATGAAGAAGCGGCCGGTGATGAGCTTGGCGTTCATCTTCTCGGCAGCGCCATTCGCGCCTGATTTGAGCTTGTCGAGCGCCGCGCGCGCGATCTTCGCCCACATATAGCCGAGCACCACGAGGCCCATGAGATGCATGTAGTCGGTGGCGCCGGCGCCGGCGTTCTCCGGGTTCTTCATGCCGTTCTGCATCAGCCACATGGAAGCCTGCTGAAGATGGCCGAGCGAGGCCTGCAGCGGGCCGACGAACGGCTTCATCTGCTCGTCTGCCGACCGCTCCTTCAGAAAGGCGGCGACTTCGCCCATGAACGCCATGAGCGCCTTGCCGCCCTCGCGCGGCAGCTTGCGGCCGACGAGATCCATCGCCTGCACGCCGTTGGCGCCTTCGTAGATCATGGCGATGCGGGCGTCGCGAACGAACTGCGACATGCCATGCTCTTCGATATAGCCATGGCCGCCGAACATCTGCTGCGCCTTGACGGCGTTATCGAAACCCTTGTCGGTGAGCACGCCTTTCAGGATCGGGGTCAGGAGCCCCATATAGTCGTCGGAGGATTTGCGCAGCTTCTCGTCGCCGGAACGATGGGCGACGTCGCCATGCAGCGCCGTCCACAGCATGAAGGCGCGCGCCGCCTCGTTGAACGCCTTGATCGACATCAGCGTGCGGCGCACGTCCGGATGCACCATGATCGAATCGGCGGGCTTGTCCGGTGATTTCGGCCCGGTCAGCGCGCGGCCCTGCAGGCGCTCCTTCGCGTAGGCGACGGCGTTCTGATAGGCGACTTCGGAAACCCCGAGCCCTTGGATGCCGACGCCGAGCCGCGCCTCGTTCATCATCACGAACATGGCGTTGAGGCCCTTGTTCTCCTCGCCGATGAGGAAGCCCGTCGCGCCGTCATAATTCATGACGCAGGTCGAATTGCCGTGGATGCCCATCTTGTGTTCGATCGAGCCGCACTGGACCTTGTTGCGGCCGCCGACCGAACCGTCGGCGTTGACCAGAAATTTCGGGACGATGAAGAGCGAGATGCCCTTCGTGCCCATCGGCGCGCCTTCGATACGCGCCAGCACGAGATGGACGATGTTGTCGGAAAGGTCATGCTCGCCGGCCGAGATGAAGATCTTCGTGCCCGAGATAGCGTAGGAGCCGTCGCCGTTCGGGACGGCCTTGGTCTTGAGAAGCCCGAGATCGGTGCCGCAATGAGGTTCGGTCAGGTTCATGGTGCCCGACCAGGCGCCGGAGATCATCTTCGGCAGGTAGGTCTGCTTCTGCTCAGGGCTGCCATGGACGTTAATGGCGGCGATCGCGCCCGATGTCAGGCCGGGATACATGCCGAAGGCGAGGTTCGATGACGTCACGAACTCCTGCATCGCTGATGAGACGACGAAGGGCAGCTCCTGGCCGCCATATTCGGCCGGCGCCGACAGGCCGCCCCAGCCGCCCTCGCAGAAGGCCTTGTACGCGTCTTTGAAGCCCTTCGGCGTCGTGACCGATCCGTCCGGATTCCGCTTGCAACCCTCCTTGTCGCCAACGACGTTGAGGGGCGCGAGCACCTCCTCGCAGAGCTTGCCGCCCTCAGAGAGGATCGCTTCGAGCGTATCCGGCGTCGCATCGGCGAAGCCCGGCAGATTGCCGTAGCGCTCGACGTGGAAGACGTCGTTGAGAAGAAACAGATGGTCGTCGACGGGGGCCTTGTAGGTCGGCATGGCGCGTGTCCCTCGCTCCGCAGACGCGGCGCGACCGGACCCGGCGCCGCGAGATAGTTTACATATAAACTATCTCGCCCGGCAGACGCAAGGGGAGGCGAGGGCCCCCCAGCCGCTCGCCTCCCCTCGCAGGGCCCCCTCCGCCCGACCCTTGAACTTTCCGATCAGCCGAGCCCGGCTTCCAGCTCGGCGATGGCGGCGTCGACCCGCGCGCGTTCGGCGCGGAGAGACGCAAGCCGCTCCTCCATCTGCTCGCGGCTGAGGCCGAGATCGCCCCGCTTCTGATCGTTGGCGGCGAGCATCGCCCAGATTTCGGTGAGCGTGAATCCGAGCTGCTTGCCCTTGAGGATGAGGGCGAGGCGCGCCTTCGACGTCTCGTCGTAGAAACGGACTTGGCCCTCGCGCCGCGGGTTGAGCAGTCCGCGATCCTCGTAGAAGCGCAGCGCGCGCAGCGTGACGCCGAACTCGCGCGACATTTCGCTGATCGAATATTCAGCTTCCGGCGGCGCAGGCATGTTGATGATCTTGGTCTCGGCAAACATGGGAAGGGCGCTCATCTCAGTCTCCAGTTTCAGGGGGTCACACAGGCGCCGAAGCGCCGATCTCCTTGCGCGTGCGGAGGAAAGCGGACGCGCGCCGCTTGCTGCCTTCGAGGTCGGAGAGAAGCAGCTCGACTTTCGCCAGCGCCAGCAGTCTCGATACGCTCGCAAGCTGCAGCTCGTCGGCCATCCGCAGAGCCTCTTCGACTGCGCGCTTGATGTCGTCCCCGGCGACTCTCCTGTCGGCGGCGGCGACGTCGATGCGGTCTTTCAAGGCGCCAAGCATGGAGGTCCGTCGGTGTTCTCGCGACGCCATCCGTAGCGTCAGGCGGACCATGCCAAAGCTCCGGAGCGATTTCTATTTCGTATGATTGCGTAGAGGAAAGCTCTTAGCGGCCAGCGATCGTGACGGAAGCGACAGCCGTTACGTAATATCCCTTATGCCTGGGCCAGCCTGCATCATGTAGAGGAGGGCGCCTCAATGAAGAGCGCCCTTTTGAGCCCGTTCCAGCAGACGATTTCAGCCTTTCGTTCGGCGATCGCGTCCGCCTCCTGGTCGGACTACGCTTTTGCGGTGCTCGCGGTCGGCGCCGCTTTCCTCATCTACGCGGCGTTCGGCAGGGTCTTCGCCTATTCGCTCGATCTCCTCTGCCTGCTTGCGGTTCTGATCGCCGCGTTGCGCGGCGGACTTGCGCCGGGCTTGCTGGCGACCGTGATCGCAGTCGCCGCAGGGCTGGCTGTCGAGCTGCGCCAGAATGAGCCTTTCGTTGAAGCTCATGTCCGCGCGGCGATGGTGTTTGTGCTCGGCGTCGTCGGAGCTATTGGCGGCGAAAATCGCAAGCGCCTGAGCAGGACCGCCCAACTCGCCGGCGACGACATTCGCGAGCGCGAGGCGCATCTGCAGTCGATTCTCGACACGGTCCCGAATGCGATGATCGTGATCGATGAAAAGGGAACGATCGAGCGCTTCAGCAGGACGGCCGAGGAGACCTTCGGCTATGATCGCAGCGAGACGATCGGCCGGAATGTGCGCATGCTGATGCCGCCGCCCTACGTCAATCAGCATGACAGATATCTCGCCGATTATCTCAGAACCGGCGTGCGCCGCGTCATCGGCGTCGGGCGCGAGGTCGAGGGCCTGCGCAAGGATGGCTCGGTCTTTCCGATGGAGCTGTCGATCGGCGAGGTCCGCATGGGGCCGCAGCGCATGTTCACCGGCTTCGCGCGCGATCTCTCGAAGCTGCGCGACGCGGAGGCGCGCCAGCGTCAGCTTCAGCAGGAGCTCGCGCATGTCTGGCGGCTGAACTCGCTCGGTGAGTTCGCCTCAACCATCGCCCATGAGGTCAATCAGCCGCTGGCTGCGCTGAGCAACTATCTGCGCGGCGCGCGCAGCCTCGCTCTCGACGCGACGCCGCCCAATCCCAGGCTGATTGACGCGCTCTCGCGCGCCGGCGACCAGGCGCTTCGCGCCGGCGAGATCATCCGGCGCACGCGCTCCTTTCTGCGCCGCGAGGGCACGGACATTCGCTCCGAAAAGCTCGATATCCTTCTCCGCGAGGTCGAGGCCCTCACCGAGATGCTGGCGAAGGATCGCAATATCCGCGTCGTCTATCCCGCCGATCCGCCTGACGCCCGCGTCATGGCGGACAAGGTGCAGGTGCAGCAGGTCCTGCTCAACCTGCTGCGCAACGCGTTCGATGCGCTGCAGCTTCATGAGGGCCGCAAGGAGGTGCGGATCTCAGTCGCGCCGGCGCCTCAGGAGATGCTGCTCGTCAAGGTCGAGGACAGCGGGCCGGGAGTCAGTCCGGACATGCTCGACCGGCTGTTCCAGCCCATGTCCACAACCCGCGCCGCCGGCATGGGGTTGGGGCTTTCCATCTCGCGCACGATCATAGAAGATCACGGAGGTCGACTCTGGCATGAGTCGAGTCCGCTTGGGGGAGCGGCCTTCTGTTTGACTCTTCGGGCTGCGACGAATGAGGGCGACGATAAGTCTGGTGGGGCCGACGGTCTTCATCATTGATGATGATGATGCGGTGCGGGAATCCCTGTCCTTCCTGCTTGAGACGGAAAAGCTGCCCACGCGCGCGTTCGAGTCCGCCGCCGCCTTCCTGGACGCGGCGGGGAGCGCCACTCAAGGATGCGTGATCACCGATATCCGGATGCCGGGGATGGACGGGCTTCAGCTCGTGCGCGAACTCAAGGGACGCGGCTCGCCGCTGCCGATCATCGTCATCACCGGACACGCCGACGTGCCGCTGGCCATCCAGGCCATGAAGGCGGGCGTTTCAGATTTTATTGAAAAGCCATTCGAGTCCGACGTGATCATCCAGTCGGTGCGCGCGGCTTTGGAGCGGGCCAGCATCGCCCACGGCAAGGATGAGCTGCGGGCCGACGCGCAGGCGCGGCTCACCTCGCTCTCGTCGCGCGAGCGCGAAGTGCTGGGCTTTCTCGTTCAGGGTTTCTCCAACAAGCACATCGCCCTGAAACTGCAGATCAGTCCGCGCACGGTGGAGATTCACCGCGCCAATGTGATGCATAAAACGCAAAGCGCCAGCCTCTCCGAACTGGTGAGGCTGGCGATTATGGTCGAAGCGGCCTGAAAGCGCCGTCCGCCGCGCGGACTTTCTCCGCCGCGGCGCGAACGGCGCGGAAGGCGTCAGCCGGCGAGCTTGGCTTCGAGTTCGGCGATGCCGGCTTCGATGCGGGCGCGCTCGGCGCGCAGCGTCTCGAGCTGGGTCTTCATCTGCTCGCGGCTGAGGCCGAGGTCATTCTGCGCGCCGCGCTCGTTCGCGGCCAGCATGGCGCGAATCTCGGTCAGCGTGAATCCGAGCTGCTTGCCCTTCAGGATGAGGGCGAGGCGAGCTTTCGCTTTCTCGTCATAGAAGCGCGACAGACCCTGCCGGCGCGGCTTCAGAAGGCCGCGATGTTCGTAGAAGCGCAGGGTGCGCAGGGTGACGCCGAATTCCCGGGCGAGGTCGCCGATCGTGAATTCCGGGGCCTGAAGATCGGCGGGGGAGGCGGTCGACAAAACGTCATCCGCCATCGCCATCATGGGGCGAGCGGTCAAGATTATTCTCCTAGGTTGTCTGAGGTCCCATCCACGTCATTGGGAACGGGAACGCTAACGGAGGCAGTCGCCGCCGTTCTCTCCATTTCTCTCTGACGGCAAAATAAGGCGCCGTGAAGTAAGGACGTGACGCGCGTCATCTCCTTACGGTAATCCGCATATGGGCGTTCGGCCGCTCTGGTCCAATGGCATGCCTGTAATTTCTTCAAATAGTTATGGTTTCCCGGCTGAGCCGGAGTGTTGCCCGCGCGACACGCAAAAATGGTTTCCACAACCTTACCGGGCTTAACGATCCATTTACCCTGTTTGCAGAAAAGTAACGCGGGCTGTTCCAAAGCGATCCCGTCAACATTCTCTCAAGGATTGCGCAAACGGCCCGCCCCGGCGGTTTCGCAGCAGGCGAGCTGAAGGCGTCGGGTCGGACAGGCCATCGCGAAGCGGCGGACGCCATGAGCAGGACTGAATCTTGGATTTCCCGTCAGGGATCCCGCGAAGCGGGAGATGACGGCGATCGTCGCAGCCGCATGACGCTCGGCGAGTGGCTCGACGCCATGAGCGCCGAAGATCAGCGTCGCGACGGCGAACGCAGCGGCGGGGGCCGCCGCCGCGAGGGCGACTATTATGGCGCAAGCCGCAGCGACGAACGCATCCTGAAATCCGCCCGCGCCGAACTCGACGCCCGCGAGCGCCGCAGCGACAGCCGCGCTGACGACGTCATCGACGCGCTGGGCCGGTGGCTCGATCGCAGCGAATCATCCGGCCGCGACCGCGGCGATGACCGCTCCGATCGCCTTGGTGCGACGCTCGACCAGATCGAACGCCGTCTGGAAGACATCGCCGGCCGCATTGACGACCGGCTGCAGGCGCGTCCCGCCGCCGATCTCGACGCCCGGCTCGCCGACATCGGACGCCGGATCGACGAGGCGCACGCCGCGCGTCGCGGTGATCCTCATGAGCAGGATCGTCTCGCGCGGCTCGAATCGAGTCTGGAAACGCTGGCGAAGCGGCTCGGCGAGCGTCCATCGGAAGCTCCGGTCGCTCTCAACGGTCCGCGCCGGCGACTGCGTTCGGGCGCCGCCGCAGCGGCGGCGCAAATCCGCGCCCATCAGCTTCAGCTCGACGAGCCGCTGCCGCCTTCCGCCGCCGCCGGTCCGCTCGAAGACCGACTGGCCGCGATTGAGGATCGGCTCGAAAACGCCCAGGCGAAAGCGATCCAGGCGCTCGCGCCGGCGGTCGACACCATGCGTTCGGATATCGCCGCGCTTGCCGCGCAGCTTGGCCGGCCGCAACCGTCGATCGATCTCTCGCCCATGCGCGAGCAGCTCGATTCCCTGAAGAACGCGGTCGTCGGCGCGTTGACGAACCGCTCCGACGCCGATTCGATCAGATCCGAAATCGCGTCGCTCGCGCGTCGGCTTGAGCAGCCGCGCGCGGCTGTTGATCTTTCGCCGCTGCAAAGCCAGATCGAGTCGCTGACGGAGCGACTGAACAAGCCGTCGATCGACCTGTCGCCGATCCACAATGAGCTCGCGTCGCTGAGCGCCCGTCTGTCGACGCCGCCTGCGGCGCCTGATCTCACACCGATCGAAGCCCAGATGGCCGAACTGCGCGACGCGTTGCACGTTGTGGCGCGCCAGGGCGCGAATCTCGATCCGTCGCGCCTGCTCGACGGACTCGAGTCGCGCATCGACGCCGCCGGCGGACGTATTTCAAAAGATGTCCGCGGCGAGATTCAGGTCGCCATCGTTGAGTTGCGCAAAGCGCTCGACACGCATTTCGCCGAGCATCCGGCGGATCAACTCGCGCAAGCCGCGCGCGAACTTGGCGGGCAGGTCGACCTCTCCGGCGCCCATCCGACGCTTGACCGGCTTGAATCGCAGATTTCGTCATTGGTCGGGCGGTTTGATCGTCTCGACGTCGGTCCATCGACGATGGATAGCAACCAGCTCGAACGGCTCGCCGCCGAGATGCGCGCGATGGCGCGCGATCTCGATCCGTCGTCCGCCGTCGCCAAGCTCGAGAGCCAGCTCTCCGCCATCGACGCCAAGATCGAGGATGTAAAGAATCGCCCGCTGGCGCCAACCGGCAAGGGCGGAGCAAAGGCCGATCTCAGTGGCATCGAATCCATGATTCGCGGTCTGACCGAACGCATGGAAGAGGCGCGCGCGGAACAGACCGGCCCGACGCAATTCGAGGAGCTGCAGGCGCAAATTCGCAGCGTGGCGGAAAAACTCGATCGGTCGGACGGCGCGCAATCGCTGTCGACCATCGAGCGCGCGGTGTCGGATCTTTTCACGCAGATCGATTCGCTGCGCAACGATCGCAATTCCTCCGCCGAGGCGGTTGCGCGACAGGCTGCGATCGACGCCGCGCGCGAAGTCGCCGGCGATGTTTTGCGCCGCGCCAGCGATCTCAATGCGAGCGCGAGCCATCCGCAGTTCGAGGCGTTGGCCGAGGACGTCAGCGCGCTTCGCCGCACCAGCGATCTCATCGATCGCAAGACTCACGAGACGCTGGACGCGATTCATCTCGCGCTCGAGAAAATCGTCGAGCGCCTCGGCGCCGTCGAACGCGATCTCGCCGCGACGCCCGCGCCTTTGCCGCCGGCCCCGATGATGATGGCGGAGCCCGCTCCGGCGCCCGCGCCCAAGGCGAAGCCTGCGGCGCCTCGCGTCGAAACGCCCGAGCCGGCGCGTCCGGCTGCGCCGACTATCGATCCCGGCGCGCCCACGGCCCGCCTGACCGGCCGCAGGCAGGCGGCGCCTGCTTCGGCGGAGCCCGCCCCGTCAAAACCGTCGCTCTTCTCCCTGAAACTGCCCTTCCTGTCGCGCGGCGCCTCGGACGAAACGCCGGTCGCCGCGCCAGCCGCTCAACGGAAAACGAAGGCGTCCGCCGATATCGCAGCGGCGACCGAATCCGGCGCCAATCCGGATTCGCCGCTGGAGCCGGGCTCCGGCCGGCCGCAGGCGTCGACGGGTCGCGCCGCCGCGCCCGATGCGGCGGCCGCCACGAAGGCGAATTTCATCGCCGCAGCGCGCCGCGCCGCGCAGATGGCGACCGATGAAACGCAGGCCGCCCGCGCCGCCGCCAAGGCGGCGCCGGCCGATGCGGCCGAGAAGCCGAAATCGCTGCTCGAAACCCGCAAGAAGCCGATCCTGATCGGCCTTGCGGCGCTGCTGCTTGCGGTCATCGCGATGAACGTTCTCACCCGCACGACGAGCGCGCCGCCGGCGCCTGCGGTGAAGGTCGAGGAGAAGGTGTCGTCGATCGCGCCTCCGCCAGCCACGGCGCCAATCACAATCCCCCAGACTTCGGCGCCCGCGCCGCTGCCGCAGACGGCTGCGCCCGCCGCGCCCGCGCAGGTCGATCCCTCGCCGACCGGCTCGATTCCATCGCCCGCCGATGCGACGCCCGCGCCTCAGCCGCCGCAGATCTCGCCGCCCGTTTCGATCGATTTGCCTGCGGCGATCTCCGCGCCCACGCTGCGCGCCGCCGCGCTGCGCGGCGATCCCGCCGCCGCCTACGAGGTCGGCGTGCGCCTGTTCGACGGGCGTGGCGTGTCACGCGATCCGAAGCTCGCATTGAAATGGTTCGAGCGCGCCGCCGGCGAGGGCCTCGCGCCAGCGCAGTTCCGGGTCGGCAACATGTATGAGAAAGGCCTCGGCGCCGCTCGCGACGCCAGGCTCGCCAAGCAGTGGTATCTGAAGGCGGCCGACAAGGGGAACGCCAAGGCGCTGCACAATCTTGGCGTGATGATCGCCGAAGGCGGCGACGGCAAGCCCGACTATTCCGCGGCGGCCGACTATTTCAGCAAGGCCGCGAAGCTTGGCGTGCGCGACAGTCAGTACAACATCGCGATCCTGCTGGCTCGCGGGCTCGGCGTGCCCCAGTCGATGGGCGAAGCCTACACCTGGCTCACGATCGCTGCAGCCCAGGGCGACGACGAAGCCGCCAAGAAGCGTGACGAGATCGGCGCGCGCCTGTCGCCCGACGAGCTTGCCGGCGCCAAGGCCGCGGCGCAGGCCTTCAAGCCGACGCCGAACGATCGCTTCGCCAACGATGTCGCGGGTCCGGAAAAGGGCTGGGATGCGCAGCCGCCGGCGGCCGCCTCGCCGGCTTCTGCGCCCGCGCCGAAATCGAAGCCGAAATCGGAAGGCGCGAAAATCTGAAACCCGCGCGCGCTTTGCACGGGCCGTTCACCGAAATTCCGCCGTGAACGCGGCTTTTGGTTGACGCACAGGGATGACTGGGGTTGACCAGCCCTGTTCATCGGACGCCGATCTGATGTCGACGTCCAGCCCGGAAGCGTGAGCGTTGGAAATCTATCTGCCGATCGCCGAGTCGCCGGTGAATATGCTGGTTATCCTCGGCATGTCGGCGGCTGTCGGCTTCATCTCCGGCATGTTCGGCGTGGGCGGCGGCTTCCTGATGACGCCGTTTCTGATCTTCACTGGCATTCCGCCGGCGATCGCGGTCGCCTCGGTGTCGGCGCAGATCGCCGGCTCCTCGATGACCGGCGTCATCAGCTATTTCCGCAAGAACGCGGTGGATGTCAGGCTCGGCGGGCTGCTCATCGCCGGCGGCGCGGTCGGCACCGTGCTCGGCATCATGTTCTTCAATCAGATGCGCCGGCTCGGCCAGCTCGAACTCGTCATTGTGCTCTCCTATGTCGTGCTGTTCGGCGTGATTGGCGGACTGATGCTGCTGGAGAGCCTGCGCTCGCTCGCGGCGTCGAAGCAGGCGGTGGCCACCGGCGCGCACAAGCGCGAGCGGCCCTGGTATTTCGAATTGCCGCTGCGCATGAAATTTCCGCGATCGCGTATGGCGGCGAGCGTCATCCCGATCATGGGGCTTGCGATCGGCGTCTCCTTCGCCGGCGCGGTGCTTGGCATCGGCGGCGGCTTCATCCTTGTGCCGGCGCTGATCTATCTCTTTCATGTGCCGACCAGCGTGGTCATCGGCACGTCGCTGATGCAGATCCTCGCGACGATGCTGGCCGCGACCATCCTGCATGCGGTCACCAACCAGTCGGTCGACATGGTGCTCGCCATCCTGCTGATCGTCGGCGGCGTCATCGGCGCCCAGTTCGGCGCTCGCGCCGGGCAGAATCTCCGGGCGGAGGTCTTCCGTCTCCTGCTCGCCATCATGGTGCTCGGCGTCGGCCTGCGCTTCGCGAGCGACATCGTGGCGCGACCGAACGATCCGTTCTCGGTGCGCGTGGAGCAGCGGGCGCGATGAGACGGCTGCTGGCGCTTCTGATCCTTCTTTGCGCGCCGGGCGCGGCGTCGGCTGAAGGGTTGCTCGTCTCCCTGTCGAGCCATCGCGTGCAGATCACCTCGAACTATACCGGCGCGCAGCTCGCAGCCTTCGCCGTGATCGAGCGCGACGCGCGCACGGTCGCGCGTGCGAACCCCTACGACGCCGTGATCACTGTGCGCGGGCCGAGCCAGGACGTCATCGTCCAGGAGAAGCGGCAGGCCTTCGGTCTCTGGATCGATCAGCGCCAGCGCTTCATGGGCGGCGTGCCGGGCTATCTCAGCGTGCTCGCTTCGCGTCCGCTGCAGGACGTCATCGAGCCCGATCGCGCGGCGCGACTTAATCTCGGACTCCTGCCGATCGTCACCTCGACGCAGAAGAACGTGACCGACTCCCCGCGCGAACAGGAATTCCGCGCCTCTCTGGTGCGACTGCGCTTTGAGAGCGGGCTTTATTCGGAGAAGGAGCGCGGCGTCACCTTCCTCACGCCGAACGTGTTCCAGGCGCAGATCGTCCTGCCAGCCACGGCGCCGCTCGGCAATTACGAGGTCGAGATCGCCCTGTTCGGCGATAGCGTCTTGCTGGCGCGCCAGCAGACGAATTTCGAGGTGGTGAAAGTCGGCTTCGAGCAACTCATCGCCGACGCAGCGCGCCAACGACCACTGGGTTATGGCCTCGTCGCCGCGGCGCTGTCGATCTTCTTCGGCTGGCTGTCGAGCGTCGCGTTCCGCAAGGATTGATCAGCCGCGCAGCGTTGTAGCGGGAAAGCTGAACAGCCCGCCATCGCCCATGACATGGGCGACAAGGTTGTCCTCATCGAACAGCCCGCGAAAGGCGCGATGATAGAGAAGATCAAGCCCGCCGGAGTAGGCGCCGAGCGCCGGCATCACCAGCGTGCGCTGATCGACGGCGAAGCAGCGCCGTCTCACGCCGCGCGCGCCGCCGCGCACGACGACGCAAGGATGGAGATGGCCCGCGATCTGCGGCGCGTCGTTCGACAGAACTGGCGCGTGCCTGAACGCCACGCCGCCAACGACAATTTCATCCGCGACCTCGCCTGGCAGACCCGCCGGCGGCGAGGGGTCGTGATTGCCCGTGATCCAGAGCCAGTCGCGTCCGGCCTGCAAGGATGCGAGAGCAGAAGCATCGCGCTCGGACAGGCGCTTGAAGCCGCCATCGTCATGAAAGCTGTCGCCAAGCGCAATCACGCGGCGCGGCGACCAGCGCCCGATCATCGCGGTGACGGCGGCGAGCGTCGCGCCCGTGTCATAGGGCGGCACCAGCGAGCCGCGCATGGCGAAGGACGAGCCTTTCTCCAGATGGAGATCGGAAACCACCAGCGTGCGCTCCGCCGCGATCCACAGTCCGCCGTCGGCGTCGACGGTCATGTCGAGCGCGCCGAGCATGACATGACGATGGGCGCGATCTTCCATCGCCGGTCGCCTCAGGCTGACGCTTCCTGCCACAATTGCTCCTCGGCTTCCGCGAGAATCGCGTCCGAGGATTCGCCATAGACTGCTTCGCGGCCGATCTCCAGCATCACGGACACGCCGAGCGGCGACACATGATCGAGCGCGCGATGCACGATATGATTCTTCACGCGCGCCAGCATGTCAGCGAGACGCCTGACGTCGAGCAGGCCCGTCGCCGCATCGGCGCGCGCGGCGCGCAGCAGGATGTGATCCGGCTCATGCCGGCGCAGCACGTCATAAACGAGATCGGTCGAAATCGTGACCTGCCGTCCTGTCTTCTCCTGACCGGGCGACCGCCGTTCGACGAGCCCCGCGATGATGGCGCAGTTGCGAAAAGTGCGCTTCATCAGGGCTGATTCCGCCAGCCAGTCTTCGAGATCATCGCCCAGCATGTCCTCGGAGAAGAGTTCGCCGAGATCGAGCCGCTTCTGCGCGATCGCAACCGAAAGATCAGCGACGCCCCAGATCGACAGACCGTAATCATTGCAGACGAATCCGAGCGGCTTCAGCCGCGCGCGCTCCAGCCGTCTCGTCAGAAGCATGCCGAGGGTCTGATGTGCGAGCCGCCCCTCGAAGGGAAAGCAGGCCATGTAATATTTGCCGCCGCGCGGAAACGTCTCGACCAGCATGTCGGTCCGCTTTGGAATGATTGACTTGATCTTCTGCATCTCAAGCCATTGCTTCACCTCTGGCGGCAGCCGTTTCCATTGCGCGGGATCGGCAAGGAGCGCGCGCACGCGCGCGGCGAGAAAGGTCGAGAGCGGGAATTTTCCTCCACCGTAGGATGGCACCTTGGGATCCGTTCCCGCCTTCGTGCGCGTGACGATGACCTCGTTCTCCTGCACGCCTTCGAAGCGCAGAACTTCGCCCGCGAAGATGAAGGTGTCGCCCGGCGTCATCGTCTCGGCGAAATATTCCTCGATCTCGCCAAGCACGCGGCCGCCCATCGCGACCTTGCCGCCGGGCAATCCCGGCGTGCGAGCGCGAATGCGGCCGAGCCTCACCTTCAGCATCGCCGCTTCGACGATCGTGCCGACATTCATGCGGTATTGCTGCGCGACGCGCGGATTGGAGACGCGCCACAATCCGTCCTTGCCGCGCCCGATCTTGGCGAAGCGATCATAGGATTTGAGCGCGTAGCCGCCCGTCGCTACGAATTCGACGACGCGATCGAAATCCGCGCGCTTGAGCGCGGCATAGGGGAGCGCGCTCCGCACCTCATTATAGAGCGTGTCGGCGTCGAAGGGTTCGCCGCAGGCGACGCCGAGCACATGCTGCGCCAGCACGTCGAACGCGCCGGGCGAAATGTCGGGCGTGTCCTGCGCGGCTTCAGCGACAGCGTCGAGCGCGACACGGCATTCCAGGCTCTCGAATCGATTCGATGGCGCGAGCAATGCGAGCGAAGGCTCATCCATGCGGTGATTGGAGCGGCCGACGCGCTGCATCAACCGGCTCGCGCCCTTCGGCGCGCCGATATTGATGACGAGATCGACGTCGCCCCAGTCGATGCCGAGATCAAGCGTCGAGGTGCAGACGACGCCGCGCAATTTTCCCGCAGCCATCGCTGCTTCCACCTTGCGGCGTTGCTGCGCGTCGAGCGAACCGTGATGCAGCGCGATAGGCAGAATATCCTCGTTGATCGTCCAGAGCGACTGGAACATGAACTCGGCCTGCATGCGCGTATTGACGAAGATCAGCGTTATCTTGTGCGTCTTGATGGCGGCGTAAACCTCGTTGATCGCATGCGCCGAGGTGTGGCCGGCGAGCGGCAATTTGCGCTTGGTCTCGAGCACGCCGATGCGCGCGCGCGCGCCGCCTGCGACGGTGACGAGATCGGCCATGGTCGCGGTTGATACGGATGCATCGCTTTCACTTGGTTTAGAAGCCCCATCCACATCTATTCGCGATCGCTTGAAATTAGCGTTCCCTCCCCCCTTGTGGGGGAGGGACAGGGAGGGGGGTGAAATATCATCAGCAGGCTTCGCGTGTTCACCCCCCTCTCCAACTCTCCCCCACAAGGGGGGAGAGGGCGCGTCGGAGTGCTTCACAAATTGCGAGTCCTTGTTTTCTCGCTCCCCATTTTTCGACGCTCCGCTTCCCGCCAGCCATCGTCGCAACTGATCGGGTTCGCGCACGGTCGCGGAAAGGCCGAAGAAAGTCGCTTGCGGCGCGAGCGCGCGAAGGCGCGCGAGGCCGAGCGACAGAAGATCGCCGCGCTTCGACGTCACCATCGCATGCAGTTCATCGACGATGACGCGCTTCAGGCCGGCGAACATCGCCGCGGCGTCGCGATGCGACAGAAGCAGCGCGATCTGCTCTGGCGTCGTCAGCAGAATATCGGGCGGATCGATGCGCTGGCGCTGGCGCTTCGCGGCGTTGGTGTCGCCCGTGCGTGTCTCGACGCGGACATTCAGGTTCATTTCCGAAACAGGCGCATCGAGGTTGCGCGCGATGTCGACGGCCAGCGCTTTCAGCGGCGAGACGTAAAGCGTGTGCAGCGGCGAATCCTGCGCCGCCGGCCGCGCCCCGCGCGCCGAAAGCTCGATGAGACTCGGCAGAAATCCGGCGAGCGTCTTGCCGGCGCCGGTCGGAGCGATCAGCAGCGCCGAGCGGCCGGCGCGAGCTTTCGCGATCAGTTCGAGCTGATGGACACGCGGCTCCCAGCCGCGGGACCGGAACCAGTCGCGGAAGAGCGGCGGCAGTCCCTCATCGGCGGCCGGACGATCGAGCATGCCGCAGCATATAGGGGCCGCCTCGCCCCGCAACGAGGCTTAGAGCCAAACAGGCTCTTACCAGGCGCCGAAGATGTATCCGCGCTCGCGCGCCTTGCCGGTCATCGCCTCGATCGCCTGATCGGAAATGGTGACGCGCGTGCGTCGGGCGCGGAACCAGCCAAACAGCAGGCGCTCCATCTCAGCCTTGACCGTTTCGTGGCCTGCAGCGCGGCCGAGGTCGTTGAGTTCGCGCGGATCATTCAGGAGATCGAAAAGCTGCGGCGGAAACTCCTCGTAGAAGACGTATTTCCAACGCTCGGTGCGGACCATGTAGCCGCGCGCCTTGTCGGGCGGCAGGCCGAGCGTGCGGCGCGCATGGCGCAGCGCGAAGTCGGAATCGCAGAACGCCGTCTCGCGCCAGTCCGGCGTCGCGCCGCCAAGAAGCGGAGCGAGCGAACGCCCTTCGAGTCGGTGCTGCGACCCTGCGCCGCCAGCCCATTCCAGGAATGTCAGGACGAGATCGATGCTCTCGACAAGTCGCGCGTCGGTCAGCCCGCGCGTCGCATCACCTTCGTCGCGCGGATCAACGACGATCATCGGCACGCGCACGATCTCCTCGTGGAAGAGATCCTTCTCGCCGAGCCAATGATCGCCGAGATAATCGCCATGATCGCTGGTGACGATGATGATGGTGTCATCGATCAGGCCGCGCTCTTCGAGATGCGCGACGACGCGGCCGATATGGTGATCGCATTGCGAGATCAGGCCCATATAGGTGGGAATGACGGTCTCGCGGACGTCCTGCTTCGAGAAGTTGACGCTCTCCTCATGCTTCATGAAGGCGGCGACGACGGGATGCGGATCGCGCAACTCGTCGTCATGGCGGTTGGCGGGAATGACGTCGCCTGAATCATACATATTGTGAAAAGGCGCTGGCGCCACGTAAGGCCAGTGCGGCTTGATGTAGGAGAGATGCAGAAGCCATGGCTGCTCGCCCGCCTCGTCGATGAAGGCGAGCGCGCGGTCGGTCATGTAAGCGGTTTCGGAATGCTCTTCCTTCACGCGCGCGGGTTTGCGCGCATGGCGGAGATACCATCCCGATCCCGGTTCGCCGTCGTCGCCTTCAACCGAGTTGGCGAATTCGTGCCAGGGATTGTCGCCGGGATAGCCTTTCTGGTTGAGCCATCGGTTGTAGGCGAGATTGGGATCGACGCTCTGGTCGGGATGGAGCCCATCGTCGCGTTCGAAAGCCTCGAAGCCGCACTGCCAGTAGGGAATTCCCGGGTTCGTTCCGGGATCGACGCCGATGCGTTTCATCGCTTCGAGATCAGGCTTGAAATGCGTCTTGCCGACGAGCGCGACGCGATAGCCAAGCGGCCGCAAATAATCGCCGATCGTCATCTCATCGATGCGCAGCGGGAAATTATTATAGGTCGCGCCGTGCGTGACATTGTAGCGGCCGGTGTAGAAACACATGCGCGAGCCGCCGCAGACCGGCGATTGCACGAAGGCGCGCGTGAAGTTGACGCCGCGCGCGGCCAGCGCGTCGATGTTGGGCGTGCGGACTCTGGGATGTCCGTTGCAGCCGAGATAATCCCAGCGCAACTGGTCAGCCATGATAAAGAGAATGTTGGGGCGGCGGCGCTCGCTCATCCCGACAGGGTTGCAGAGCGCCGCGCGCGGGTCAAAAGCTCAGAGCTTGAAGCCCGCCTGCTCCGCCACCTCGCGCAGCGAGGTCTGCGGCCGCGCGCCGATATGCTGGATCACCTCCGCTGCCGCCAGCGCGCCGAATTTCAGGCAGGTCTGGGGATCTCGCTGCGTTGCGCGGCCATAGAGAAAGCCTGATGCGAAGAGGTCGCCGGCGCCGGTGGTGTCGACGAGTTCGCGGATCGAGGCGGCGGGAGCCTCGTGAAGGCTGTCCTTCGTCGCGACGAGAGCGCCCTTGGCCGACCGCGTCACGACAACCGTCGTCGCATCCTTGCGGATCATGTCGAGCGCGCTCTGGAAATCGCTCGTCTGATAGAGGCTCAGCAACTCATGCTCGTTGGCGAAGACGAGATCGACAGTGCGCGTCCGCATGAGGAACAGGAACTCTTCGCGATAGCGGTCGACGCAGAATGAATCCGAGAGCGTGATCGCGACCTCGCGGCCCGCCTCATGCGCGATCGCCGCGGCCTTGCGGATGGCGTCCTTCGCCGCCGGCGGGTCCCAGAGATAGCCTTCGAAATAGGAGATGCGCGAGGATCTCACTGTCTCCTCATCGACATCGTCAGGGCCGAAGGTCACGCAGGCGCCGAGATAGGTGTTCATGGTGCGCTCGCCGTCCGGCGTCACCAGAATGAAGCTGCGCGCGGTCGCGGGTCCCGATGTCGCGAGCGCGACGGGGTAATGGACGCCGATCGAATTGAAGTCGTGGGCGAACAGGCGGCCGAGCTCGTCGTCTTTCACCTTGCCGAAACAGGCGGCGCGGCCGCCGAAGGAGGCGATGCCGACGGCCGTGTTGCCGGCCGAGCCGCCTGAAATCACCGTCGCCGGACCCATCGCCGCGAAGAGCGTCTCGGCCCGCTCCTCGTCGATCAACATCATCGAACCCTTCGCCATCTGGTGCTTGACCAGGAAGTCCTCTTCGGTGCGGGCGATGACATCGACGATGGCGTTGCCGATGCAAAGGACGTCGTGGCGAGGCTCGGACATGGGGTCTCCAGAAAGTTCGGGCGGCTGTGGCAGGGGCGGAGCAGGGGGTCAAGCGCGGCGGGATGAGCCGGCGGGGCGCGCCTTGATTTTCGCCTGCCGCGCCGCCGCCTTGTCGAGCGCGGCGTGCAGCCGTTCGATGTCGGCGGGATCGAGCGTGCGGATCATGCGCGACATGCGGTTGGCGAGTTCGACCGCGCGCGGCGTCAGCGCGGAGGAATCAAGCTTCGCCTTGGGCGCCGAGATGTCGGCGAGACGTTGCAATTCCTCCGCGTCGTCCCAGATGATGTTGAAGTAATGCGTCGCCGCCTGCACGAAAGCCCAGCTTGGCTTCGATCTCTTTCCGCGCTCCAGCGCTGAGAGATAGGAGGGCGATACGCCAAGCGCATTCGCCATGTCGGTGAGCGTCAGTCCGCGCTCGGCGCGCAGCGCGCGCATCTTCATGCCGAAGGGCGTCATCCGTCGAACAGATGTCGCGCGCGCCGCAGCCTGACATAGAGCGCGCCGGCGCCGCCATGATGCGCGGCCGCCGTTTCGAAGCCGAGCACGAGACTGCGCAGATCGGCCATCCTGAGCCAATGCGGCACGACGCGCCTCAAGACGCCGCGTTCACGATCGGGATCGTCATAGGAGCCGAGCGCGCCCTTGCCGGTGACGATAATCACCAGCGACGCGCCCTCGCGTTGCTTGCGATGCAGAAAGCTGTTGAGCGCGTCATGCGCCGCCGCCTGTGTCAGGCCGTGCAGATCGAGCACGCCATCGATGTCGCGCGCGCCGCGCTTCACCTTGCGCAGCAATTTTCGTTCGATCGGCGCGAGGGGAAGCGGCTGCGGCGGAGGAGAAACTTTCGCGGGTGCCAGCGCCGTCGCAAATGTCGCTGCGGCCTGCGCCGGCGTCTCGATCGGAATGTCATCGCGAGCGCGGCCGGGCATCGGCTGCACGCTGCGCTGGACATGCGCCCAGAGAGATTTCTCCTCGCGCGTCAGCGTGCGCCGCTTCACGGCGCGCCGTCCGCGCGCGGCAGGAGAACGATGAAGCGCGCGGCGTGGCGCAGCGCGCCGGCGCGCCGTCCCATTTCTTCGCCGGCGCCGAAGAAGAGATCGCCGCGCGCCGGACCAACGATGGCGCTGCCGGTATCCTGCGCGATCACGAGCCGCGCGATGCGCTGCGCGGGATCGACCTCGGCGGGAACGTCTGCGTCGATGAAGACCGGCAGGCCGTAGCTCCACAATTCGCGATCGACCGCGAGCGAACGATCAGGCTGCAGCGGCGCGCCAGCGCCGCCGATCGGCCCATCCTTGGGATCGAGTTCGTCGGCGATGCGGAAGAAGATGAAGGAGCGGTTGCGCCGCATCAGTGCGCGACCCTCATCGGGATGCGCGCGCAGCCAGGCTTTCAGTTTCTCAAGCGTGACGTCTTCCGGCGTCAGCCCGAATTCCGTGACCAGCAACCGGCCGACGGATGTGTAGGCGTGGCCGTTGCGGCCGGCATAGGCGAGGCGCGCGACGGAGCCGTCATTGAGCTTGATGCGCGCCGAGCCCTGCACATGGATGAAAAAAGCTTCGACCTCGTCGCGAACATAGAGGAGCGGCTTTGCTTCTCCGCCCAGCGCGCCAGCCTCGATGGCGGCGCGATCGGGCATGGGCTCGAAGCCTGTGGGCGTGCGTCGGGCCGCCGCGAGATCAGGATCGATCCCCGCGAGCGGCTCGTCCGGCCCGCGCGTCGCGAGATCGGTCGGGCGAGCATAGATCGGCCAGGAGAATCCCGGCGCCGTCGTCCGGGAACCCGCCACCTCCGGTTCGTAATAGCCGGTCAGGAATCCGCGCCCCGATGCGGGAATCACCTCGAAGGGCGCGAATGCCCGCTCGAAGAAGGCGCGGGCGTTGGCTTCCGTCAGCGCAAGCGCGGAGCGGCAGGCGGCGACGAGGCCCGATGACGCGGGTTTTGCGCGCCGGAGTTCATCGCGGCTCTCGACAATGGGAAGGCAGGTGGCGCGGAACGCGCGGAATGCGGCGGCGTGGTCGTCGCTCGCCCAGCCCGCGATGTCGGAAAAGGCGAGCGGCCTGAGCGTCGCGCCGGCAGGTCCCGGCAGGTCTCCGGCCGCCGCGCTCATGGCGATCCCGGCGGCGAGACACAGGCCGGGCAGAAGGGCGGCTTTCGCCTTCCCCGCGCCCATGGCGGCGTCACGCGCCGGCTTCCGTCGCGATCAGCACCCAGTTGGGATCGCGCGCGCGCACGTCCCGCGCGAAGGTCCAGATATCGGTGACCTCGACGATCTTGTCGCCGGCGCCGTCGACGACGGCCCCTGCCGCGTCGCGGGTGACGCTGATGATCTTGGAGACGAAGCGCACGGTCGCCTGCGCCTGTCGGTCCTTAAGCTCCGCCTCGACGATCTTGGCCTCGTCGATCGAGACGAAGGTGGTCTCGGCGGTGTGCTTCTTCGATTCGCGGTCAGCGATCGCGGCGGAGAAGCCCTCGAACACGTCCTTCGACAGGAGATTCTTGAGCGTCGCCCGGTCGCCGCGGCTGAAGCTGGTGACGATCATCTCGTAGGCGGCGCGAGCGCCCTGGGAGAAGCTTTCGGCGTTGAAGCTGGGATCGGCGGCGGCCACGGCGTCGAGACCGCGTGCAAGGGCGGAGCCGGCGTCGGCGACGCCGCGCCAGCGCTCGGGATCATTCGCCGGCGCGCGCGGCGTCTCGGGCGCGCGGGCGCCCGGAAGCGGGATGACGTTGCCGTTCGGCGCGCCCGGAGCCGGTCCGGACGGCGGCGCGTCACGGCGCGCGCGCGGATCGAACGGCGGCGAATCCGGCCTCTGGCCAAGCACGGCCCACAACCGCCAGATCACGAAGACGGCGAGGCCGAGAAAGATCAGAGTTGTCACGTCCATACAGGGCCGGCGGTGAAGTTTCCCAAGAGATGTGGGCTCGTAACACCCGCGTCACAAGGGAACAAGGGACGGCCGGAGCGCGCAATTCTGCGGCGCCGGACATTTGATTAGGGATAACGGACTTTTAAGCGCGATGAGGCCCAATCGCCGATGTTTCATCATCATGATAACCGGCTCCACTCCCGCCACATTCTCGGACGCTGAACGCGCCGTCGCGCGCGAAATCCTGCGGGTTCTCGATCCGCATATCCGCCCGGCCATCGAAAAGCTCTATCGCGACTCCTTCGGCGCGTCCGAAACAGGGCTTGATCCCAGGACGATCGATGACGAAGTTCTGAAAGTGCGGCGGATTTTTTCGCTTGAATTCGATGCGGAATATCTGCGCGCCAAGCAGGCCATTGTTTCTCAGGCCGTGCGCAAGGGCATCGAGGTCGCGCACTATCCCCTGTTCTTTGAATCGGATTTCGCGAATTTCCTGACGCCGCTCGCCGCGGGATGGCGCATGCGCGGCGTTCCGTTGCGTGAAGCGTTCCGCGTGTTCTCGAAGGTGATGCTCACCGACGTCTCCTATTCAATGGGCTACTTCATCGCTCATGCCGAAGAGGAGCGCATGCGCGAGCTGCTGGCGATCAAGAACGCATTTCGCGGCGAGATCGCCGAACGGGTCGGCGCGATCCGGACCCGCCTCGACGGCGTCGCGCAGCAGACCAGTTCGCTGTCCGACGGCGCGGCGCGCACGCTCGGCGCTCTCGCCGAAAGCCAGTCGCGGCCAGAGGAAGTCACGGCCCATGTGGCGAAGATCGCGGATGCGACGCGGAGCTTCAGCGCCAGCGCCGATCAGATCGCCGGCGAAACCTCGCAATCCGCGGCGGCCGCCGATCTTGCCGCGGCGCGTTGCGACAAGACGCAAGGCAGCCTCGCCTTGCTGAATGACGCGAGCGCGCAGATCGGCGCCATCGTGAAGCTGATCACCAGGCTCGCCGCCCAGACGAATCTTCTCGCGCTCAACGCCTCGATCGAAGCCGCGCGCGCCGGCGCAGCCGGCCGCAGTTTTTCGGTCGTAGCCCAGGAGGTCAAGACGCTGGCCCAGGAAACGGCGAAAGCGACGGATGTGATTGCACAGAAGGTGCAGCAAGTGCGCGAAGCCAGCGCCGGCCTCGGCGCTGACATCGGCGCGCTGGCTGAAACCATGACGCGGCTGCAAAGCGGCGCACGCGCCGTTGCGAACGCGGTCGATGAGCAAGCCTCAGCGATTCGCGACATCGCCAGTCTGAGCGCCGCCTCCGTCGCGGGCGTCGACGCCATCGCGCAGCATGCGAGTTCGGTCGAAAGCATGGCCGGCGGCGCGGCTGGCCTCGCGCGGCAGGTGGAGCAGGAACTCACGGGCGCCGCGCGTCTCGCCAGCGAGCTCGAAGCCTCCGTTGGCGTTTTTCTCATGCGGGTGGGCGAGCAGCGCGAAGCGGGTTGACATCGCGTCAATGTTCCGTGTCTGTTCACGGTCCAGAATCGAACAGGACGAACGCGCATGGCTGTGCAGGGCGCAATCCGCATCGGCATCGGCGGATGGAATTTCGAGGAATGGCGCGGGACCTTCTATCCCAAGGGGTTGTCGCAGAAGAAGGAGCTCGAATACGCCTCGAGCAAGCTCACCTCGACGGAGGTGAACGCCACCTATTACGGCTCGCAGAAGCCGGAGACCTTCGCGAAATGGCGCGAGGAGACGCCTGACGGTTTCGTCTTCGCGCTCAAGGCGTCGCGCTTCTGCACGAACAAGAAGGTGCTGGCGGAAGCCGCTCCCTCGATCGAGAAGTTCTTCGCGCAAGGTCTGCTGGAGCTGAAGGAGAAGCTCGGGCCGATCAACTGGCAGTTCATGGAGACGAAGAAATTCGATCCCAAGGATTTCGAGGCTTTCCTCAAGCTCCTGCCGAAGAGCATCGAGGGCCGCGACATCAGGCATGCGGTCGAGGTCCGCAATCCTGGCTTCGGCAACCCGGAATTCATCGACATGCTGCGCAGTTATGGCGTGGCGCTGATCTATACGGACAAGGAGGATTTCCCGAACCTCGCCGACATCACCGCGCCCTTCGTCTATGCGCGGTTGCAGCGCATGTCCGAGAAGATGAAGGACGGTTACGCGCCGAAGGCGCTCGACGAATGGGCGTCGCGCGCGAAGGAGTGGGCGTCAGGCGGCGCGCCGAAGGATCTGCCCTATGTAGGTTCGCCGGAGAAGAAGCCGCCGAAATCGCGCGACGCGTTTGTCTACTTCATCAACGGCTTCAAGCCGAAGGCGCCATTCGCGGCGATGGCGGCGATCGAGAGGGTGAAGGGGTAGCCGACGCGCGAATGTCGCGTCACCCGCCCGTCATCATCGCGAAGCCGACATATGCCCCCGCACACGCCGCCAGCACGATCAGCGCATTGATGCGCGTGAACATAATCACGACGGTCGAGAACAGCGCGATGATGCGCGCCGGCCAGCCGCCATCGAGCGAGATGAAGAGAACATAGGCTGTCGCGACGATCATTCCCGTCGCCACAGGGCGTAAGCCCCGCTCCAGCGCCATCTGCCAGCGTGCGCCGCGATGGCGCGACCAGACATGGGCGACGCCCAGCATCATGATCGCCGTCGGCCCGAAGATCGACAAAGTCGCGACGATCGCGCCCGCAAGTCCCGCCACCTGCCAGCCGAGCAGCGTCGCGAGCAGCGAGCCCGGTCCCGGCGCCATGCGTGCGATGGCGAAGGCGTTGAGGAATTCGGTGTTGGTCAGCCAGTGATGGGAATCGACCACCTGCCGCTGCACGTCGGCGACGATCGTCTGGCCGCCGCCAATGGTCGCAAAGGACAGCGGCGCATAGACGGCGGCGATTTCGAGAAGCTTGTTCGCCATCAGAAAGAGCCGGGATCGAAATATTCGAGCGCGACGCTCAGCCCGCCCGCGATCAGCACCACCCAGATCAGCGGCAGGTGCAGCACGGCGACCGCGCAGAATGTCGCGATCATAAAGGCGATCGGCCTGATCTTGCGCGTCACGCGCCGCGCCGCCGTGATAGCCATGGTGAGCGTCAGCCCGATGCTTGCAGCCGCCGCGCCGACAAGCGCAAGATGCGTGACGGGATAGCGCGAGAGCCAAGCGAAGATTGTGCTGAGAAGGATGATCACGAAAGCGGGTGGAACGACGATGCCCGCCACGCTCGCCAGCGCGCCCTTGAATCCGCACAGGCGATGACCGATCCAGATCGCGACATTGGTCACGTTCACGCCGGGCAGCGCCTGCGAGAGCGAGAGGCCGTTGAGGAATTCGTCCTCGGTTAGCCAGCGGCGGCGATAACAGAATTCGCGTAGGAACCAGCCGCTCAGTCCGCCGCCAAAGCTGGTCAGCCCGATGCGCGCGAAAACAAGAAAAAGTCGCAGCGGCGTTGGCGGCTCGTCGTCTATTTTCACCGCGGCTTCGGTCATCGGCGGAAGATCGTCGCGCGAATTCTCGGGCTTCAGCACATCCTCATCCGCATCACGGGCTCAACTGTCCATCTTGAGCGCTGCGATGAAGGCTTCCTGCGGAATCTCCACCTTGCCGAACTGGCGCATGCGCTTCTTGCCCTCTTTCTGCTTGTCGAGGAGCTTGCGCTTGCGGCTGGCGTCGCCGCCGTAACATTTCGCGGTGACGTCCTTGCGCAGGGCGCGCACCGTTTCGCGCGCGATGATCTTGCCGCCGATCGCCGCCTGGATCGGGATGACGAAGAGATGCGGCGGGATCAGGTCCTTCAGCTTCTCGCACATGGCGCGGCCGCGGGTTTCGGCGCGCGTGCGATGGACAAGCATGGACAGCGCATCGACCGGATCGCCATTGACCAGCATCTGCAGCTTGACGAGATCGCCCTCACGATAATCGGTGAGCTGATAGTCGAAAGACGCGTAGCCTTTCGACACCGATTTCAGCCGGTCGTAGAAGTCGAACACCACTTCGTTGAGCGGCAGGTCATAGACGACCTTGGCGCGCGCGCCGACATAGCTGAGATCGACCTGGCTGCCGCGGCGCTCCTCGCAGAGTTTCAGCACCGCGCCGAGATAGCCGTCCGGCGTCAGGATCGTGGCGCGAATCCACGGCTCCTCGATCGCGAGGATCTTCATCACATCGGGCATGTCGGCCGGATTGTGCATTTCGATCACTTCGCCGTCGCGCATGTTCAGCTTGTAGATGACCGACGGCGCCGTCGCGATGAGATCGAGATTGAATTCGCGCGACAGCCGTTCCTGGATGATTTCGAGATGCAGCAGGCCGAGGAAGCCGCAGCGGAAACCAAAGCCAAGCGCAGCAGAGCTTTCCATCTCGAAGGAGAAGCTGGCGTCGTTGAGGCGCAGCTTGCCCATCGCGGCGCGCAGATCCTCGAATTGCGCGGCGTCCACGGGAAACAGTCCGCAGAACACCACGGGCTGCGCCGGCTTGAAGCCCGGCAGCGCCTGCGCCGTCTTGCGTCGCGTCTCGGTGATGGTGTCGCCGACGCGCGTGTCGGCCACCTGCTTGATCTGCGCCGTGATGAAGCCCACTTCGCCGGGACCAAGCGCCGCGACGTCGGTCATCTTCGGCGAGAACACGCCGATGCGGTCGACGACGTAATTCGCGTCGGCGCCCATCATGGTGATCTGGCTCGCCTTCTTCAGCGAGCCGTCGATGACGCGCACCAGCACCACGACGCCGAGATAGGCGTCGTACCAACTGTCGACGAGCAGCGCCTTGAGCGGGGCGTCAGGATCGCCCTTCGGAGCGGGCAGGCGATTGACGATCGCTTCCAGCACGAGGTCGATATTGAGGCCTGTCTTGGCCGAGATCGGCACTGCGTCCGACGCGTCGAGGCCGATCACTTCCTCGATCTGTTCCTTGACGCGATCAGGCTCCGCCGCCGGCAAGTCGACCTTGTTGAGCACGGGCACGATTTCGTGACCGGCGTCGAGCGCGTGATAGACGTTGGCGAGCGTCTGCGCCTCGACGCCCTGAGAGGCGTCGACCACCAGAAGCGAACCTTCGCAGGCCGCAAGCGACCGCGACACCTCATAGGCGAAGTCGACATGGCCGGGCGTGTCCATGAGGTTGAGGATATAGTCCTTGCCGTCCTCAGCCTTGTAGTTGAGGCGGACGGTCTGCGCCTTGATGGTGATGCCGCGCTCGCGCTCGATATCCATGTTGTCGAGCACCTGCTCCGTCATCTCGCGATCGGAGAGGGCGCCCGTCGCCTGAATCAGCCGGTCGGCCAGGGTCGATTTGCCATGATCGATATGGGCGACGATCGAGAAATTGCGGATATTGTCGATGGCGTGGGTGGTCATGGGCGGCGCCATAGCAGCGGCGCCAGCCCCCGCCAAGGGAGGATGCTGCGCCGCGGCCGGCCGCAGCGGAAGCCTTGCCGGCGTTACTCCGCCGCGATCGCTTCCTGCTCCAGGAAGGGCCTGATCTCGATTGGCGCATCCTTGCGGGCGATGAGCAGCGCGTTGACGGGCGCCGGCCGCCAGACATGACGCTCGGCGTCGAGCGGCTCGGACGCGATGACGGCATTCTTGCCGTCGTCCTGATAGTAGAGCGTGTGCGCCGCCTCGCGCGGGAAGGCGTAGCGGAGCGCATAGAGCGTCTCGCCGTCGGCGAGTGCGATGGTGAAGCGGAACGGCTTGTCCGACGCGCTGGCGCGGATGATGTCGGTGATCGTCGCCACGATGCGGGCGAGCGCGCCGACCGTATCCTCCTCGGCGCCCGCGCCCATGATGGCGAGGAACGCGGCTTCCGAATCGGTCGTGCCGACGCGCGAGCGGTAATAGGCGTCGGGAATCAGCGCCTCCACCTGTCGGCGGATCAGGTTCCAGTCGCCAAGCTGGCCGTTATGCATGAACAGGAAGCGGCCATGGGCGAAGGGGTGGCAGTTCGGCCGCGTCGTCGGCGTGCCAGTCGAAGCCCTGACATGGGCGAAGAAGAGATGGGCGCTGATATGCCGGCAGAGATGGCGGAGATTTTCGTCCGACCAGGCCGGCCTGACCTCGCGATAGAGGCCGGGCTCGGGCTGCGCGCCGTACCAGCCAAGGCCGAAGCCGTCGCCATTCGTCGCGACCAGCCCCTCCTTCGCCGCGATGCTCTGCTGCACGAGAGAGTGGTGCGGCAGCGTCACATAGCTTTCCAAAGGAATGGTGCGTCCGCGATAGGCCAGCCAGCGGCACATGATCTCTCACCTCGACGCAAGACACGCTGCGTTCCTGTTTAGCCGGCGATGCCGCAGGATTGAAGCGTCTTTGCGGCGATATCAGCCGGAAAGCGCGGCCTGACGGAGGAGATCGAGGCCGGCGATCGTCAAAACGACCTTCAGCGCGATTGCAAAGATGTGCTCGGGGATGCGTTCCAGCAGCGCCGTTCCCGCCAGCGTGCCGAGGAAGCCGCTTGCGATCATCGCAAGCGTCAGCGGCAGCCAGTCGCCGAACGAAAATCCGATCGCGCCAAAGGCGATGACCTTCAAAGCGTGCTGCAGCGTCTGCATGGCGGAGAAGGTCGCGATCAGCGCGCGCTTTTCGAGCTTCAGCGGCAGCAGCAGCGCCTGCACGAAGGGGCCGACGGCGCCGACGACCATCGACAGCACGCTGGCGATGACGCCGCCGGCGATGAGCCCGCTGCGTTCGAGGCCGGGAATTTTCGGCTTCGGCAGCCAAACCATCGCAAGAATGAAGAGACCGAGCAGCAGCAGGAGCCAGCGCGCCGGCAGGCTTGCGACGAGCCAGGCGCCGAACCCCACGCCAATGATGCTGCCGATGGCGAACAGCGCGACCGGCCGCCAGACCACATGAGCGCGCTGGACGACGGTGCGGCCGATATTGGAGCCGAACTGCACGAGACCATGCACGGCGACGATGGTCGCCGGCGGCACCGCGCTGGCGAGACCGCCGAGCATCGCCACGCCCCCGCCGATCCCGAAAGCCGCTGTCATCGCCGAGGTGAAGAAGCTGAGGACGATCAGCGCCAGCGCGATCCATGGCGAAAGGCCGGCGGGGAGAAGGGACGCAACGGTATCGGACATCTGCCGCGGCCGTAGCAGCCCGCGACAACGCCGCCAATACGATCAGGTTCGGGGAGGGGGTGGATCGCGGTCGCTTGTGATTGACGGCTGATCTGCGGGCGTCTATATTTAACCAATAAGTTAATAACGAGCGACCGCCTGCGCGAACGTCGGAGGCCGCATGAGGAGCCGGACATGGAGCATCCCTATCGCTGGGCGATCGTCGCCCTTGGCGCATTGATGAGCTGCGTCGCCATGGGTGCGATGTTTTCGCTCGCCATCTATCTCGATCCCATGTCGGCAGCGACGGGTTGGTCGCGCGCCGGGATATCTGTCGCGATGACGATCAATTTTCTGGTGATGGGTGTCGCCGGTTTCGCGTGGGGCGCGGCGAGCGACCGTTTCGGCGCGCGCATCGTTGTGCTCGCCGGCTCGATCCTTCTCGGGCTCGGGCTGACGCTCGCGAGCCGGGCGACGTCGCTGCTCCAGTTTCAGTTCACTTATGGCGTGCTGGTAGGGCTTTCGGCCGGCGCGTTTTTCGCGCCCATGATCTCGACTGTCATGGGTTGGTTCCGCACGCGCCGGAGCTTGGCGGTGTCGCTGGTGTCAGCCGGCATGGGCGTCGCGCCGATGACCGTGTCGCCTTTCGCAAGCTGGCTCGTCACGGCCTATGACTGGCGCTTCGCCATGCTGACCATAGGCGTCGCCGCTTGGGCAATCCTGATTCCCGCGGCGTTGCTGGTGCGCCGCCCGCCGGACGCGCAACAGGAGATCGGCGCCCCCGCATCCGCGGAGGCGGGTCCGCAGAAGTCTCTCGTCGAGGCCTTCACCTCGCCGCAATTTATCATTCTCGCGCTGACCTTCTTATGCTGCTGCACGGCGCATGCCGGACCGATCTTTCACATGGTCAGCTACGCTATGCTGTGCGGGCTTTCGAATCTCGCGGCCGTCAGCGTCTACAGCGTCGAGGGTCTGGCGGGGCTCGGCGGCCGACTTCTGCTCGGCGTGCTGGCGGATCGCTATGGCGTCAAGCCGGTGTTGGTCGCAGGCCTGCTCGTGCAGGCGATCGCGATCGCGACTTACGTCGTCGTCAACCGGCTCGAGCAATTCTATGCGCTCGCGGTGGTGTTCGGCGCGGCCTATGGCGGCGTGATGCCGCTTTATGCGGTGCTGGCGCGCGAATATTTTGGCCAGCGCATCCTGGGCGCCGTATTGGGCGCAGTCACGATGCTGTCGAGTCTCGGCATGGCGCTAGGCCCGGTCTTGGGCGGATGGGCGTTCGATCGCTATGGAAGCTATCAGTGGATGTATCTGGGGGCGGCGGCCGTGGCGCTCGCGGCCGTCGCCGTGGCGCTCGCCTTTCCGCCGCAGCCATCGCGGATGGCGCGACAGCCGCAGCCGGCGTGACATCGAGCCTCAGTTCCCCGCGCGCAGGTCGATTCCCGCCGCTTTGATCTTGCGCTAGCCTTGTGCGGGGGAACGCGCATGGCTGGCGTTATTTCTGCGATCCGATGATCGGCGCGCTCGATCGAGTCATTGGCGCTGTGATCAGCGCCGGACGATGGCTTGCGCTTCCCGTGGTCGCGGCTCTCTTCCTGCAATGGCCTTTGCGCGATGCGGTCCGATGCTGTTCGCGCGAGGCCAATGATCTCGGCCAATGGATATTCGCGCTTTTCATCGCGGTTGCGGTGACCGCGGCGACCAGAGCGCGCATCCATCTTGCCGCGGACTCGCACGCCAAGACTTATTCAGTCACAACGCGAAAATGGATTGCCCTTGGGGGCAATCTGATCGTGCTTCTCCCATGGTCGATCGCGCTCATCGTCATGAACTGGCCGCTCGCGCGCGACTCCGCCCGTTTTCTCGAACGATTTCCTGACACGTCCAATCCCGGTTATTTCCTGATCAAGGTCGCAGCGCTGCTGCTGGCTCTGCTGGTTTTCGCGCAAGCGATCGTCGACCTCTTCGCGCGAGACGAGAACAGCGCGTGAGCGGCTGGTTCGGTCTCGCGCTGTTTCCGCTCGTCGGGATCGCGATGATCTTGACGGGATTGCCGGCTTTTCTCGTTCTGATCGGCGCCGCGGGCCTCGCCGCTGCATGGATTGTTCTCGCGGGCGATGGCGCTCTGCTCGGCGCGCTTCCCAACCGAATGGTCGGGCTGCTCGAAAGCGATCTGCTGCAGGCGCTGCCGCTGTTCGTGATGATGGGCGCGCTGATCAATCGACTGCCGCTTGCCGATATCCTGTTTCGCGCGGGATGCCGCCTGTTCCGGCGACCGACGCTCGCCGCGCTCGGTCTCGGTGCGCTGCTTGCGCCGATGAATGGCTCGGTGGGTGCGAGCGTGGCGGTGTTGTCGCGCAGCGTGCGGCCGATGCTGGCGCAGGCTGGCGTCGAGCCGGTCGAACGCACCGCGCTCGTCGCGGCGGCGAGCACGCTTGGCGTCGTCATCCCGCCGTCGCTCGTTCTTATTCTTCTCGGTGATGCGATGATGGGCGCGCACACGATTGCGTCGAACATCGCCGGACGCAGCGATCAAATCATCAACACGCAGGACATTTTCCGCGCCGCGCTGGCGCCGGCGGCGCTGACATTGGCGCTATGGGCGGGGATCGTCGCGTGGCGCGGGCGCGGACCAAAAACCGACGCGTCGCAGTCGTCCGCATCCCGAAGCGATCTGATGATCGCCGCCGCAACTGCGGCCTTCATTCTGATTTTGCTGGGCGGCGTCGCATCCGGCTTGTTTTACGCTGTCGAGGCGGCGGCAATGGGCTGCATCGCGCTGCTCGCTGCGGGATGGGTCACGCGAGCGCTGACCGCGGCGGCGCTCGCGGATGCGCTGCGCAGCACGCTTGAAATTTCGGGTGCCCTCTTCGCGCTGCTGATCGCTGCGACCACCTTTACGCTCACGCTGCGCATTCTCGGAACCGACCGACTGCTGACGGGTCTGATCGGCGCTTTGCCGGGTGGGCCAACGATCGCCGTCGCCTCCGTGCTTGCGCTCGTCGGTGTGAGCGCGCTTGCGCTTGATGCGTTCGAGATCATCTTCGTGATCGTTCCGATTCTCATGCCGGGCCTGCTTGTCCGCGCCGCCGATGCGGCCTGGGTCTCGGCGCTGACGATCCTGACCTTGCAGGCGAGCTTTCTCGTTCCGCCGGTCGGCTACGCCATCATGATGGCGCGTGGCGCGGAACTGGAGCCAGTAAGAGCGCGGCCGCTCGCCGGCGCGCTGGCACCCTTTCTGATCGCCCAGCTTCTTGTCGTCATGCTGGCGCTGGCCATTCCGCCGGTGACGCATTTCTTCGACCGCGCGCCGCCGCCTTCGGCGCCGAAAAACCGGCTGTCAGACGACGAAGTCTCGAAGAAATTCGATGCTCTCGCGCCGGAGCCGCCGCCAGCGCTCGATCTGAAATGAGGCTTGACTCCACCATCAGAGATAATAGTCTCTCATGGTGGAAACCAGAGATATCGCCACCCTCAACCGGCAGATCGCCGAGCGCGTGAAGCGCCGCCGCCTTGAGCGCGAACTGACGCTCGACGCGCTGGCGGCCGAATCCGGCGTCAGCCGCGCCATGATCTCCAAGATCGAGCGCGGCGAGGTCAGCCCGACGGCGCCGTTGCTGGCGAAGCTCGCCAACGGGCTCGGGCTCAACTTCTCCTCGATGTTCGATTCCGAGATCGCGATGTCGCCGATGAGCCGGCGCGATGAACAGTCGACCTGGCGTGATCCCGCGACAGGCTATCTCAGGCGCAATGTATCGCCGCGCGGCTTCGGCGCGCCGATGGAGCTCGTCGAGGTCGAGATGCCGCCGGGCGCGCGCGTGATCTTCGAACAGGGCTATCCCGCGCCTTTGGCGCGCTTCGTCTGGTTGCTCGACGGTGAACTCGAAGTCACGATCGACAACGAGACCCATCACCTCGATGTCGGCGACTGCCTGCATATGCGGCTCGATGCGCCGCTGACCTTCCACAATCCTGGATCGATGGCGGCGCGCTATGCGCTCGTCACGGAAACCGCGCCGCGAAAC
The DNA here is from genome assembly GCF_022059845.1 of Terrirubrum flagellatum. Lineage (GTDB taxonomy): Bacteria > Pseudomonadota > Alphaproteobacteria > Rhizobiales > Beijerinckiaceae > Terrirubrum > Terrirubrum flagellatum. Next base: position 4,537,600 of record NZ_CP091851.1, on the reverse strand, counting down.
CGATGAGCACGATCATCCGCAAACTCGACGCTGGCGAGGCGCGCCGGCGCATCAGTGAACTCTCCGACATCCTGCTCGATTGCGTCGCCGGCGGCGCTTCGGTTTCCTTCATGGCCGGCATGACGCGCGACGAATCGGACGCGTTTTGGTCCGGCGTGATCGACGATGTCGCGCAGGGTGGACGCGACCTCATTGTCGCCGAAACGAACGGCCGTCTCGACGGCGCGGTGCAGTCCGTCTTCATCGACAAGCCGAACCAGCCTCATCGCGCTGAAGTCGCGAAGATGCTGGTGCATCGCCGGGCGCGCGGTGGCGGCGTGGGTCTGTCACTGCTCAAGGCGGCGGAAGACGCGGCGCTGGCGAAAGGCCGTTGGCTGATGGTGCTCGACACCGTGTCGCGCAGCGCCGGCGACAGGCTCTATCGCCGCGGCGGCTGGACCGAGGCCGGCGAGGTGCCGAATTACGCATTGATGCCGGATGGAGCGCTGTGTCCGACGACCTTCTTCTACAAAGACCTGCGACCGAAAGGCCACGTGGCGTGAGCGAATTAAGAATTCGCGACGCGGCCGAGACCGATCTTCCCGCCATCCTCGCGCTTCACAATCATCACATCGCAACCAGCGTCGCGATTTGGCGTTATGAGAAAGCCGACCTTGCCGAGCGCAGGACGTGGTGGCGCGATCGCATCGCCAACGATTATCCCGTGATCGCGGCTGAGCGCGATGGCGAAGTGGTCGGCTTTGGCAGCTATGGCTCGTTCCGCGCCGGCGCCGGCTACGGCAAGACGGTCGAGAATTCGATCTATGTGCGTGATGATCAGCAGCGCCGCGGCGTAGCGCGCGCTTTGATGAGTGATCTCATCGCGCGCGCCAAGGCGCAGGGACGGCATGTCATGGTCGCAGGCATCGGCCTGCCGAATGACGCATCCGTTGCGCTGCATGCGTCGCTGGGATTTACCGATGTCGGCGTGCTCAGGGAGATCGGCTGGAAATTCGACCAGTGGCTCGATCTCAGATTGATGCAGAAGAGGCTGTGAGCAGCAGCCATGCAAGGACGCGTATTTTCAAGTTCGTCATTCCGGGGCTGAGCGAAGCGAAGAGCCCGGAACCCAGAAAATATTCGAGCGCCTGAATATCTCCTGGGTTCCGGGCTCGCGCCTTCGGCGCGCCCCGGAATGACAGCGGCGAGATTGAGAATTTAGAACAACCCTTCGATCTGCCCCTGATCGTTGAGCCGGATCACGTCGGCGGATGGAACCCTCGGCAGTCCCGGCATCGTCATGATGTCGCCTGTCACCACCACGATGAATTCCGCTCCGGCCGACAGCCGCAGCTCCCTTACTGGAACGATGTGTCCTGACGGCGCGCCGCGCGCGTTCGGGTTCGTCGAGAAGGAATATTGCGTCTTCGCCATGCAGACCGGGAAATGGCCGTAGCCTGCCTCCTGCAATTCCTTGAAGCGCGCCTCGATTGACGCATCGCAGGAGATATCGGCGGCGTGATAGATGTCGGTTGCGATTTTCTTGACCTTGTCGCGCAGCGGCATGTCGTCGGGATAGAGCGGCTTGAACGCGTCGCCGCCCTTGTCGCACAATTCGACGACATGGCGCGCAAGGTCCTCGATGCCGGCGCCGCCATCGGCCCAGTGCGTGCAGAGGAAGGCTTTTGCGCCCATCTCCTCCGCCGCCTTCTTCACGGCCGCCACTTCCGCATCCGTATCGGTGATGAACTTGTTGATCGCGACGACCGGCTGCACGCCGAATTTGCGCACATTCTCGATGTGGCGCTTGAGATTGTCGCAACCTTTCTCGATCGCCGCGACATTCTCCGTCTTGAGATCGTCTTTGGCGACGCCGCCATGCATTTTGAGCGCGCGGATGGTCGCGACGATCACGGTTGCGGAAGGCGTAAGTCCCGCCTTGCGGCACTTGATGTCGAAGAATTTCTCCGCGCCGAGATCGGCGCCGAAGCCGGCCTCGGTGACGACATAGTCGCACAGCTTCAGCGCGGTCTGGGTCGCCAGCACGGAGTTGCAACCATGGGCGATGTTGGCGAACGGCCCGCCATGGATGAAGACGGGATTGTTCTCGAGCGTCTGCACGAGGTTCGGCATCAGCGCGTCCTTGAGCAGCACGGTCATGGCGCCATCGCCCTTGAGCTGCTTCGCCAGCACCGGTTTGCGGTCGCGGGTGTAGCCGACGACAATGTTGCCGATACGCTTTTCCAGATCCTTGAGATCGGTGGCGAGGCAGAAGATCGCCATGATCTCGGACGCGACGGTGATATCGAAGCCGTCCTCGCGCGGGAAGCCGTTGGCGACGCCACCGAGCGAATTGACGATCGAACGCAGCGCGCGGTCGTTCATGTCCATCACGCGGCGCCACGCAATCCTGCGCTGATCGATCCCGAGCGCATTGCCCCAGTAGATGTGATTGTCGAGCAGAGCCGCGAGCAGATTGTGCGCTGAGGTGATGGCGTGGAAGTCGCCGGTGAAATGGAGGTTGATGTCCTCCATCGGCACGACCTGCGCATAACCGCCGCCCGCAGCGCCGCCTTTCACGCCAAAGCAAGGCCCGAGCGACGGCTCACGCAGGCAACTCATCGCTTTCTTGCCGATGCGGTTGAGCCCGTCGCCAAGACCGACCGTCGTCGTCGTCTTGCCTTCGCCCGCTGGCGTCGGATTGATCGCAGTGACCAGAATGAGCTTGCCGCTTTTGTTGGCCTTCACCGAATTGATAAAGTCGAACGACACCTTTGCTTTTGTCGGCCCGTAGTTGAGCAGCGCATCCGCGGGGACGCCGATCTTCTTGCCGATCTCCGCGATCGGCTTCATTTTCGCCTCGCGGGCGATTTCGATATCGGATTTGACGCTCATCTCAGCTTCCCCGCTAACCTCAGGCGAATTGAACTTCGCAATGTGAGAAATGATGGCGACAGGCGCATCATGCCTGCTTCTTCGGCGCATTTTCGAAACGGTCGCCGACCTTCGCGCCCGATGACGCGGCCCATTCCGACGCCGCGATCTTCTGTCCACCCGCAGCTTTGACGCGCTTGAGAAGAATGCGGCCGTCCTTCGCGGCGACCGTGACGCCATCTGAATCGATCGCGACAATCTCGCCCGCTACGCCGTCGCCGTCGCGCTTCGCGGCGTCGAAGAACTGGATTTCGCCGCCCTTGTAGAGCGCCCAGGCGCCGGGCTGCGGGTTGGCGGCGCGGATCAGATTATAGATGTCGGCGACGGGCTTGCCCCAATCGATCGCCGCGGCGTCCTTGCGGAACCAGCTTTCATAGGTCGCCCTGGAATGATCCTGCGGAACTTTCGGCGCCTTTCCGGCGCGCACGAGATCGAGCGCTTCGAGCATGGCGTCGACGCCGATCGGGAAGAGCTTCTTGAAATAGACGTCGCCCAGCGTTTCGTCAGGGCCGATGTCGACTTCCTTCTGCAGGAGCACCGGCCCTTCATCGAGACCTTCGTCGGGCCAGAAGATGGTGAGGCCTGTCTTCTTCGATCCCATGGCGATCGGCCAGTTGATCGAGGACGGACCACGATGCAGCGGCAACAGCGAGGGATGATACTGGAAAGTGTTGAATTTCGGCGCGTCGATCACGAGCTGCGGCACGAACAGCGTGACATAGGCCATCATGCAGACGTCGGGATTGAACGATTTCATCAGTTCGAGCGCTTCCGGCGTCTTCCAGCTTTTCGGCTGGTGGACCGGCAAGCCCTTCTCCAACGCGAAGGTTTTCAGCGGGTCCTGGGGACGGCCCTCCTTGTCGGGCGCGCAGAACACGCCGACGACATTCTCGTTGCGCGCCAGCAGCTTTTCGAGAACCGCCTTGCCGAACGCTTCCTGGCCGTGAACGACGATGCGCATGTGATTTCCCCGTTTCTGTCATCCCGGGCGCGCTGCGGCGTGAAATGCCGCTGCGCAGACCCGGGATCGTTTGCAGAATGAGCCTTATTCGGGACAAGGTCCCGGGTCTGCGCCGCAACACTGCGTGTTGCAGCGCGCCCGGGATGACATCCTCACTCCGCCGCGACCTTCTTCGGCGCCGCCTCTGTTGCGCCTGCGGCTTTGATAGCTGCGATTTCTGTGGGCGAGTATTTGAGGACGGATGCGAGGATTTCGTCGGTGTGTTCGCCGAGCAGGGGCGAGCGTTTGACGTCGGCCGGGCTGTCGGAGAGCTTGATCGGATTGCCGACGGAAAAATACTTGCCTCTGGTGGGGTGATCGACCTCGACGACCGTGCCTGTGGCGCGCAGCGACTTGTCCTCGATCAATTCCTTCATTGAGAGAATCGGCCCGCAGGGAATGTCGAACTCGTTGAGGATGTCCATGGCCTCGAACTTGGTTTTGGTCATGGTCCATTGTTCGATGCGCGCGAAGATGGCGTTGAGTTTCGGCAGGCGCGCCGGCGGCGTTGAATATTCGGGATCGGTCTTCCAGGTCGGTTCGCCGATCACGTCGCAGATCTTCTCCCACACCGGCGCCTGGGTGATGAAGTAGATGTAGGCGTCGGGGTCCTGCTCCCATCCCTTGCATTTGAGAATGCGGCCGGGCTGGCCGCCGCCTGAATCGTTGCCGGCGCGCGGCACGGCGGCGCCGAAGGGAATGCCCTCGCCATACTGGCTGTATTCCTTCAGCGGCCCATGGGCGAGGCGCTGCTGGTCGCGCAGTTTGACGCGCGCGAGATTGAGAACCCCGTCCTGCATGGCGCATGTGACCTTCTGGCCCTTGCCGGAATGGGTGCGCTGGTAGAGCGCGGTCACAATGCCAAGCGCGAGATGAAGGCCGGTGCCGCTGTCGCCGATCTGTGCGCCGGTGACGAGCGGCGGCCCCTCGCGGAAGCCGGTCGTGGAGGCCGCGCCGCCGGTGCATTGCGCGACATTCTCATAGACCTTGCAGTCCTCGTAAGGACCGGGGCCGAACCCCTTGATCGAGGCGACGATCATCTTCGGATTGAGCTTGTGGATCGTCTCCCAGGGGAAACCCATGCGGTCGAGCACGCCGGGTCCGAAGTTCTCGACGAGCACGTCGCACTCCCTGATCAGGCGCTCGAGGACTTCCTTGCCCCTGGGGTTCTTGGTGTCGAGCGTGATCGAGCGCTTGTTGTGGTTCAGCATCGTGAAATAGAGGCTGTCGACCTTGGGAATGTCCTGAGCTGGCCCCGGGTGATGTCGCCGACGCCGGGGCGCTCGACCTTGATCACGTCGGCGCCGAACCAGGCCAGCAGCTGCGTGCAGGTCGGACCCGACTGCACATGGGTGAAATCAAGGATCTTGACGCCTGCGAGCGCTTTCATGATCAGCTCCCCTTACTTCTTCTTGAGTGCGCTTTGCGGATTGAGATTGCCGATGCGGCCGGATTCAGATCCCGCGGCGGGATCGATGACGGCGTTGATCAGCGTCGGCTTGCCGGAATCCATCGCCGCATTGACCGCGCGCTTGAGTTCATCGGGATTGGTGGCGTTGACGCCGACGCCGCCGAACGCCTCCATCATGCGGTCGTAGCGCGCGCCCCTGACGAAGACGGTGGTGGCGGGATCATCGCCCGCCGTATTGACGTCGGTGCCGCGATAGATGCCGTCATTGTTGAAGATCACCACGCAGACCGGCAGCCCATAGCGACAGATGGTCTCGACCTCCATGCCGGAGAAGCCGAAGGCTGAGTCGCCCTCGACGCACAGCACCGGCTTGCCGGTCTCGACCGCGGCGGCGATGGCGTAGCCCATGCCAATCCCCATCACGCCCCAGGTGCCGACATCGATGCGCTTGCGCGGCTGGTGCATGTCGATGACGCCGCGGGCGAGATCGAGCGTGTTGGCGCCTTCATTGACGAGAATGGCGTCCGGCCGCTCCGCGATGATGGTTTTGAGCACGCCGAGCGCGCCGTGATAGTCCATCGGCGAATTGTTGTTCATGAGGCGCGGCGCCATCTTCGCCACATTCTCCTCGCGCTTCTTCGCCACCGCCGAGGTCCATTCCGCCGGCGCCTTTGGCCAGTTGGAGCCCATGCCTTCAATCAGCGCCGCGACCGAGGAGCCGATGTCGCCGACCACGGGGGCTGCGATGCCGACGTTGGAATCCATCTCCTTCGGCTCGATGTCGATCTGGATGAAGGTCTTGGGATGATCTCCCCAGCTCTTGCCCTTGCCGTGCGACAACAGCCAGTTGAGGCGCGCGCCGATCAGCATCACGACGTCGCTGTCTTTAAGGACCGTCGAGCGCGCGGCGCCGGCGCATTGCGGATGCGCATCCGGCAGCAATCCCTTCGCCATGCTCATGGGCAGGAAGGGAACGCCGCTCTTTTCCACGAGCTCCCTGATGGCGTCATCCGCCTGCGCATAGGCCGCGCCCTTGCCCAGAATGATCAGCGGCTTCTTCGCGGTCTTCAAAGCGTCGAGCGCGCGCTTCACCGACTCCGGCGAGGGGATATGCGCCGGGGCCGCGTCGACCACCTTGACCAGCGACTTTGCTCCCGCCTCCGCATCCATCACCTGGCCGAACAGTTTGGCCGGCAGGTCGAGATAGACGCCGCCCGGACGGCCCGACACCGCGGCGCGAATGGCGCGCGCCAATCCAATCCCGATATCTTGCGCATGCAGCACCCGGAACGCCGCCTTGCACAGAGGCTTGGCGATCGCGAGCTGATCCATCTCCTCGTAATCGCCCTGCTGCAGATCGACGATCTCGCGCTCAGATGAGCCCGAGATCAGGATCATGGGAAAGCAGTTCGTCGTCGCATGCGCGAGCGCCGTCAGCCCGTTCAAAAACCCCGGCGCCGACACCGTCAGGCACACGCCCGGCTTCTTCGTGAGATATCCCGCGATCGAGGCGGCATAACCGGCATTCTGCTCGTGCCTGAACGACAGCACCCGCAATCCCGCCGCCTGCGCCATCCGACCAAAATCCGTGATCGGTATCCCCGGAACCCCATAAATCGTCGTAAGGTCGTTGAGTTTGAGCGCTTCGATAACAAGATTGAAGCCGTCCGTGAGTTCGCGCTCTGGCGCAGCGGCGCTTTCGCTCTTCAAGGCGGTCGACATGGCGCTTCCTCGCTTCTTTGGATGCTGTTTCTGAATTCAATCGAGCTTGACGAACTGTTCGACGTGATCGCGCAATTTCAGCGTATGTTCGCGCACGAGACGCTCGGCGCGCTCGCTGTTGCGCGTCTCCAGCGCTTCGACGATCTCCTTGTGATCGACGATCGAGCGGCGCGCGCGATCTTTTTCAAAAATCGTGCGCTGGCGAATGGCGCGCACATGCAGGAACAGCCCGTTGGTGATGTCGGCGATCAGCTTGCAGCCGGAGAGATTGATAATCGCCTGATGAAAACGGATGTTGGCGTCGGAATATTCGCCCATATGCGCGCCGACTTCGGCGCTCGTGAACGTGTCAACGAGGCCGTGCAGATTCGCGATGTCGGCGTCCGACGCCACCTGCGTCGCAAGCCGCGCCGCCATGCTTTCAAGCGCGGCCCAGGCCGTGATCATTTCGAGAATTTCGGTCTTCGTCTTGCGCACGATAAAGATGCCGCGACGCGGCGCGATGCGCACGAGGCCCTCTTGCTCGAGTTGCGCCAGCGCTTCGCGCAGCGGCGTGCGGCTCACTCCGAATTGCAGCGACAATGCGCGCTCGTCGAGACGCAGTTCGGCGTCCTCGTCATAGATCTTCATCGCGCTGATCGCCGACTTCAGCGCTTCATAAGTGCGCGTCTTGAGGCTCTGGACCTCTTCGATCGGCTGAATTTCGAGCTTGGCGCCCGCCATGGCCCTGCCTCCCCGAGCCGCCTCGTTTGCTCGGGCGGCGCTGGTTTCTGGCATGCCATATAGAGAAAGAAGCACCACAGCGCAAAGCCCATTTTGCAAACGGGATTTGGTGCGACGCACATATAAAGGCATATTGCATACCAATATAAGTTTGGCTTAGCCTCGCGGGATAAGGCTGGACCGAGAACGGCCATCGCCGCGCTCAAGGATACCGGCCAGACGGGTCGAAGCGCGCTGTTGTGGATGCATTGAACGCCATGCTTGGCGGAGACGCCAAAATGGTCAGCCTCCCTCTCTCTGGGCGGATCATGATCGGCGCACGCGCCGGCATGACGCCCTTCTTCATGACATGCCGCGCTCTTCGGCCGCGATCGCTTTGCAACCGTAGGGACGGAATATGGCTTCAGTCGACATAAAGGCCGGCGCGCACGCTGCCGAAGCGTCGGATTCCTATCGCTGGCTGCAGCTTGTCCTGGGCGTCATCGCCATGGTGATGATCGCCAACTATCAGTATGGCTGGACCTTCTTCGTTCCGGATATCCAGAAGACGTTCGGTTGGAAGGCGTCCGACATCCAGGTCGCCTTCACCTTGTTCGTGCTGCTCGAAACCTGGCTCGTGCCGATCGAGGGCTGGTTCGTCGATCGCTACGGTCCGCGCGCAGTGATCGCCGTCGGCGGCGTTCTCTGCGGCGTCGGCTGGTGGATGACCTCGCGCGCAACCTCGCTCGGCGGCCTCGACGGTTATTACGCCGCGATGATCGTCTGCGGCGTCGGCGCCGGCGCGGTCTACGGCACCTGCATCGGCAATGCGCTGAAATGGTTTCCGGATCGCCGCGGCCTCGCAGCGGGTCTGACCGCCGCAGGATTCGGAGCGGGTTCGGCGCTGACCGTCGCGCCGATCCAGAACATGATCCAGTCGAGCGGATTCCAGCACACCTTCCTGGTGTTCGGCGTCGGCCAGGGGATCATCATCGTCATTCTCGCCTTCTTCCTGCGCGCGCCCGACAAGGGCGAGGCGCCTGCGACCGCAGCCAATGCGAATGTCATACAGACCCGGCGCATGTATGCGCCGAACGAGATCATCGGGCCGACGAATTGGTGGATCGCGGCTGTGGCCGCGATCGGACTCGTCGGCGTCGCAATGTGGTGGACAGGCCACCTGTTCTATTTCCAGCTTGTCCTCGCGGCCGCGATCTTCATCATCGGCGGCGGCATCGTCGCGGCGCGCGGCCAGCCTGTCTTCATCCTGATGTATTTCATGTTCGTCATCGTCGGCGCCGGCGGTCTCATGGTCACCGCGAACCTCAAGCCGATCGCTTCGACATTGAAGATCGCCGATACGTCGGTTTCGATCTTCGCGCTGCAAATGACGGCGGTGACCTGGGCCGCGACCGTAGATCGCATCCTCAACGGTTTGACGCGGCCGTTCTTCGGCTGGGTGTCGGATCATATCGGCCGCGAGAACACCATGTTCATCGCTTTCGCGATGGAGGGAATCGGCATCTATCTCCTTTACCTCTGGGGCCATGATCCGCTCTGGTTCGTGCTCCTGTCGGGCTTCGTGTTCTTTGCCTGGGGCGAGATCTATTCGCTCTTCCCATCGACCTGCACGGACACCTTCGGCTCGAAATTCGCCGCCACCAACGCCGGCCTTCTCTATACGGCGAAGGGAACGGCGGCCTTGCTGACGCCATTCACCAACCGCATCCAGGAAGCGACGGGAACATGGGATACCGTGTTTCTCATCGCCGCCGGCGCGAACATCCTCGCCGCCGTGCTGGCGATCGCCGTGCTCAAACCCTGGCGCGCCAAGGTGATCGCACAATCCGCGACGGCTTGACGTCGCGGCGTGGGCGCCGCGATCATCTTGTGATGGACGGCGCCGACTCCTGCTTATGCTCCTGAGGCAGTTTGAATATCTCGTCGCGCTGGCGCGCGAGAAGCATTTCGGGCGCGCAGCGGCGAGCGTGAACGTGGCGCAGCCTTCGCTTTCGGCGGGGGTTCGGGAGCTTGAACAGGAGCTCGGCGTGCTCATCGTCGAGCGTGGGCATCGCTTCTCAGGCTTCACAGAGGATGGCGAGCGCATTCTCGAACGGGCGCGCCGCATTCTCGCCGAGCGTGATGCGCTGCGCGCGGATGTCGACCAGATCAAGCGCGGCCTGACGGGTCTTTTGCGCTTCGGCGTGATCCCGACCGCGCTGCCGGTGACGCCGCAAATCACCGCGCCTTTCACCGCGCGCTTCCCCGGCGCCACGATCCGCGTGCTGTCATTGACCTCGATCGATATCCAGCGCGGACTTGACCAATTCGAGCTCGATATCGCGCTCACCTATCTCGACAATGAGCCGCTGGAGCGCGTGCGCCCGAAGCCGCTCTACACCGAGAATTACTTGCTGCTGACTCCGTCGGACGGACCTTTCCGCGATCGCGCCGACGTCACATGGGCGGAGGCGGCCGATACGCCGCTCTGCCTGCTCACGCCCGACATGCAGAACCGCCGCATCGTTGATTCCGTTTTCAAATCGATCGGAAAGAATCCGCGACCCGCCTTCGAGACCAATTCGATCATCAATCTTTGCACGCAGGTGGGCTCGGGCTTATGGTCGAGCGTCGTGCCGCGCCCGTTGCTGGAGGCGATCGATCCGCCCGCAGGCGTTCGCGCGCTGCCGCTGATTCAGCCCGAGGTCGGGCGACTCGTCGGTCTTGTCACGCCCGATCGTGATCCGCCGTCGCCGCTTGCTGCGGCGCTGTTCCAATCGGCGCCGCGGCCGCAATTCAAGATGATGGCTGCGCTTTAGAGCATGGCGCGAAAAAGTGGATACCGGTTTTTCCGAGACGAACGCGAGCGTTCGCTCTGCAAAAGCCATGCTCTAAACTTGGAATCGATCACGTTCCCGCATTTTGATTGATTCAATCAAAATGCGGCGTGATCTAGCGCGGTTACTCGGCCGCCGCCTGGGTCGCCTGCCATTGCGCCAGCAGCGCGCGCAGCGCAGCGGGTCTCAGCGGCTTCTGCAATACGTGAATGCCTTTCTCGATCGCGAGATCGCGCACTTCAGGCGAACGATCGGCGGTGAGCATGACGACGGGAAGTCCGCGCCCCTCGCGCCAGCGCAGGCGCATCGCGACGTCGACACCGTTCTCGTCGTCGAGATGATAATCGACGATCAGCGCGTTCAGTGGCGCATGCGGCTCTTTCAATGCGGACGCGGCGTCCTTCGATCCGCTCGCGGTGATCACGGCGCAGCCCCAGCCTTCCAGCAGCGCGCGCATGCCTTCGAGAATGGCGGGCTCATTGTCGATGGCGAGCACGGTCATGCCGGAGAGCGGCGCGAGCGCCCGCGGAGGCGCGAAGCTCGCCGTCGTTGCGGCCGGCAGCGATTTCGTCAGAGGCAATTCGAAGAAAAACACCGAGCCGCGCCCGACGGCGGACCGCACGCGCACCGGCGCATTGAGCACGCGGCCGATGCGCTCCACGATGGAGAGGCCGAGCCCAAGTCCGCGCGCCGCGCGCGCGCCTTCGTCAAGCCGCTGGAATTCGCGGAAGATCGTCTTCTGTTTTGCGGCGGGAATGCCCAGGCCCGTATCCCGCACCTCGACGCGAATGCGCCCGCGCCCGCGCCGGCAGCCGATCAGCACGCCGCCTCGCGGCGTGTATTTGATCGCGTTGGAGATGAGATTTTGCAGAAGCCGCCGCGCCAGCCTGCGATCGCTGCGCACCGATGCGGAGGAATGCACGAAGCGCAGCTTGATGCCTTTCTCCGCCGCGAGCGGCGCAAATTCACGCTCAAGCTGACGCGTAAGTTCGTCGAGACGAAAGCCCGACAGTTCAGCCTTCATCGCGCCGGCGTCGAGCCGCGAAATTTCGAGCAGCGCCGAAATGATGTCCTCGACCGCCTCCAGCGACGCATCGACATTGTCGGCAAGCCCTGCATCCCCCGCCTGGCGATCTCGCTCCACCAGCGACGTCGCGAACAGACGCGCGGCGTTGAGCGGTTGCAGGATGTCGTGGCTCGCGGCTGCAAGAAAGCGAGTCTTCGAGCGATTGGCTTCCTCGGCTTCGCCCTTGGCGCGCTCGAGCTCGGCGTTGACCCGCATCAGCTCCTCGGTGCGGTCACGAACGCGTCCTTCCAGCGTTTCATTCGCAGAGGCGAGCGCCTCCTCCGCCTCCACGCGGTCGGAAATGTCGGTATAGGTCGCCACCATGCCGCCATCGGGCAGCTTGCTGGAGCGGATCTCGATGACGCGCCCGCTGGGATATATCTTCAGGCGATCGGGCTCCGCCGTGTGAATAAAACGATCGAAGCGTCGCGCCGCGATTTCCGGCGGCGAGCCCTCGCCATAGACTCCGCGCGCCGCATTGTGCGCGACGATCTCGTCGAGCCCGACGCCGACTCGAACCATGTCAGGCGGCAGGTCGAAGATCGCGCCGAATTCGCGATTCCAGCACATCAGCCGCATGTCGCGGTCGAACACCGTGATGCCCTGGCGCGCATGATCGAGCGCGTTCTGCAAGATGTCCCTGTTGTATTCGATCGCGGCGCTGGCTTCGTCGAGCAGCTTCATCGCCCCCTGCCCCGACGACGTGCGTCGCCGCAACAGGAGAGAAAGCACGAGCCGCGATGACGCCGCGCCGATCGCAGACGCAAGCAGCCTTTCGCCGAACTGCATCATGTGCGGATCGGCGCCGACGCGAGGGTCTGGCGGCAAGCCGCGTTCGAGCGCATAGGCTTCGAAGGCGCCTTTCGTGCGATCCTCGCCAAGATAGCGCGCGATCGCCGTCTGCAATTCGCCCATGGTGATCGCAGCGCGCCTGAGGCGGAAGCCTTGCGTGATCGGCGCGCCGTCGGGCCCGACGAACAGATTCGCTTGCGCCCGTTCGAGCGATGTCGCTGGCCGCGTCAGCGAGCCTGCTACGAAGAACAGGGTATTGAACGACAGGCTGATGATCACGCCATGGGTCAGCGTGTCGACATCGAGCGGCAGAAGCGCCGTCGGCTTGAGGGCCGCGATTCCAAAAGGACCTGATTCGATGATCGCGCTGATCGTCGGATTGACGGACGCGAAATTCGGCAGAAGCAGCGTATAGCTCCAGATCAGAAGACCGACGACCATGCCGGCGGTGGCGCCGGTCGATGTCGCGCGTCGCCAGAACAGCGCCCCGATGAACGCCGGCGCGATCTGCGCGACGGCGGCGAACGAGGTGAGGCCGATCGAGGCGAGCTCGTTTTCGCCGGCCGTGCGATAATAGATATAGCCGAGCAGCAGCACGATCACGATGGCGCCGCGTCGCGCGATGAGCACGAGCGCGCCAAGATCGCCGGCGGACGAGCGTTGCGCTTCACGGTCGACGACGCCGAAGATCAGGCCTCGCCGCAGCCAGAGCGGCAGCACCACATGGTTCGAGACCATGATCGCGAGCGCCACGCATTCCACGATCACCATCGCGGTTGCGGCCGAGAAGCCGCCGACAAAGGCGATCAGCGCGAAACCGCTATGGCTTGTCGCCAACGGCAAAGCGAGCACCGTCATGTCGCGGTCGATCGCGCCATCGGGGAAATAATGCAATCCAGCAAGCGCCAGCGGCACGACGAAGATGTTGATGGCGACGAGATAGAGAGGAAACGCCCAGGCGGCGCGATCGACATCGGCGGGGTCTCGGTTCTCGACGACTGCGGTGTGGAATTGACGCGGCAGCAGCAGCGCGGCGCAGGTCGAGATCAGCGTGATCGACAGCCAGGACGACGTGCTTGGCGTGCGTGCGATCAGGCTCGTCAGATCGATTGGCGGCGCGCCCTTGGAGATCAGATCGCCGAAGCCGTCATAGACGAAGAAGACGATCAGTACGCCGACGGCGAGGAAAGCGAGCAGCTTGACGATCGACTCCGTCGCGATTGCGATGACGAGCCCGTCCTGATGTTCGGTCGCGTCGATATGGCGCGTGCCGAACAGCATGGTGAAGAAGGCGAGCAACAGCGCCGTGAACAGCGCGAGATCGCCGAACGGCAGCGGCGCATTGCGATAGCCGTGGCCGTCGACGGCCTCGAGAATGGTCGCGAGCGACGCCGAGATCGCCTTGAGCTGCAGCGCGATATAGGGAACCGTCCCGATGACGAGCAGCAGGCAGACGATCGCCGCCACGCGCTCGCTCTTGCCATAGCGCGCGCCGATGAAGTCCGCGACCGAGGTCGAGTTCTGCGCTTTCGCAAGCGTCACGATGCGTCGCAGAAGTCCGGAGCCGAAGGTGAAGACGAGAATCGGCCCGACATAGACGCCGAGGAAATTGAGCCCCTGACGCGAAGCGAGCCCGACCGAGCCATAGAAGGTCCAGGAGGTGCAATAGACGCCGATGGCGAGCGCGTAGATCGAGCCGCGCGCCGGACCGTTGAACAGACGCCGGCCGGAGGTGTCGCCGAAATGCGCAACGGCGAACAGAGCGCTCAGATAGGTGAGGGCGACCAGAATGACCGCCCAGCCGGCGATCATGATGAAATTCCCGGAGCGTCTGCGGGCCGCATGGCGCGCAGATTATCTCACTCCCGAGCGGCGCGAAATGCGGGCGTTTCGGATCGCGGTCACGCCTGGCGGCGGCGACGCAGCGGATTGATCGGCGTGAGATCGACGCGGCGGAGCGCCTTGAATGCGGCATGCGCCGCCGCCTTCGCCGCCTTCCCAGCGCGATCGAGTTCGGCGCGCGCCGCAAAGGCAGGCGATGTCTCCGCCGGTCGCCTGAGCGGGATGCGAGGCGGCAGCGCGCCGCGTCCGGCGTTTCGCCTGAGATCGGCGAGCGCGTCGCGCATCATCGCGAGCGCGCCAGCCGCCGGGGCGTCGAGCGCGATGAGAAGAACAAGGCCATCGCGAAAGACAAGCGCCGCATGCGTCTTGCTGCGGCCGAGATCGGCGCTGAGCGCGCCCGCCGCCGCGCCGATTCCCGCGCCAAGCGCCCGGCCGAACAGTCCGCCGAGCGCCGCTCCGCCGGCCGCTGCGAGCGCGGCCATCAACCCGCGCGGCGTTCGGCCCGGCGACGGCAGCACGATCTCCGAGATCGCGGCGAGATCGTAGCTCCTGCGGCCGATCCGCACGCCATAGTGATCGAACGATCCGCGCCGTCCGGCATCCCTGCTGCCGGCGACGACTGCGAAATCATGCATGAAGCTGTTCCTCTCGATTGATCCGGTCGTCGCGCGGCGCAGCATCGCCATCGCCGATGGGCCGTCAAGCCGGCGGGGTTCCCATTGCTTGGGGAAGGCGGCTAAGGTGGGGCGGCCGGCGCGGATCGGCGGGCGATTGGGGAGAGAGACGCGAATGCTGAAGGAGTTCAGAGACTTCGCAATGAAGGGCAATGTCGTCGATCTCGCCATCGGCGTGATCATCGGCGCCGCTTTCGGCAAGATCGTCGAATCCATGGTCGGCGACATCATCATGCCGATCATCTCGCTGCCTGGCAGCGTCGACTTCACCAACATGTACATCGTGCTGAAGGGAACCGTCGCCGCCGGCACGAGCCTCGCGGAAGCGAAAAAGCAAGCTGTCGTGCTCGGCTGGGGCAACTTCGTCACGCTGGCGATCAATTTCATCATTGTCGCCTTTGCGCTGTTCTGGGTGGTCAAGACCATGAACAGGATCAAGAAGGAGGAGCCGAAGGCGCCGCCCGCCCCGCCGGAGCCGACTGCGGAAGAGAAGCTGCTGACCGAAATCCGCGACCTCCTGAAGAAGTAGATTGCGCGCTGCGCATGGCCGCCCGGCCCCGGACGCGTCCCGGGGCTTTTCCGTTGCGGTTCCCGGCGACGCCCGATAAGCGGCCTGATCTGCTCCCGGATCTTCCGCTGATGTCTCTTGCGGCCGTCAAAACGCCTTCCGACCCCTTGATCGAATCGCTGCGCGCCGAAGCGCGTGAAGCGCCGCCGAGCGGCATCGTTGAGGTGCGCGACTATGGCTGGGGCCGCGAAGGTCTGATCCCGCTTTGGGTCGGCGAAGGCGATCTGCCGACGCCCTCCTTCATTTCGGAGACGGCGACGCGGGCGCTCGCGGCCGGCGAGACCTTCTACACCTATCAGCGTGGCATTCCTGAACTGCGGCAGGCGCTCGCGGATTATCACACGCGCGTTTATGGCGGATCGTTCTCGCCGGAGCGCTTCTTCGTCACCGGCGGCGGCATGCAGGCGGTGCAGATCGCCCTCCGGATGGTCGCTGGCGCGGGCGACGAGGTTCTGCTGCCGACGCCCGCCTGGCCGAATTTCCGCGCCGCCATGGAGCTCAATGGCGCCAAGGCCGTGCCGGTGAAAATGGAATTGAAGGATCGCGCCTGGACGCTCGATCTCGATCGCCTCGCCGCCGCGGTCACGCCGCGCACACGCGCGCTCTTCATCAATTCGCCGGCGAATCCCACCGGCTGGACGGCCACGCGCGACGAACTCGCGCAAATTCTCGCCCTCGCCCGCAAGCATGGTCTCTGGATCATCGCCGATGAGATCTATGGCCGCTTCGTCTTCGACGGCTCGGCGCGCGCGCCTTCGTTCCACGATGTCATGGCTGAGGACGACAGGATCATCTTCGTCCAGACCTTCTCGAAGAATTGGGCGATGACGGGCTGGCGCATCGGTTGGCTCGAAACGTCGCCGAAGCTCGGCGCGGTCGTCGAAAATCTCATCCAGTATTCGACCTCGGGCGTCGCCACGTTCATGCAGCGCGCGGCGATCACGGCGCTGGAGCGCGGTGAGAGTTTCCTCGAACATCAGATCGCGCGCGCCAGAACCAATCGCGATCTGCTCGAAAACGGCTTGGGCTCGTCGAACCGGATTTCCTTCGCGCGCACCAACGGCGCTTTCTATTTCTTCTTCAGCGTCGCGGGCTTCGAGGATTCGATGACGCTGGCGAAGGAGCTGATCGACAAGGCCGGCGTCGGCCTTGCGCCGGGTTCTGCGTTTGGGCCTGGCGCCGAAAAATATCTCCGGCTCTGCTTTGCGCGCCGGAGCGATCATATCGAGGAGACGGTGCGGCGCATCGCCGGCTTCCTCACGTGAGGAAGTCGGCCGAACGCCTGCTGGCGTCGCTGCGGCCCATCTCGCACTCCTTCGTCGAACTGATCCCGGCCATCATCTGCGCCTTTCTCGGCGGGCTTCTTTTCTTCCAGCTCGATCTGCCGGCGCCCTGGATTTCAGGCAGCATGCTCGGCGCGATGATGTCGGCGCTGATCCGGCCGATGCCCGAGATGCATCCGCGCCTGCGCGATGTCGCGTTCTTGATGACCGGGACGTCGATGGGCGCCGGCGTCACGCCCGAGACGGTCGCGCTGCTCGGCAAGGTGCCGCTGAGTTTCCTCGTGCTCGCGATCAGTATTGTTGCGATCATCTACTTCTCGTCGCTCTGGCTGACGAAGGTCCATGGCTGGACGCGCGAGGATGCGATGCTTGCCGCGGCGCCTGGCGCACTGTCGACGGCGCTCGCGATCGCCGCCGCCCGCGGCGGCGACGTGCTCGGCGTCGCCGTCGTGCAGACGACGCGCCTGTTCATTCTGGTGGCGCTGCTGCCGGGGCTGATCGCCTGGATCGAGGGTGGGCAAGGCTCGTCGCTATTGGCTCTGACGCAGATGAGCTGGGGGACGCTTGTCCTCATGCTCGTCGGCGGCGCCATCTGCGGCTATGCCCTGAACAAGCTGAAGATCACGGCCGCGGCGATGCTGGGCGCCGCTCTGTTCGGCGCCTTCCTGCATGGCGGCGGATATGTCAGCGGCTACACGCCGATGCCGATCGCGATTGGCGGCTTCGTGCTCGTCGGCGTCATGATCGCGACGCGCACGCGCGGCCTGTCGTGGAAGGCCGTGTTCGACTACGCCGCCGCCAGCGCCGCCAGCTTTATCATCGGCGGGATCGTGGCGGGTCTATGCGCGCTCGCCGCGAGCTGGCTGATCAATATCAGCATCGGCGCGACCTTGCTCGCCTTCGCGCCGGGCGGCGTTGAGGCGATGACGCTGCTCGCCATGTCACTCGCCTATGATCCCCTTTATGTGGTCGCGCACCATATCGCGCGCTTCATGTCGATCGGTCTGTGCATTCCGATCTGGTTCCGCCTGACCGACAAAGAGTTGCGCAAGTCCTAGATCGCCTTATCGGTGCGGCGGAAGACGCGGAGCGTCTTGAACATTCCCACTTCCTCGACCGCGCCGGTCGCCTTCAGCGCATCGATGTCCGCCGTCGCCAGGCTGTAGGCGAAGGAGCCTGTATAGAACAGGATATGGCCGCCGGGATTGGCGCGGCCGGCGAGCAGCTTCATCACGTCGAGATCGGTGAGCGCGCCATAGGCGTCATTCTTCTCGCTGCGGAATTCGCGCGAATGAAACAGCGTGACCACGTCGAAGCGCGGCATCAGCTTCTCGTTCAGCATGTAGATGTCGCCGAAATAGGCAATATAGGTCCGCGCCAGCTTGGGATTGGCGATCAACAGCTTGACGTACTCGTCATACTCGGTCGGCGACGCGGTGATCGCGAGCACGCTGTTGTTGCGGCCGTCCTGGCTGCAGCGCAGCCCCACGAGATGATGGCCACCGGTGCCGAAATGGTAGATCGCGGCATCGCAGATGTCGCGATCTGCAATGAACTCCATGAGATGGGCGTCGCAGGGACACACCTTCTCGTCGAAGGCCCAGGTGTCGCGATAGATGTGCATCTCGGCGGACATAAGAACTCCCCTGCCGCGCCGCAGCGCGAAACTCCTAGGATTTGCGACTGTGGCCGGTTCGCCGCTGAATGCAGCCTGAACAACCTATTTGCCCCGCCATGCCGGTTGACGCTTGGCGAGGAAAGCCTCGATGCCCTCGCGGAAATCCTCGCTGAGGTAGCAGGCGGTGACGAGATCATCTCCATCGACTTCAGCCGCGCGACGGCGCAGACGATGCAGCGCCGTCTTCGTCGCCTGCAGCGTCAGCGGCGCATGGCCGGCGATGGTCAGCGCGAGCTCGCGGGCGCGGGCCATAAGGGTCGCATGATCGTCCACAGTCTCGCTGACGAAGCCCGCGTTCGCGGCTTCCTCGCCGCTGATCAGACGCGCTGTGAAGACGAGGTCCTTGACCCGCGCCGCGCCGATCAGGCTTTCCAGCCGCGCATAGTTCGCGACCGAAAGGCAATTGCCGAGCGTGCGGGCGATGGGAAAGCCGATGCGCGCATCACGCGTCGCAATTCGGAGGTCGCAGGCGACCGCGAGCATCGCCCCGCCGCCTGTGCAGGCGCCGGAAATCGCCGCAATGGTGGGTCGAGCGCAATCCTCGATCTGGCGGACAACCCGCTCGATCTTTGCCTCGTAGGCGAGCGCGTCCTCGCGCGTCCTGAGATCGCGGAACTGGGCGATGTCCGTGCCGGCGGCGAAAGCCCGGGGAACGCCCGTCAGGATGATCGCGCGCACATCTTCGCGATTCAACGCCTCGGCGCACAACGAGGCGACGCCCTCATACATGGCGTAGGTCAGCGCATTGCGCGTGCGGGGACGATTCAATGTGATTGTCATCACGTTGTCCGCGACGGCGTGCAGCAATTCGGGTTCGTCTTCCTGCTTCTTTAACTCCACACTCATCTCAGACTTTCTTCAGCGGATCAGGATGCCCGTCGATGCGCATCTGGAACAGGAAATAGGTCGGCGAACAGAAACCATAATCCTTCACGCGTTCAACGCCCGGCGTGTCGTCGGGGATGCCCTGACACATATAGTCCTCGCGGCAGAAGATGTCGCGCCCGCATGCGGGCCGCTCGCCGCGCACGACGCTCGCGCGCAGGCATTTGTTGAAATTATTGGTGGCGACGCAATC
Source organism: Terrirubrum flagellatum (assembly GCF_022059845.1). Lineage (GTDB taxonomy): Bacteria > Pseudomonadota > Alphaproteobacteria > Rhizobiales > Beijerinckiaceae > Terrirubrum > Terrirubrum flagellatum. The sequence goes on along the minus strand of NZ_CP091851.1, from coordinate 4,518,034 downwards.
GTCGAACAGCTTGCCGCCGGCAAGTCCGCAGATTTCCGGCGGCGGCTTGCCGTTCGCCGTGAAGCCGCGGAAATTCTTGTCGTCCTCGGTGCATTGCCGGTAGGCGAGGCCCGCAGGCACGCCGATCTTCGGCGGCCGACAATTATATTGAGTCTGCGTCGGCTTCGGCGCGAAGCTGTTGATCTGCCGCAATATCTTGAATCTGTCGTTGTAGGGGACAGGGCCGTTCACGATCTCGCCGACAAAGCAGGCATGGCCCGCGAAGATCTTCTTCTCGTCGGTCAGCGAACATTGGCCGAATTCGATGGGAACCTTGCCGTTGGCGCCGAGCGTCGTGCAGGAGAGGCCGCCGCCACAGTTCCAGCCGTTGGCGAAAGCGCCCTTCGCGGAGTCGGCGACACAGGCCATGCCGGCTGCGGCCGGCGCATAGCGCGGCGGACCATCCGCCACGCCATTCCATTCGGCCGGCGGCGTCGAGGAGAGCGGACGGAAGCGATTGGGCTCGCGGCCAGCGGCGACGGCGCGGACATAGGCGTCGCGCCTTTTCTCATCGGCGTAGAAGTGTGGTGACACCGCCGTCTTCAGGAGATTGAGATTGGAGGTCGCACCGTCATCAAAGCCGATAAAATGGAAACCGGCGGTTGCATTCGATTGATGGCACCCCGTGCAACTCGCATTGTCGAGCCGCTCGATCATCGCTTTCGGCGTCTTGATGAAGGATGTCTTCTCAAAATTGGCTTTTGCGAGATCGCTGTCTTTCAGAAGCTGCGCGTAGGGATGGTTGGCGAGACGCGCGCTGCCGAAGGTCGAATAGGAAATCGCTTTCGTCGCGAGAAACTCCTCGGGGATGGTGAAGACGCCGCGATCGATCGCATCCGTATGCGAGGCGAGATAATCGATCAGCCGCGCGCGCAGCGCCTGGTCGGCAGCGAGTTTCGCGAGATCAGGCGTGTTTTCCAGTGGCCGCGGCGTCAGCTTCAGCGCGCCGCCGGTCAGGTCGGCGCGAAAGATGCGCAGCACATAAGCAGCCTGACCGCCGAACTCGGTCTCCTGCCCCGATGGAAATCGCACGATCTGAGCGTTGAGCTCGATCTGCTTCAGCGTCAATCGCGCGCGATCGAGCGGGCCATTCCGGAGAAAGGAAAGCTTTTCTTTGGTGTCCGAGATGCGACGCTCGGGAATCCAGGCGCGCGCCGCCGCCGCGCAATCGCCGCCCTGCGGCTTCGCCACGCGATAGACCACGTTGAGATTGAACGGCATGCGCGACGACAGCGGCTTCGGAAAAGCCGGGTCGGCGATCGTGTAGGCCATGCGATAGATCAGCCGTGTTTCGCCGCAACTTTCGACATCGTCAAAATCGCGTTTGTCGAGGCGGTTGACGACGCCGACGAGCCGCATGCGCGCATAGGGCGAACGCAGCCAGCGCAGATCGATCACGCGGCCGACATTGCCGTCGGTGACTTCAAAGAGAGGCCGGCCGTTGGCCTTCATTTCGGCGCGCAGGCCGGTCACGTCGGCGCCGATCGTCTGTGTGAGATCGCGATAGACTGCGCTTTTGTCCTGTAAGGACGCCAGCGAATCGGCGTCTTTCGCGCCAATCGCGTCCGCGAAGCGGAAGCCCGAAACTTCGATCTCCTTCAGCAGCGCGACCTCGCTCACATCGAGAATGGGTTGTCCCTCTGGAAAGGCCTGCGCGGAGGCAGGCGGAGAAGAGATGAACGCAGAAAAGACGCAGATTGTGGCAAGCGCGCCATGAAAGAATTTCGTCATCAGATTGGCCGGCGGTTCAACATCCGAATCATGCCAAGATGCTCGAAGCTGCGCAACGCTTCGGGGTTCTCATCGACGCCGCTTTGTTCTATGATTGTTCCATGCTCAGCCGTCCTGACCGCACCCGTGAAATATGCCGCGGCGTCACGCGTCATCTCGCACAGCGCGGCTACGCCACTGTGGCGGAGATGACCTTTGCGAACGGCCGCCGCGCCGACGTGTTCGCGATGGGGCCTGACGGCGAGATTGTCGTTGTCGAGGTGAAATCGGGCTGGGAGGATTTTCGCGTCGATCAGAAATGGCCCGACTATCGTGATTATTGCGATCGATTCTATTTCGCCGTCGATGTCGATTTTCCGCAGGACGTCGTGCCCGCAGATGTCGGGCTTATTGTCGCTGACGGATATGGCGGCGAAATGCTTCGCGAGGCGCCGTCGCATCCCTTGGCCGCAGCGCGTCGACGCGCGCTGATGATCGCCTTCGCGCAATTATCATCGCGTCGTCTGCTTACGGCGATTGATCCAGAAGCGCTGCGCGATATCGTGGAATAGCGATCTCTTTATCGCCACAAAACCGCTTGATTCTTTAACGCGCGCACGCGTCGTTTCGCGCGTCAGAACTTTTTTCGCGCGACTGAATTGTACATCAAGGGTTCATCCGCATTCGTCGATCGTTTGCGCATCGATGCGGTGAGCGTCGCGAGACATGATCGCGCTGATGATGTGCAGCGTGTCACTATTTTCGCTCGCCGGAGTCACACGCTGGTCCCGTTGGGACGCAAGCGTCAGTTCAATGGAGGAATGCTCATGCGCAACCGGATGAAGTGGCTTCTCGCCGGCGTCACGGCGCCCGCGTTGATCTTCGCCCACACGCTCGCTTTTGCGCAGCAGGAAGAACCTGGCCGCAAGCCTGGAGAAAAACAGGAACAGCGCCCTGGGGGCGGGGCGCGACCTCAAGGCGCGCCCGGCGCGCCGCATCCTCCGGCGCCTCCGCCGGCGGCGGCCGTTCCGCATCCACAGCCTCCGGCTGCGGCGGCTCCTCCTCCAGCGGCGCGACCCGCGCCGCAGACCGCCCAGCCACCGGCCGCGCCTCCTCATCCTCCCGTCGCGGTCCAGCCGCCCCGCCCGGCCGCCCCTCCCGCGGCCTCGGCGCCGCCTGCGCCCCATCCGGCTCCACAGCCTCCGGCGTCTGCGAGCGCGCCTGCGCCACGTCCCGCTCCGCAACCCCCGGCCGCCAGCGCGCCGCCCCCTGCCGCGCGCCCTGTCCCGCAATCGGCGCAGCCCCAGCCGCCGGCCGCTCCGCCGCGTCCCCCGGTCGCCGCGCAACCGCCTGTTCAGGCGCCTCCGCCAGCCGCGTCCGCGCCTCATCTGACGCCGCAGCCGCCCGCAGCGGCAAGCGTTCCGCAAGCGCCACGTCCTGCGCCGCAGGCTGCGCAGCCAACCCCTGTTCCTCCCCCCGCAGCGCCCCAGCAGGCTGCGCCGGCTCAGCGCCCTGTCACCTCCCCTCCGGGATCTCCGCCTCCCCCCGTGCAGGCCGCGCCGAACGCCCAGCCGCGACCGCCGGGAACCGGGACGCCCTTCGTCCCGCCGCCGTCACAGGCCTCGCCCGCGCCACAGCCGCAATTCCAGCGTCCGCCCGGGGCTGGCGCGCCTCCTCCGCCTCCACCGGGAGCCGCTCCGCCGGCTCAGGCGTTATCGCCCCAACCCAACCAGCCGCCGCCTGCGGGCGGCGGCCCGCGCATGGGTCGGACCGGCGCTGTGGCGATCGGAGTCGCAGCCGGTCTGGCAGGCGGCCTGATGGCCGCGGAGGGCGCGCGCCGTCTCGAAGACGTTCGCCAGCGTCGGCAGGAGGTGCGAGAGGGCGATGCGCTGATCGTGCGCGAACCCGGTCGCACCATCGTGCAGGAAGGCGATCGGGTCTTCATCCAGCGCGACGAGAATCAGCGCTTCCGCGACAGCGGCTTCAATGTTCGCACCGAGCGTCGCGGCGACGACTTCTATGCGGTCTATGACAGGCCGGGCGGTGAGCAGGTGGTCACCGTCACCGACGCGGATGGCCGGATGCTGCGCCGCGTGCGTCGCTTCCCTGATGGACGCGAGATCGTGCTGATCGACAATTCGCTCGGCCGGCGCGCGACCACCTTCGACGATTATGTCGTCGAAGTGCCGCCGCCTCCGCTGCGGATTCCGCGCGAGCGCTACGTCGTCGACGCCGGTCGCGCCGATGAAACGATGATCTACGAAACGCTCGTCGCGCCGCCGGTCGCGCCTTTGCCGCAGCGCTACACGCTCGATCAGGTGCGCTATAGCTATGGTCTGCGCGCGCATATGCGCAGCGTCGATGTCGACACGATCAATTTCGACAGCGGCTCATGGACGGTCACGCAAGATCAGGCCGGGCGGCTGAGCGCGATCGCGCAGGCGATTCGTCAGGCGTTGCAGCGCAGTCCGAACGAGGTGTTCCTGGTCGAAGGCTACACGGATGCGACCGGCGCCGATATCGACAATCTCTCGCTGTCGGATCGTCGCGCACAATCAGTCGCCGAAGTGCTGACGCGGGATTTCGGCGTGCCGCCGGAGAATCTGACGACGCAGGGCTACGGCGAGCAATATCTCAAGATCAATACGCAGGAAGCGGCGCGTGAAAATCGTCGCGTCGTCGTGCGCCGCATCACGCCGCTGCTGAACGGCCAGACCGCGCAGCAGTGACGACAACGGAGCGGGCTTCGGCCCGCTCCGGTATTTTAGTTTGAGTTATCGCGGCGCACGCTTGGCGAGAATGCGCTGCAAGGTGCGGCGATGCATGTTGAGCCGCCGCGCCGTCTCGGACACATTGCGATTGCACAGCTCATAGACGCGCTGGATGTGCTCCCAGCGCACGCGATCGGCGGACATCGGATTTTCCGGAGGCGCGCGCTCACCTGTCACGCCCATAAGCGCGTGGTGGATTTCATCGGCGTCGGCGGGCTTCGCCATATAGTCATAGGCGCCGAGTTTCACGGCCGTCACCGCCGTTGCGATGTTGCCGTAGCCTGTCAGCACTACGGCGCGGGCGTCAGGGCGCTTCTCGTGCAGGCGGGCGATGACGTCGAGGCCGTTGCCGTCGCCGAGCCGCATGTCGATCACGGCGAAGGCCGGGGGATCGACGTCGACGGCTGCGAGGCCGGCGGCGACGCTGTCGGCTGTCCTGACCGCATAGCCGCGCCCCTCCATCGCCCGCCCGAGACGTTCGAGGAACACCTTGTCGTCGTCGAGGATCAGAAGGCTGGGGGCCGGGCCGGGCCGGACAGTATCGGGGGTCATGGGGATCGCCGGTTCTTCGTTCTTCGGCTGTGGTATGGCCCCAGATCGGGGCGGAATCCAGTCAGGGGCCGCAACCCTGCCGCGCGCTTATCCCCGCCGTTCAAACTGGGCGCGTGGCCAGGCGACCGTCACGACGGCGCCGGCGTCAGGCGGATCGACATTCGCCATGTCGAGCGCAGCTCCTGACCGTTCAAGCAGTGTTTTCGCGATGAAGAGCCCCAGCCCGAGTCCGCCGCCCTCATCTCCGCCCTTGGCCCGGCGCCCGTCGGCGCGGGATCGCAGATAAGGTTCGCCGAGCCGCATGAGCACGTCGGGCGCGAAGCCCGGCCCATCATCACGCACCGTCAGCTCGACGCCGGCCGGCGACCAGCGTCCCTCGATCGCAACGCGGCCCGCGGCGAAATCGACAGCGTTCTCGACCAGATTTTCGAGGCCGTACATCATGCCGGGATTGCGCCGGCAGGTGGGCGCGTCGCCAACGCCATTGAACGTGACGTCGATCGTCACTTCGGGCGAGCGCAGCGGCTCGATGATCTCCTCGACAAGCTGCTGGATCGTCAGCGTCTGCAGGGGATCGCCCGTGTCATGATCGAGTGATGTCAGTTTCCCCAAGATATCGCGGCAGCGCGCCACCTGATCGCGCAGGATCGCGATATCGTCGGCGTAGGGCGCATCCTTCGGCACGGTCTTGTCGAGTTCGCGCGCGACGAGCGCAATGGTGGCGAGAGGCGTGCCGAGCTCATGCGCCGCGGCGGCGGCGAGACCGTCGAGCTGCGACAGATGCTGCTCGCGCGCCAGCACAAGTTCGGTTGCCGCCAGCGCCTGCGCGAGATCGCGCGCCTCCTGCGCCACGCGCCAGGCATAGACGCCGGTGAAGGCGATGCCGAGCAGGATCGCGATCCAGATGCCGCCGACATAGGAGGCCGGCAGCGCCAGCGTATGGCCGGGAAACCAGGGTAATGGTTCGTGCCTGATGGTGAGCAATCCGGACAGACATGCGGTCAGCACGCCAAGCGCCGCCGTCAGTCGCGGCGGCAACGTCGTTGCGGAGATTAGCGCCGGCGCGAGCAGCAGCATCGCGAACGGGTTCTGCAGGCCGCCGGTGAGATAGAGCAGCGCCGAGAGCTGCACGATGTCGTAGCCGAGCAGCAGCGCCGCTGCGTTTTCGCCGACGCGCACGCTCAGGGGATAGCGGATGCGCAGCGCGACGTTGAGCCAGGCCGAGACGGCGATGACGAGGAAGCACCAGCCGAGCGGCACGGGAAAGCGCAGCCCGAGATGGGTGATCAGCACGGCGGCGCTCTGGCCCGCCACCGCGAGCCAGCGCAATTTCACCAGCGTGTCGAGCCGGAGACGCGGGCTCTCGTCGGTGCGCGTGAACGGGCCGTTGAATACGCCGGCCTCGGAAACGTCAGTCATGCCCCAATGTCGTCAATCGGCGCGAACGGGCAAGTGCGCCCGGCGTCGCGCTCAGGCGGCGAGCCGCTTCGCCTTCGCCAGCGTCTCCGGATCGATATTACCGCCGGACATGACGACCGCGATCGTTTTGCCCTTTGTCTCGAGCTTCTTCGACAGCACGCAGGCGAGCGCCACCGCGCCGCCCGGCTCGACCACGAGCTTCAGCACGTCGCGCGCGAAGGCGACGGCGTCGAGCGCTTCCTTGTCCGTGACGGCGAGGCCGCCCGTGAGGCGCGCGCGATTGACCGGGAAGGTGAGTTCGCCCGGCGTCGGCGTCACGATGGCGTCGCAGATCGAGCGCGCCTTGGGATCGTTGGAGACGCGCGTTCCCGCTTCGAGCGAGCGGCGCGTGTCGTCGTGAGTCGCAGGCTCCGCCGACCAGACGCGCGTTGAAGGCGACAGCGCCTTGATTGCGGTCGAGGCGCCGGCGATCAGTCCGCCGCCGCCGCAACAGATCACGGCGTCGTCGATGATGAGGCCCTGCTTGCCCGCATCCTCCATGATCTCGATGCCAAGCGTGCCCTGCCCGGCCATGATGTCGCGATCGTCATAGGGGGGCACGATGGTCGCGCCGGATTCGTGCGCGATCTGGGTTCCGATCGCCTCGCGGTTTTCGGTGTAGCGATCATAGGTGCGCACGATCGCGCCGAGCGCGCGCGTGTTGGCGAGCTTCATCGCCGGCGTGTCGATCGGCATGATGATCGTCGCCGGCATGCCGAGCAGTTTCGCCGCCATGGCGACGCCCTGCGCATGATTACCGGAGGACCAGGCGACGACGCCCTTCGGCCTGTCTTTTTCCGCGATCTGGACGAGCCTGTTATAGGCGCCGCGGAATTTGAACGCGCCGATATGCTGCAGCATCTCCGGCTTGATGAGAATCGTCCCGCCTGTCAGCGCATCGAGCGTGGCGTTGCGCAACAGCGGCGTGCGCACGGCGTGACCGGCGATGCGTTCCGCCGCGGCGCGCACGTCGTTGATGGAGCAGATGGCGTCGGCTGCGGCGTGAAGTTCGGTCATCGCGTTTCTCGTCTCGTTTGCCTGCATGTCGTCGCGATGCGCGATCGCTCACTTGTTCTCGAATCGCGGCGCGCGCTTTTCGACGAAGGCGGACATGCCTTCCTTCTGGTCGGCGGTGGCGAACATGGCGTGGAACACGCGGCGCTCAAAGCGAACGCCTTCTGCGAGCGTCGTTTCGTAAGCGCGGTTGATGCTTTCCTTGGTCATCATCGCGATCGGCAGCGACATCTCGGCGATGGTGGTCGCGGTCTTGACCGCGTCCTCGACAAGCGAATCGACCGGCACGATGCGCGAGACGAGGCCGGCGCGCTCGGCTTCGGCGGCGTCCATCATGCGGCCCGTGAGGCACATCTCCATCGCCTTCGCCTTGCCGACGAAGCGCGTCAGCCGCTGGGTGCCGCCGGCGCCCGGCATGACGCCGAGCTTGATCTCGGGCTGTCCGAATTTCGCATTATCCGCCGCGATGATGAAATCGCACATCATCGCAAGCTCGCAGCCGCCGCCGAGCGCAAAGCCGGCGACTGCGGCGATGATCGGTTTGCGACGCTGGCCAACACGATCCCACGAGGTGATGAAGTCCTCGAGATAGGCGTCGGGATAGCGCTTGTCCTGCATCTCCTTGATGTCGGCGCCGGCGGCGAACGCTTTGGGCGAGCCGGTGATCACGATGCAGCCGATCGCCTCGTCGCGCTCATAGGCGTCGAGCGCCATGTTCACTTCGCCGATCAGCACCGAGCTCAGCGCGTTCAGCGCCTGCGGCCGGTTGAGCGTGATCAGCCCGACCTTGCCGCGGGTCTCGACGAGAATGGTGTCATAGGACATGCGCTGGTCTCCCCTGGAGGCGCAAAGGCTCTAGGGGAGATTGGCGCATCCGGCAACGCGGGCGGCGCAGGGCTGGATTGAGGCCGCGCGCCGTCTGAGAGCTAGGGGCGGCGGCCCTCATAGACGAGTTCACCATAGCCGTTATCGACGCTTTCGATGAGCGGCGCGAGGCGGGCGCGGTGGGCGATGAATTCAGGCTGCGCCACCCAGCGCTTGTGATCCTCGATCGTGTCAAAGGTGGCGATCATCACCGCGCGATCCTTGTCGAGCGAGCGATGCAGCCGGCTTTCACGAAAGCCCGAGATATTCGCTGCGAGCTTCGGCAGCTCGGTGGTCTGGATAGCGATGAACTCATCGAGCTTGCCCGGCTTCAGCGTGATGATGTTGATGAAGGAGACGGGGCTTGGCGCGCTAGGATTGTCGGTGGTCATGATCTGTCCCTGATGGTTGGGAGGGGTTCACGCCGTGCGGGCGTAAGGCGTCGTCGCGCGGGCGCTGCGCAGCGCGTTCGCCCACCAGGCGAGGCGATCGAGCATCACGCGCATCGCCTCGCGCGCCGCCTCCGCTTCGCGCGGCTCGCCGGCTTCGTCGAAACGCGCGCGGGCGTAGGCGAAGCTCACGCCGTCGCGGATGCCGACCGCATGCAGCTCCGCGAAGACATGACGAAGATGTTCCGTCGCACGGACGCCGCCGGACAGCCCGCCATAGCTGATGAAGGCGACGGGCTTCGCCCGCCATTCCTCGAAGAAGGAGTCGATGAGATGCTTCAATGACGCCGGGAAGCTGTGATTGTATTCCGGCGTCACGACGACATAGGCGTCGGCCTCGGCGATCGCGCCGCGCAACGGCGAGAGATCCGCGAACAGATCGCCCGATGAGCGATGATGAGCGGCGATCCTGGGATCGACGAGGTCGAGCGCGAAGTCGGGTCGAGCCGCGATCTCCTTCGCCGCCCACCTTGCGACCGTGTCGCAAAAACGACCGTCGCGCGCGCTGCCATAGATCAGCGCCGTTCTTATCCTGTCTGGCATGTGCTCCGCCTGTTGCCTTTGGTACGGAGCGGAGGTTATAGAACCTCAAGTAATATTGAGGTCAAGCGCCATGACGCCGACGGCGAAAAAATCTCTGGGGCGGGAGCTTTCGGTCGGCGAAGTGGCGGAACGCGCCGGCGTCGCCGTTTCGACCCTGCACTTCTATGAGCAGAAGGGGCTGATCCGCAGCCGCCGCAGCGGCGGCAACCAGCGGCGCTATTGCCGCGAGGTGCTGCGCCGGGTGGCGGTGATCAAGGTCGCGCAGCGCGCCGGCGTGCCGCTGGCTGATATCGGCGCGGCGCTGTCAGCCTTGCCGGACGATCGGCCGCTGACGGCGGCGGACTGGCGGATGATCTCGACTCGCTGGCGCGGGGAACTCGATGATCGCATCGCGCGTCTGATGCGCCTGCGCGATCACCTCAGCGACTGCATTGGCTGCGGCTGTCTCTCGATCGAATCCTGTCCGCTGCGCAATCCGCGTGACGAGCTTGGCGAACACGGCGCAGGTCCGCGCCTGCTCGATCCCGTATGATCGGGAGCTATTTCTGACAGACTCCGCAATAGAAGGTGGAGCGCCCACTCTGCACCAGCCTCTTTACGGCGCCTTTGCAGCCTGGCTTCAGGCAGGCCTCGCCCTCCCGATCATAAACGCGGAAGCGATGCTGGAAATAACCAAGCGAGCCGTCGGTCTGCGCATAATCGCGGAGCGTCGAGCCGCCGGCCTCGATCGCCTCGCCGAGCACGTCGCGGATGATCGCCGCGAGCTCATGCGCGATCGGCTTCGCTTTTCCCTTGGCGTCGGCGACGATTCCCGCGCGTTTCTTCGGCGACAGACCGGCGCGGAACAGGGCTTCGCAGACATAGATGTTGCCGAGCCCGGCGATGAGGCGCTGATCGAGCAGCGCGGCTTTCAGCGGCGCCTTCTTGCCCGCGAACAGCCGCGCGACCGCCTCGCCATCGAATTCATTGCCGAGCGGCTCAATACCCATGCCCTTGAAGTGCTTGCTGACGGCAAGGCTGTCGCGCGAGGCAAGATCCATAAGCCCGAAACGACGCGTGTCGTTGTAGATGACCGTTGCGCCGTTCGAGAGATGGAACACGACATGATCATGCGTCGTGTCGCGGCCGTCTTCATAATAGAATCCGCCGGGTTCGGACGATCCGCCCTTGCCGTCGAGCACGATGAAGCGCCCGCTCATGCCGAGATGCATGATGAGCGCGGCGCCATCGTCGAGCTCCGCCACGAGATATTTGGCGCGTCGCGTCAGCGCGACGACGGTGCGGCCGGTCAGGCGTTCGACGAAACGCTCGGGGAAGGGGAAGCGCAGATCGGCGCGCCTCTGTTCGACGCGCGAGAAGGATGCGCCTTCCATCGCCGGCTGCAGGCCGCGCCGGACGGTTTCGACTTCGGGAAGCTCGGGCATGCCAGCGAGATAGGCTTTCGCAGGGCCGGCCGCAACGCGTCTATGCGCGTTCGCCTCTCACCTGTCGGCCGCCGATCCAGACCGAGGCGATGTTGGCGCGGCCGGCGTTGTAGATGAGCTTCTGCAACAGGATTTCCGGCTCCTCCGCGTCGAAGCTGACGACGTTGGAGCCTGGTGCGTCGGGATCGAGCAGCAACGCATCGAACTGATAGCCCGGCTTGAACTGGCCGATCGGAGCGTCGAGCGCCTGTCCGCCGCCAGCAGTTGCAAGCCAGAAGGCGGTCCGGAAATCGATGGACGATCCCGGCCGTCCGCGACTTTCAGGCGCGACATCGGGATCGACCCCGTCATTCAGTCCCCGCGACGCGGCGATGGCCATGCGGCAGGCGTCGAACATCGATGGGCTGGGCCCACCGGAAATGTCGGTGCCGAGCCCGACATGCAATCCTTTCTCCAGCGCCTTGCGCAGTGGGAAGACGGAATTGGCGAAGTAGAAATTCGACAGCGGACAATGGGCGACGCCGGCGCCGCGTTCGGCGATCAGCGCCATGTCGGCGTCATCGATGAAATTAGAGTGGGCCAGCACCGTGCGCCGCGTCATCAGCCCGAAGCGATGCAGGCAGTGGCTGTCGCTTAAGCCGAATCGTTCGCGCACATGGCCTGCTTCCCAGTCGCTTTCGGAGCAATGGGTCTGCACCGCAGCGCCGGTCGATTGCGCGAGGTCGCCAAGACCTTCGAGCAGCGCGTCCGTGCAGCTTGGAATGAAGCGCGGCGTGATCACTCCTTGCGCGAGCTTGCTCTCATTGCCCTGCAGCGAGGCGACCCGCGCGATGAAATCGGAGGTCGCCGCAATCGCCTCCGCAGCGGACGCGTCGCGATAATAGACCGGACAAGAATCGGGATGGTCCATCGCCACCTTGCCGATGAAGGCGCGTTGGCCGCGCGCGAGGCAGATTTCGGCGAGCGCCAGCGACGCCTCGGCGTGAATGGTCGCGAAATAGAGCGCGGTCGTCGTTCCATTGGCGATCAACGTGTCGACGAGCGAGTCGTAGACGCGCCGCGCAAACGCGATGTCGGCGTAGCGCACTTCGAGCGGAAAGGTCTTTCCCCGCAGCCAGTCCGCGAGGCTGAGATGCAGCGCGGTTCCAGCCTGCGGCCATTGCGGCGCATGGATGTGGAGATCGACGAAGCCCGGCGTCAGCATCTGGCGCGGCCCGAGCTTCGTGATCGCGCCGCTCGCCGCCGCCCGTTGCGCGTGCGCCTCATGTTCCGGTCGACCGGGCGCGGAGACGTCTTCGATCCGACCGTCATCGGCGATGGCGATCAGACCATCAGGGACGATCTCGATCTCGCCGGGCGCGATCGCATGGGCGAAGCAGCCCTGCACATAGAAAGAAGCCATCCCTCGCCTCTGCTGTCGGAACCTTATTCCGGGCGCGGGATGCGGCGGTCAAGAAAGGCGGGCGCCATTGTCCCTTTGCGTCGCCTGCGTTAACCCGCCGCCGGCCTGCGCATGGCGTGCGGCGCTGGCATCCTCTAAGAGGGCGCGAGGACTGGAGACCTGTGATGATCGGCGCCGAAAGCGGCCCTGCGACGGCGGACACCCATTTCGGCTTTTCCACCGTGCCGCTGGCGGACAAGCAGGGCATGGTCGACGACGTCTTCCACAAGGTCGCCACCCGCTACGACCTGATGAACGACCTCATGTCCGGCGGCCTGCATCGGCTTTGGAAAAGTGAGCTTGTTTCGACGCTGAATGCGCGGCCGGGTTCGCGCGGCCGGCCCTATCGCCATCTCGATGTGGCCGGCGGCACCGGCGACGTCGCGTTCCGCATCGTCGATTCGCTGGGCGAGCAGGCCAAGCGTATCGGCGCAAAATTTGATCGCGGTGTCGCTGAGGTGACGATCCTCGACATCAATGGCGACATGCTCGGTGTCGGCCGCGAACGCGCCCGCAAGCGCTTCGGCGATGAGTCGATCCTCGATTTCGTGCAGGCCAACGCCGAAAGCCTGCCGCTCGATTCCTCTTCTTATGACTCCGTGACGATCGCCTTTGGCATCCGCAATGTGCCGCGCATCGACGCGGCCCTGCGCGAATTCCATCGCGTGTTGAGGCGCGGCGGGCGTTTCCTCTGTCTTGAATTCGCGCCCGTCGATCGGCCCGGCCTTGATCGCATCTATGACGCGTTCTCGTTCAATGTCATCCCGAAGCTCGGACAGATCGTCGCCGGCGACGCCGAACCCTATCAGTATCTCGTCGAATCGATCAGGCGTTTTCCCAGGCCCGACCTGTTCGCATCGATGATCGAGAAGGTAGGCTTTCGGCGCGTCACTCATCGGCCAATGACGGGCGGCGTCGTCAATCTTCATTCCGGCTGGAAGCTGTGACGGCGAAGGGCTGAGAGCGACGTGAATCTGTCGGCGCCCTTCCATCTCGTGCGGCTGATGCGCGTCGGCTTCGCGCTGGCGCGCGAGGGCGCGCTGTCGCTGATCGATGCATCATTTTTGCCGCCCGCCGGACGCGCGCTGATAAAGGTTGCGCGTTTAATCGAGCGCCGCGACGCCGGCGGCGCGGGCCTCGTCGCCGCCTTCATGCGGCTTGGTCCGTCCTATGTGAAATTCGGGCAGTTCCTTGCGACGCGGCCCGATCTCGTCGGCATGAATGTGGCGCGCGAGCTCAGCGCGCTGCAGGATCGCATGCCGCCCTTTCCGCGCGATCAGGCTCTGAAGACGATCGAGGCGTCATTCGCGCGACCCTGGACGGAATTGTTCTCAGAAATTGGCGAGCCCGTCGCTGCGGCGTCGATCGCGCAGGTTCATCAAGCGCGCACCGCGGGAGTCGAGAGCGAGTCTGTCGCGCTCAAGGTGTTGCGGCCTGGCGTGCGCGGCCGATTCCGGGCCGATCTCGACGCGATGGCGTTCTCGGCGAGGCTCATCGAGCGCTGGGCGCCGGCTTCGCGGCGGTTGCGCCTCGTCGATGTCGTTGCAACGCTGGCGCGTTCGGTCGAGGTCGAGATGGATCTCAGGCTCGAAGCGGCGGCGCTCTCGGAACTCGGCGAGAATGCGCGCGACGACAGACAGTTTCGTGTGCCTGCAGTTGACTGGACGCGCACGGAACGCGACGTGCTCACCATCGAATGGATCGACGGAATCTCCTTGTCAGATCCCGCCGCGATTGAGAAAGCGGGACATGACCCGATCGCGCTCGCGCGCACGGTGATCCAGACATTTCTCAATCATGCGCTGCGCGACGGCTTCTTTCACGCCGACATGCATCAGGGCAATCTGTTCGTCGATCGCGAGGGCGGGCTTGTCGCGGTCGATTGCGGCATCATGGGCAGGCTGGGCCTGAAAGAGCGGCGCTTCCTCGCGGAGATCCTGTTTGGCTTTATCACGCGCGATTATGTCAGGGTCGCGCAGGTGCATTTCGATGCGGGCTATGTGCCCTCGCATCATTCGGTCGGTGATTTCGCTCAGGCGATCCGCGCGATTGGCGAGCCCATCCACGACAAGCGCGCCGATGAAATCTCCATGGCGTCGCTGTTGACGCTTTTGTTCGAGATCACGGCTCTGTTCGACATGCGCACGCGCACCGAGCTGGTGATGCTGCAGAAGACCATGGTGGTGGTCGAAGGGGTGGCGCGTTCGCTCGATCCCCATCTCGACATGTGGCGCACGGCCGAGCCTGTGGTGCGGAGCTGGATTGAACGCAATCTCGGGCCGATCGGGCTGATCGAGCAGGCCGCCCGCGGCGCGAAGGAGGCGGGCTCCGCGTTCGGCGTGCTGCCGTCGCTGGCGCGCCGCGCCGAAACCGTCGCCGACGCGCTGCATGAAGGCGCGCGCAACGGCTTTCGCCTCTCGCCGGAAAGTCTCGCCGCGATCGGCCAGGCCGAAGGGCGCGGCAATCGCTGGCTTGCGATCGGCGTATGGGCGATCGTCGTCCTGCTCGCGATCATCGCCTTCAGGACATGATATAGGTCGGATGATCGGCGCGAGCCGCAGAAGCAGGACAGGGCATGGCGAACGGGGCGCGCATTCTTCTTGTCATTGGCGGCGGCATCGCGGCCTACAAATCGCTGGAGCTGATCCGCGAGCTGAAACGGCGCGGCCATGATTCGCGCGGCATCCTCACCAAGGCCGGCTCGCAATTCATCACGCCGCTGTCGGTTGCGTCGCTGACCGGCGATGTCTGTTACACCGATCTCTTCTCCCTCACCGACGAAGCGGAAATGGGCCATATCGAACTGTCGCGCGACGCTGACCTTCTCGTCGTCGCGCCGGCGACGGCCGACCTCATGTCGAAGATGGTTCATGGCGCGGCCGATGACCTCGCTTCGACCACGTTGCTCGCAACCGACAAGCGCATTCTGATTGCGCCGGCGATGAATGTGCGGATGTGGCTGCATCCGGCGACGCAGCGCAACGTCGCGCAGCTTCGCGCCGACGGCGTGACCGTCGTCGGCCCTGACAATGGCGAGATGGCCTGCGGCGAATATGGCCCGGGCCGCATGGCCGAACCCGCCGCGATCGCCGATGCGATCGAGGCGCGCTTGCGCGAGGGCGGAACGGTGATCGCGCTGCCGCCGGAGACGCAGATTCGTCCCGAGGCGCGCGCAGCATCCGCGACGATGCAGCGTGTGGCCGCGAAGGCGGCGCCGGCGTCGGGCGGTCCGCGGATTCTGCCGGCGAAAGGTCCGCTCGCGGGCTTGCGCTTCGTTGTGACATCGGGCCCGACGCATGAGCCGATCGATCCCGTGCGCTACATCGCCAATCGTTCGTCCGGGAAGCAGGGACATGCGATCGCGCGCGCGGCCGCGGATGCTGGCGCAACTGTGACGTTGATCTCCGGTCCTGTGACGATTCCTGATCCGCCTGGCGTCGAAGTCATGCATGTCGAGAGCGCGCGCGAGATGCTGGCCGCGGTCGAAAAGGCGCTGCCCGCCGATGTCGGCGTGTTCGCGGCGGCGGTCGCCGACTGGCGCGTCGCGACGGCCTCGAAAGACAAGATCAAGAAGACGCCGAACGGGCCGCCGGCGCTGGCGCTCGCGGAAAATCCCGACATTCTCGCGACGGTGTCGAAGGGTCGCAAACGGCCGCGCCTGGTGATCGGCTTCGCCGCAGAGACGCAGAAGGTGATCGAGCACGCGCAGGCGAAGCTGAAGCGCAAGGGCTGCGATCTCATCGTCGCCAATGACGTGTCGCCGCAGACGGGAATCATGGGCGGCGACGCCAACACCGTGCATCTCGTCAGCGCCGAGGGCATCGAGAGCTGGCCGCCTCTGCCGAAGGACGAGGTCGCTCACCGTCTGGCGCGGAAGATCGCCGCGATCATCAAGCCCGCCTGAGTCGATGATGATCGAAGTGAAATTCCTGCGCCTCGCGCACGGCGCCGACCTGCCGCCGCCCGATTACGCCAGCGCGGGAGCGGCTGGCCTTGATCTCAGGGCGGCGGTTCCGATCGACTCGCCGATTATTATCCCGTCCGGCGGGCGGGCGCTCATCCCGACGGGCGTCGCGATCGAGCTTCCGCCTGACCATGAGGCGCAGGTGCGTCCCCGCTCCGGTCTCGCGGCCAATCATGGCGTCACGGTGCTGAATTCCCCGGGCACCGTCGACGCCGACTATCGCGGCGAGATCAAGGTGGCGCTGATCAATCACGGCGCCGAAACATTCACTGTGTCGCGGGGTATGCGCATCGCGCAACTGGTTGTTGCGCCAATCGCGCGGGTTTTTCTGGTGGAATCAGCTTCCCTTAAGGGAACCGATCGGGGCGGTCGCGGATTTGGTTCTACAGGCGCGCTCTGAGCTGACAGGCGCCCCGGCCGCAGCCCGCTCCATGGATCAGACAGGTTCGAGAGAACAGGCGATGATACTTCTGTCCCGACGATCGATGCTTGCGATCGTCGCCGTTTTGGACGTGGCGCTCAACGCCAGACCGCATCCGGTCGCTGCAAAGGTCCTGGCGGCGCGCCATGACCTGCCTCCCCGCCATCTCGAGACGATGCTGCAGGCGCTGGTGCGCGCCGGCATTCTCAAGGGGATGCGAGGCCCGCGTGGCGGTTACGAGCTGGCGTTGGAACGACGCAGGATCACCGCCGGCGCGATCGTGCGGGCTGCCATGGCCTCGACCGGCGAGGACGTCATGCAACCAGCGCCTGAATCAGCCCTGATCGATCATGTCGTAAGTCCGATGGTGGCGGCGGCCGGCGAAGCGTTCCTCGCCAAGCTCGACGAGTTGACGATCGACGATCTCTGCCAAAGGGCGGAAAAACTTCCGAAAGGGGCCGAGGGGAGAATAATCGCTGATTTTACGATATAGTTTGTGAAATATTTGATTTATCGACAGGATTCGGGAATTGCGATAGGCTCCCTGCCCTCTGATTTTGACAGGAGACGGGCATGTCCGTCGCGCGCAAAGTTGAAACGGCCGATAAGCCCGGTCGCGGACGCATTTATCAATCGATCACCGACACGATCGGCGACACGCCTCTGGTGCGGCTGACGCGCTTGCCGGAGCAGCGCGGGGTCAAGGCTGAGATTCTCGCCAAGCTCGAATTCTTTAATCCGATCTCAAGCGTGAAAGACCGGATTGGCGTCAACATGATCGACGCCATGGAGATTTCAGGCGCCATCAAGCCAGGCGCGACCTTGATCGAGCCGACCTCGGGCAACACCGGCATTGCCCTCGCTTTCGTCGCCGCCGCGCGCGGTTACAGGTTGATCCTGGTCATGCCGGAAACCATGTCGATCGAGCGCCGCAAGATGGTGGCCCTGATGGGCGCCGAACTCGTGCTCACGCCGGGTCCGCTCGGCATGAAGGGCGCGATCGAGAAGGCCAACGAGCTGAAAGCCGAGATTCCCGGCAGCGTCATCCCGCAACAGTTCCGCAACCCCGCCAATCCAGAGATTCATCGCCGGACCACCGCCGAGGAGATCTGGACGGACACCGACGGCAAGCTTGACGTTTTCGTCTCGGGCGTCGGCACGGGCGGCACCATCACCGGCGTCGGCCAGGTGTTGAAAGTGCGCTTGCCGAACCTGCGAGTCGTGGCGGTCGAGCCGGAGGATTCGCCGGTCCTGTCGGGCGGCAAGCCTGGCCCGCACAAGATCCAGGGCATCGGCGCCGGCTTCGTGCCTGACGTGCTCGATCGCAGCATCATCGACGAGGTGATCACGGTCGGCAACCAGACGGCATTCGATACGGCTCGCGCCGTGGCGAAGCTCGATGGCATTCCTGTCGGCATTTCGTCGGGCGCGGCGCTGGCGGCCGCCCTCGAGATCGGTTCGCGCCCTGAATATGCCGACAAGCGCATCGTCGTCATCATCCCGTCCTTCGCCGAGCGCTATCTGACGACGGCTCTGTTCGACGGCATCGGCTAAGTTTGAGCGCCGCAAAATCACGGCGAAACCACTGCTGAAACACACGAAACGGCCGCCTTGCGCGGCCGTTGGCGCGTGTGTGGCGAGACACTTCGACAGGCGTCGCTGCGGCGCACGGGAGCGGCCGAAGGAACCGCCCCATGTCTCGCCGCAACGCCTGTCTGACGATCATTTTCTTCGCCCTGAGCTTCTTCGCGCTCGGCAAGGCGCCGCGTCTTCCCGAGCGCGCTGGGCAGGACGACATCGAAATGGCGTCGCGTCAGCTCATCGCGCCGCAGGCTGAAGGCGCCGATCGCGCTCCGCGGCGTTTCGTGCGGCTGACCTTCCTCCGTTGACGGGCCGTCGCCTCTGTGTCAGAGAGCCGGCCGTTCGCGGGCCTCACGGCCCGCGCAGTCGTTTTCCCGCCTGTGCGCGCCGAGCGCCGGGACGCAGCATTCAAGGACGATCATCATGGCCAATACGAAGTCGGCCAAAAAGGCGGCTCGCCAGACCGTGCGCCGCACGGAGATCAACAAGGCCCGCAAGAGCCGTATGCGCACCTTCGTGCGCAAGGCTGAAGAGGCGCTCACCGCCGGCGACAAGGCCGCCGCCGCCGCTGCGGTTCACGCAGCGGAGCCGGAGTTGATGCGCGCCGCCAAGACGGGCGTCATTCACAAGAACACCGCGTCGCGCAAAGTGTCGCGTCTCACCGCAGCTCTGAAGAAACTCGGCGCCTGATTCTCAGCGCTTGAATCAATTTCAACGCCGGCCTTGGGCCGGCGTTTTTGTTTGCGCCGCAGGCGTTTTTGTTGCGTGCGCTCAGTGCGGCGCCGGCGCCACAGTGACGTTGGGAATCGACGTCAAGCTCCCGTCATTCCGTAGAGTCCGGCATTGACAGATTTCTGTGAGTCTCGCGGCGCCGCGACTTCGCCATGGTTGTTTTCTCTTCGTTAAGCGGTCATTTGAACGCCTCACGATTCAATTGCTTAGGCGGCAAGAAGAGCGAGCAATTTGAATCGAAGCGCCTGACCGCATGACTCGACGTCGCCGGCCAAGAATTCCGCAAGCGGAACGAAGATAGCGTTTTTTCCCCAGCCTGTGGATTAATACCTACACAATATCAACAGCTTCGCCCTTGGATTGGGGATTGAAGCATTGTTGCGGCGGGGCGTCCGACAGCTCTCACGCTGACATGACGCCAAGACTCCTGTTGCGGCGAGAGGGGCGCCTGTTAGCGTCAAACCGTCGCCTGAGGCGAGGCGGCGTGATCCTTCATCGATTTTCTTGCGCCGGTCGCGAGCTTCGCGGCCGACATGAGAGAATTGTCTTCACGCCGACGGCCATCAGACGGGGCAACAAGATAGGGATTTTGGGAAGCCATGCGGACGATGCGCTTCGATAGGGGATGGAGCCGGGCGACGATTTTGCCGGTCTCTGATAGTAGTATTGCGACGGGCAAGGTTCAGCGCACCTGTTGACGCTCTTGTCCGCCCCCGCGGCGCGCTGAAGCGCCTCCGAGAACGCCGGCGCGCGCGACGCGCCTCTCAGACATTATCTATCGGGACCGCGCCAATCGCGCGGAAGAACGCTCATGTTCAGCGAACGAACTGACGTCGGCTGTGTTGACCGACAATCGAAAGAGACAACCGGAAACGCCGAAGTGAGCGCTGTCTGGGAACGGGTGCGCGGACGTCTACGCGCGGAATTGGGCGATGATATTTTTTCGAGCTGGTTCGCGCGCATCGAATTGATGTCGATTGGCGGCGGCGCGGCCGAGCTGTCGATTCCCACAAAATTTCTGAAGAGCTGGATTCAGGCTCACTACATCGACAAGATTCTCACGCGCTTCGCCGAGGAATCGCCCGGCGTGACGCAGATTCATCTGCATGTGCGTTCGACCATGCGCGCCAAGGCTGTCGACGTCGCCGCGCGTCCGTCCGCGACGGTCATCGAACTGCGCGCCGGCCAGTCCTCGATCGCCGCGAATAGTGACGGCGGCGCGGCGCCCGCGCAGACGGATGGAACGCAATTGCCGGCCAATCCGCTCGACAAGAAGATGACGTTCGACACCTTCTTCGTCGGCAAGTCGAATGCGCTTGCGCGCGCCGCCGCTGAAAAGGTCGCGACGGGTCCCGGCAGCGCCTATAATCCACTTTATGTCCATGCCGCAGTGGGTTTGGGCAAAACCCATCTCATCCAGGCGGTGGCGCACGCCGCGTCCTCGCGCGGGCGGCGCGTCGTCTATCTCACGGCCGACGGCTTCATGTACGGCTTCGTCGCCGCGCTGAAGTCGCATAACGCGCTCGCCTTCAAGGAGCGCCTGCGCGGCATCGATCTGCTTGTGATCGACGATGTGCAATTCCTGCAGGGAAAATCGATCCAGCACGAATTCTGTCACACGCTGAATGCGCTGCTCGACGCCGGCAAGCAGATCGTCGTGGCGTCGCACTGCGCCGCGTCCGATCTCGAGAATCTCGACGAGCGCACGCGCTCGCGTTTGGGCGGCGGCCTCGTCGTCGAGATGGAGAGCCATGATGAAGAGCTGCGGCTGCGCATTCTCGAATCGCGGCTTGCCGCGGCGCGCGCCGCCCACCCGAATTTCGAGGCGCCGCCGGAAGTGATTCAGCATGTCGCGCACAAGATCACCGCGAACGGGCGCGATCTCGAAGGCGCAGTCAACCGGCTGCTCGCTTACGCCACATTGAGCGGAACGGCGCTGACCATCGAGACCGCCGACATCGCCATCCGCGACCTCGTACGGAGCTGCGAGCCGAAGAAGGTCAAGATCGAGGACATCCAGAAACTCGTCGCGACCCATTTCAATGTCAGCCGCGCCGACATCCTGTCCTCGCGCCGCACCGCCAATGTGGTGCGTCCGCGCCAGATTGCGATGTATCTGTCGAAGACGCTCACCCTGCGCTCGCTGCCCGAAATCGGGCGCCGGTTTGGCGGCCGCGACCACACCACGGTGCTGCATGCGGTGCGAAAGGTCGACGACCTCCTGTCGCGGGACGGAACGCTGCGCGAGGAAGTCGAGCTCCTCAAGCGCATGCTCCTCGACTGAAGGTGACGGGAGCTGGGCTCAGCCCGGCGAAATCCACGAAAAGACGTGGTTTGACACTGGAGCGCGCTTGCGCCGCCCGGCCTCGCGCGGCACATTTCGCGACCGTGCTTGACGCCTTCGCTGGCGTCGGGCGCGGATTCCTCAGCGGGCGCCCCTTGCGCCGGCCAAGCGGGTGTCGAGCAGAAGAACCATGCGCGTAACGGTTGAACGGGCCGCTCTTGTGAAGGCCCTGGGCCATGTCCACCGCGTCGTCGAGCGGCGCACCACCATTCCGATCCTGTCGAACGTTCTGCTCCGCTCCGACAGCGGCGGCTTGAAGCTGAAGGCCACCGATCTCGATCTTGAAGTGATCGAGACGATCCCCGCCGAAGTCGGCCAGCCCGGGGCGACGACGGTGCCCGCCCACACCCTGCACGACATTGTCCGCAAGCTGCCGGACGGCGCGCAGGTGTCGTTGGAGACCACAGGCGATTCCGGTCAGATGCAGCTTCGCTCCGGCCGTTCGCGCTTCACGTTGCAGGCGCTGCCCGAATCCGATTTCCCCGATCTCGCCACCGGCGACATGACCCACCGCTTCGCCATTGCGGCGGACTCGCTGCGCCAGCTCATCGGGCGTACGCAATTCGCCATCAGCCAGGAAGAGACGCGCTACTATCTCAACGGCATCTTCGCGCACACGATCGATGTGCAGGGAACGACGATGTTGCGCATGGTGGCGACCGATGGCCATCGTCTGGCGCGCGTCGAGGCGCCCGCGCCAGCGGGCTCGAACGGCATGCCGGGCGTGATCATTCCACGCAAGGCGGTCAATGAAATCCAGAAGCTGATCGAAGGACATGACGGCGATGTCGCGGTCGAGCTGTCGACGACGAAGATCCGCGTCACAGTCGGAGAGACCGTGCTGACCTCGAAGCTTATCGACGGCACGTTTCCCGACTATCAGCGCGTCATCCCCTCCGGAAATGACAAGCGCCTCGTTGTCGATCGCAGCGAGTTCACCGCCGCCGTCGATCGCGTCTCGACGATTTCCAGCGAGCGTGGCCGCGCTGTGAAGCTGTCCGTCGCCGACGGCAAGATCACGCTTTCGGTCACCAACCCCGATTCCGGCAGCGCGACAGAGGAGGTCGAAGCCGATTACGACGCCAGTCCGCTCGATATCGGCTTCAACGCGCGCTACCTTCTCGACATCGCAGGTGAGCTCGATGGCGATACGACCCTGTTCAAGCTGGCTGAGCCCGGTTCTCCGACGATCATCCAGGATCGCGAGAACGCTCCGGCGCTCTATGTCCTGATGCCGATGCGAGTTTAGGCGCGCCTTATTTGTTTCATTCGATGTGGCCGGACCTGTCCGGCCATATCCGTCTCCGGGGCGACGAAGAAAGACTGGATGCCCGGCGCGAGCGCGGGCATGACAGGCTGAGAAGATCGCCGGAACATGCCCGTTTTCCCCCGCATCCAGCGCCTCAGCCTTCGCGACTTCCGCACCTATGCGTCGCTCGATCTCGACATCGATGCGCCGCTCGTGGCGCTGAGCGGCGAGAACGGCGCGGGCAAGACCAATATTCTTGAAGCGCTGTCGCTGCTCGCGCCCGGCCGGGGCTTGAGGCGCGCCGAACTGGCGGATCCGGCGCGCCGCGACGGTCCCGGCGGCTGGACCGCATCGATCCAGCTCGACGGCGCCTGGGGTCTGGTCAGGCTCGGCTGCGCCTATGAGTCCGAGGGCGTTCCGCGCCAGTGCCGCATTGATGGCGAGACCGTCGGCTCGGTCGCGGCCTTTTCCGATCATCTCAGGCTGGTCTGGCTGACGCCCGATCAGGACGGGCTGTTTCGTGGACCGGCCGGCGATCGCAGGCGTTTTCTCGATCGTCTCGTATTGGCGATCGATCCCGGTCACGGCTCTCGCGTCAGCGCGTTTGAAAAGGCTCTGCGCCAGCGCAATCGCCTCCTCGGCGAGGATCGTCCCGATGCGCGCTGGCTGTCGGCGATCGAGCATGAAGTCGCGGCGCTCGGCGTCGCCGTCAGCGCATCGCGCGCCGAGACGGTGAGCAGGCTCGCGGGCTTGATCGCGGACACGCGTGACGATGGCTCCGCTTTTCCATGGGCGGCGTTGGAGCTTGTCGACGATGTCGCGCCGCTGATCGGCGATGGGCCAGCCTCGCAGGCGGAAGAGGCCTTCGCTTCGATGCTGCGTGATCAACGAGATATCGATCGCGCGGCAGGACGCGCGCTGAAAGGGCCGCAGGCGGCGGATCTGATTGTGCGGCATGGCCCGAAGGACGTCGCCGCCGATCTCGCCTCGACGGGCGAACAGAAGGCGCTGCTGCTCGGGCTCGTGCTCGCCCATGCGCAATTGGTCGCGCTGATGTCCGGCATGGCGCCGGTGATCTTGCTCGATGAAGTTGCGGCCCATCTCGATCCGCGCCGCCGCGCCGCGCTTTATGAAACACTGGCGGCGATGGAGACGCAGGTCTGGATGACCGGAGCCGACCCGCTCCTGTTCAGCGACATGCCCGCAGAGAGCCAGCGCTTTCTCGTGACGCCCGGCCGTGTCGAGCCGGCTTGATGAATCGCGGCGCGGACGATCAGATGAAGTCGTTGGCGCTTGGCCATCCCGAGCATTATGACGCGCCATGGCTGATGGGCGCGCACAAGCGCGTGCGCGCGCTGCTCGCGCGGCTGCCCTGGCAGGCGTCAGAATTTCTCATCTTCGGATTCAAGCAGGCCTGGGCCTGCCTGTTCGGCGGCGCGATGCTGGCGCTCATCATCACGACCAAGCTGATCTGGAATCCGTCCTGGCCGATTCATCGCTATGACGCGCTGCTTTTTGCTGCGATCGCTATTCAGGGCCTCTTTCTCGCGCTGAAGCTCGAGACCTGGAAGGAGGCGCAGGTGATCGCGATCTTCCATGTCGTTGGCACCGCGATGGAAATATTCAAGACCGGAGTTGGGTCCTGGGCCTATCCCGAAGCGGCCTTCTTCCGCATCGGCGGCGTGCCCCTGTTCACGGGATTCATGTATGCCTGCGTCGGCAGCTATATCGCGCGCGTGATGCGCATTTTCGACATGCGCTTTGCGCGCCATCCGCCGCGCTGGCAGGTCTGGCTTCTCGCGCTTGGCATTTATGTCAATTTCTTCGCGCATCACTATCTGCCTGATGCGCGGCTCTTTCTCTTCGCCTTCGCCTTTCTGATCTGGTTCCGCACGCGCATCGATTTCGCGGTCGACATAAGAACTTACTGGATGCCGCTGCTTGTCGCGGCCTTCCTCGTCTCTTTCTTCATCTGGATCGCGGAGAATATCGGCACGTTGACCGGCACTTGGGCGTATCCCGGCGTCGGCGGCTGGCGACCGGTCTCGTTGCAGAAGATTGGCGCCTGGTATCTCCTGATCATGGTCAGCTTCGCGCTCGTCATCATCGTTCACCCGCCGAAGCCGCCGAATGAAGAAGCGCCTGCGCCGCAGAAATAATTTTAAGACAGATGCTCCGCCCGAATCTGCGGAATTAGGGCTCGATGGTCCGCGCCAAAAATTCGGTCAGGTTGCTGGTCGTCCAGTCGATATGCGGTGCGGCCGTGAGCTGGTCCTTCTCCCAGGCTTCGCGATGAGGATCCGCTCCGCTCGGAGTGACCAATACCGTCGTCATGCCGAGCGCATGCGGTGCGCGCAGATTCTTCTCGAGATCCTCGAACATGGCGGCCCGCCCGGGATCGACGCCATGCGTCGAAAGGAACTTCTCGTAGGTGCGCAGATCAGGCTTCGGCGTAAAGCCAGCCTCCTCGATGCCGAACACGTCTTCGAAATGCTCGTTGATGCCGAGCTGTTGCATCGTGCGATGAGCATGGCTGCGATCGCCGTTGGTCAGCACCAGCTTGCGTCCTGGCAGCGCCGCGATCGCTGCGCCAAGCAGCGGATTGGGTTCGAGCGAAGAGCGATCGATGTCATGCGCCATATCGAGGAACTCGCGCGGATTGATCGCATACTCATCCATCAGCGCCTTCAGCGTCGTGCCGTAACGCGTGTACCAGTATTTCTGCAGCGCGCGCGCCGACATGCCATCAAGGCCGAACATCGCGCAGACATAGGCCGTGATCTGCTTGTCGATCTGCGGCCAGAGATCGGCATCATGGGGATAGAGCGTGTTGTCGAGATCGAACACCCACGTCTCGATATGTGTAAACCCGCGCCGATTGCTGACATCGCGGCCCGGCAGGGGGAAAAGGCTGTTGTTCATCTCCTCCAGCGATCTGCGTTCACGAGCCGGATCAGACAGCATGAACACGAAACGTAAATGAAATCTCCGTCGCCGGCTGACGTTCCCGTCAGTCAGCCATCTTCACGATCAGCTTGCCGAAATTGCGTCCTTCCAGCAATCCCATGAAGGCGCGGGGCGCATTGGCGAGCCCGTCGACGACGTCCTCGCGAATCGCGACCTTGCCCTCGGATATCCATTTGCTCATGTCCGACTGGAAGTCGCGGAACCGCTTGTTTCCATCGGAAATGATGAAGCCCTGGATGCGCAGTCGCTTGGTCAGGATCTGGCGCATCATGCCGGGGACGCGGTCGGGGCCGGGCGGCGCGTCGGTCAAATTGTACCAGGCGATCAGGCCGCAGACCGGCACGCGCGCGAAATTATTGAGTCTGGGAAAGACCGCCTTGAACACGTCGCCGCCGACATTCTCGAAATAGACGTCGATTCCGTTTGGCGTCGCCTGCTTGAGCTGCTCGGCGAAATCAGGCGCCTTGTGATCAAGCGCGACGTCGGCCTTCAGCACGTCGCGCGCATAGGCGGCCTTGTCGGCGCCGCCGGCGATCGCGATCACGCGGCAACCCTTGATTTTCGCGATCTGCGCGACCGTCGCGCCGACAGGTCCCGTTGCGGCCGCGACGCAGACTGTTTCGCCCGGTTTGGGATCGCCGATTTCAAGAAGGCCGTAATAGGCCGTATGTCCGGGCATGCCGAGCATGCCGAGCGCAAGCGAAGGTCGTTTCATCGCGGGGTCGAGTTTCATCAACCCTGCGCCGTTGCTGACTTCGTGCGTACGCCAGCCCGAATAGGAAAGGGCGAGATCGCCTTTGGCGAAACCGGAGTTTTTAGATTCGAGCACGCGGCTTACCGTGCCGCCGACGATGGTCTGATCGATCTCGACCTTTGCCGCATAGGAGGGCGCGTCGCTCATACGGCCGCGCATATAGGGATCGAGCGAGAGGAACAGGGTCTGAAGAAGAATCTCGCCGTCAGCAGGCGCGCCGAAATCGAAATCTTCAAGCCGGAAATCTCCGTCGACGGGCGCTCCGACCGGCCGCCGCGCGAGCACGATGCGCTGTCCCCTAGGCATGGGCGCCTCCTTGTTTTCCCGTTTCTCTGCCGGAAGATAAAACCGAAAGGGCGCGGAACAAGTCCGCGCCCTCCCGAACAATTGGCCCAGCGGAGAAGGATCAACCCGCCGCGGGGGCGTCGCCGAGATTTTTCTTCAGGAAGCCGAGCGTGCGGCTCCAGGCAAGATCGGCGGCCGGCTTGTCGTAGCGCGCTCCGCCGGTGTCGTTGTTGAAGGCGTGATTCACATTGGGATAGACGAAGATTTCGTAGGTCTTGCCGCCCTGCTTCAGCGCCGCCTCATAAGCCGGGATGCCGGCGTTGATGCGGTCGTCGAGCCCGGCATAATGCAGCATCAGCGGCGCCTTGATGGCGGCGACGTCTTCGGCTTTCGGCTGGACGCCGTAATAGGCGACGCCCGCGTCGAGCGTGGGGTCGGCGACGGCGAGCGCGTTCACCTGGCCGCCGCCCCAGCAGAAGCCGATCGCGCCGACCTTGCCGGTCGCGTCGCTACGGCCTTTCAAGCCGGCGAGAACCGTGCGCGAATTTGCGACCACATCAGGAGCTTTCAGCGAGCCGAACATATCGCGCGCCTTGTCCTCGTCCGCCGGGGTGCCGCCGAGCGAGGTGAGATAGTCGGCGCCGAACGCGACGAAGCCGGCGAGCGCCATCCGCCGCGTCACATCCTTGATGTGCGGATTGAGCCCGCGATTCTCGTGGATGACGAGGATCACAGGACGCTTCATCGCGTCCGCCGGCCGCGCGAGATAACCATTGACCGCGCTTGAGCCTGAGCCGAACGAGACCGTTTCGATTTTCAGGCGCGGATCATTCTCCGGAACCATCTGCGCCAGCGCGTAATTGCTCTGCAGCGTCGTAAGCGCGGCGGTCGCCGCGGCAGTGCCGCCGGCGAGCGTCGTGAGCTGGTCCATGAAGTCGCGGCGATGCATGCCGCCATGGGTGAAGCGGTCGTAAAGATTGATGATTTGCTGATCCATCATGTTCTCCCGGAATGGCCTGGCGAGCGGCAGGATCGTTCGCGCGAAACGATTCTGCCCGCCCGGGAGAGCAGCCGCCAATCACTTTCTGACGATGGTGCCGGCTCCCGTGTCTGTATACAGCTCGAGCAGCGCCGCGTGCGGCACACGCCCATCGAGGATCACGACCGCCTCGACGCCCTGCTCGATGGCGTAGATGCAGGTCTCGATCTTCGGGATCATGCCGGCTGTGATCGTGCCGTCCGCGATGAGGTCGCGGCATTGCTTGATCGTCAGCTCGGACAGAAGATTCTTGTTCTTGTCGAGCACGCCGGCGACATCGGTCAGCAGCAGCAGACGTTTGGCGCGCAGCGCGCCGGCGATGGCGCCGGCGAAGGTGTCGGCGTTGACATTGTAGGTCTGGCCGTCGTCGCCAATCGCAACCGGCGCAAGCACGGGGATCAGCTCCGCCTTGAGCACCGCGTCCAGAACTTCGCGGTTCACCTTGTCGGGCTCGCCGACGAATCCGAGATCGACGACCTGCTCGATGCGGCTGTCGGGATCGATCTTGGTGCGCGTCAATTTCTTCGCGCGCACCATGCCGCCATCCTTGCCACACAGACCGATCGCCTTGCCGCCCTCGTTGGCGATCCAGCCGACGATCTGCTTGTTGATCGAACCGGCGAGCACCATCTCGACGATTTCGACCGTCGCCTGATCGGTGACGCGCAACCCGTCGCGGAATTCGGACTTGATGTTGAGCTTCTCAAGCATTCTGCCGATCTGCGGACCGCCGCCATGGACGACGATCGGCTTCACACCGGACTGTTCGAGCAGCACGATGTCTTCGGCGAAATCCTCCGCGGCGGCCGGATCGCCCATGGCGTGGCCGCCATATTTCACCACGACGATCTCTTGGTCATAGCGCTGCATGTGCGGCAGCGCCTGCACCAGGATCTCCGCCTGGGTGAACACGTCGGGGAGCTTCTTGTCGGACATCATCCACCCTTGGCGCGAACTATGGCGCGACTTCGCGGCGGGTTCTCGCAAAGCAGGATCGCGATGTCCAGCGTGGCCAATCTCGCGAACTGAACCGGCTAAGGATCAATTCAGGGGAGCTGATGATCGGTGAAGAAGGAATCGAGCGGAATCTGCGTGTTGCGCTCGAAGTCCTGCATCGCGTCGTTCAGCCGGTTGCGGTAGTCGAGCAGCGCCTGCAGCAGCAGCGCGGCGTCATGGCTGATGCCGTATCGCGCCCAGCTCTCGGCGATATGCTTCTCAAGGCCGATCTTGGCGCCGAACGCCTCCACCGATTTGAAGCCGAGCGCCTGCACGATCTCCAGAAGCTTCTCCGGCGCCATGCGCGGGCTGATCGCGTGATTCTGTACGCGCGCGAACATGTGACGCACGTCAGATGGCCGGAAGCTCCGCGAGTTTCGGGCGAACTGCTTCAGATTGTCGTACATCAGGACCTCCGCCAGTCTCCCCCTTAATCCAGCGTCGGCGGGGATTGTCGGCGCAGCATTGCGCCAAATCAAGGGCGGCTATTGCAGGAAGGGGTTCGACGCCTTCTCCGCGCCGATCGTGCTTGGCTGGCCATGACCGGGCAGGATCGTGACCTCGTCGCCGAGCGGGAACAGCTTGGTCCGGATGCCCGAGATCAGGAGATCGTGGTCGCCATAGGGGAAGTCGGTCCGCCCGATCGATCCCTGAAACAGCGTGTCGCCGACGAGCGCGAAGCGCGACGGCTTGTGGACATAAACCAGCGACCCCGGCGAATGGCCGGGCACATGCAGGATGTCGAACACGACGTCGCCGACGCTGACCGTTCCACCCTCGGAGAGGAAGCTCGCCGTCGTCACCGCGCGGACATTGTCGAGACCGAACATGCGCGCCTGGAAAGGCAACCCTTCGAGCAGGAACTTGTCGGCCTCATGCGGCCCCTCGATCGGCAGCCTGAGCTTCTCCGACAATTCGGTCGCGCCGCCGGCATGGTCGATATGGCCGTGGGTCAGGATGATCTTCTCAGGGATTGCGCCGAGCTTCGCAAGCGCCTGCTCAAACAGCGGCAGGTCGCCGCCCGGATCGACGATGGCGGCCTTTTTGGTCGCGTTGCAGACCACGATCGACGCGTTCTGCTGGAATGGGGTCACGGGGACGATGGCGACCTGGATCGCGGGGGTGGGCGGGCTCATGCATGTCAGGTGGCCCGACCATCCCGCGCCGTCAACTTAGCGCCGGAACACGCCGACCAGTTCGATATGCGCGGAATAGCGGAATTGATCGACCGGCGTGACGCGGACGAGCCGCCAGCCGCCGTCAATCAGGATGCGCGCATCGCGCGCGAAGGTGGCGGGATTGCAGGAGACGCCGACGATCGTTTTCGGCTTGCGCGCGGCCGCCAGCATTTTCGCCTGCGCCTCCGCGCCGGCGCGCGGCGGATCGAAAACGATGGCGCCGAAGGCGTTGAGCTCCTGCGCAAGCAGCGGCCGCCGAAACAGATCACGCGCATCCGCCGCGACCGGCTTCAACCCTTGAGTCGCGCGCGCGGCCCGCAACAGCGAGTCGATCGACAGCTTCTCCAGCTCGAACGCATGGACGCGCGCTCTTTCGGCCAGCCGCAGCGCCAGCGGTCCGCAGCCGCTGAAGAGGTCGACGACATGCTTTGCGGCGCCGACGCCTTCCAGCGCCAGACGCGCCAGCGCTTCTTCGCCGGCGGCGGTCGCCTGCAGGAATCCGCCAGCAGGTGGCGTCACGATCGCGGTTCCCATTCTGAGCGACGGTGCGCGCCACGCCGCGAGGATCTCGCCATGGAGAGACAGCCGCGCGAGGCCGAGCTTTTCGCCGAGCGCGGTCAGCTTCAGCCGCAGCGCGTCGTCGATTTTCCCGTGCCCTCGCACATCGACATCGAGACCGCCCATGGTCGCCGTGACTTGCGCATCGAGCGGCTTTTTCGCGCCGAGCAGCCGGCCGATCTCGGTTGCGACGAGCATCGCATCGGCGAGAGTGGGCGACAGAACAGGGCAGGATTCGATTGCAATCAGGCGGTGCGACCGCGCCTCCATGAAGCCGGCCTCGACCCCACGTTGCGTCGCGCGGATATGCAGCGTCACGCGCCGCCGGCCTTCGCCATGGGCGTCGACGCATGGGACGACGTCAGTCTCGATTCCGCGTTGGCGTAGCGCTTCGATGACGAGCGATCGCTTCCAATGGAGAAGCGCGGCGAGGTCGAGATGTTGCAGCGCGCAGCCGCCGCAATGGGTGAAGTAATCGCAGATCGGCTCGACGCGCTGCGGACTGGCGTCGAGAACATCGATCAGGCGTGCGCGATCTTCGCCGATGCGTTCGACCCGCACGCGCTCGCCCGGCAATGCGTAGGCGGTGAAAATCTCTTGCGCGCCAAGCATCGCGACGCCGTCGCCGCGATGGCCGAGATGATCAATCGTGAATTTGAGAGGTGAGGCGGCGTTCATTTTGGTGCTGCCGCCCGCCGCGCATGCATGAGATATTCGCGATTGCCGTCGCCGCCTGCGATCGGACTGTCGATGACCCCAGCCACGCGCCATCCCGAATCTTCGCTGGTGAGCTTCACAGAAGCGATCGCGTCCTCGCGCGCTGCAGAATCGGTGACTACGCCATTCTTGCCGATCTTTGCGCGCCCAACCTCGAATTGCGGCTTGATCAGCGCGACCATATCGGCACCGTCCCTCACGAAGGGTTCAAGCGTGGGAATGACGAGCGTCAGCGAGATGAAGCTGACATCGATGACAACGAGCGAGGCAAGCTCTTCATTCGCAGGCCATGTGAGATGGCGAATATCCGTCTCCTCATGCAGCGACAATCGCGGCTCCTCGCGCAAGCTCGCATGCATCTGGTCACGGCCGGAGTCGACGGCGATCACATACCGCGCGCCGCGATCGAGCAGCACATGCGAGAACCCGCCGGTTGATGAGCCGACATCGAGACAGATACGTCCATCGACCGGGATTCCGAATTGATCAAGCGCATGGGCGAGCTTGACGCCGCCGCGCGACACCCACGGCCAGGGCTGTTCAGCTTCGATGCGCGCATCGTCTTCGAAAGATTCGGAAGATTTGCGCGCTGTTGCTCCATTGACCGTCACCAGCCCCGCTGAAATCGCGGCCTGCGCTCGCGCGCGACTCTCGAACAGGCCGCGCGCCACGAGCAACTGATCAATGCGTTGTTTCAAGGGATTCGAACGCGCTGAAATGCCGGCCTATTCCGGCAGCGGGATGAATTCCGTCTCGCCCGGCACAGAGTCGAATTTGCCGGCGCGCCATTCCGCCTTCGCCTGGTCGATGCGCTCCTTGCGCGAGGAGACGAAGTTCCACCAGATATGGCGCGGCCCATCCATGGGTTCGCCGCCAAGCAGCATCAATCGCGCATTGGTCTGCGCAAGGATCGAGATGCGGTCGCCCGGCTTGAACACCAGCAGGCGTCCCGGCCCGAACACGTCGCCAGCGACATCGATTTCGCCCGCGACGATATAGATCGCACGTTCGTCATAGGCGGGATCGAGCGGCAGCACTGCGCCCGGCGCCAGCACCGCTTCCGCGTAGAAGCAGTCGTGCGGGAAAGGCGTCGGCGCGCTCTGATCATAGAGCGAGCCCATGATCAGCCTGACGCGCTTGCCTTCACCATCGATGAAGGGAAGTTCAGCCCGCGCCGCGTGGGTGAAACCGGGATCGGTCTCTTCATGCTCGCGCGGCAGCGCCATCCAGCTCTGGATGCCGTAGATCGGATTCTCGTGCGAGCGCGCGCCCTGATCGGTGCGCTCGGAATGCACGATGCCGCGGCCGGCCGTCATGAGATTGACGTCGCCCGGCTGGATCGCCTGCGCGAAGCCGAGCGAATCCCGATGCACGATCTCGCCATCGAAGAGATAGGTCACGGTCGAGAGCCCGATATGCGGATGCGGCCGCACGTCGAGACCCTGTCCCGCGCGAAACTCAGTCGGACCGAACTGATCGAAGAAGATGAAGGGGCCGACCATCTGCTTCTTCGCCGCCGGCAGCGCGCGGCGCACCATAAATCCGTCGCCGAGATCGCGCGCACGCGGAATGATCACCTGCTCGATGGCGTCGCAGGCGAAGCGGTCGCCCGGTTCCGGATCGTCGGCGGGATGAAAGGACATGGACCTCTCCTGTTCGTCGATCGCCGCCTTGCAGCGCGCTACTTGTCGGGATCGAGCGGCGTCGTTCCCGTGGGCTTGCCGTCAGCGCCGAGCGTGATCTTTTCGATGCGCGCCTCCGCGCTTTTCAGCAGCGTCTCGCAATGGCGCTTCAGCGCTTCGCCGCGCTCATAGATCGTGATCGATTCATCGAGTGAGACCTCGCCGCGTTCGAGTTTCTGCACGATCGCCTCGAGTTCTGCGAGGGCCTTCTCGAAAGGAAGCTTCGTGACGTCTTGCGCGGCGTTCGCCATTTGAAATTCGTCTCCTGCGCGATCCCGTTTGATCGCGTCCGATGTCAGCGCGGCGCGACAGGCCAGGTCCTGACCTCGCCGATCTGCGCGCGATGGCGAAGATAATGGTCGGCGAGCACGCACGCCACCATGGCTTCGCCAACCGGCACGGCGCGAATGCCGACGCAGGGGTCGTGACGGCCCTTGGTCATGATGTCGGTCGCTGCGCCGCCGCGCGTCACCGTCTGGCGCGTGGCGAGGATCGAGGATGTGGGTTTGACTGCAAAGCGTGCGATCACGGGCTGGCCGGTCGAGATGCCGCCGAGCACGCCGCCGGCATGATTGGACGAGAAATGCGGAACGCCCTCGTTCGAGGGGAACATCTCGTCAGCGTTCTCTTCGCCGGTCAGCGCCGCGGCGTCGAAGCCGGCGCCGATCTCGACGCCCTTCACGGCGTTGATCGACATCAGCGCCGCCGCGAGATCGGCGTCGAGCTTGCCATAGATCGGCGCGCCGAGCCCCGGCGGCACGCCGTCCGCGACGATCTCGATCACCGCGCCAACAGAGGAGCCGGCCTTGCGCACGCCGTCGAGATACTCCTCGAAGAAGGCGGCCGCCTTTGCGTCGGGACAGAAGAACGGATTTTCCGAAACCTGCGCCCAGTTCCAATTGGCGCGATCGATCTTGTGCGGGCCCATCTGCACCAGCGCGCCGCGCACGGTCATGCCAGGCACGATCTTGCGGGCGATGGCGCCGGCCGCGACGCGCATGGCCGTCTCACGCGCCGATGAGCGGCCGCCGCCGCGATAGTCGCGGATGCCGTATTTCACGTCATAGGTGAAGTCGGCGTGGCCCGGCCGGTATTTCGGCGCGATGTCGGAATAATCCTTGCTGCGCTGGTCGACATTCTCGATCAGGAGGCCGATCGGCGTTCCCGTCGTCACCTGCGGGCCGCCATCTTCGGCGAACACGCCGGAGAGGATCTTCACCTCGTCGGGCTCGCGCCGCTGGGTGGTGAAGCGCGACTGGCCGGGCCGCCTGCGGTCGAGGTCGGCCTGGATGTCTGCCGCGGTGAGAGGGATCAGCGGCGGGCAGCCGTCAACCACGCAGCCGATCGCCGGCCCGTGGCTCTCGCCGAAGGTGGTGACGCGGAAGAGATGGCCGAAGCTGTTGTGGGACATGG
The DNA here is from genome assembly GCF_022059845.1 of Terrirubrum flagellatum. Taxonomy (GTDB): domain Bacteria; phylum Pseudomonadota; class Alphaproteobacteria; order Rhizobiales; family Beijerinckiaceae; genus Terrirubrum; species Terrirubrum flagellatum. The sequence continues at coordinate 4,483,889 of NZ_CP091851.1, read as the reverse complement.
GCGTGTAAATCCGGCCGGGTCCTTATCCCGGGCGCCTGAAGGGGTCAAAGCGCCAGCGCCCGGTTGCCTGTGGCAAGCGCATCGTCCAATGGCTGACGCATGGCGCGCATCGTCATCATCGGCAATTCTGGCGGCGGCAAATCCACTCTCGCGCGCAAGCTGAGCGCCGGGTGTGACCTGCCTCATGTCGAGATCGACCGGCTGCTCTGGCGGGAGGACTGGTCCCAGACGCCTGCGGATGTCTACGAGCGGGAGCACGCGGCAGCGGTCGCCGGCGATCGCTGGATCATGGATGGTTGGGGCCGGCATGTCTCCGCTGCGGCCCGGATCGGCCGGGCGACCGAGATCATCCTGATCGATATGCCAATCTGGATGCATTTCTGGCTGGCGGCCGAGCGGCAGATTGCATGGTCACGGGGTGAATTCGAGCATCCGCCAGCCGGCGTCGCCCAGCCGCCGCCGACGCGGGCGCTGTTTGAAACCATGTGGGACATCGAGCGGAACTGGATGCCGGCGCTCCGCGAGCTGTGCGATCGCGCGGAGGCGGAGGGCAAAAGGGTCGTCCGGATCGCCAGCATTGAGGAACTCGATCGGTTCGCGGCGGCCATCTGAATGCCCCCGACCTTAGATCACGCCGCATTTTGATTGAATCAATCAAAATGCGGGAACGTGATCGATTCCAAAAGTTTAGAGCATGGCTTTGCGAAAAACCGGTTCCCACTTTTTCGCGTCAGGCTCTAGGCGCCGGCCGGAAATCGTGTATACGGCCGGCGTCCGCTTATCCGGCGGGCTTGGGCGCATCCCGGCGAGATGCTGGCGACGCCCGCTTCCCGCGACCCTTCTGGACGACATCCCGGACCGGCCGCCTGTTTAACTTCCAACCAAAGGATCAACCGATGTCGATCACGGCTGAACGCAAGCAGACGCTTGTGAAGGAATATGCGACGAAGCCCGGCGACACCGGGTCGCCCGAAGTCCAGGTGGCTGTGCTCACCGAGCGCATCAACACCCTGACCGAGCACTTCAAGACCCACGTCAAGGACAACCACTCCCGCCGCGGCCTTCTCAAGATGGTGTCGCAGCGCCGCTCCCTGCTCGACTACGTCAAGCGCAAGGACGAAGCGCGCTACAAGACGCTGATCGAGAAGCTCGGCATCCGTCGCTGAAGTTTGGGCCGGTCGCGGGAACAACGCGTCCGGCCCTTTTACCGCGGCCGCCCGGAGAAGCCGGTCGGCCCGCAACCCCAGGGCGGCTTTTGAGCGCCATGGGCCAGATCGCCGGACGCTTTCGCGGTTGTAGAAGCCGCGCTTCAAGCTTCTCGCCGTCTCGCTCATGACGCGCCTGACCGGCCCCAACGTCATGAGAGACCCATGTTCAACATTCATCGCGAAGAAATAGAATGGGCCGGGCGCAAGCTCGTGCTCGAAACCGGCAAGGTCGCCCGTCAGGCCGACGGCGCCGTTGTCGCCACCTATGGCGACACCACCGTCCTCGCCACCGTCGTTTCGGCCAAGGAGCCGAAGGCGGGCGTCGACTTCTTCCCCCTTACCGTCAACTATCAGGAAAAGGCGTTCGCCGCCGGCCGCATCCCGGGCGGCTACTTCAAGCGCGAAGGCCGTCCCTCCGAGCGTGAGACGCTGGTCTCCCGCCTGATCGACCGTCCGATCCGCCCGCTCTTCGTCGAAGGCTACAAGTGCGACACGCAGGTGATCGTGACTGTGCTCTCGCACGATCTCGAGAACGAGCCTGACGTCCTCGCCATGGTCGCGGCGTCCGCCGCGCTGACGCTCTCCGGCGCGCCCTTCATGGGCCCGGTCGGCGGCGCCCGCGTCGGCTATGTCGACGGTCAGTACGTTCTCAACCCGACTCTCGACCAGATGAAGGACGCGACGCTCGATCTCGTCGTCGCCGGCACCAGCGAAGCGGTGCTGATGGTCGAATCGGAAGCGAAAGAACTCGCCGAGGACGTAATGCTCGGCGCCGTCATGCACGGCCACAAGGGCTTCCAGCCGGTCATCGAGGCGATCATCCGTCTCGCCGAGCGCGCCGCGAAGGAGCCGCGCGATTTCTCCGCTCCGGACAATTCGGCGGTCGAGAAGGAAGTGCTGCGTATCGCCGAGGACGATCTGCGCGCGGCCTACTCGATCACCGAGAAGCAGGCCCGTTACACCGCGATCGACGCCGCCAAGGTGAAGGTCATGCACGCCCTCTGCCCCGAGGGCGTCGAGCCGGCGTTCGCGCCGGAGAAGGTCAAGACCGTGTTCAAGGACGCGCAGGCCAAGGTCGTGCGCTGGAACATCCTTGATCACGGCAAGCGCATCGATGGCCGCGACGTGAAGACGGTGCGTCCGATCGTCTGCGAGGCGGGCTTCCTGCCGCGCACCCACGGCTCGGCGCTGTTCACCCGCGGCGAGACGCAGGCGCTGGTCGTGACCACGCTCGGCACCGGCGACGACGAGCAGTACATCGATGAGTTGGAGGGCACCCGCAAGGAGACCTTCCTGCTGCACTACAACTTCCCGCCCTACTCCGTCGGCGAGACGGGCCGCATGGGTTCGCCCGGCCGTCGCGAGATCGGCCATGGCAAGCTCGCCTGGCGCGCCATCCATCCGATGCTGCCGGCGCATCACGAGTTCCCCTACACGCTGCGCGTCGTCTCCGAGATCACGGAGTCGAACGGCTCCTCCTCGATGGCGACGGTGTGCGGCGCTTCGCTGGCGCTGATGGATGCGGGCGTGCCGCTGAAGTCGCCGGTTGCGGGCATCGCCATGGGCCTCATCCTCGAAGACAAGCGCTTCGCCGTGCTCTCCGACATCCTTGGCGACGAGGATCATCTCGGCGACATGGATTTCAAGGTCGCGGGCACATCCAACGGCATCACGTCGCTGCAGATGGACATCAAGATCGCCGGCATCACCGAGGAGATCATGAAGGTCGCCCTCACGCAGGCGAAGGATGGGCGTCTGCACATCCTCGGCGAGATGGCGAAGGCTCTGACCTCGGCGCGTTCGGAGCTCGGCGAATTCGCGCCGCGCATCGAGACGATCAAGATCCCGGTCGACAAGATCCGCGAAGTCATCGGCTCCGGCGGCAAGGTGATCCGCGAGATCGTCGAGAAGACCGGCGCCAAGATCGACATCGGCGACGACGGCACGATCAAGATCGCCTCGTCCGACGGCGCGTCGATCAACGCCGCGATCAAGTGGATCAAGTCGATCGCCTCCGAGCCGGAAGCGAACGCGATCTATGAAGGCACCGTCGTCAAGGTGATGGAGTTCGGCGCCTTCGTGAACTTCTTCGGCGCCAAGGATGGCCTCGTCCACATCTCCGAACTTGCGCCGCGTCGCGTCGCCAAGGTCACCGATGTGGTCCAGGAAGGCCAGAAGGTGAAGGTGAAGTATCTCGGCATGGACGATCGCGGCAAGGTTCGCCTGTCCATGAAGGTCGTCGATCAGGAGACCGGCGAGGACATCACCGAGAAGGTGAAAGCCGAGCAGGAAGCCTATCGCGCCCAGAAGGAAGCCGAGCGCCAGGCGCGCATCGACGCCGGCGAAGACGTGCCGCCGCTCGACGAAGAGCGTTCAGATCGTGGTCCTCGCGGCGACCGTGGCGGAGATCGCGGCCATCGCCGTGGCGGCGGCGACCGGGATCGTCCGCGCCGTCCGCGCTACGACGACTGAGCGAGAGCGCAGTTTTGAAAATGAAAAGGCCGGGCGAAAGCCCGGCCTTTTTAGTTCGCGCTCGCCAATGGCGGCGGCCGTCGTTCAATCGGCTTTGATTTCACGATCGAGGTGTTCGTCTCAGCCTTGTCGGCGATGCGATCGAGAATCTGATCGAGCTGGTCGATCGACCTGACATAGAGCCGCGCGATGAAGCAGTCGTCGCCGGTGACCTTGTCGCATTCGCTGAATTCGGGAATGTCCTCGATCAGCTTCTGCACGATATGCAGCTTGCCCGGCATCGGCCGGATGCGGACGATCGCCTGTAGCGTATAGCCTAGCGCCTGTGGATCGACGTCGACGGTGAAGGCGCGGACGACGCCGCGCTCCTCCAGCTTGCGCATGCGATCGGTCACGGAAGGCGAGGACAGGCCGACCGCCTGCGCCAGGTCCTTCAGAGAGATGCGGGAATCCCGCAGCAGGGCTTCGAGGATGCGGCGATCAAGTTCATCGAGCATTTCGTTTCTCAGGCAGATGGCCCATTCGCCTTAGATGGTAAGGCCAAACGGCGCTTTTGATTTATCCTTATCATATAAATAGCCGCGTCGATATCAGATCATCCGCCTCCTCAAGATGGAGGCTGAGATGAATGACAGGCTGCGCGGCACGGTCGAGATGACCGCCGCCATGACCATTTCCGGAACCATCGGCTGGTTCGTCGTCATGTCGGGCCAGTCGGTTCAGGACGTGGTGTTCTGGCGCTGCGTCTTCGGCGCGTCGACACTGCTCGTGATCTGCGCGGCGCTGGGCCTGCTGCGCGGCGCGCTGTCGCTGCGCTTTCTCGCGCTCGCGGCGCTTGGCGGCGCGGCGATCGTCACCAACTGGCTGCTGCTGTTCGCGGCCTATCCCCGCGCCTCGATCTCGATTGCGACCGCAGTCTACAACACCCAGCCCTTCATGCTGGTTGGACTTGGCGCGCTGTTTTTTGGCGAGCGTCTGACCGCGGCGAAATTCGCCTGGTTGTCACTCGCCTTCGCCGGCGTTCTGCTCATCGTCCAGTCGAAGCCGGGAGGACTGTCTGTCGGCTCGGATTATCTCGCGGGAATCGCGCTCGCGCTCGGCGCCGCCTTTTTCTATGCGGTCGCGGCGATCGTCGCGAAAAAGCTGTCAGGCAAAAGCCCGCATCTGATCGCGCTCATTCAGGTTTGTGTTGGCGTGTTGATGCTCGCGCCCTTCGCGAATCTGTCGACGCTTCCGCATGGAGTCGCCGCATGGAGCGCGCTTGTCACGGTAGGCGTTCTCCATACCGGGCTCATGTACATCCTGCTCTACAGCGCGATCCAGCGGCTGCCGACTCATCTCACGGGATCGCTGTCCTTCATCTATCCCTTGGTCGCCGTGCTGGTGGATGTAATCGCGTTCGGGCATCGTCTGCATGCGACGGAGATCATAGGCGCCGCTGCAATTTTGATCGCCGCCGCCGGCATGAATCTCGGCTGGTCACTGCGCTGGCCAGCGTTGCGGGCGACGAATTGTTGAATGCAGCGCCTGGCTTGGCGAGACGTGGCGGCGTCTGTATGAGCGCTTCTGCGCGGCTCAATGGTCGCCAGCGCAACGAGGCCGCCATGACGAGTGACGCGCACACGGTCAAGACGATCGCTGAACTTGAAGCGATTTATGGCTTTCCGGCCGGCGCGGCAGTGATCAAGGAGATCGATTATATCTCCGATCACTATCGCGCTTTCATCGAAGCTTCGCCCTTCATGCTGCTCGGGACGGTGGGCGAAGAGGGGCTCGACTGCTCGCCGCGCGGCGACCCCAAGGGCTTCGTTCGCGTCGCCGATGAGAAAACGCTGATGATCCCCGATCGTCGCGGCAACAATCGCATCGACTCATTGCGCAACATCGTGCGCGATCCGCGCGTCGCGCTGCTGTTCCTCATTCCCGGTGTCGGCGAGACCATGCGCGTCAATGGCCGCGCGGTGATCTCGACCGATCCGGAATTGCGTGCGAGCTTCACGATGGAGGGCAAGATCCCGCAAAGCGTCATCGTGGTCACGGCGGAGAAGGTCTATCCCCAGTGCCAGAAGGCGCTGGTGCGCTCGAAACTGTGGGACCCGTCGATCCAGATTCCGCGCTTGGCCCTGCCGACGGTCGGCCAGATGATGCAGGCGCTGACCGCGAACACGCGCGACCCGTTCGACGGCGCGGCCTATGACGCCGCCTATCCCGAGCGGCTGAAACAGACCATCTACTGACGAGCGCCCATGCGCGGGCCCGGCTTGCCCGCGCGAGCGCGGCCCCTTAACCCGACGCGGAAGCCGCCCTGAGCGCGGCCGTCACTCCAGGAGTTTCAAAGATGGCGATCACCCGGATCGAGCCCGGCGTCCGTTTCTGCAAGGCCGTCGTGCATGGCGACACGGTCTATGTCGCAGGCCAGACGGCGCAGAAGGCTGCTGGCGGCAGCGTCACCGACCAGACCAAGGAAATCCTCGCGACCATCGACGATGCGCTTGCGAAAGCCGGCACGGACAAGACCAAGATGCTGATGGTCAACATCTGGCTGACCGACATCTCGAAGTTCTCGGAGATGAACGCGGTGTGGGACGCCTGGGTGCCGAAGGACAACATGCCGGCCCGCGCCACTGTCGAGGCGAAGCTCGCCGCGCCGAACCTCACTGTCGAGATCGCGGTCATCGCCGCGAAGTAAGCCGGGCTTTCGGTTTGGACGGCGCGCGGTCTTGCGGCGCGCCGCTCCCGCCCGTAATTTAGGGACGTCGCGGGTGTAGTTCAGAGGTAGAACGTCAGCTTCCCAAGCTGAATGTCGAGGGTTCGATTCCCTTCGCCCGCTCCATTCTCTCGGCCGGGAGGATCGCATGCCGACCGCCGCATCATCACAATCCGCGCCGCGGGAGAGGCGGCTTCTCCTTGTCGCCGGGATCGCCTCTATTGGCGTGCTGGCGCTGGCCGGCCTCGCTTGGGCGCTCAACGCCGACGCCGTGCTGGTGGAGCTCGCCAACGCCGCGCTCGCCATGTGCCTCTGACGAGCCGTTCAGAGGACCGGTGGTCATAAGAGCGGTTTGGTTGGCGCTGGGAGAATTGCGTTCCAAAGTTTGCCTTCACAGGCCGAGCTTGCTGAGTTTTGAAACGAGCCCCACGATTCTCGGCGACTCCGCAGCCCACCGCTCGCGCAGCCGCTGATGACTACTCCACTGCCGCAGCAGTTCGTCACACTCCGCGGCGATGATCTTTCTCGCCTCGGGTCCGAGCCGATCCCAGCACCCTATGCGAACGGCGGCGACTTCCCATTTCAATTGAGCTTCGAGCCTGCGCCGTTCAGAGTCGACGTCTTGGGTCTGCTTCTGAACGGGCAAGGCGGATGAGAAATCTCGGTTAGACCGGTTCCGGATATCTCGGCTAGGTGATGCAATTTCGGCAACAGACATCGCCGAATCTCTCCTTTCTTCGTCATATTGCGTGGACAGCGCATGTTCCGCGAATGTCCCGAAGAACGCGCCGGCGCCTGACGGGCCGACGCGTCCCCCTATTTGAGGACAAGACTGAGCAGATAAGCCCAGCTTGCGAAGAAGGCGCACAAATCAAAAGCGCCGCGAATGTCTGCATTGCGGGCCATGGCTTCATCCGCTCAAGCGGTGAGATCAGGCCGCACCGATGGGCGGCGCGCCGACGTCCGCCCCGCGACCGCTCGTGAACGACGGCCGAAGATATTGCCGTCGCCGCGGCGGGGCGCGCTCGGAGGCCGATCGAGTTGTCGCAGCGCGTCGATGATGGCGTCGAACGGAACGGTCAGGCCATCACGCGCTTCGCGGAGGGCCGGATTGGCCTCGACAGCGCAGGCGTCAGAAGCCCAGGAGGCAAGAATCGCCCGTTTCTCGTTTCTGGTGAGATCCGGGTCGTTGAGAATGTCCCGGGGATGATCATAGGCGTTGGCGGGACTCAGCAGCCGATCGAATTCCGACGGCGTTTCCTCGTAAAGCTCGCTTCGTACAGTCGTCACCTTTTCCTCCTTCCTGACAACCATAGGAAACCGCGCAGCGCAGGCGGCGCGCATATGACCTAGGAGAAGCAGCCGGAAGTTCAAGAGGTGTCGCCTGTGAGGCCTCAGATCAGCGGAAGCCTGTCGCGTCTTTCAGGATTCTCCGGCGCGAAATCGGGCGACAGACCGTGCGTGGTCTTGTTCCAGTGATGCGGCCTTGAGATGAATTCGCCGAGCGCGCGCCACGCCGCGACCGTGATCAGGAGATAGTAGAACGGCAGCAACGCGATCCAGGGCGCGAGCCGCTCCAGCCCGTCCCTGCGCGCCGCCGCCCAATTGGGGGCTATCATCGACACGAAACCGCCAACGAGCAGCACCAGCGCATGCGTCCAGGCGACGATGCTGAAGGCGCCGAGCGGTTCGAGCAACGGGCCGGCCGCCGCCTGCAGCATGGCGAAGCCGAAAAGCAAAGGCCCAAACAGCGACGTCAGGACGACGCCGAGGCTCAGCGCGATCGCCGACAGCGCGCGCGTGAAGCCCAACGCCTTCATCCGCTGCTTCGGCGCCGTGAGATGGACGATGCTCGTCTGCATCCAGCCTTTCAGCCAGCGGGCGCGCTGGTTCATCCATGCGTCGAGTTTGGGCGGAGCTTCTTCCCAGGTGATCGAGTTGAGCGAACCGATGCGGTAGCCGCGCCGGAACAAGCGCAGGCCGAGATCGGCGTCTTCGGTCACGTTCCACGCATCCCAGCCGCCGACAGTGCGCAAGGCCGAGACGCGGAAATGGTTCGACGTCCCGCCAAGTGGAAACGGAAAATGGAAGGACGCCAGCGCCGGCAGGACAACGCCGAATAATGAGGCGTATTCGAGCGCGAAGAGACGCGTCAGCCAGCGGTGATCCGCATTCTCGATGGCGAGCCGCGCCTGCAGGCACGCCATGCGCTGATCGGCCTGCGCGAAGGCGTTCGCCGCAAGTCGGAGCTGTTGCGGATCGGGCCGGTCCTCCGCGTCATAGATCGCGAGCAGTTCGCCGCGCGCGGCGGCGAGCCCGATATTGAGAGCACGGGGCTTGGTGCGCGGCGCGCCTGGCGGCGCGACGACGAGGCTGATCCAGGGCGGGAGATCGCAGGCCTCGAACGCGCGCAGCGTTTCCTCGTCGTCCTGCTCCAGCAGGATTTTGATGTCGAGCTTCGCCTTGGGATAGTCGCGCCATTAGGTAGCAAGCTCACCAAGCGGCGATCTGCCCCGTTCTGGGGCATACAAGCGATGGCTTGACCGGATTCTGGGTCCTTGGTAAACAGGGTCAGAATCGGGGCTATGCCATGTCGGATATGCTGAGGGCAGCACAAGCGGAGGTCAGAAAGCTTGAGGCCGAGCTTGAGGCTTCGCCTGTCTACAAGAAGTTGGTTCTGGCTCGACAGGTTGTCGAATTGTACTCGTCGACGCCTGACAAGAATGAAAGCTTGGACAGCGCTGTCGGCAGACTGATCGAGCAGGGGAAGCAGGCGGCAGAGGTGGGCACCAAGACGGCCCGCATCGAGCAGACCGCCATTGAGTTTTTGATGAAGAAACGGGCGCGAGCCACGTCTGGCGAATTGATGAAAGCCATGGAAGACGCCGGAATCGAGATTCCCGGCAAAGAACCTTCAAAGTCCCTGTCCGCTTACCTCAGCAATTCGCGATTGCTGAATAATCGACGCGAGGCGGGCGGCTACGGACTTGCAGAATGGGGAACAGCGGCCGGGCCCCCGCAGGGGGCAAATACCGGCTTGTTCTCGTAGAGATCAGGTCTAGGGGCGATTCTCTTCCCGGGAGGAACCCTGACAACCTGACCGACCCCCTTCCAGAAGGGGAACGGAACGGGTGGCGGAAATGGACTCCAAATCCGCCGCCACCCGCGCAACTTACCAGAATCGAGTTGACCGTTCTAGGGCGCAGCGACCTTTTCTGGACGAGAGAAGGTTATCCCAGATGGTTCGCCGTCCAGAAACTCAATCCCATTCTCAGCCAACACAGTTTTCATTGCCTTTAGAGTCGCCGCAATCGGCGTGCGGCGACCCTTCTCGAAATCTCGCACGGTTGAAAGCGACACGCCGGCGGCGCCAGCGAGTTGGTCCTGAGACCAATCCAGCCAGCCTCGCGCAGCGCGGCATTGTTCCGGTGACATCGCCTGTTTCTAGCAGGACAACTTATTTTGGCAAGCCTCAACGCTTTTCGTTGACATCTTCCATTTCCATCAATATCACTGAGGCCAACGGAAATCGTTGGCCTGATGTCGCAACACTTCCTCCTCTCAGCCGCAGCCCGGACGCTCAGTCTGGCGAAGGTTGCGCGCATGACGGACGAGGAAGCCGCCCTTGCATTCCGCAATATCCGTTGGGCCGATAGCGGCGGCGAGCCGGTTTGCCCGCGTTGCTCCTGCGGCGCGGTCTATCACTACGCCACGCGCAAGCTCTTCAAGTGCAAGGCGTGCAATCACCAGTTCAGCGTCACCTCCGGCACGATCTTCGCCAGCCGCAAGCTCCCGGTCCGCGACTATCTTCTCGCCATTGCCATCTTCGTGAATGGCGCGAAGGGCCATAGCGCGCTCCAGCTCTCTCGCGATCTGGACGTGCAATACAAAACCGCTTTCGTCATGGCGCACAAAATCCGCGAAGCGATGGCGGCTGAAACGGCGGACGCCACTGTGAGCGGCGAGGTCGAGGTTGATGGCGCCTACTTCGGCGGTCATGTGAAGCCCGCGAATTATCGCGAGAACCGCGTCGATCGCCGCCTTGCTCGCAACCAGACCGGCAAGCGCCGTGTCGTTGTCATCATGCGGGAGCGCAAGGGCCGCACGCTTCCTTTCGTGTTCAAGACGGAAGGCCAAGCCGTTGCGACAATCGCTCAGCGCGTTCTCGCCGGCTCAACTGTTCACGCCGACGAAGCGACGCACTGGGATGTGCTTCATTCGCTCTATCTGACGAAGCGCATAAATCACGAATACGCCTACTCAGATGGCGAAGCCTGCACGAACATGGCGGAGTCATTTTTCTCGCGTCTGCGCCGCGCTGAGATTGGGATTCATCACCATATCAGCGGCCGTTATCTTGCGGCCTATGCGTCAGAGATGGCGTGGCGCGAAGACAATCGCCGTATCAGCAATGGCGAGCAGTTCTTGCAAGTTAGCGCTGCGGCGCTGGCGCAGCCTGTATCCCGCCAGTGGAAAGGATACTGGCAGCGGAAGGTAGGCTAGTTCCGCAAAGAGAAATTCCACAGCAATACCAAACGTTCGCCATCGATTATTTCATATAAAATCATAACCCGCGGTAGTCGCTTAATGCTCGGCGGCTCATATGTCCAATAATTGCCACTGGTAAAGGCTGGATGCTGTTCGCCAACGCTCCTTGGATCGTATTTTATGCCCAGTTCGAGAGCGTCCAAAACCTCGATAAAAGCAACGTCGTCAGCCGTGTTCCTTTTCCAGAACGCGGCTTCGAAAAGCTCTGTAAGACGCATTTCCCAAGGCTCTACCTTGAGATTTGAGGTCTTCAATTTTTGTCACCTCCGCGACCGACCAGTCCAGAGCTTCAGTGGAAACTTGATTCGGGAACAGGTGAAAAACGCTGGGGTATGATATCACAGCGCCAAAATCTGTCATATCCCAAGCAGCGTTATGGCTATAATCACTAATGGTTTTCGCCGAATTATTTTCGCAAACGAACTCTATAACTTCATCTAATAAAGCCAGTTCGGCAGCATTCAATCTCTCCAGATCGGGAGCCGCTTTGGCTATGAATTCCTTTTTCTTATAACCAAAATAATCCGCATCGCGAATTTCTAGTGCCCCGTCAGTTTCTAATTCCCGAAGAGTAGGAAGTAGCTGGTCACACGTTGGACCAAGCTTCCGTTTTCTATAGGTCGCGCCAGTTATTGCCGACCCCTCGCCTGCGTAACGAAGCATATCAGAAAAATACAAAACCTTATGCAGCTTCACAGCGCCCAACCGCGACGGTTGGCACTTCTCACATGTGTAGAGAATGACGGCTTTTAGTTTAGCCCGGTCAAATTGGATCAATACTCAAACTCCGGCCGTTGCGGCATTTTGAGTAAACCACAAACCTTCAACAAGTGTCAAGTATTTGATTTTAAATGTGAAAATTGATTCAGGATCAAGGGTTTAGCGCCCAAATCACCACCCCCTTCCGCTTCCCTGCCACCCGCAATTGCCCCCGCTTGGCCCGCTGTCCAAGCACCCCTACGATCATTGCCGAGACGGACATGCGGAGCACTCGGTCGGCGTCATCCCACCCCTTCGCCTTGATGATCGCCAGCGATAGCTCCCGCGTGTCGAGGCCGTCCGGGGCCTGACGAAGGGCCTCTAGGCAAAGCCCGAAAGCCTCGCCGCGCCGGAAGATGCGATTGAGCCCGACCGGAACCGGAAACTCTGTTGGCTCGCCCTTGGTCCGGAATAGGCGGAGCGTGGCGTTGACGTGGGCGAGGTCCGTTCGGGCGGCGTGAAGGCGTTTCTCGTATTGATCGATTATCGCCTCTAGCTCGTTCCGCTTGGCGGTGAGCGTCATCAAAATCTGTGCTTCGGCCATCTCGCATCATTGCAAAATCAGCGCGGTGCAGCGAGAATCCTGAAGGTGAGGTTGCTACCTAATGGCGGATAGTCGATGGCGCAAAGCCAGGCGGTCAGTCGCCGCGCCATGTTGGCCTCGCGATAGAGCGGGACCAGCACGGTGTAGGTCGGCAGTTTCTTGTCAGAGAGACGCGGCGCCTCATGCGAGACCGGCCAGCCGGGCGAAGCCGCGGCTGCGAGCCTGAGCGCCACGGTCACAAGAAACAGGCTGCCGATCGCGAGGCTGAGGCAAGCGAGCGCAAGGGCGGGGCTCCAGTAGAAGAGAGTCAGAAAGCCGAAGGTCGCGAAGACGATTGCGATCATGACAGGCGCGCCGGGACCATTCCGCGCGGAATCGAACGGTGAAGCGTCCGGCAATCGATGTGACGCCGCGAATTGAATCTGTGTCGCACAGGCTTTTTCGACGGCGCGCGCGAGTCGCGCCGGCGTCGTGATCACGAGCCCCCTGCCTGGCCTTCGCGCATCCCAGCCGAGCGCTTCGCGCAGGAAGCGCCCGCGCGGCGCCATGGCGAACCGCCAGCCGCGTGTATTCGGCGCGAGCGGCGCAAGACCATGCAGTTCCGCCTCCGGCCAGGATGTTTCAAGCGACGCCACGATGCGCCCGCCAGCGAAGGGGAGGTCGAGAAAGTCGGCGAGCGCGTGATAGCCGGCCTCCTCGCTGATCAGCCGATCGGCGATCGCCTGTTCAAGCGGATGCGCGCCCGTAGCGACCGCGCGCGCGATGCAGATCGCGGCGTTGCGGCTGTCGAGGCCCGCCGCAACGAGGATCGCGGCCTCGCGCGAATAGGGATAGCCGGTTTCGTGGATCGACATCGTCCGCCCGAGATGCCGTGAAAGTTGCAGGCTAAGGGAACGGCGCGCGGAATCCGGCTCGAAAAGAATCTTCAAGGCGCCGACAAATTGATTCAACCCTGACCGGATCGTGATCCTGGCGGCGAATGGCCGGCTGGTCCGGCCGGCGGTTTCGGCCCATGCTTTGCTTCGTTCGCCGCGAGGAGCCGAGCATGCGGACCCTTCTTCTGCGATGTTTTCCGGTCATTCTGGCGTTGGCGTCGGCGGTGCTCCCCGCGCGCGCCCAGAACGAGGATCGCTGCATCGGTCCCGTGGCGCAGCGCTCACCGCTATTGCATCAGGCGGCGCTGCGGATGGCCGCCGTGGCCGCGGGCGAAGTGCTGCTCACCTATATCGGCCACTCGACCTTCGTCATCGAGACGCCGGGCGGCGTGACCATCGGCACCGACTACAACGACTATGTCCGTCCGCGCGTCCCGCCCATGGTCGCGACGATGAACCATGCGCATTCGACTCATTACACGCTCAGTCCCGAACCGGAGATCAAGCATGTGTTGCGCGGCTGGGCCGAGCCGGGGCAGCCGGCCGACCATGATCTGCGCGTCGGCGATGTCCGCATCCGCAACGTGCCGACCAATATTCGCGACGGCTACGGCGCGACGGAATATTACGGCAATTCGATTTTCGTATTCGAGGCGTCAGGTCTCTGCGTCGCCCATCTCGGCCATTTGCATCACACGCTGACGCCGAAACATCTGCAGCAGCTCGGGCCGATCGATATCGTGCTTGTGCCGGTCGATGGCAGCTACACGCTCAATGTCGACGGCATGATCGAGGCGCTGAAGACGATCCATGCGCCGCTGATGATCCCGATGCATTATTTCGGACCATCGACCCTCCAGCGCTTTCTCGACAAGGCGCGGGCGCAGGGCTGGGATGTCGAGCGCAGCGAAAGTCCGAGCGCGACTCTGTCGCGCGCAGCAATCCCGCAGAAGCCGAAGGTGCTGGTGCTGCCGCCGACCGGGGGATGATCGACGGCGCAAGGAGCGCACGAGCGTGCGGCCCCGCACTGCGCCGCTTATCTGACTTCGGCTATCTGGCAATCTCTCCGGAGGCGTCGCATGCATTCCGCCGTCAGATCGCCCATCTCCCGCCGCGCCGTTTTACTCGCCTTTGCTGCTGTGTCTGCAACGGCTTTTGGTCCTTGCGCCGAAGCGGCCGAGACGATCTCGCCAGCGGGTCGAAGGCTCGCGGACATGCTCGATCGCATGGGCGTGGAGCAGCGCTGGATCGCGGGCCAGCATATCGAGTGGGAAACGGGGCTGCCTGATGGCCGTCCTTTATCGAACCGCGGCCGCCACACCCATTGCAGCGCGTTCGTCGCTTCGGCCGCGAAGCAACTTGGCGTCTATATCCTGCGGCCGCCCGAGCACGGGCAGACGCTTCTCGCCAATGCGCAATTCGAATGGCTCGCCGAAGAAGGCGCGCCCAACGGATGGCGTCCCGTCGCGGATGCGGCGATGGCGCAGCAGCTTGCGAACCGCGGCATGCTCGTGGTCGCCGCCTATCACAATCACTATGACGACAAGCCGGGCCACATCGCGATTGTCAGGCCAAGCGAGAAGAGCGCGGCGCAAATCGCCGTCGAAGGGCCCGATATCATTCAGGCGGGCACGCGGAACTACAGCCGAGTCAGCCTTCGCGAAGGCTTTTCAGGACACCGTTCTGCGTGGGGTCGTAATGAAGTCGCTTATTTCGCCCACGCCCTGAATTAAGCGCGAGCGCCGACCTCACAATCTCCGCAGCGCCACTTCCTCGATGGCGTGCGAGGCGCCCTTCTTCAGGATCAGGCTGGCGCGCGGGCGAGTCGGCAGGATGTTCTCGCGCAGATTGACGAGATTGATCGTGCTCCAGAGTTCTTCCGCGCGCGCCAGCGCCTGCTCATTCGTAAACTCGGTGTATTTGCGGAAGAAGGAGCGCGGGTCACGGAAGGCCGTCTCGCGCAGTCGCATGAAGCGCGAGACATACCAGTCGTGGAGGTGCTCTTCCTCGGCGTCGAGATAGATCGAGAAGTCGAAGAAGTCGGACACGAACGGAACCGCCTTGCCGTCCTTCGGCAGAGGCGCCGGCTGCAGCACGTTGAGCCCCTCGAAGATCAGAATGTCCGGCCGATCGACGGTGACATAGTCGCCGGGCACGACGTCATAGACGATGTGCGAATAGATCGGCGCTTTCACCGGCCGTTTGCCCGCCTTGATGTCGGCGACGAAGCGCAGCAACGCGGCGCCGTCATAGCTTTCGGGAAAACCCTTGCGCTGCATCAGGCCGCGCTTCTCAAGCTCGGCGTTGGGCAGCAGGAATCCGTCGGTCGTGACGAGATCGACCTTTGGCGTGTTCGGCCAGCGCGCGAGCAACGCCTGCAGCACGCGGGCTGTGGTGGATTTGCCGACAGCGACCGAGCCCGCGAGTCCGATGATGTAGGGGACCTTGGCTTCTTCCTCGGCGTAGAGGAAACGCTGGGTCGCCTTGAACAGCCCTTGCGTGGCCGCGACATAAAGCGAGAGCAGCCGCGACATCGGGAGATAGATCGCAGCGACCTCTTCGAGCGAGATCGGATCGTTGAGCGACTGCAGCCGCACGATCTCCTGCGCGGTCAGCGTCATCGGCGTGTCGGCGCGCAGCCGCGCCCATTCGTCGCGCGAGAAGACGCGATAGGGGGCGAGCGCGTCGTCGTCCCGGGGCGGATTGAGAAGCTGATCCATGACGCCTCGCGGGTCGGTCAGTCCGGTTTGCGCGCGGCTTTCTCCGCGAGCCCGGATTGGGAGGTGCGGCGCTCAAGCTCGTCAAGCACCGCCTGCAGGGACGCGCCGCGGGCGCGCAGGAGAACCATGAGATGATAAATAAGATCGGCGCTTTCAGAAACCAGCGCCGATTTGTTTTCTTCCATGGCGGCGATGACGGTTTCGACCGCCTCTTCGCCGAGCTTTTTGGCGATGCGCGCCGGCCCGGCGGCGATCAGCTTCGCAGTCCAGGATTGGGCGGGATCGGCGGCGGCGCGCTCGGCCACGATGCGTTCGAGATCATGCAGCGAGAACGGCATCTAGGTCATCCTCACGGGCACGCCAGCGGCGGCGAGCGCCTGCTTCGCCTGCCCGACCGTATAGGTCCCGAAATGGAAGATTGACGCGGCGAGCACCGCACTCGCATGGCCTTCGACCACGCCTTCGACGAGATGGTCGAGCGTTCCGACGCCGCCGGACGCGACCACAGGCACGCTGACCGCGTCCGCGATCTTGCGCGTCAGTTCGATGTCATAACCCGACTTGGCCCCGTCCTTGTCCATTGAGGTCAGCAGGATTTCGCCAGCGCCGTAGGAGACGAGTTTCTGCGCATGTTCGAGCGCATCGATCCCGGTCGCGTTGCGACCGCCATGCGTATAGATTTCGAACGGCGGATTATTGTGCGTATGCGCGCCGCGGCGCACGTCGATCGCGGCGACGATGCACTGGCTGCCGAATTTCTCCGCCGCCTCGCGCACGAACTCTGGTCGGCGCACTGCTTCGGTATTGATTGAGACCTTATCGGCGCCGGCGAGCAGCAGCGCGCGAATATCCTCGATCGTGCGCACGCCGCCGCCAACAGTCAGCGGCATGAAGCAGTTTTCCGCCGTGCGCCTGACGACGTCGAGCAGAGTGCCGCGGCCTTCATGACTTGCGGTGATGTCGAGAAATGTGAGTTCGTCCGCGCCGGCGGCGTCATAGGCTTTCGCCGCTTCGACGGGATCGCCGGCGTCGATGAGATCGACGAACTGCACGCCTTTCACGACGCGGCCGTCCTTGACGTCGAGACAGGGAATGATGCGGGTTTTCAGCATCAGGCTGCTCTTTCCCGCCGCGCATCGGCGAGAATCTTCAGCGCCGCAACGGGATCGATGCGCCCGTCATAGAGCGCGCGTCCGGAAATCGCGCCTTCGAGTCCGGCGCATTCGGGCGAAGCGAGCTTCGTGATATCGGCGAGCGACGCGACGCCGCCGGACGCGATCACTGGAATTGACGTAGCGTTCGCGAGCGCGATCGTGGCGTCCCAATTAACGCCGCCGAGCGCGCCGTCGCGATCGATGTCGGTGAAGATGATCGCTGCGACGCCGGCGTCCTCGAACCGCTTCGCCAGATCATGCGCATGCAGCGTCGATGTGTCGGCCCATCCTTCGACCGCGACGAAACCGTCGCGCGCGTCGATGCCGACGGCGATTTGTCCCGGAAATTTTTTCGCGGCCTCGCGCACCAGCGCCGGGTTTTTCACCGCCGCCGTGCCGATGATCACGCGGCGCACGCCGCGCGTCAGCCACGCTTCCACGGTCGCGAGATCGCGCACGCCGCCGCCAAGCTGCACGGGATTGCCAGTGGCTTTCAGGATTCCTTCAACGGCGGCCGCGTTCATCGGCTTGCCGGCGAAGGCGCCGTCGAGATCGACCACATGCAGCCAGGAAAAGCCTTGGTTCTCGAACGCGGCCGCCTGCGCGGCGGGATCGTCGTTGAACACGGTCGCCTGCGCCATGTCGCCCCTGATGAGGCGGACGCAGTGGCCTTCCTTGAGATCGATGGCGGGAAACAGGATCATGGCCGCCATCTCAGGAAATTCGCGATCAAGGCGAGCCCGAGCGTCTGGCTCTTCTCAGGATGGAACTGCGTGCCCGCCATGTTGTCGCGCGCCACCATCGCGGTGACCGTGCCACCGTGATCGGTGGTTGCGACGACCTCCGCATCATTCGTCGCGGCGAGATGATAGGAATGGACGAAATAGGCGTTGAGCCCGTCCGCGCCCGTTTTAACGCCCTGCAGCAGCGGGTGCGACCGGCCGACATCGATCGAATTCCAGCCCATGTGAGGGATCTTCAGCGCGGGATCGCCGGGCTTGATGATGACGACGTCGCCTGGAATCCAGCCAAGGCCCGCGGTCGTGACATATTCGAGCCCGCGGCTCGCCATGAGCTGCATGCCGACGCAGATGCCGAGGAACGGCTTACCCTTCACACGAACCGCTTCGGTCAGGGCGTCGACCATGCCGCCGACGGAATCAAGCCCACGCCGGCAGTCGGCGAAGGCGCCGACGCCCGGCAGGACAATCCGGTCCGCCTTCACGACGACATCGGGATCGCTGGTGACGGTGATCGGCGCATTGACGCCGGATTCCCGCGCCGCCCGCTCGAACGCCTTGTTCGCCGAGTGCAGGTTGCCGGAGCCGTAGTCGATGATGGCGACGCTCATCGCGGCCTTGCCTCGGGGAAGAGGCCGAGCACATGCGTGGGTGCCGCCGGCGGGATCGCCGGGACCGTCCGCCTCAATGGAGCTTCTGGCAGCGTATCGAGCTGCCCGGTCACGGAAAGGTCGGCAAGCAGCATAGCTGCGCGCGCATCCGCTTCCTCCCGGCCATGGGCGATCACCGCCCCGGCCTCGCGCCAGCCCATGCGGCGCAGGGTCCAGCGCTCGACCGAGGAGGCTTCCAGGCCCAGCAGCAGGTTGAAGGCGGCCTGGATCAGTCCGGCCGCGGGCTGAGGGAGTGGCAGGGTCCAGATCAAGGCGATGAGCAACCCCTGCAGGACGAGGACGCCAAGCAATCCCCACCAGAGCCGCTTCGCCAGGAACCAGAGCGGCCCGAAGACAATCGGCAAAGCTCGCAAGCCATCCTTTACGGGTACGAAACGATCCGTATCCGTAATATTATCCGCGTCCGGCGGGAGATGGATCGTCCAGCTCGCCATGGCTCAAAGCGCGCCCTTCGTCGACGGAATTCGTCCGGCCTCGCGGGGATCGATGGTCACAGCCGCCCTCAGCGCGCGCGCCAGCCCTTTGAAGCAACTCTCAGCGATATGGTGCGAGTTCGCGCCATGCAGCGTCTCCACATGCAATGTTATCGCCGCCTGCGTGGCGAACGCCTGAAAGAACTCGCGCACCAGCTCGGTGTCGAATGTCCCGATCTTGGCGCTGGGGAATTCGGTCTTGAAGACGAGATAGGGCCGACCCGAGATATCGAGCGCCACCCGCGTCAGAGCTTCGTCCATGGGCAGATCGAGGCTGGCGTAGCGGGCGATGCCCTTCTTGTCGCCGAGCGCGCGCAGGAGCGCCTGCCCAATGACAATACCGACATCTTCGACTGTGTGGTGATCGTCCACATGGGTGTCGCCTTCGGCGTCCACCTTGAGGTCGAACAAGGCGTGGCGGGCGAGCAACTCCAGCATATGGTCGAAGAAGCCGACGCCGGTGCGGATCGCGGCCTTGCCCGACCCGTCGATCGTCAGCTCCACCGAGACGCCGGTCTCGGCGGTCTTCCGGCTCACGCTCGCGCTGCGCATGCGCGCTCTCCAGATTGTTGCGGCGCACCCTTTACAGCGTGCGGGCGCGCGCGGGAAGCTCCGAAGCCGACGATGGTTTGCGGGACGCCGCGCCCGCCCCTATGTGAAGCGTCGCCTCACGGACCTTTCCATGGACGCCTCCAGCAACATTCCGACCTTCCACGCCACCACCATTCTGCTTGTCCGCAAGGGCGGCAAGGTGGTCATTGGCGGCGACGGTCAGGTCAGCCTTGGCCAGACCGTGATGAAGGGCAATGCGAAGAAGGTCCGCCGGCTCGGCAAGGGCGCCGTGATTGCAGGCTTCGCCGGCGCCACCGCCGACGCCTTCACCCTGTTCGAGCGGCTGGAGGCGAAGCTGGAGCAATATCCCGGGCAGCTCGCGCGCGCCTGCGTCGAACTCGCCAAGGATTGGCGGACCGACCGCTATCTCAGGCGGCTCGAAGCGATGCTGCTCGTCTCCGACAAGGCAGTGTCCTATCTCGTCTCGGGCACCGGCGATGTGCTCGAACCTGAAGATGGAATCATGGCGATCGGCTCCGGCGGCAATTACGCGCTCGCCGCCGCGCGCGCGTTGAAGGACGTTGATCTCGACGCCGAGGAAATCGTCCGGCGCGCGATGAAGATCGCAGCCGACATCTGCGTCTATACCAACCATAATCTCGTCATCGAGACGCTCGACGCATGAGCTTCAGCCGCGACGATATCCGCGCCGCGGCGACAGCCGGCGTCATCACGGCTGCGCAGACCGATCAGCTCGTCGCCTTCCTTGAAGCGCGTCGCCCGCCGCAAGCGGTGGCGCTTCCGACTGCTGCGGAGTCGATCGATGCCGACAATGAAAAATTCCGCGTGCTCGGCGGCTTCAACGATGTGTTCGTCGCGATCGGCGTGGCGCTGCTCTATGGCGCGCTGATGGTTGCCGGCGGCGTCGTGGCGCCGATTTTTCTGTCACTGTTCGGCGCGCTGGCCGCCTGGGGATTGTCGGAGATTTTCACCAGGCGCATGCGGCTCGCGCTGCCGAGCATCATGCTGAGCAATCTGTTCGCGCTGTCTTTCGCCGTGACGGTCATTTTCGTCGTGGCGATGTTCGACGGCGATGTGTCGGGAAGCGCGAGCCAGCGCACGCTGGGGCGGTCCTCGGAAATCTTCTCCGGCTTCTATGGAGTGGCGGGAGGGCTCTCCATCACGCTCGCCGCGTTCCTTCATTTCCGCAGATTCGGAGTTCCGATCGACTGGGCGATTGGCGCCGGCGGGCTGATTCTCGCGGCACTCGCTGTCGCGGGCGGCCCCCTCGCGCTCAAGGTCCCAGCTCTGTTTTTTGCGGCCTGCGGCTTCGCCGTTTTTGCACTCGCGCTGTCGCTTGATTTGTCCGATCCGCTCCGGCGCACAACGCGCAGCGACGCGGCGTTCTGGCTGCATCTGCTCGCCGCGCCACTGATGATTCATCCGCTTGTCGGCGGCCTTGCCGGATCGGTGTGGGCGCTGACGTCGGAGCGCGCGATGATGGTGCTGATCGCCTTCATCGTTATCGCGCTGATCTCGCTGACGATCGATCGGCGCGCGCTGCTCGTTTCGGGGTTGAGTTACACTGGCGCCGCGCTCGCCTTCTTCGTGCGCGGCGTCTCGTCGGGCAGCGGCGTTCTGATTCTCACGCTGCTCGCGCTCGCCGTCGTCGTTCTCTCGCTGAGCGCCGGCTGGTCCCGCCTGCGCGGATGGATCGTGCCGCTGCTCCCCCTGGGTGGATTCGCCGCGCGGCTGCCGCCGCCGGCGCGAAAAATCTGACGGGCGCCGCAATCATCATGCAGTTTGATCCCAACGCGAATCCGACATGACCACATTTTCCCCACGCGAGATCGTTTCCGAACTCGATCGCTATATCGTCGGCCAGAAGGAGGCGAAGCGCGCCGTCGCGATCGCCTTGCGCAATCGCTGGCGGCGTCAGCAACTCACCGGCGCCATGCGCGAGGAGGTGCTGCCGAAGAACATCCTGATGATCGGCCCGACCGGCTGCGGCAAGACCGAGATTGCGCGCCGTCTCGCGAAGCTCGCCAATGCGCCGTTCCTCAAGGTTGAGGCGACGAAATTCACCGAGGTCGGCTATGTCGGCCGCGATGTGGAATCGATCATCCGCGATCTCGTCGAGGTCGGCATCGCTCATGTCCGGCAGGCGAAGCGCAAGGCGGTGCAGGCGAAGGCTGAACTTGCGGCTGAAGAGCGCGTGCTCGATGCGCTGGTCGGCGCTGGCGCGAGCCCGGCGACGCGCGAGAGTTTTCGCCGCAAGCTGCGCATGAACGAGTTGAACGACAAGGAAATCGAGGTCGAACTGAAGGAGGCGTCGTCAGGCCTGCCCATGTTCGATTTGCCCGGCATGCCGGGCGCGTCGGTCGGCGCGATCAATCTCGGCGACATCTTCGGCAAGGCGATGGGCGGCGGCCGCGGCAAGCCGCGTCGTCTCGCCGTTGGCGATGCATACGGCCCGCTGATCAATGAGGAGGCCGACAAGATTCTCGATCAGGACGCCATCGTGCAGGAGGCGATCCGCGAGGTGCAGGACAACGGCATCGTGTTCCTCGACGAGATCGACAAGATCTGCGCCCGCGAGGGCCGCGCCGGCGCTGACGTATCGCGCGAGGGCGTGCAGCGCGATCTCCTGCCGCTGATCGAAGGCTCGACCGTCTCGACCAAGCACGGCGCGATAAAGACCGACCATATCCTGTTCATCGCATCGGGCGCGTTTCACGTCTCCAAGCCCTCCGATCTCTTGCCGGAGCTGCAGGGCCGCCTGCCGATCCGCGTGGAGCTGCAGGCGCTTGGCGAGGACGACTTCCGTCGCATCCTGACCGACACCGAGGCGAGCCTGATCAAGCAGTATGTGGCGCTGATGCAGACGGAAGGTCTCAAGCTCGAATTCACCGACGACTCCATCGGCGCGATCGCCAAGGTCGCTGCCGAGGTGAACGCCGCCGTCGAGAATATCGGCGCTCGCCGGCTTCAGACGGTGCTGGAGCGCATCCTCGACGACATCTCCTTCTCGGCCGCCGATCGCGCCGGCGAGACCGCTTCGATCGACGCCGCCTATGTCACGTCGCAGGTCGGCGAACTCGCGAAGAATGCGGATGTGAGCCGCTTCATTCTGTAGGTCGAATATCGGTTCGCGGGCGCGACGGAACTTTGGGCCGCCGCCGCCATTCTCGCGAAGTCTCCGGATTGGGCGTCCGGCGCGTTTCAAGCGCGCCGGGCGATTTCGTTTTACCGGACGAGCTCTGGTAACGCCCTGTTGAACATAAGCGATGGCGGGCGCCGAACTTAACGCGATCTGCGCAATTCCCCGTTTTGAAAGACGAGTGGTCGAAGTCATGAAACCCCTGCGTATCCTTATTCTGGAGGACGAGCCGCTGATCGCGCTCGACCTGGAGACCCTGGTCGCCGCAGCGGCGCCCAGCGAGGTCTGCTGGTCGCCGTCGATCGCGAAGGCTCGCCAACTGATCGCAGAGCAGATTGATTTTGCGCTCCTCGACATCGACGTCGAGGACGGCAAGACGTTCGAGTTCGCCCGCCTGCTCAATCAGAACGGCACGCCTTTCGCCTTCGTCTCCGGCTCGAAGGTCGACGAGGTGCCGCTGGAGCTGAGGCATGCCGCCTTCATCGCCAAGCCTTACCGGGCGGCCGAGATCGGACGCGTCATCGCCGAACGCGCGGCGATGACGCGGACGCGGGCGCACGCGCCGGCTTCGAACGACAACATCTCCACCGAATAGAGGCGACGCCAAGCGCCGGGGGCGCTTGCTCATCCGTTTCACGCCTGCCATAAGCGCCGCCGTTTTCACCGCCTGTTCGGGCCGGCGTCCAATCCGGCGATCCGCGCAGGCCGTTCTGGCAGGGGTCCAAACCATGGCGACGCCAACCGCTGGCGGCTTCAAGCCGCGCGTCTTCTCGGGCATGCAGCCCACCCACACCCTTCATCTCGGCAATTATCTCGGCGCCCTCGTGCGCTGGGTGGAAATGCAGAAGACGCACGACTGCATCTACTGCGTCGTCGATATGCATGCGATCACCACCGCGCAGGATCCGGCCGACCTCACGCGCTCGATCCGGGAGGTGGCGGCCGCCTATATCGCCGCCGGTATCGACCCCAGGGGCTCGATCCTCTTCAATCAGAGCCAGGTCGCCGAGCACGCAGAGCTCGCCTGGGTGTTCAATTGCGTGGCGCGCCTCGGCTGGCTCAACCGCATGACGCAGTTCAAGGAGAAGGCGGGCAAGGATCGCGAAAACGCGTCGATCGGGCTCTATGACTATCCCGTGCTGATGGCGGCCGACATCCTCGCCTACAAGGCGACGCATGTGCCTGTCGGCGAGGACCAGAAGCAGCATCTCGAGCTGACGCGCGACATCGCGCAGAAATTCAATAACGACTATGCCGCGCGCATCGCCGAGCGCGGCTTCGGCGAGCAATATTTCCCGTTGACCGAGCCTGTCATTGGCGGGCCGGCGGCGCGGGTCATGAGCCTGCGCGACGGCTCCAAGAAGATGTCGAAATCCGACCCTTCGGATTATTCGCGCATCAACCTGACTGACGACGCCGACGCGATCGCCCAGAAGATCCGCAAGGCGAAGACCGATCCGGACGCGCTGCCTTCCGAGGAAAAGGGTCTGGAGACGCGCCCCGAAGCCGACAATCTCGTTGGCATCTACGCCGCGCTGAAGTCTGTCACGAAGCAGCAGGCGCTCGACGAGATCGGCGGCCGGCAATTCTCGGCGTTCAAATCGGCGCTCGTCGATCTCGCGGTCGAGAAGCTCGGGCCTATCACATCGGAAATGCGCCGCCTGCTTGCTGATCCCGCCGAAATCGATCGCATTCTGGCGGACGGCGCCAGCCGGGCGCGTGGGATCGCCGCGCCGATCATGCGCGAGGTGCGCGAGATCGTTGGCTTCGTCGGCGGGTGTTGAACTGGAAGCACGGCTCCGGGCGTTGATTTGCGCCCGGAGCATTCCCAGTTAGACTCCGCCAGCGGAGCCGCTCATGAGCAAACGCCGACGATCCTTTGAATCCGGGCACCGGCCGAAATTTCTCGTCATCATCGACGGGACGCCGGAGAGCGCGGTCGCGATCCGTTTCGCCGGGCGGCGCGCGGCGCGCGTCATGGCCGGCGTCTCGATGCTGACCATCGTCGCGCCGCCGGAAGCGCCGCCGATCCTCGGCGTCGGCTCGCTGATGGAGGCCGAGGCGAAGGAAGAGGCGCAAGCGATGCTCGACGAAGCGGCCGGCGGTATGCGCGCGTTGGCCGGCGTCGAGCCGCAGACGCTGATCAAGGTTGGCGCGAAGGCCGACGAGATCGTCAAGCTGATCGACGAGGACGAGGACATCGCGTTCCTTGTGCTCGCCGCAGGCACCGGCAAGGAAGGGCCTGGACCTCTGGTGTCGTCACTCGCCGGCAAGAGCGCCGCGACGTTTCCGATCCCGATCGTGATCGTGCCGGGCCATCTCAAGCCCGAGGAGATCGACGCGCTGGCGTGAAGCCGGCGCGCCGCCATTTTCGGTTTCCCGTCTATTCCGCCGCTTGCGCGATGCGTTGGCCGCGATCGTTGGCTTCCCGCAACACGTTCATCGCATCGGCGTGCGCCGACTGATGGCTCGCCGCGATCATGTCCTCGTTCGGATTGATCAGCTTGCGGCCGAAGCGCGCGATGAAGCGCGACAGGTCGTCCATCACGCAGAAGAAGGACGGCACGAAGATCAGCGACAGCACCGTCGAGACGAGAAGCCCGCCGATCACCGCGATCGCCATCGGCGCGCGGAACTCGCCGCCGTCACCATAGCCGAGCGCTGTCGGCAGCATGCCGGCCGCCATGGCGATGGTCGTCATCACGATCGGCCGCGCGCGCTTGTGTCCGGCGTCGAGAATCGCCTCCTGCTGCTTGACGCCGCGCGCTTCCGACTCGACCGCGAAATCGACGAGCATGATCGCGTTTTTGGTGACAATGCCCATCAGCATCAGGATGCCGATCACAACAGGCATCGACACCGGATTGTTGGTGATCAGCAGCGCCGCCACCACGCCGCCGATCGAGAGCGGCAGAGAAAGCAGGATGGTGATCGGCTGGAACACGCTGCCGAACAGCAGGATCAGCACGCCGAGCACGAGCATGATGCCGAGCACCATCGCCTTGGCGAAACCGTCGAACACCTCGCCCATCACTTCCGCGTCGCCTGACTGCTGCACGCGCACGCCAGCTGGCAGATTCTTCGCTTCCGGGAGCGACAGCGACGTCTGCACCGCCTCGCCGAGCGGAATGACGCCGCCGAGATCGGCGCCGACCACGACTCGGCGCACGCGGTCGTAGCGGTCGATCGAAGCCGGCCCCTGGCCGAAATCGACATCCGCGACTGACGCCAGCGGAACCGTCGCGCCGGTCCCGCCTGCGATCATCATGTTCTGCACGAATCGCAGATCGCCGCGCGCCTGCGTCTGGAACTGCACGCGGATCGGCACCAGCCGGTCGCCGGCGTTGAACTTCGCGAGATTGGGGCCGACATCGCCGATCGTCGCGACGCGCACGGCGTCGGAGATCTGGTCCGTGGCGATTCCGAAGCGCGCAGCTTCATCGAAGCGCGGCGTGATGCGGATTTCAGGGCGATCCAGACCAGCGTTCGCCGCGACGTTCAGGAAGCCCGGCACGCGCCGCATGGCGCCTTCGAGATTGCCGACGGCGCGCGCCAGCGCGGCCGGGTCGCTCGACAGAAGCGACACCGACAATTCGCGATCGCCGCGCTCATTGACCTTGTAGACGCGCAGATCGGGCACGGCGGCGAGTCGCGCGGTGATTTCGCCTTCAAGCGCCTTCTGGTGACGTGGACGCTCGCTCTTCGGTCCGATCTGGATGACGAGGGTCGCCTTGCGCACGTCGCGCGCGCCGATCGCGGTCGCGCCGCCGATGACATAGACTTGGCGAACTTCCGGCGACTGCCGGATCACTGCGGCGGCCTCGTCGGTCTTGCGCATCATGTCGGGCACGGTCACACCCGGCGGCATCTCGAAGGAGAGCACGATGCGGCCATTGTCCTCAGGCGGAATGAATCCTGTCGGCAGGAACTGTGTCGCCCAGATCGTCGCCGAAAACAGGACGACGCCCGTGACGAGCGTGAGGTAAGCGGCGTTGAACGGGATACGGAACTTGTTCAGCGGCCAGATCGGAATGCGGAAGCGCTTGTGCGCCAGCGTGATGCGCAGAAAACCCATATAGGCGCGCATGACGAAACCGTCCTTGTGCTCCTTATGGTTCGGATTGCGCATGAGGTAGGCCGCCATCATCGGCGTGACGAGGCGCGCCACCAACAGCGAGAACAGCACCGCGATCACGACGGTGAGGCCGAACTGCTTGAAATACTGGCCGGCGATTCCCGGCATGAACGACACCGGAGCGAAGACCGCGACGATCGTCATGGTGATCGCGATGACCGCGAGTCCGATCTCGTCGGCCGCCTCCATGGCGGCGCGATAGGGCGATTTGCCCATGCGCATATGGCGTACAATATTCTCGATCTCGACGATGGCGTCGTCGACGAGGATGCCGGTCACCAGCGTCAGTGCGAGCAGGCTGACGAGGTTGAGCGAGAAGTGAATCGCCTCCATCGCCCAGAATGTCGGGATGATCGAAAGCGGCAGCGCCACCGCCGCGACGAGCGTCGCGCGCCAGTCCCGCAGGAAGATGAACACGACGACGACGGCCAGCAGCGCGCCCTCGACCAGCGTATGCATGGTCGAGCTGAAATTGCCGTAGGTGTAGGCGACCGCATCGTCGATCAGCGTGAAGCTGACGTTAGGATTGCGCTGGCGCAGTTCCGCGATCTTTTTCTCGACATTCGTCTTGACCACGAGTTCGCTCGCGCCCTTGGCGCGGAACACGTTGATCGTGACGACAGGGTCCTTGCCGTTGAGCCGCGCGAAGGAGCGCGGCTCTTCGAACCCATCGCTCACCGTCGCGATTTCGGAGAGCCTGACTTCGCGGCCGCCGGGCAGCATGATGCGCGTATTGGCGAGGTCTTCGACCGTGCGCGCCGCCGCGAGCGTACGGATCGACTGCTCCTTGCCGCCGATCTGTCCACGACCGCCGGCGAGATCGACGCTTGTCGAGCGCACCTGCTTGTTCACGTCGGACGCGGTGACGCCGAGCGACATCAGACGATCGGGATCGAGCGTGACCTGGATTTCGCGCGTCACGCCGCCATAGCGTTCGACCTGTCCGACCGCGCGCAATCCCTGCAGTTCGCGCTTCACCACATCATCGCCGAACCAGGAAAGCTGTTCGAGCGTCATGCCGGGTGAGGCGATGGCGTAGGACAGGATCGCCTGCCCCTCGACGTCGATGCGCTGGATGATCGGCTCGTCGATCGTGCGCGGAAGGTCGGCGCGAATTTTCGCGATCGCGTCTTTCACGTCGTTCACGGAGCGGTCGACATTGGTCTCGAGCTGGAATTCGATCGTCGTCGCCGAATTGCCGTCGGTCAGCGTCGACATGATGTGCTTGACGCCGGCGATGCCGGCGACCGCATCCTCGACCTTGCGTGCGACCTGCGTCTCGAGTTCGGCCGGCGCAGCGCCCTGCTGCGTCACGGTGACGAGCACGACCGGCACGTCGATGTTCGGGAATTTGGTGACGGAGATCGACTTGAACGAGAAGAGCCCCATCAGCATGAGCACGCCGAACATCACGATCGCGGGGATCGGACGCCGGATCGAAAAGGCGGAGAAATTGACCGAGCTTGAAGCCATGGATCTGACCGCTTCATTTTGCCGAGGCGGTGCGCGCGACGGGCGTCACGCGATCGCCGTTGCGCACGAAGGTGCCGGAGATGGCGATCACGTCCTCGCCCTCCTTCACGCCGTCTTCGATCTGCGCCATGCCGTTTGATTTGATGCCGACTTTCACCGCGCGCGTCTGCACCATGCCGTCGACCACCACCTGGATTTCCGTGCGGTCCGCGGTCGTGAGCACCGCCGATTGCGGCACGGCCAGTCCTGTGCGCCGCGCAATCTCGATGGTCGCGCGCGCAAACGAGCCGATCGACGGCATGCGCGGCGTATCGAGCGTCAGCCGCACGCGGCCGAGCCGCGTCGTCCGGTTGATCTCCGGCGACACGAGCCGCACCTGACCGCGGATCGGCTCGTCCGAGCCGGCGATTGTCGCCTCGATCTTTTGCCCAGGCTTCAGACGCGCGAGAACGGTTTCCGAGACGTCGGCCTCGATCTCGACCACGCCGTCCTTGATGATGCGGAACAGCGGATCCTGACTGCCCGAGACGATCGCGCCGATCTTCGCCGTGCGCCGGCTGACGACGCCATCGACCGGCGACTTGATGTCGGTGCGCGCGATCCTGAGTTCGGTGTCCTTGCGTTGCGCGAGCGTCTGCTGGCGATCGGCTTCCGCAAGCGACAGCCCTTCCTTCGCGGCGTTGAGTTTCGCCTGGGCGCCGCGCGCGCTCGCCGTCTTCTGGTCGATCACTTCTTTCGAGGCGAAGCCGCTGCGATCGAGCTGCTTCGAGCGTTCAAGCGTCGCGTTCGACCAGACGAGATCGGCCTCCGCCTGCGCGATCTGCGCTTTCGCCTGATCGATCGACGCGTCGATCTTCAACAGCGCGGCCGTGTTCTGCAGCAGCATGATGTCGAGCGTTTCACGCGACAGGCGCGTAAGGGTCTGGCCTGCTTTCACGCGGTCGCCCTCGTCGGCGGAAAGCTCGACGATGCGCAGCCCGTCCACTTCAGGGCCGACCAGCGCCTCATCGCGCGGCGTCAGCGTGCCGGACACGAACACAGTCTCGGCGAGCTCCGTCGGAACCGCGCGAACGACAGTCACCGCTGGCGGCGGCGTCGCGGGCAGCGTCGCCTTGTCCTCGGCGGAGGCCGGTCGCGTGATACCGAGCGCGCAGACGCAGGTCAGGACGGAAAGGAAAAAGCGGGAAGTCATGACGTCCTCAAACGGTCGCCGCAGCGTTGGCCGCCGCTGGCTTGTCTGGTGTTGGTTGCTCAAGGCGATGCGCGGCCGGTTTGTCTGGCGTTTCGGAGACAGGCGCTTCGTCGACGCCGAGCAGCTGACGCACAAGCGTCATCATCACGGGGACGGCTGTCGCCTGATCAAAGTCGGGATCGAGGGTGATGCGCTGGCACATGCCGTCGCCGATCACCATCATCATGGCTGCGAGCGTATCGAGATCGTAGAGCGGCTTGATGCGCCCGGCGGCGATCTGCGTCGCAAGCGCTTTTTTGAATACCTCCCGGATCACGCGATCGATGCGCCGCCATTGCTCGGCCACTGCAGGATTGCGCGTGGCGGCGGCGGCGATCTCCATGAACAGCACGCGCCGGTATAGCGGCTCGTCGATCAGATAATGCTGGGCCATTCCGTCGAGAGCCGCCAGAAAGTCCGGAGCATCGCCGAGACGCATGAAATCAACGGCGATGCGCTCGCGGTCGCGCTCGGTGATGCCGGCGATCAGGTCTTCCTTCGACTTGAAATAGAGATAGGCGCCGCCGGCGGAGACGCCGGCGTCGGCGCATATCTCGGCGATGGTCGCGCCCTGGAAGCCGCTACGCGCAAAGCAGCGCTCTGCCGCGTCGAGGATGCGATCGCGCCGTTTGGTCTGACGATCTGGCGTAATTTTGGGCATGTTATAACAAAACGAACGGACGTTCGTTTTTTATTGCCGGAAAACGGCCTTTGCGTCAAGGAGCGGCAACAGTCGGAAATAGAAACGCCGCCCGAAGGCGGCGCTTGTAAGGCGAAATCTGACCAAACGTCAGGAGCCGGCCTTCTTGTAGGCGTCGACGATCGCCTGTCCGTCCGAGCCGGCGCGCTTCAGCCAGTCGGTGGTCAGTTGGTCGCCGGCCTTACGGAAGCCGGCGGCGAGTTCGGGCGAGGGCGGCATGACTTTCATGCCCTTCGCCTTCAGCTGGTCGAGATACCAGCCCGCCTTGTCCTGCCACATCTTCCAGCCGCGGGTTTCAGCGGTGGCGGCGGCCTTCAGGATCGCTTCCTGCTGGTCCTTTGGCAGCGCGTCAAAGGCGGCCTTGTTCACGAAGGTGAAGTCCTTCGGAATCCAGGCCTGCACGTCATAGAAGTGATCGAGAGACTCCCAGACCTTGCTGTCGTAGCCGGTGCCGCCCGACGACATGAACGAGTTGACGACGCCGGTCGCGAGCGCCTGCGGCAGCTCCGCCGCCTGGATGGTGACCGACTGCGCGCCGACGAGTTCGCCGATCCGCGCCGTGCCGACATTGTAGGAGCGCCATTTCAGGCCCTTCATGTCGTCGATCGTGTTGAGGTCCTTCTTCGCGTAGATGCCCTGCGGCGCCCACGGCACCGCGAAAAGCAGCATGATGCCCTGCGCCGCAAGCTTCTTCTCCACGGCGGGCTTCGAAGCTTTGTAAAGCTTCATCGAGTCCGCGAAGCTGACGGCGAGGAACGGCACGACGTCGATGCCGAAGATCGGGTCTTCATTCTCGTGGATCGAGAGCAGCACTTCGCCCATCTGCGCCTGCCCGGTCGCGACCGCCCGCTTGATGTCCGGCGCCTTGAACAACGAGGCGTTGGGATGAACGGTGATCTTGAGCTTGCCTCCCGTTGCGGCCTCCACGTCCTTCGCGAACAGGACGAGATTTTCCGAATGCGGATTGTCGGCGGGATAGCCGGCCGGGAGATTCCACGCGGTCTGGGAAAGCGCAGGCGCTGCAGCAAGGCTGGTAAGCGCGGCCCCCGCGACGATCGAAGCGAGAAAACGTCGGTTCATCGAAATCCTCCTCCTGAAAGCGGATTGAAGCGCATCGCGTCGCGTTACGGAAGCCTGCCCGCCGCCCGCCTTTGGACTCAGTCGGGAAAAGCCAGCTTGGGCAGCACCAGCACGATCTGCGGAAAAGTTGTGATGATGATCACGGCCACGTTCAGCAGCAGGAAGAAGGGCAGCGCCGCTTTCGCCAC
This sequence comes from Terrirubrum flagellatum, assembly GCF_022059845.1. GTDB lineage: Bacteria > Pseudomonadota > Alphaproteobacteria > Rhizobiales > Beijerinckiaceae > Terrirubrum > Terrirubrum flagellatum. The sequence goes on along the minus strand of NZ_CP091851.1, from coordinate 4,452,499 downwards.
TGTGAAGGTGTCGCGGCCGCTCATGTTCTGCAGCACGAACAAATTAAAGCCCACCGGCGGCGTGATCTGCGCCATCTCCACATGGATGATGAGATAGACGCCGAACCAGACGAGATCGAAGCCCGCCTGCTTCACCATCGGCAGCACGATCACCGCAGTCAGCACGATCATCGAAATGCCGTCGATGAGACAGCCGAGGATGATGTACATGATGGTCAGCGCGAACACGAGCTTGTGCGGCGTGAGGTTCTGGCCCTGAACCCATTCCGCCAGCGCATTCGGGATGCCGGTGTAGGCCATCGCCGCCGTGGTGAAGGCGGCGCCTGCGAGGATCAGCATGATCATGCAGGTGAGCCGCGTCGCGCTCATGATGCTGGTGAAGAAGGTTTCGCGCGTCAGCGTGCCGGAGAACCATGCAAGAATGAGCGCGCCGACAACGCCCCACGCGGCGCACTCGGTCGCCGTCGCGATGCCGAAGATCAGCGAGCAGAACACGCCGAGGATCAGCAGCATGATCGGGATGAGCTTGCGCGACTCCTTCAGCTTCGCCCGGAACGGCATCACGGGATCGCGCGGCGGCGTCTTCTTCGGATTGAGCAGCGACCAGATGATGATGTAACCGGAATAGAGCCCCATCACGAGCGCGCCGGGCAGGAAGCCGCCAAGAAACACCTGCAGCACGGACACGTTCGCCGTCACCGCATAGACCACCATGGGAATGGAAGGCGGGATCAGCAGCCCGAGCGTGCCGGCGCCGGCGAGTGATCCCAGACTCATATTCTTGTCGTAGCCGCGTTTCTCCAGTTCCGGCAGCGCGATCTTGCCGATTGTCGCGCAGGTCGCCGCAGACGAGCCCGACACAGCCGCGAAAATGCCGCAGCCGACGACGTTCACATGCATCAACCGTCCGGGCAGCCATTGCAGCCAGGGCGACAGGCCGCGGAACATCTCTTCCGACAATTTTGTGCGGAACAGAATTTCGCCCATCCAGATGAAGAGCGGCAAGGCGGCGAGCGTCCAGGATGCGCTGGCGCTCCATGTTGTTGTCGCGAGCACGGCGCCAATGGGAACGCTGGTCGTCAGAAACATCGCGAGCAGGCCAACGAGGCCGAGGCCGATTGCGATCCAGACGCCGCTCGCGAGCACGAGACAGAGAAAGCCGAGCAGGATGAGCGACAGCTCGGCGAGCCCGAACGAGCCGATCATGATCAGACGCCCCCGCCTTCGGCGACGCGCGCGACCAGCTCTTCAGGCGAGGCGGGCGGCTCCTTGTCGAAGCTCGGATTGTTGCCGCGCGCCACATAAACGATCTCGTCGATGATGGCGATGGCGAGGATCACGAGGCCGATCGCAAGCCCCGATTGCGGAATCCAGAGCGGCATGGCGACGACGCCCTGCGCCATATCGTTGAAGCGCCAGGAATCGTAGACCATTTCTATCATATAGCGCCCGAAATAGAGGATGAATACGAGGGCGACCCCGAGCGACAACAGCTCGAAGGCGCGCTTCGTCCGTCCATGCAGCCGTTCGAGCAGCAGCCCCACGCGGATCATGTCGCCTGATTTAAAGGTGTGGGCGAGACCGAGAAACGCCATCGCGGCCATGGCCCAGGCGGTGAAATCGTCGCCGGCGGGAACATTGACGCCGATCTGGCGGCCGGCCGACAGGGCGATCATGAGAAGGAAAATGAGGACCAGAAAGGCGCCGGCCAGCCAGCCCGCGCCGAGATAAAGCGCATCAAGAAATCGTCCAAAACCGGATCGTTGCGCTCCGGCGCCCGCTTCGCCCGCCATAAGGCCCCCTGCATTCTTTGCCTTGGCAAGGATGCAAGCATGCAGCCAAGCGGATGGACAAGAGAGCCGCGGATTCAACCCCCGGTTTTTGCGCAGCCGGTCCAACCCGCCGCAGCTTGCGCGCATGCTCAGGCTGGGCGAAAGCCGTGCCGTTTCGGAGAGCGTCGCGGCCGGGTGAAGATGCGAGTGATCGTCTGCGGGGCCGGCGTCATCGGCGTGGCGACGGCCTATGAACTTGTCCGCAGAGGCTTCGAGGTCATCGTCGTTGACCAGCGCGATGGGCCGGCGCGCGGCGACAGCGTCCTGTCGGGCGGCCTGATCGCATCAGGGGCCATGACGCCCTGGGCCGCGCCCGGAGTCGCCTGGCGCTACCTCACGCGGCTCGGCGATCCTGTTGCGCCGTTGATCTGGCGGCCGCGCGCGTCGCTCGCGCAGTGGCGCTGGCTTGGTCGCTTCCTGCTTAACTGCAACGCGCGCAGCTTCCGCCTCGCCAAACTGCGCGCGCAGCGTCTCGTCGAACATGCGCGCGAGTGCTTGCGGAACGTCCGCGCCGAGCTCGCGATCGAGTATGAGGCGACGCAAGGCGTGTTGCAGCTCTTCAGGACCGAAAAGGACAAGGGGATAGCGGCGCCGGCGCTGGCCGCGCTGCGCGAATCAGGAGCCGCCTTTCAATGGCTCGATCCCGATCTCAGCCTCGCGATCGAGCCCGGGCTCGTGGCGCGCCGCACGCCTTTCGCCGGCGCGCTGTTCTTTCCCGATGACGAGGCCGGCGACGGCGCTCTGTTTGCGGAGCGGCTCGCCGCGCGCCTCGACGATTCCGGCGTCGAATTCAGATATGATGCGCGCATCGAGTCGATCGCCATGTCGGACGATCGCGGCGTGGTCGGCGTCGCGCTGCGCGATCTGCGCGGCCGCGGCGAATTTCTCGACGCCGACGCGGTGGTGCTGGCGGCGGGAATCGACAGCGCCGCGCTGGCGAAATCGCTCGGGCTCGATCTCCTTGCCCATCCCGTGAAGGGATGCGCCATGACGTTGCGCGTTGCGAATGAAGCGTTCGCGCCGCGCGCCGCCCTGATCGATGAAGCCTACAGGACATCGGTCATTCGGCTCGGCGATCGCGTGCAGGTCGCGGGAACTTTCGAATTGTCAGGCGATGAGCTGACGCCGCGCGGCGTTCTCTGCAATACGCTGCTGAAAGTGGCGCGCGACTGGTTTCCCCAAGGCGTCGCAATTCCGGTGTCGCCGCGCTTTCAGGTGGGGCGTCGCGCCATGACGCCGGACGGTTCGCCGATTCTTGGACCGACGCGCATTCCCGGCCTCTTCCTCAACGTCGGACATGGCGACTCAGGCTGGGCCATGGCGCTTGGCGCAGGCGCGGTCGTCGCCGACATCATCGCCGGCGAGGATCCCGGGATTGATCTTGAGGGGCTGACGATCGAGCGCTTCGGTGGCGGCGCTCAAGCGGCGAAACGATTCGCGTCCTCGCCGAAATAGCCGATATATTTCGGACTGATCCGCGACACCGGCAGGATCACCAGCACGTCGATCGTGTTGAAGGCGCGGTCGATGACCGCATGCTCGCCGAACCAGGCGCCGATCCTGAGATAGCCCTTGATCAAGGCCGGCATGGCGCGCATTGCCATGCGCATATCGATGGCGTCGTCGGCGAGAACAGGCAGCCGCGCAGGCGCATGCGCTGCGGCGCGCCAGTCTTCATCGGCGCGCGCCTGACGCGTCAGGAAATTGAGCGGAAGCGCGAATTTCTCGGGGTCGACGCCGTGGAAGCTGGCGCAGCCGAACATCGCATCGATGCGATGGTGGCGGACATAGGCCCAGATGCCCTGCCAGAGCAGTTCGACCGTGCGCTTGTCGCGATACTCCTTCAGGACGCAGGAGCGGCCGAGTTCGAGAAAGCGCAGGCCCGGATGGCGCGCGATCATCTGGTCGATGGCGAACTCGCCCTGGCTGTAGAAGCCGCCGCGCTGCCGGGCGACTTCCTGGCGCAGGAGCCGATAGGCGCCGACGACGCGCGGCTTGCGGCCGGCCTGATGATCGAGCACCAGCAGATGGTCGCAGAAGGCGTCGAAGCGGTCGGCGTCGTGGCGCGTCAGGCGGGCGATGCGTCCGGGCTGCGCCGCCAGCTCGTCATAGAAGACCTCGTAGCGCAGGCGCTGCGCCCGGCGGATGTCGGCCGCGCTGCGCGCCAGCCTGACTTCCAGCGATCCCATCCGGCCGAGCGATCCCGCGAGCGAGTTCCAGCCGCGGCGCGCCGCAGCCATCGTGATCGGATCGAGCGGAAGCGGACCGACGCTATCGAGCCCGGCGCGCACCATGGCGGGCCAAGCCTGACGCAGCGTGCCCAGCGCGCGCGCCGCCCCGAAAGCATCCTTGCCCAGCATCAACATTGGCAGCCCCGTGGCCGAATCAGCCCACTCCGGAACTTTTTACTGCGGCTCGTCGTCTAATTTGTGACAGCAGGAAGCCAATTGCATGAAACCGGCAAGCTTCTCAATTAGCCGGCAAGTTGAAGCGGCTGTTGGGCTCGCCTGATCCAGGGCGTCAGGATGCGCGCGAGCGCCGCAGGCTCAATTGGTTTGATCAGGAAATCATCGAAGCCGGAGGCCAGGGCGGCTTCGCGGTCCTCCGGGAAGGCGCTGGCGGTGACCGCCGCGATCGGCAGGCGCTCCCGTCCGCGCGCCGTTTCCAGCGCCCGCACCAGCCGGACCAGATCGTCGCCATTCATGGTGGGCATGCGCAGATCAAACAACGCGCCGGTGAAGGACGCGGCCCGGCCGTCGAAACTGTCCTCGAGCTGACGCAGCGCCTGATCCCCGTCCCGGGCCCAGACCACACGGAAGCCCAGCCGCTCGATTTGCCGCGTCGCGAGCAGGGCGTTGATCTCGTTGTCCTCCGCGAGCAGCAAAGTTGGCGCATCCTCGTCCGACGCGGCGCCCATCGCGGCGTTCACCGCAAGCTGGCCTGCCGCCGGTCGCGCTTGGGAAAGGCGGCTCACCAGCGAGGCGGCGCGCACTGGCTTCATCAGCCAGCCGTCGAATCCCGCCTCCTGCGGCGAGCCGAGGCTGCGGCGCTCGAAGGGCGACATCAGCACCATGACCTCCGCGGCGCCCCGGGCGCGCGCCATGGCCGCGAGCTTTTTCGCTTCGGCGCCGAAGCTGAGATCGATGAGAGCCGTCGCGCCGCGCGCTTCGGCGAAAGCCGCGCGCGCTTCGTCCGCGGTCGCGGCGAGCGCCGCGTCGCCGCCATGAGCCGCGACGAGTTCGGCGAGATGCGGACCGCTGAACAGGCCGCTGCTTGCGATGATGATCTTGCGGCCCTTGAGGCTGTTGGCGACGTCCGCCGGTTGTTCGAGCGCCTTGAGCGGAATGCGCGCCGTGAAAGTTGCGCCTTCGCCGGGCTCGCTCTCGACCGACAGCGACCCGCCCATGCGCGAGACGATGCGCAGCGAGATGGCGAGGCCAAGACCGGTGCCTTCATGCGGGTGCGAGCCGGAGCCGTCGGCCTGCTCGAATTCGCCGAAGATCGCTTCATGCTTGTGTTTGGGAATACCGGGGCCGGTGTCGCGCACCGCGACGGTGACCGCGCCTTCGGAATCGCGCGTGACCGTCACCCCGACGCCGCCATGATGCGTGAACTTGATCGCGTTGCCGACGAGATTGATCAGCACTTGCCGCAACCGCGCCGCGTCGCCCGCGAACATGCGCGGCAGGTCGGGAGGAATCGCCGCGGAGATATCGAGATTCTTCACTTGCGCGCGCGGCGACAGGAGTTCGACGGTGCTCTCGACAAGCGCCGCGAGATCGAACGGCTTCTCATCGAGTTCGAACTTGCCGGCTTCAACCTTGGAGAAATCGAGAATCTCGTCGATCAGCTCCAGCAGCGTGCCGCCGGAGGAATGAATCGCCTTGACGTAGGTCGACTGCTCGGGCGTCAGCGGCGTTTCGCCGAGCAGCCCGGCCATGCCGAGAATGCCGTTGAGCGGCGTGCGAATCTCATGGCTGACGGTCGCGAGAAAGCGCGATTTCGCCTGGCTCGCCGCTTCGGCGCGGGCGCGGGCGTCAGCCAGCGCCGCGGCGTCGTGAGCGTGCGCCTTGTGGCGCTGCAGCGCGCCTTCAAGCCTGTAGCGCTCGGTTTCGCTGGTCTTGAGCTGGGCGGTCAGCCCGAAATGGTCGCGCAGCAACAGCGCGATGGCGAGCGCAAGCACGCCGATCACCGCGAGCATGCCAAACAGGATGGCGCCGACGATGCCGGTCGCCACAGCGAAACTCATAGAGGAAACTCCCTCGCGTCGCGATCAGCCTTGCCGCCGAGAGGTTGACAGGGGGTGAGAGTCGTTGCGCACTGGGCCGCCTATCCGGCCGCGTGGCGACCGAAAGGTTGAGAACATCCGGACAATTTGATCGATTTGGCGGAATCGTCGGTTTCGGGTGGTTTGCAGCGCAGCCGAGCCTATTTTCGGGGCCAACAACAGAGGTGAAAGCTATGTTGCACACGCCAATCCCCGATCCCCAGACGATCGAGCCCATCTCGCGCCAGTCGCTCCAGGACTATGACCGGGTGCGTAAGATCATCGCCTATCTGACCGAGCGCGCCTCGCGGCAGCCTTCGCTCGACGATGTCGCGGCCCATGTCGGCCTGTCGGCCAGCCATGTCCACGCCCTGTTCCGCCGCTGGGCCGGCATCACGCCAAAGGAATTCCTTGCGGCTGTGACGCTCGATCACGCCAAGCGCCTGCTTTCCGATCAGGCGAGCGTGCTGGACGCGACCTACGAGACCGGCCTGTCCGGTCCTGGCCGCCTGCACGACCTGTTCGTCACCCATGAGGCGATGTCGCCAGGCGAATGGAAGCAGGCGGGCGCGGGTCTCGTCCTGCGCTATGGCTTCCATCCCTCGCCCTTCGGCGAAGCGCTGGCTGTGATCACCGATCGCGGCCTCGCGGGCCTCGGCTGGGTCGACCAGAAGTCAGCTTCAGGGACCGCAGCCACCGACGGCAAGGCTGCCGGCGGCCACGAAGGCTCCCTGGCCGATATGCAGCGCCGTTGGCCGAATGCGCGTTTCGTGCAGGATCAGGAGGCGACCGCGCCTTATGTCGCCCGAGCGTTCGATCCCAGGGAATGGCGCGCCGACCGGCCGCTGCGTGTGGTGCTCATCGGTTCGGACTTCGAGGTTCGGGTCTGGGAGACGCTGATCGGCATTCCGGTCGGCCGGGCGACGACCTATTCGAATATCGCCTGCAAGCTCGGCAATCCGAATGCGGCGCGCGCCGTCGGCGCGGCGGTCGGCAAGAATCCGATCTCCTTCGTGGTGCCCTGCCATCGCGTGCTTGGAAAATCCGGCGCGCTGACCGGCTATCATTGGGGCGTCACCCGCAAGCAGGCGATCCTTGGATGGGAGGCCGGCAAGGCGGCGGCGTGAAACGCCGCCTTCCAAGGCTTCGATCACGCCTGACGGCCGCGCCTCCAATCTACTCGTTCGCCAAAAGCGCGATGTCGAGCACCATTGTTCGTCTTTTCAACCCAGCGCCGCGCGCCTCCGCACCAGACTCTCCGGCGGCCACAATTTTTCGGATTCGTAATAGACCTCGAACGCCGGAGCGCCTTCTGGCAGGCGCACCCAGGGCTGCTTCGAGCGCGTGAAGATGTGAACGTCAGGCGTCAGCGATGACGGCTCATCGAGTGTTCCGACGCGCACGAAACGGATGGCGCGCCGCTCGCCATAGACGCTCCAAAGCGCGACCTTGCAGATGGAGCAGCGATAGATCAGTTGCGGGCGGCCGCTTGGCGCGGGCGTCGCGATCTCCTCGACGTCGCCTGAGAGAAGTTCGACGCGATCCGCTTCGATCAGCGCATTGAGGGCGAAGGCGCTGCCGGTTTGTCGCTGACAGTCGAGGCAGTGGCAGCAATGCACGAACATCGGCTTTGACGTGAGTTGATAGCGCGTTCGTCCGCAAGCGCAGCAACCTTCGCGAGTCTCCATGAGGGCCTCCGAACGTTCGTTTCAAATAAGCGGCGCTTACGCGCCGCGCGCTTAAATTCGATTGTGAATCAATTCAGCGCGCCGGGGGAGATTGGCGCCGCGTCGTCCGCAAGTGATCGCCGCAGCTTCCATCGCGAATGTGAGCGCCGCCCGCGCATCGAGCGAGGGCAAATGCGCGATCGCATCTGGCGTGAGAAGGCGCATCTCGTCGAGCCAGGTGATGAGCGCCGCCGTAACCGTGTCGCCGGCGCCGACAGTGTCGACGACATCGGTCGCGACCGTCGGCAGCGCAATGCGGCCGAACGCGCCGAACGCGATTGCGCCCTCGCTTCCGTGCGTGACGACGACGAGCGACACGCCCTGCGCGATCGCGGCTGTCGCGAAATCATCGACCGAGGCGCCGGGAGCGAGCAGCGCCAGATCCTCGTCGCTTGCTTTCAGGATCGTCGCCGTCTCGGCGAAGGCGTCGAAACGCTCGCGCCAGATGTCGAGATCGGGTTCGACGGTCGGCCTGACATTGGGATCATAGATGATGACGCGCTTGCCTGCTTCACGTTTGGCGAATTCGAGCAGCGTATCGCCGACAGGCTGCACAACCGTCGTGTAGGAGCCGAACGCAAGCGCGTTGATGCTGTCATCGAGCGCGGGAAGATCGCTCGGCAGCAGCGCGCGATCAGCGGCGCCGGCGCCGCGAAAGGCGTAACGCGCTGATTTGTCGGCGGCGAGTTCGACGAAAGCCAGCGTCGTCGGCGCCTGGCTGAGCACGCAGCGTGAGATGTCGACATGCTCGCGAGTCAGGATGTTGGCCAGCCGCTCGCCGAAGAGATCGCGCGACAGCCCGCCGAAGAAACCTGACTCGCGTCCGAGGCGCGCCAGCCCGATCGCCACATTGAACGGCGAGCCGCCCGGCGACGCATCGAGCGCCATGCGTCCTTCCGGCGATTCCCCTGCAAGGAAAATGTCGAAAAGCGCTTCGCCGCAAACGAGAATCATGCGGTCAGCGCGCGATAATCGCCAACGATCAAGCGATGCGGCGGCTCGTCTTCCTCGATGGTCGGAAACCGGCCGACCCGATCGAGAAACACATTGTCGGTCTCGTCGTCATTGACCGTCGAGACCTCGCCGACGAACACGTCGCCATCCTCAGCCCAGAAAGCGTGCGCGAGGCCGGGAACCAGCGTGACGCTTTCACCGACGCCGAGCGACAATTTCCCGCGCGGCGGCAGCTTTCGCAGGATTCCGTCGGTCATCACGGTCACCTCTGACTTTTCGTCGGGCGAATGGTCGGGATGTGTGTTGACGAGTTCGAGCACCAGCCGCCCGCCGCCGCGATTGATGATGTCCTCGGTCTTGGAGAGGTGGAAGTGCGAAGGGCAGACCTGGTCCTTCAGCACGATCAGCGCCTTTTCCGCATAGAGCATGCCATGCCCGCGCTTCAGCGCCGCGGCGTCGCCATTCCGGATCGAGAACAGCGTGAGGCCGATCTTGGCGAAATCGCCTTGGCCATAATCGGTGATGTCCCAGCCGAGCTTGGCGCGGAAGACCTCGCCGAGATCGTCTTTCCGGGCGCGCCATTCGGCGGGCGTCCAGCTCGCGAAAGGCGGCAGCGCAAAGCGGTAGCGCGCCAGCAGGTCCTCGGCGAAGCGAATGGCGTCGTTGATTTCGGAGCGTTTCATCGAAGCAATGTCAGGCCGTTGCGCGCCCGCCATAGGTGAGACGGGGGCGCGATGCAAACCCTTGTCGGGTGGGCGGCCGGTCAATGAAGATTGGCGGCCGGCAGGCTCCAGTGCTGCCAGACCGCGACGATCCTCAGGATGCAGCACGTCGCGCCGCCAAGCAGCGCGGCTCCTTTCGCCGGAACTTTCATGTAACGCACGATGACGAGCACGGCCGCGCCGGCGATCGCTGCGGTGGCGAGAAAATCGACCCTGAGCACCGCAGGCACCTGCGCCAGCAGGATGTCGCGGATGGTGTAGCCGCCGGCGCCGCTGATCGCGCCCATCATCACGGCGGCGATTGGCGTCAGCTTGTATTCGAGCGCCTTCTCGGCTCCGGCGACCGCGAGAAGCGACAGTCCGAGCGCGTCGATCACGACGAGCAGCGCCTCGGGAATCTGTTCGATCGAGTGATAGGCGAAGAAGGTCAGGATCCCGCCAATGAGTGCGACCGAGACGAGCGGCCAGCCGCGCAGGGCTTCCGGCGGATGTTCGCCAATCAGCACGTCGCGCATGATGCCGCCGCCGGTTGCGGTCACGAGCGAAACGACCAGCACGCCAAGCGCGTCGAGGCCTTTCGCGGCGCCCATCGACGCGCCCTGGATCGAGAGCACGAATGTGCCTGCGAGGTCGATGGCGTGGAGGAAACGGGTGTCTGTGCTGGCCATTGTCAGTTTCTCCGCCGCAGCGCGGAATCAGCGTTTCGCTCTGCTCCGTCAGCTTCGCCCTCGCGTCAACGGTCTGCGCATGACTTCATGATGTCACGATGTCGGCCGAAGCTTTCGACGGGGAGCGCGAGAAAGTCCGGAGGAACTGAAATGAGCGGTCACGGAACGATCTGGTGGAGCGAACTCGGCACGCGCGATGCGGAAAAGGCGAAGGCCTTCTATGGCAACGCGATCGGCTGGACCTTCAGCGAAATGCCGTCGCCTGAGGGGACCTATTACATCGCCAATGTCGACGAGAAGCCCGTGGCGGGGGTTTTCACGATGAAGGGCGAGCAGTTCACGGGCGTGCCCGAACACTGGATGACCTACATCAATGTCGACAATGTCGATCGCCGCGCCGAGGCCGTGGTCGCGGCGGGCGGCGAGGTGATCCGCGCGCCATTTGACGTGCCAGGCGTCGGCCGCATTGCGATCGTGAAGGATTCTGGCGGCGCGGTCGTCGGGCTGGGCACGCCGGCCGCGTCCTGAAAACGCAGTTTCTGAAAACGCAGCTTGGCCCTGGCGCGGGTCCGTGCGACGGACGCGCGCTGGGCCCATGCTTTCCTATCTCACCACGCCTCTCGATTTCTTCGGCGTCGCGGTCTTTGCGATCACCGGCGCGCTGGTCGCCTCGCGCAAGGAAATGGACCTGATTGGCTTCATCTTCCTCGGCGTCGTCACGGGGGTCGGCGGCGGCACGATCCGCGACATGGCGCTCGGTCTGACGCCGGTGTTCTGGGTGCGCGAGCCCGCCTATCTCCTGATCTGCGTCGGCGCGTCAGTGCTGGTGTTCTTCACCGCCCATATGCCGGATTCGCGCCTGCGCGTGCTATTCTGGCTCGACGCCATCGGGCTCGGCCTCTTCAGCGTGCTCGGGGCCGAGAAGGCGCTGCCCTTCGGGCCGGTGGTCGCCGCGGCCATGGGCGTGGTCACGGCCGCAATGGGCGGCATGATCCGCGACATCCTGGGCGGGGAAAGCCCGGTGATCCTGCGGCAGGAGATCTACGCCACGGCCGCGCTCCTCGGCGCGGTCGTGTTTCTGCTCGCGGTGAACGTCGTCCCGCGCGATATGGCTGTGGCGCTAGGCTTTCTCTCGGGCTTCGGGCTGAGGGGGCTGGCCCTCAGGTTCGGCTGGTCCCTGCCGCCCTATCGGCCCCGGCCCGGCCGCCGCCCTGACGAGGTCGGGCTATAGGGGCAAGCGCCCCGCGGCATCGTAACTCTCTTGCAAGTTGGGCCTTTCACGGGCTTGTGACGTGCGGGGGCTGCCCTATATGGCGGTCAGAACATCCGGGCGCGTCGCTTCGGGGCGCGCGGGCCGGAAGCCAGCTTAAGTAGAAGAGGCTTAAAGTCATGGGTAAAGTTATCGGCATCGACCTCGGCACCACCAATTCCTGCGTGGCCGTGATGGAAGGCTCCACGCCGAAGGTCATCGAGAATTCCGAGGGCGCGCGCACGACGCCGTCCATCGTCGCCTTCACCGACGACGGCGAGCGCCTCGTCGGCCAGCCCGCCAAGCGCCAGGCGGTCACCAATCCCGAGCGTACCTTCTTCGCCATCAAGCGCCTCATCGGCCGCACCTACGACGACCCGATGACGCAGAAGGACAAGGGTCTCGTCCCCTACAAGATCAGCAAGGCCGGCAACGGCGACGCCTGGGTCGAGGCCGACGGCAAGACCTATTCGCCGTCGCAGATCTCCGCCTTCACGCTGATGAAGATGAAGGAGACCGCGGAAGCCTATCTCGGCCAGAAGGTCGATCAGGCCGTCATCACGGTTCCCGCCTATTTCAACGACGCCCAGCGTCAGGCCACCAAGGACGCCGGCAAGATCGCCGGCCTTGAGGTGCTGCGCATCATCAACGAGCCGACCGCCGCCGCGCTCGCCTATGGCCTCGACAAGAAGTCGACCGGCACGATCGCCGTGTATGACCTCGGCGGCGGCACCTTCGACGTGTCGATCCTCGAGATCGGCGACGGCGTGTTCGAGGTGAAGTCGACCAACGGCGACACCTTCCTCGGCGGCGAAGACTTCGACATGCGTCTCGTCGAATATCTCGCCGACGAGTTCAAGAAGGAGCAGGGCATCGATCTCAAGAAGGACAAGCTCGCGCTGCAGCGCCTGAAAGAGGCGGCTGAAAAGGCGAAGATCGAGCTGTCGTCCGCGGCGCAGACCGAAATCAACCTGCCCTACATCACGGCTGACGCCTCGGGCCCGAAACATCTCACGCTGAAGCTGTCGCGCGCGAAGTTCGAATCGCTGGTGGATGACCTCATCCAGAAGACGGTCGAGCCCTGCCGCAAGGCGCTGAAAGACGCCGGCCTCTCCGCCGGCCAGATCGACGAGGTGGTTCTCGTCGGCGGCATGACCCGCATGCCGAAGGTCCAGGAAGTCGTGAAGAACTTCTTCGGCAAGGAGCCGCACAAGGGCGTCAATCCTGACGAAGTCGTCGCTATTGGCGCGGCGGTGCAGGCAGGCGTTCTGCAGGGCGACGTCAAGGACGTGCTGCTGCTCGACGTGACGCCGCTCTCGCTCGGCATCGAGACGCTCGGCGGCGTGTTCACGCGTCTGATCGATCGCAACACGACGATCCCGACGAAGAAGAGCCAGGTGTTCTCGACCGCCGAGGACAACCAGACGGCGGTGACGATCCGCGTGTTCCAGGGCGAGCGCGAGATGGCGGCCGACAACAAGCTGCTCGGCCAGTTCGATCTCGTCGGCATTCCCCCGGCGCCGCGCGGCATGCCACAGGTCGAGGTCACCTTCGACATCGACGCCAATGGCATCGTGTCGGTGACGGCGAAGGACAAGGCGACCGGCAAGGAGCACCAGATCCGCATCCAGGCGTCCGGCGGTCTGTCCGACGCCGAGATCCAGAAGATGGTCAAGGAAGCCGAGGCCAACGCGGCCGAGGACAAGAAACGTCGCGAACTCGTCGAAGCCAAGAATGGCGGCGAAGCGATGATTCACTCGACCGAGAAATCGGTCGCCGAGTTCGGCGACAAGATCGACGCCGGCGACAAGACCGCGATCGAGACGGCGATCACGGAACTGAAGACGGCGCTTGGCGGCGAGGACCTCGAAGCGATCAAGACCAAGTCGAACGACCTGATGCAGGCGTCGATGAAGCTTGGCGAGGCGATGTACAAGGCGCAGCAGGCGGCCGAGACCGCGGCGGCGGAAGCCGACGCCGCCAAGCACGCCGGCAAGGACAGCGCCAAGGACGACGTTATCGACGCCGAGTTCAAGGACGTCTCGGGCGACGACAAGAAGCGCAAGAGCGCGTGAGGCGCGTCTCGTTTGGCGAGGAGGCGTGGCTGCGCTCTTTCCTCCAGACTGTCATCGCCGGGCTTGACCCGGCGATCCAGTTTCGAAGGGAGAGCGTCGGGAGTCTGGGTGGTCGGGCCAAACCCGGCCATGACATCGTGGGGTGAAAGTGATTCGGGGAGGATGCGGCGTCATGAAACCTTCCGCCGCCCTTGACGCGCATCGTGAAGCCGCACGCGCCATCGTCGCCCGATCGCGCGCTGCGAATTTGCGCGTTTTCGGTTCTGTGCTGCATGGCGAAGACACCGACGACAGCGATCTCGATCTCCTCGTCGATGCGCTTCCCGGCGCGACATTGCTCGATCTCGGTGGTTTACAGATGGGCCTTCAGGACTTGTTTGGCGTACGCGTCGATCTGCTGACGCCGGGTGATCTTCCGCGCGAAATCAGATCGAGAGTTCTCGCCGAAGCGACGTCGGTATGAGTGAAAGCGATCCGCATATATTGGTTCGACAGATGCTGGATGCCGCGCGAAAAGCCGTCTCTTATATTGAAGGATATAACAGGGAAGATTTCCTCGCTGACTTCCGCGCGCAAGAGGCGGTCGCGTTGAACTTGCTGGTTATTGGCGAAACAGCGGCAAGACTGTCTGACAAGCATGCAGACCTCGCCGATCTTTACGATCACGTTCCTTGGCGAAAAATGCAGGGCATGCGCAACCGGATCGCGCACGGCTATTTCGATCTCGACATGAATGTCATATGGGAGACGGCCAGCGTTTGGCGGCCGGAATTGCTGCGCTCTTTGCCAAATGCCGGTCAGCAGGAGCGCAGCTAACTCATGTCCAAGCGCGACTACTACGAAATTCTCGGCGTTCAGAAGACCGTCACTGAGGTCGAGCTGAAATCGGCGTTCCGCAAGGCCGCCATGAAGCATCACCCGGACAAGAACCCGGGCGACAAGGCGGCGGAGATCAAATTCAAGGAAATTAACGAGGCCTATCAGGTTCTCTCCGACGGCCAGAAGCGCGCGGCCTATGACCGCTTCGGCCATGCGGCGTTCGAGCAGGGTGGAGGCGCCGGCGCCGGATTCGGCGATGGCTTCTCCGCCTCGATGTCGGACATCTTCGAGGACCTCTTCGGCGGCATGATGGGCGGCGGAGGCGGCCGTCGCAGCGCGGGCGGCAGAGGCCGCGGCTCCGACCTGCGCACCGATGTCGAGATCACGCTTGAAGAGGCGTTCCGCGGCAAGACGGCGAGCGTGCGCATGCCAACGCCGGTCACCTGCGAAGCCTGCTCGGGTTCCGGCGCGAAGCCCGGATCAAAGCCGAAGAAATGCGCCACCTGCGGCGGCCAGGGTCGCGTGCGCGCCATGCAGGGTTTCTTCGCGATCGAGCGCACCTGCCCGACCTGTCATGGCCGCGGCGAGACGATCGACGATCCCTGCAATGTCTGCAAAGGCGCGGGCCGCGTCACCAAGGACCGCACGCTGTCCGTGAACATTCCCGCAGGCGTCGAGGACGGCACGCGCATCCGCCTCGCTGGCGAGGGCGAGGCTGGAACGCGCGGTGGCCCCGCCGGCGACCTCTATATCTTCCTCTCGATCAAGGCGCACCCGTTCTTCCAGCGCGACGGGGCGGACCTTTATTGCCGCGTGCCGATCTCGATGGTGTCGGCGGCGCTCGGCGGCGAATTCGAGGTGCCGACACTCGATGGCGGCACCGCCAAGGTGAAAATTCCCGAGGGCGCGCAATCGGGCAAGCAGTTCAGGCTGCGCAGCAAGGGCATGCCTGTGCTGCGCTCGCGCGACGTCGGTGATCTCTACATCCAGGCGGTCGTCGAGACGCCGCAGAACCTGACGCGGCGCCAGCGTGAACTGCTGAAAGAATTCGAGCAGGAGAGCTCGAAGGAGACGCATCCGGAAAGCGCGGGCTTCTTCGGCAAGATGAAAGACTTTTTCGCCGGCTCGCAATGAAGCTTGCCGGCGAAAATAAACTGTTCGTCAGGCCTCAGCTCTTCGCGAAGTCGGCGAATTCCTTCATCGACAGTTTCCACAGCGAAAAGACCGTGTCGAAATCGGCGATGTCGAGGCCCTTTTCGCCGAGCACCACCTCCATCACCACATAGGGCTCGCCCTTGTCGGTGAGATAGGCCTTGTTGAATTTCTTGATCGCGTTCCAGGCGTTGATGCGTTCGGCGGAAATGGGCTTCGCCGGCTTCTCATTGGTGCGGAACTGGATGGCGCGGCAGGCCTTCGCCTCCTTGCAGCCATAGAACAACACCACGAAGACCTGATCGTCCGATTTCGCGAAGATCGCGGGATTGCCGTCGCTGTCCTTCTCGATCTGCGCGGCCGCCTTCTTGACCTTGAGATAGGTCAGAATGGAGGTCGGATCCATCGAGGTGATCTGCTGCGCGCGGACCTCCGTCAGAGGAGCGATGAACAGCATGGCGAAAGCGAGAAGATATTTCATCGGCATGGCGTCAGCTCCTGCGGATGGCTGAATTGCGATGGCGATGTCGTAGCGGCTGTCGGTTTTGCCGGGATGTCGTTCGATCGGCGCAATTGTTTCGCCAATGTCGTTACGTGAGGTTGAGCCTTGACGGGAGGGTCGTTCGGGCTAGGGTCGCCGCGGTTCTGTCACCGATCTGTCAAAAAGCATGCCCGATTTTGCTCCCAACAATCCTGATCCGAGCGCGCGCGCGCAGAAGGCGCAGTTCGTTCGGACAAGGCCGGAAGACGAGTGGAAGGATCGGCTCGTCGAAGCGCGCGAGCGGCTGCAGACGGAGTTCAAGCTGACGGCCGACGAATGGAAGCGCACGGTCGCCAACGCGCGTGTGAAGGTCATCGCCACCCGCGGCAAATTCGAATCGGAGGCGCGCGAGGCTCGTGAACGTCTGAAGTCCGATATCGAGCAGGCCGCGCAAGAGATCAGGATTTCCGTCGAGCGGGCGCGGGCGCGGATGAAAGCCACTCGCTATCGGCTCGAGGGCGAGGCGCGCGTCTCGGCGGTGAAGCTGAAGCTGCGTGTCGCCAAGGTCCGCCATCACGCAAAGAAAGCGGCCGGCAAGCTCGAGGACGAAGCGCGCTTCATCAGAACCTGGATCGAGAATCCACTGAAGACCGGCGCGGTCTCGCCGTCGAGTCCGGAGCTGGCGCGCGAGATGGCTCGCCATGTTGATCCGGCGGAGCCGGGGCTGGTGGTCGAGCTGGGGCCGGGCACCGGTCCGGTGACGGAGGCGTTGATCGCGCGCGGCGTGAGCCAGGAGCGATTGCTGCTGGTCGAATATGACGCCGATTTCTGTCGTCTGCTGCGCGAGCGTTTTCCGCGCGCGACTGTTGTTCAGGGTGACGCCTATTCAATCGAGAAGACGTTGCGAGGCCATGCGCGCGCCAAGCTCGCCGCCGTGGTGTCGAGCCTGCCGTTGATGACGAAGCCCCCCGGGGAGCGGCTGCATCTCCTGGCGCAATCCTTCCGGCTCCTGAAGCGGAGCGCGCCCTTCATTCAGTTCACCTACGCCGCGACGTCCCCGATCCCGCTGCGGGCTGGCGAATTCATCGCCGCCGCCGGCAAGCGCATCTGGATGAACATTCCTCCGGCGCGGGTCTGGGTGTATCGGCAGGCCTGAGCCAGCCGATTCTCCTTTGCGTCTTTTCTATCTCAGCCATCCCCAGGTCAGGATCGATCCGGCTGTTCCGGTGCCGGATTGGGGCCTGTCCGACGTCGGCGCGGCGCGGGCGCGGCAGGCGGCGCAAAGCGCCTGGACTTTCGGCGTCTCCCGCATTGTCTGCTCAGCTGAGCGAAAGGCGATCGAGATCGCCGAGATTATCGCTGTGGCGCGCGGCCTCGCCGTCGAAATCCGCGAGCGAACCCACGAGAATGACCGCTCGGCCACGGGATTTCTGCCGCCGCCTGAATTCGAGAAGGTGGCCGACCTGTTCTTCGCCAACCCCGAGACCAGCATCCGCGGTTGGGAGCGCGCGATCGATGCGCAGACGCGAATTGTCGGAGAGGTCGAGGCCGTCATGCATGACGGGGCGTCGGGCGATATTCTGTTCGTCGGGCATGGCGGCGTCGGAACGCTGCTGCAATGTCACGTCGCGGCAAGCCCGATTGCGCGCATTCGTGATCAGCCGGGCGGCGGCGGCAACGTCTTCGCCTTCTCCTGGTCGCCGCTGGCTTTGATCCATGGCTGGCGCTCGATCGAGCAGATGGAGAATTGAGCGATTTCGGCCGTTTTGTTTGACGGATTGCGCGTGAAAGGGCACTGAAACGGCATGCTGAGCCGCGCCGCCCCCGGGAAAATCAACGATCTTCGCGACCGCCTCATCGTCGGGCTCGATGTGCCGACCGTCTGGGACGCCCATGCGATCATTGCGCGGCTCGGCGATGAAGCGACCTTCTACAAGATCGGCTACCGTCTCGCTTTCGCTGGCGGCATTGCGTTGGCGGAGGAACTCGCCCGTCATGGCAAGAAGGTTTTCCTCGACCTCAAACTGCACGATGTCGGCAACACAGTGCGCGAAGGCGTCGAATCGATCACACGGCTCGGCGTGACGTTTCTCACCGTCCATTCCTATCCCCAGACCATGCGCGGCGCCGTCGAGGGGCGCGGCGCGTCTGATCTCAAGCTGCTCGCGGTGACCGCGCTTACCTCCTATGACGACGATGATCTCAGGGATGCGGGCTACCAGATCGCGGTGCGCGATCTCGTTCGCCTCAGGGCCGAGCAGGCGCGCTTGATCGGCGTCGAAGGCGTCGTCTGCGCAGCGACCGAAGCGGAGATCGTGCGCGATGTGATCAGCCCCGACATGGTCATCGTGACGCCAGGAATCCGGCCGAAAGGCGCCGAAGCAGGCGGGCAGAAGCGCACGCTGACGCCGGCGGAGGCGATGCGCGCCGGCGTCGATCACATGGTGGTGGCGCGTCCCATCGTCCGGGCGTCTGATCCGCGCGGCGCGCATCGCGCCATCATGGACGAGATCGCAGGCGCGGCCTAAACAGTCTCCATCAGGGAGACGTTGATGCCGAAAGGCTATGTGATCGGGCGTGCAAAAGTGACCAACGCGACGCAATGGGCCGTCTACGCCGCCGAGGCGAGCAAGGCGATCGCGCAGTATGGCGGAAAGCCCCTGGCGCGCGGCGGCGAATGCGCGGTTGGCGAAGGCGAAGGCCGCGCTCGCAACGTCGTCATCGAGTTCGAAAGCTACGCGCAGGCGAAGCAATATCTGTTCTCGTCGGAATATGCGGCGGCGCGCAAACTGCGCGAAGGCGCTGGCGAGATTGATCTCGTCTGCGTCGAGGGCGTCTGAGGAGCGCGCCATGGCGAAGGCATACTGGATCGCGCGCGTCGATATTCACGATGCAGAGGCCTACAAGAAGTATGTGGAGCTGAACGCGGTCGCCTTCAGCAAATATGGCGCGAAATTCCTTGTGCGCGGCGCGCCCTTTGAATCGAAAGAAGGGACGTCGCGCGCGCGCAACGTGGTGCTGGAGTTCAGGGACTATCAGACCGCTGTCGATTGCTACAATTCGCCTGAATATAAAAAAGCGATGGAGGCGCGCGTCGCTGCGTCGACCGCCGATCTCATCATCATCGAAGGCTATGACGGGCCGCAGCCGTCGTAAGGTCCAGCGTTAGGAATGCGATATGTCGAACGAGATGAAGCTCATTGTCGCTGGCGCGGGTGGGCGCATGGGGCGCATGCTGATCAAGAGCATCGCCGAGACCGACGGCGTCACGCTGGCGGGCGCGATTGATCAAAAAGGTTCATCGAACCTTGGCAAGGACGCCGGCGTGCTCGCGGGATTGCCGGCGCTCGGCGTTCCCGTGCTTGACGATCCCTTGCCGTTGTTCGCGCGCGCCGATGGCGTCATCGATTTCACCGCTCCGGCCGCGACCGTGCAGTATGCCGCGCTCGCGGCGCAGGCGCGCATCGTCCATGTCGTCGGCACCACCGGCCTCGAAGACGAGGATATGTCGAAGCTCGAAGCGGCCGCGCGTCACGCCGTGATCATCCAGTCCGGCAATATGAGTCTCGGCGTCAATCTGCTCGCGGGGCTCGTGAAGAGGGTGGCCGCGACGCTTGGCGAGGAATTCGATATCGAGATCGTCGAGATGCATCACCGCATGAAGGTCGATGCGCCATCAGGCACCGCGCTGCTGCTTGGCGAAGCGGCGGCCGCCGGCCGCAATGTGGCGCTGAGGGAGACGCGAGTCGCAAGTCGCGACGGCTTCACAGGCCCGCGCAAGCCCGGCCAGATCGGCTTTGCAGCGCTGCGCGGCGGCACCGTCGTCGGCGAACACAGCGTGATCTTCGCGGGCGCATCGGAACGGATCGAGCTTGCGCATCGTGCCGAGGATCGCGGCATCTTCGCGCGCGGCGCGCTCAAGGCGGCGCAATGGGGCCGTGGCCGCAAGCCCGGCCTCTATTCCATGAGCGACGTGCTCGGCCTCAACGACTGATTGCGATGAAGCTGTCCCGCGACGCGATCGAGGCGCTTATTCTGCTCGGCGGTTTCGGCATCGTTGCGCTCGCCGGGCTGATCGTCTTTCTCGTCTGGCCGACCAATATTTATGGCGACTGGCGCGTGTTTCTCACGCTCTTCGTTGGCGCGCTGATCGCCATTCCAACCATGCTGGCGCTCAAGAAGAAATGGGCGTCGCCCCCGAAATGATACTCATTGGCAGGCTGTTCTCATGAGCGAACCGGATCGTCTCCTCGTTCTCGTCCGTCACGGTCAGAGCGACTGGAATTTGAAGAATCTCTTCACCGGCTGGAAGGATCCAGACCTGACGCCGCAGGGCGTCGCCGAGGCGAAATCCGCCGGCGAGAAGCTCGCGAAGCTTGGCCTGAAATTCGATGTCGCGTTCACGTCGGTTCTGTCGCGCGCGCAGAAGACCTGCGATCTCATTCTCGCCGGCGTCGGCCAACCTGATCTCAAGACCTTCAAGGATCAGGCGCTGAACGAGCGCGACTACGGCGATCTCTCCGGCCTCAACAAGGATGAGGCGCGCCAGCGCTGGGGCGAGGAGCAGGTTCATATCTGGCGGCGCTCCTACGATGTGCAGCCGCCGGGCGGCGAAAGCCTGAAGGATACGGTGGCGCGCGTGCTGCCTTACTTCGTGCAAGCGATCCTGCCGCGCGTGATGAATGGTGAGCGCACGCTTGTCGCGGCGCATGGCAATTCACTGCGCGCGCTGATCATGGTGCTCGACAGGTTGTCGCCGGAATCGATCGTCAAGGTCGAACTCAACACCGGCGAACCGATTGTTTATCGCCTGCGCGCCGATACCGGCGTCGCTTCAAAAGAAGTGCTTTCGGGCTGACGGCGGCGAAGCTTCGGGCCAAACAGGCGAATCCAGGAGGATGCGCCATGGCCTCGGCCTCGACTCGCGAAAGAATTGAGATCGCGCCCGGCGCGATCTGGTTTCCCGGCTATTTCGATCAGGCCGCGCAGGAGAAGCTGCGCGACGCCATCCGCGCGGTGGTGAAACGTGCGCCGCTATTTACGCCGCGCATGCCGCGCACGGGCAAGCCCTTCTCGGTGCGAATGACCAATTGCGGCGCGCTCGGCTGGGTGTCGGACGAAAAGGGCTATCGCTATCAGCCCGATCATCCTGATACCGGCGACCCCTGGCCCGAGATGCCGTCGATGATCGTCGACGCCTGGCGCGAGCTTGCGAATTATCCGCACGCGCCGGAGGCGTGCCTCGTCAATTTCTATGATCCCAAGGCCCGCATGGGGCTGCATCAGGATCGCGACGAAAACGAATTCGATGCGCCAGTGCTGTCGCTGTCGTTGGGCGACTCCGCGCGCTTCCGCGTTGGTGGGACCGAACGCGGCGCAACGACGAAATCGATCGAATTGAAGTCAGGGGACGCGTTCGTTCTCGGCGGCGCCTCGCGGCTCGCCTTTCACGGCGTTGATCGCATCTATGCGAACAGCTCGCCGCTCCTGAAAGATGGCGGCCGCATCAATCTGACAATGCGGCGCGTCAATAAGCCAGACTAAGAAATTCAGCCTTCGGCTGCGCCGTTGGCCTTCGCTTCGGTCGGCGCGGCCTTTGCCGGACCCTTGGAGATGCCGACCAAAGCCGGCCGCAGCACGCGATCGCCGATCGCATAGCCTGCTTGCACCAGCGTCGAAACCATCCCGGCGGGATGCTCGCTCGGGGCCTCGAACATCGCCTGATGGAAGTTCGGATCGAACTTCTGGCCGACTGGCTCAAGCTTCTTCACGCCGTGACGCTCCAGAGTCTTGATCAGATCGCGCTCGGTCAGCGCGACGCCTTCGATCAAGGCTTTCAGCGGCCCCTCCGCCGCGTCCTTCGGCGCGCTTTCCAGCGCCCGGTTGATATTGTCGGCGACGGTCAGCATGTCGCGGGCGAAGGCGGTGACGGCGTAGGTGCGGCCGTCATGGACGTCGCGGGCGGTGCGGCGGCGCAGATTCTCCATCTCGGCGAGCGTGCGCAGCAGCTTGTCCTTGAGATCGGCCTTTTCCGCTTCCAGCGCGACGATGGGATCGACGGGAGCCGCTTCGGCTTCCGGCGCCGCGGTGGTCGCTTCAGGGGTCTCGACGGGATCGTTCTGTTTCGGGTCGGTCATCGCTTCAGATCAATGGTTTCAGACCGCCGGCGGGCTCCGCGGCGGCCGATGAAAGGATCGGTCGGCATATCAGGGGGCGGGACGAAAAAATCAAGCCGAACGGGCGAGATGGGGCTCTTCATGGAACACCTCCAGCAGATGCTTGCGGATAGCGTTCTGGCGGTTGGCGTTCTCGATTTTCCCGCCGGTCAGGTCGGTGACGTAGAAGGAGTCGACGGCCCGCTCGCCGAAGGTCGCGATATGGGCGGAGCCGATGTTCAGATTGAGCTTCGAGATCGCCGAGGTCAGGTCGTAAAGCAGCCCCTGCCGATCGAGGCCCGACACCTCGATGACGGTGAATCGGCCTGACAGCGCGTTGTCGATGATGACCTCCGGCGCCACGTCGAAGGTCTTGGCGTGGCTTCGCGGCTTGTGCCGCTCGCGGACAAGACGGCCGGCATGCACCTCGCCCTGCAAGGCCTGTTCGATGGTGCGCGTGACCCTTTCCGCCCGGCGCAATTCGTCATCGTCGCGATCGAAGGCGCGCGAGATCGAGATCGTATCGAGCGCCCAGCCGTCGGTCGTGGTGTAGATCTGCGCATCGACGATGTTGGCGCCGGCCGCCGCGCAGGCGCCGGTGACGATCGACAGGAGCCGGGGATGGTCGGGCGCCAGCACGGTCAATTCCGTCACGCCGCGGAAGGCGTCGGTTGCGATCGCGCTGGCGAGCTTGCGCGGACCTTCGTCGACGCTCGCGAGCAGGGCGTGCTGCTTCACCTTCTGTTCGAGATCGACCTTGAGCCAGTAGGCGGGATAATGGCGCGCCGCATAGGCCGCAAAGGCGTCGTCGCTCATGGCGGGCAAGCGCTCGCGCAGGGCCGCCTGCGCCAGGCGCACGCGCTCCTTCCGCTCGACGCCGGAATGGCCGCCGGTGAGCACGACTTCGGTCTCGTAATAGAGCGTGCGCAGAAGCTGGCCTTTCCAGCCGTTCCAGACGCCGGGTCCGACCGCCTTGATGTCGCAGACGGTCAGCACCAGCAGCAGCTTCAACCGCTCCAGCGATTGCACGATGTTGGCGAAGGATTCGATCGTCTTGGGGTCGGAGAGGTCGCGGCTCTGCGCGATCGTCGACATCGTGAGATGGTAGGTGACGAGCCACACGACCGTGTCTGTCTCCGCAGCGCTCAGTCCGAGACGCGGGCACAGTTTGCGCGCGACCTTAGCGCCGGCGATCGAATGATCCTCCGGCCTGCCCTTGGCGATGTCGTGCAGGAACAGCGCGACATAGAGCGCCCGGCGATTGGCGAGCGTGGGCATGATCTTGTTGGCGAGAGGATGCTCAGCCTCGAGCCGGCCAGCGTCCACCTCCGCGAGCACGCCGATCGTGCGGATGAGATGCTCGTCGACCGTATAGTGATGATACATGTTGAACTGCATCATCGCGACGACGCGGCCGAAATCGGGAATGAATTTCCCAAGCACGCCGGATTCATTCATGCGGCGCAGCACCACTTCCGGCGAGCGTCGCGACGTCAGAATATCGAGAAAGAGCTGGTTGGCTTCGGGATTTGCGCGCAGCGCGCGGTCGATGCGATGAAGCGACTGCGTCACGCGCCGAATGGCGTGCGGATGGATGGCGATGTTATGCTTGTCCGCCAGATGAAACAGGCGAATGAGATTGACGGGATCGCGCTCGAACACATCCTGCCGCGCGATCGTCAGGCGGTTGGTCTCGACCGCAAAATCAGGATTGTCGATCCGCGTCGGCTGGCGTCGCCGCAAGCGGCCCATGATTCGGTCGAGCATGGCGCGCGGCTTCGCTTCACGCGCTTCAAGCGCCGCGCAGACGATGGCGGTGAGATCGCCGACGTCTTTCGCGATGAGGAAGTAGCGCTTCATGAAGCGCTCCACCGCCGACAGCCCGCCATGAGCGGCGTAGCCGAACTCCGGCGCGATCAGGCGCTGCATGTCGAACGACAAGCGCTCTTCCGCGCGGCCGGTGGCGAAATGCATATGGCAGCGGACGCGCCACAGAAACTCCTCGCAGCGCTCGAACAGCGAGAGCTCATCGCGCGAGAACAGCCCGGCTTTCACAAGCTGCTTCGGGTCCTGCACGCGATAGACATATTTCGCGATCCAGAAGAGCGTGTTGAGGTCGCGCAATCCGCCCTTGCCGTCCTTGACGTTGGGCTCGACGAGATAGCGAGAGTGGCCGGCGCGATCGACGCGGTTCTCGCGCTCAGCCAATTTCGCCTGCACGAATTCAGAGGCCGTGCCTTCGACGATTTCCTTGCGGAATCGCTTCTCCATATCCGCGAACAGAGGCCGATCGCCGACGAGATGGCGCGCTTCGAGCAGCGCGGTGCGGATCGTCATGTCGCCACGCGCCTCGCGCAGGCAATCCTCGATCGTGCGCGTGGAGTGGCCGACCTTCAGCCGGAGATCCCAGAGCAGATAGAGCATCGCCTCGACGACGCTCTCGACCCAGGCGGTGCGCTTCGACGGCATCAGGAAGAGAAGATCAACGTCTGATCCCGGCGCCAGCGTTCCGCGTCCGTAGCCGCCGACCGCGGCGACGCCAATGCGCTCGCCGGAGGAAGGATTATGCGTGCGATAGAGATGGGCGGTGACGAAGTGGTGCGTCGCATGGATGAGATCATCCATGTTCGCCGCGAGCGCGCGCGCGCAGATGAAGCCGTCGCGCTTCAGCCGGAGCTGGGCCCGCGCCTCTTCGCGTCCGCGCGCCAGCGCGTCGCGCAGCAATTCGAGCACCTGGGGCCTCGCGCCCTGCACGGTGTCGCTCGCCGCCACGATGTCGTCGATGCGGGCGCGAAGCTCCGCCGCCGATCGGGCGTGCTGGGACTGCGAGGCGACAAGGGGCGCGGCGGCGGACATGAATCAGCAGATAGTGCGCCTCCGCTTAACACGCGCCGGGGAGCCGCCGCCACACGACGCGCAGGCGGCGAAGTTTCCCCCTGACGCCGTTCGATATAGAAGAATAATCCGTTTGACAGAACGTATAGTCCGACATAAAGAACGGATACGCGCCGATTTGAGCGAGCAGCTTGCGGGCGCGAGGGGCCTGTCCGGATAAGCCGGGCCGGTCGCCGAATAAATGCAGCTAAAGCGCCAGGGTCGGTCGCAGGCTTCGCCTTCGACCGGGAGCCTTGCCGCATCAACGGAGGCTCTCATGCCGATTTTTTCCTTCTCCCGCCGTTCCGTCCTGTCCTTCGCCGCCGCCGCCGCGGTGACAGGCTCCGTCGCCGCGCAAGCGCAGACGAAACCAACCGAAATCCGGATCGACTACGCCACCTACAATCCGGTCGGCCTTCTCCTGAAGGATCGCGGTCTCCTCGAAAAGGAGTTCGCCAAAGACGGGATAGCCATCCGCTGGGTGCAGTCGCTGGGCTCCAACAAGGCGCTCGAATTCCTCAATGCCGGCTCGCTTGATTTCGGCTCGACCGCCGGCGCCGCGGCGCTGATCGGACGCATCAACGGCAATCCGATCAAATCGGTCTATGTCTATTCGCGGCCGGAATGGACTGCGCTGGTGACGAAGTCCGACGCCATCAAGACGGTCGCGGACTTGAAGGGCAAGCGCGTCGCTGTCACGCGCGGCACCGATCCGCACATTTTCCTCGCGCGCGCCTTGCAGGACGCGAAGCTGACCGAGAAGGATGTGAAGCTCGTCCTGCTGCAGCATCCCGATGGCAAGATCGCGCTGGAGCGCGGCGATGTCGATGCCTGGGCCGGCCTCGATCCGCTGACCGCCGCGGCGGAAGCGGAGTTTGGCGCCAGGCTCTTCTTCCGCAAGCCCGAATGGAACACCTGGGGCGTGCTCAACGTGTCCGAGGATTTCGCGAAGAAATATCCTGACATCGTGACGCGCGTTCTCAAGACCTATGAAGATGCGCGCAAGCAGGCCGTCGCCGAGCCCGCCGCGTTGAAGGCTTCACTGGTCACGGCGACGAAACTGCCTGATGCGGTCATCGATCGTCAGATCGCGCGCACCGACATCACGAGCGGAACGATTGGATCAACTCAGGCCGAGACGATCCTTGCTGCGGGCCTCGCTCTGCAGACGGCCGGCGTCATCAAGCCCGAGACGGACGTGAAGGCTGCGGTTGATGCGCTGATCGAGCCGCGCTTCGCCCAGACCAAATCCGCGAGCAAATAAGGGATCGGTCCGCCGTCGACTGCGGCGGCGGATCGCCGGCGGGATCGCGCAGCCTTCTCCTCCTCCTCTCGGCTGCGCGATCCCGTCCTCGTTTCATCTCGAATTCCAGAGCCAGCGACGATGACTGACGCCTCGATTGACGCTGCGGCGCAGCCGCTTTCCGCGCCTGTCGAAAAGCCGGCCCGCGCTGCGTCGCCCGTACCCGCGCCGCGCGCTCTGACGGGGCTCATCGTTCCCCTTGCAGCGCTCATTGCGTGGGAGGCTGCGATCCGCTTGGGCGTCATCACAGGACGATTGACGCCCGCTCCTTCGGTTATCTTCGCGACGATCATAGAACTTGCGCGCTCGGGCGAGTTGGCGACGCATCTCGTTGCGACGTTGGCGCGCGTATTCGTTGGTTTCGCGCTTGGCGCCGCGCTCGGCACGCTTGCTGGCGCCGCTGTTGGCGCGTCATCGCTCGCGCGCCGCCTGTTCGATCCAACACTGCAGGGATTGCGCGCCATTCCCTCGATCGCCTGGGTGCCGCTCTTCATTCTCTGGCTCGGCATCTTCGAAGCGTCGAAGGTCGCGTTGATCGCGATCGGCGTATTCTTCCCCGTCTATCTCGGCGTCATGGGCGCGATCCTGTCGATTGATCGTAAGACGCTGGAGATCGGCCGCGTCTTCCGCCTGACGAAATGGCAGACGGCGCGCCGCATTCTTCTTCCCGCGGTGTCGCCGAATTGGGTTGTCGCGTTGCGCGCCGGTCTCGGCCTTGGCTTCATGTTCGTCGTCGCGGCCGAATTCATGGGCGCGAGCGAGGGGCTTGGCTATCTTCTCGTCGATGGTCAGCAGATGGGCAAGCCTGACCAGATTCTGGCGGCGATTATCATCTTCGCGCTGCTTGGCAAAATCTGCGACGCCATCCTTGTCGCTGCGAGCCGCCCGGTTCTGCGATGGCAGGATCTTTCTGCGTCGCGTCTGTGAGGTTCTCATGCTGACGATCCGCAATCTCTCGAAAATCTACGCCAACGGCGCGCATGCGCTGTCGCATATCGATCTTTCGCTGCAGCCGGGAACGATCACTGCAATTGTCGGCGGCTCCGGATGCGGCAAATCGACTTTGATTCGCCTTATCGCCGGGCTCGATCGCGCGAGCGACGGAACGATCCGCGTCGGTCGCGACCTCATTGAGGAGCCGCATCCCGACGTTGGTGTGATTTTCCAGGAGCCGCGGCTGCTGCCATGGCTCTCCGTCGCCGACAATGTCGCCTTCGGCTTGCGCGTGCGCACCGCCGAAGAGCGCGAGGCGCTTGTCGCCAACATGCTCGCGCAGATCGGCCTCATCGATTACTCCGATCGCTGGCCGCGCGAATTATCCGGCGGTCAGCAGCAGCGCGTGGCGATCGCGCGCGCCCTGATTGCGGGGCCGAAAGTGTTGCTGCTCGACGAGCCTTTCTCCGCGCTCGATCTCGTCACGCGGCAAGGATTGCATCGGCAGCTTCTGTCGCTCTGGTCCGCGCGCAAGCCGACGATCCTGATCGTCACCCATGACATCGAGGAAGCCGTCACGCTTGCCGACCGCATCGTCGTCATGCAGCCCAATCCCGGCCGCATCGCCGCGATCATCGACAATCCGCAGGCGCGTCCGCGCGATCGTCTGTCGAGCGCATTCGAGCGGGTGCAGCGTGAGACGATCGCGACGCTCGATCGCGCCATGTGTGGCGAGAAGCATGAGCGCCTCGAAGCGGTCGGCGGCTGGTGGTGATGTGATTGGCCGTGGGGTTGCCTCGGCGCGCGGGCTGATCCACTCAGCCATCCCAATCAGGAGGACATCATGGACGCCGCCGCATTGCGCGCCCAACAGGCGCCGCACAAGGAACGCTACAAGTCCGAGCCCGGCGCGGCGCTCATCACCTTGCGCGCGCAAGGCTCGGTGGACGACGCGAAAATTGCCTGCAAGGTCGAGACGGGGCGCGCCATCGCCGAAGCCGGGCTGCACCCGGCGACCGGCGGCTCCGGCGCCGAGCTTTGCTCGGGCGACATGCTGCTCGAAGCGCTCGTCGCCTGCGCCGGCGTGACGCTCAAGGCGGTCGCGACCGCTCTCGAAATCCCGTTGAAGTCTGCGACGGTGAAGGCCGAAGGCGATCTCGACTTTCGCGGCACGCTCGGCGTCGCCAGGGACGCGCCCGTCGGCTTCCGCGACATCAGGCTCGCCTTCGACGTCGACGCCGGCGACACGCCGCAGGAGAAACTCGACACGCTGCTCAAGCTGACCGAACGCTATTGCGTCGTTTTCCAGACGATCAACACGAAGCCGTCGCTCGATGTGAAATTGCGGCGCGTCTGAGTCTCTTGGACACGCGCGTCCGCACCGGGGTCTCCCGGCGCAAGCCTGGGCGGGATCGTGGCCAGCGCCGGGGCTCAGTCGGAAGTGCGTGCCCGGGCGGGCGCGAATCAACCGCTCCGCGGTCAGATCTGGGCGGGCGCGTTTGGCCGGCGCTGGATGGCCCTTGGGCGGCCCGTAAACGGCCGCTGGTAGGACTTTGATCCTTGCGTGGACCGAGGAGGCGGAGGGGCGCAAAGCCGTTCTGGCGCTCATCCCTGCCCCTTGGCGTAGGGGGCGTCCTGACGACGCGGGATCGCCGGCGCGGCGGCCGTCTCGCAATTGACATTTTGGCCGACCCCCGCCACAAGCGCGCCCGGGCCCAGATGGCGGAATTGGTAGACGCGCTGGTTTCAGGTACCAGTGGTGAAAGCCGTGGAGGTTCGAGTCCTCTTCTGGGCACCAACATTTCCCCGCATTGTCCGGGTTGGTTGAGCCCGCAAGCGCGGGTCGCCCCATGCCCAGACCGGATTTGCAGCCAAACCGTCGTCGCGTGATCGCGACAGGCGCAGCCATCGCCGGCTGCTTCTTGAGCTTCGACGTAGTCGCGCAGACTTCGTGCCCTTCAAGCGTACGGCGGGCGGAAGTTGACCGTTGCCTGGTCGCGCTGGCTGAGCGCGGAATGTTCATCATCGCCGCCCTCGATCGCTTCGCTCAGGAGCGCGACGGCTATCCCGATCCGCACCGCAGCGGCAACGCCGAGCTGTTGACGGGCTATCTCGGTCCGGCGGGACCGGCTTTCGCCAGGGGCCGCTTCATCATGATCGGAGAAGGTCCCACGACCTGGATCTACTATCGCGCGTCCGGTCAGGCTCGCGACTATTCGCTCTCCTACAAGCTCGGCTGGGACCCGAAGCTGGTCTATCGGCGCGAGGGCGGGCAGGGCCGTTGGACAGTCGACCCCGGCGACGGCGGCGAGGAGCGGCCGCTGGCGGGATCGCCCTAGGTCAGCAAAGCGGCCGGAAAGGGAGAGACGACGAAAGCGTTTCAGCAATTCTTATGTCTTCCGTGCTCAAAATATACGCTGGCCTTCTGTCCTTTGCGTCCATCCAACGTCGCCCATGTCGCGCCCCACCAAGGTTCACGCTGTCGTTGACCGCCAGGGGCGGCGGCGTGTGTTCGAGTATGAGGAGGCGCGGCCGGGATGGGGGCCTTTTCGTCCGATGGCTGAAGTCGCCGGCGCGCCGGGCGGACGATCGGTCGATGCGGCGGCAAATGTTCTCTGCCAGATGTTCTCGAAACTTGCCGAAGGCGGCGCGGTCGACCTGACGGAGGCGGCCGGCGCCAGCGATCTCGTCATCGACGCGGTCGCCGACGTCGGACTGGCGAAGTGGCTCGACACTGTCCGCGCCTATCACGAGGGAACGTTTCAGCATTGCCTGCTCGTCACGGGCGTCGCGACCTCGTTCGGCGTGAAGAACCGCATGCGTCGCGCCGACATTGCCCGGCTGACCATGGCTGGCCTCATGCACGACATCGGCAAAGCCCGGATTCCGCTGGCGATCCTGGACAAGCCCGGCCGCCTCGATCCTGAGGAGCAGGCGATCGTCCAGCGTCACCCCGTGATCGGCTATGACTATTTGCGCGCCCAGAACTCGGCGCCGATAGAGGTGCTGTCGGCGGTGCGGCATCATCACGAATACCTCGATGGCAGCGGCTATCCCGACGGAATCTCCGGCGCCGACATCGGCGACATCACTCGCATCGTGACCGTTTGCGACATCTATGGCGCGCTGATCGAGGAGCGGGCCTACAAGCCGCCGAAATCGCCCGCCGAAGCGATCGCCATTCTTCTCACGCTCGCCCGTGAGGGGAAGGTCGAGGAGAGCCTCGTCAAGGCGCTGTGACGATGTTGGCGCAGCTTTTGCCGCCGCCGGCTTGACCGCCGCGCCTCGAAGGTCAATGCGAGGCTGCAATTCCGAGATGTTGACGCATGACCATTCGTTTCCACCGCGACGATCTTCCCGCCGGCTTCGAGCCCGGCGCTTCGATCGCGATCGACACTGAAACCCTTGGCCTCAATCCGTTGCGCGATCGACTCTGCGTCGTGCAGATATCGAGAGGCGACGGCTCCGCCGACGTAGTGCAGATCCGTAAGGGAGGGCCGGAGGCGGCCAATCTGAAACGCGTGCTGACCGACCCCGCGGTGTTGAAAATCTTTCATTTCGCCCGCTTCGACATCGCCGCCCTGAAGCAGGGGCTCGGCGTCGTCACCGGCCCGGTCTATTGCACCAAGATCGCGTCGAAGCTGGCGCGCACCTATACCGACCGCCATGGGCTCAAGGACCTCGTCCGCGAACTCCTGGGCGTTGATCTGTCGAAACAGCAACAATCGTCTGATTGGGGCGCCGACCAGCTCACGGACGCGCAGCTCGCCTATGCGGCTTCGGACGTCCTGCATCTGCACGCGCTGAAGACGCGGCTCGACGCCATGCTGGCGCGGGAGGGCCGGACCCACATCGCCGCCGCCTGCTTTGGCTTTCTCGCCACCCGGGCCGAGCTTGATCTTGCGGGATGGGCGGAGAGCGACATCTTTGCGCATGAATAGGGCGCGCTAACAGGGCGCGGTGGGCGACCCGCTCCGGGCTGCGCAGCGCCATGGGGTCATAACTTCGCCACCGCCGGCGGGCATGCGCCGCGGAGGCAGGCTGTAGTCGGCCTTTCGATTGCAACGGAAGAGGATGGAAACGGCGTTGGCGACGGTGGTCGACGGAATGGGCGTTTTGAGCGGCGATAGCGGACGGGCCGCCCGTCGCGCCGTCGCCTATCGCGCCGCGCTTCGCCATTCCCGCCGCGTGCGGTTCCTCAAATGGGCGATTCCCATCGGCTCCGTGCTTGCGACCCTGTTCATTCTCGTGGTGATGATCTTCGACCCCTTCCGGAAGCTGCCGCAGGGATTGAGCATCGCGTCCGTCGGGCTCGACGGATCGAAAATCGTGATGGCGGCCCCGCGCCTGCAGGGTTACCGCAGCGACGCGACGCCGTACGAAGTCACCGCCAAGGCGGCCGCCCAGGACATCAAGAGCCCCAATCTGGTCGAGCTGACGGACCTCGACGCGAAGATTTCGCTTGGACAGGACGGTCGAGCCCATCTGCAGTCGCCGGCTGGCCTGCTCGACAGCCAGCGCGAAATATTGAAGCTGCGCGAATCCGTGCGTGTCGTAACCGACACCGGCTATGACGTGCGCCTGAAGTCTGCGACCGTCGAATTCAAGACCGGCTATGTCCGCTCCGACGAAGCCGTCTCGGTGAAGATGAATGACGGGACGATCGACGCGGATTCCCTTGAAATCATCGACAACGGCAAGCAGATCGTGTTTTCCGGCCGGGTGCGAAGCCTGCTGACGCCGCGCGATCCCGATGCGCCTGCGGGCGGCGACGGGCGGACGGCCGCGGCCGAGGAGAAGAAGCCATGAGAGCGCGGAAGCCGCTGATCATCCTGTCCTGCGCGGGCCTCGCGATCTCGGCCGAGGCGAGCGGCGTGTTCGCCGCATCCGGGTCTTCGGTCGCTCAAACGCCCGCGCGCCCTGCGGCTCCGGCGCAGGCCCAACCCAAGCGCTCCGGCGGCATCGGCGACTTCGGCAGCCAGAACAACAACAAGCCGATCAATATCGAGGCCGACAAGCTCGAGGTCTTCCAGAAGGAAGGCCGCGCCATCTACTCTGGCAAGGTCGTCGCCGTGCAGGGCGACACCACGATGAAATGCACCCAGCTCATCGTGTTCTTCGACCAGAGCAAAACTCCGGGCGCCGGGACAACCCCCGCGGCGGCGGACAATGGCAGCCAGAGCGATGCGCTGAAAAAACTGGATTGCAAGGGTCCCGTGTCCGTGGTCGCCAAATCGGAAGGCAAGACCCAGGTCGCGACCGGCGACAACGCTACATACGATCGCGCTGCCGGCCTCGTGACGATGAGCGGCAATGTGACGCTTGCGGACGGGCCGAATGTGACCCAGTGCGGCGCGACTTTCACTTACAACACCGTGACCGGCCAGGCTCTCTGTACTGCGGGCGGGCCGGGCGGCCGCGTGCGAGGAATCTTCGAACCCGGCGATAGCGGCGCGAAGCAAACGCCCGCAGGCAAACCGAAGACCTGATCGCGCATGACGTCCACTTCCGATGATTCTTCGCCGGCGGCGTTCCGGGCGATGAACGGCGCGCAAAAGCGGCCAGGCCTTCTCGCGCGCCTGTTGGGCCGCGGCTCTGGCGCGACCGACGAGATGCGCTCGAATCGCCTGCCGCAGATCGACCGCATCGCCGATGTCGCCGACGTCGCCGCCGAGGAAGGGCTGCTGACCGCGTCCGGGCTCGAAAAGACCTATGGCAAGCGTCGCGTCGTCCATGACGCCAGCCTGCACGTCCGCAATGGCGAGGCGGTCGGGCTGCTCGGGCCGAACGGCGCCGGCAAGACCACGATCTTCTACATGGTTACAGGCCTCGTCGCCGCCGATCGCGGCCGCATCACTCTCGACGGCCATGACGTCACCGGTCTGCCGATGTACCGGCGCGCGCGGCTTGGCATCGGCTATCTCCCGCAGGAAGCCTCGATCTTCCGCGGCCTTAACGTCGAGGACAATGTTCGGGCCGTTCTCGAAGTGGTCGAGCCTGATCGCGACAAGCGCGAGGCGGAGCTCGATTCGCTTCTGGAGGAGTTCGATATCAGGCGGCTGAGGAAATCGCCGTCGATCGCGCTCTCCGGCGGCGAAAGACGTCGTTGTGAGATCGCCCGCGCGCTCGCCGGCCGTCCATCCTTCATGCTGCTCGACGAGCCCTTCGCGGGCATCGATCCGATTGCTGTCGGCGACATTCAGGCGCTGGTTCGCCAGCTCACCAATCGCGGCATCGGCGTGCTGATCACGGACCACAATGTCCGCGAGACGCTCGGCCTGGTTGACCGCGCCTACATCATCCATTCCGGCCGCGTGCTGATGGAGGGATCGCCGGATGCGATCATCTCCAATGAAGACGTGCGCCGCGTTTATCTCGGGGAAAGCTTCCGGCTGTAGGAAGAGCGGGCGGTTCCGGGGATACGCGGCTGTTTGCTCGCGCTTAACCCAGCCAACCAATCCGGCTTTGACCGCGCTGCGGCAAACGCGCTACAAGCAAGATATGTGCCGGATCATGGGCGGTCGGCGCTCAGGGAAGACTTCATAGTTCACAATGGCGTTGTCGGTCGGACT
This sequence comes from Terrirubrum flagellatum, assembly GCF_022059845.1. Lineage (GTDB taxonomy): Bacteria > Pseudomonadota > Alphaproteobacteria > Rhizobiales > Beijerinckiaceae > Terrirubrum > Terrirubrum flagellatum. The sequence continues at coordinate 4,418,716 of NZ_CP091851.1, read as the reverse complement.
CCAGTTGCGCCAGAGCCAGGCTCTGGTGATGACGCCGCAGCTTCTGCAGGCGATCAAGCTCCTGCAGCTTTCGACCGTCGAGCTCGCCGCCTATGTTGACGCCGAGTTGGAGCGGAACCCGCTTCTGGAGCGGGCCGACGATGCGCCATCCACAGATATTCCGGATCTCAATTCCGATGATTCCCCGGCCGGCGCGCCGCCAGAGTCCGGCGACGGCGGCGACTGGACCGGCTCCGAGCTCGAGACGAGCCGGGGCGCCATCGAGGGCAATCTCGACTCCGATTTCGGCAATGTCTTCCCTGACGAGGCTCCGACCGCAGCGCTGAACGCCAATCATGATGGTCTGACTGTCGCCAGCGGCGTCTGGACCGGCGTCGGGCCCGGCGGAAGCTTTGAGGGCGACGGCGACGGATTCGACCAGACCGTCGCCGAGGCGCGTCCGACGCTGGGCGACTATCTCGAACGCCAGCTTCATGAGGCGACGCCTGATCCGCTGAAACGCTTCATCGGTCGCATGATCATCGATGCGATCGATCCCAACGGCTATCTCGTCGAAAAGCTCGACGAGCTTTCGGAGCGGTTGGGCGCCGCGCCCGAAATTGTCGAGTCGACGCTGCATCTCATCCAGAGCTTTGATCCCTCAGGCGTCGGTGCGCGCGATCTCGCCGAATGTCTCGCAATTCAATTGCGCGACAAGAATCGCTTCGATCCCGCGATGCGCGCGCTCGTGGGACGACTCGATCTGCTTGCGAAGCGCGACTTCGCAGCGCTCGCAAAACTCTGCAATGTCGACGATGAAGATCTCAGGGACATGGTGCGCGAGATTCGCGCGCTTGATCCCAAGCCCGGCCGCATCTTCGCGAATGATGTTGCGGCGCCTGTCGTGCCTGACGTGTTCGTGCGGCCAGCATCGGATGGAAGCTGGATCGTCGAACTGAACAGCGACGCGCTGCCGCGAATTCTGGTTAATCAGGCTTACTATGCGCGCGTGTCGCGCGATGTGAAAGACGAGAAGGCGAAAAGCTTCGTGCAGGATTGCTTCCAGACGGCGAACTGGCTGGCGCGCAGTCTCGATCAGCGCGCCAAGACGATTCTGAAAGTGGCGTCAGAAATTGTGAGGCAGCAGGACGCGTTTTTCCTGCGTGGCGTGTCCGAATTGCGTCCGCTCAATCTGCGCGCCATCGCCGATGCGATCGGCATGCATGAATCGACGGTCTCGCGTGTGACGTCGAACAAATTCATGGCGACGCATCGCGGCCTGTTCGAGATGAAATATTTCTTCACGACGTCGATTGCGGCGGCTGATGGCGGCGAAGCGCATTCCGCTGAATCAGTTCGCCATCGCATTCGACAGATGGTCGACGGCGAAAACGCGACAGACGTCCTCTCTGATGACGCCATCGTTGCAAAGCTGCGCGAGTCCGGTATCGACATCGCGCGGCGCACTGTAGCCAAGTATCGCGAAAGCCTCAAGATTCCGTCCTCTGTCGAACGCAAGCGCGAGAAGGCGGCGATGGCGATCCGTTGACATGCGAGGCGCGCGTTCCTAGGTTCGAAGGGTTGTGACTGCGCACCGCGCGAGGCGCAGCGGAAATCGGGAGGCGAAAGAATGCTCCGTGTTTCCGGGAAGAATATGGATGTCGGCGAGTCCTTGCGGGGCCGCGTCGAGGAACGGTTCGACGTCGCGCTCGGCAAATATTTCGGACGAGGCTATAAGGGTAACGTGACCTTCGCCAAGGAAGGCGGAAGGTTCCGATCAGACTGCGTTCTCCATCTCGATTCAGGCATGTTGCTTCAGGCGTCAGGCGAGGCGCATGAAGCCTATGCGAGCTTCAACGAAGCGGCCGAGCGGATCGAGAAGCGATTGCGCCGATACAAGCGGCGCTTGCGCGAAGAGCATCCAGGCTCGCGCAATGGCGAGGCTGTCGAAGCGGGCGCCGCTCCCCTGGTCGATCAGGCCGTCGACACCATCATCGAGACGCCTGACGAAGAGGAAGAGGCGCTGGAAGGCTTTGCGCCTGTGGTCGTCGCAGAGACCTCCTACCGCATCAAGCGCCAGTCGGTCGGCGACGCCGTCCAGGAACTCGACTTGACAGGCGCCCCGTTTCTCGTGTTTCGGCACGCGGGCGACGGACGGGTCAATGTCGTGTATCGGCGACCCGACGGTCATATTGGTTGGATCAATCCCACGGCATAAGCGACGCACGAACGAAGCCATTCTCGGAAAGGTTGGCCCGCTGCTTGCCTTTCCCTGATGGACTCCGGCGAGGCCAGGCGCAGTCATACGATGCTGAACGATCTCCTTTCTCCTCAGGCCGTGGTCCCGCAGCTCAAAGCCGCGAACAAGAAACAGGCGATCCAGCAAATCGCCGCTCAGGCCGCCGAACTCTGGTCGCTTCCGGAGCGCGAAGTCTTCGAAAGTTTGCTGCAGCGCGAAAGGCTGGGTTCGACCGGGATCGGCAACGGCATCGCGATTCCGCACGGAAAGCTGCCGGTGGTCGTCAGGCCGGTCGGCCTTTTCGCGCGGTTGGAGAAACCCATCGATTTCGAAGCTGTGGATGGCGAGCCGGTCGATTTGATGTTTCTGCTGCTGGCGCCGGAAGAGGCGGGCGCCGATCATCTCAAGGCGCTGGCGCGCGTCGCGCGCGTGTTGCGTGACGCCACGGTCACGGCCCAGCTCCGCTCCACGCGCGACGCGGCTGCCCTCCATGCTCTGCTGACGCAACAGGCGACTCCGCACGCTGCGTAATTTCCGGGCGCGCCGAGGCGTTTCCTCATCACTGGAACCGGTCTAAGAAGCGGGAGCTCTGCGGCCTCGCTCCGCGTCCGCAATCCCTGGAATTCAACGCCCATGAACGCGCCTGTTCTGCCTCCTTATGTCCATCAGGAGTTGTTTCCGCTTGGCAAGGACACGACCACCTATCGCAAGCTGACATCCGATGGCGTTCGCGTCGAGAATTTTGGCGGACGTGAAATCCTTGTCGTCGATCGCACCGCAATCCGCATGCTGGCCGAGCAGGCGATGATCGACATCAATCATCTCCTGCGCCCCGCGCATCTCAAGCAGCTCGCGTCGATCCTCGATGATCCCGAAGCGACGTCGAACGACAAGTTCGTCGCTTATGACCTCTTGAAGAACGCCAACATCTCCGCCGGCGGCGTGCTGCCGATGTGCCAGGACACTGGCACCGCAATCGTCATGGGCAAGAAGGGTCGGCTCGTCTGGACCGAGGGCGATGATGAAGGCGCCATCGGCGAAGGCGTGCGCGACGCCTATCTCAAGAAGAATCTGCGCTATTCCCAGCTCGCGCCGATCGGCATGTTCGAGGAGAGGAATACGAAGAACAATCTCCCGGCGCAGATCGAGCTCTACGCCGAGGGCGAGGACGCCTACAAATTCCTGTTCGTGGCCAAGGGCGGCGGTTCCGCCAACAAATCTTTTCTCTTCCAGGCGCCGCCTTCCATTCTCACGCATGATCGCATGATCGCGTTCCTGAAGGAAAAGATCCTGACGCTCGGCACGGCGGCGTGCCCGCCCTATCATCTCGCAATTGTCATCGGTGGCACATCAGCGGAAATGACGCTGAAGGCAACGAAGCTCGCATCAACGAAATATCTCGACAATCTCCCGACTTCAGGCTCCGAATCCGGGCACGCCTTCCGCGACGTCGAGATGGAGAAGGAAATCCACAAGCTGACGCAGCAGCTCGGCGTCGGCGCGCAATTCGGCGGCAAATATTTCTGTCACGACGTGCGCGTCATCCGCCTGCCGCGTCATGGCGCCTCGCTGCCGATCGGCCTCGGCGTTTCCTGCTCGGCCGACCGTCAGGCGCTTGGCAAGATTACGAAGGACGGCGTGTTCCTCGAAGAGCTTGAGCATAATCCGGCGAAGTATATGCCCGAGATTGATGAGACGAAGCTTGGCGGCGATGTCGTCAATATCGATCTCAACCAGCCGATGAAGGAGATTCTCGCGACGCTGTCGAAACATCCGATCAGGACGCGGCTGTCGCTCACCGGCCCCATGATCGTCGCGCGCGATCTCGCTCATGCGAAGATTCGCGAACGGCTCGAAAGCGGCGCCGGCATGCCGGACTATCTCAAGAATCATCCCGTCTATTACGCCGGTCCCGCCAAGACGCCGGAAGGCTACGCCTCGGGCTCATTCGGCCCGACGACGGCCGGCCGCATGGATTCCTACGTCGACCAGTTCCAGTCGTTCGGCGGCTCGATGGTGATGCTGGCGAAAGGCAATCGCTCCGCCGCCGTGCGCGACGCGTGCAAGCGCCATGGCGGTTTCTATTTGGGATCGATCGGCGGCCCCGCGGCGCGGCTCGCGCAGGATTGCATCCGCAAGGTCGAGGTTCTCGAATATCCCGAGCTCGGAATGGAAGCGATCTGGCGCATCGAGGTCGAGAATTTCCCCGCCTTCATCGTCGTCGACGACAAGGGTAACGACTTCTTCAAGGAGCTCAATCTGGGATGAGCTGTGTGCGCGCGCGCACGAACGGGAATCGCTGAGCATGCGACAAGCTTCTCATTGACCTCCCTGATCCTTTCACGGCCCGGCTTCGTCCGGGCCGTTTTTTATGCGCCTGCTTCAGCCGGCCTGCGCGCCTCGCTGCGCAGCGACCAGAGGATGCCTGAAATGATCAGCGCGGCGCCCGCGAACAGCAGCGGATCGAGCGGCTCGTTGTAGAAGCGCCATCCCACGAGCGCGATCAACGGGATGCGCAGGAAGTCGAGCGGCGCCACGAGAATCGCATCGCCGTGGCGGAAGGCGTTGGTGATGCAGAAATGCGAAGCGAGCCCCGCGGTGCAAACGCCTGCGACGGCAAGCCAGGGCGCGCTCGCCAGTTTCCAGACGAAGCTCCAGTCGGCGCCGACGAGATTGAGCGGCAACTGGATCGCATTCATCCAGAACAGGATGCAATAGGTGCTGTCATTGCGCGTCATCGCCCGCGTGATGGTGAAGGTGATGGCGAACAGCACCGCCGCGGCGAGCGGCCAGAGCGCGCGCGGATCGAGCGATGCGCCGGGCCGCATGATCAGCAGGATGCCAAGGAAGCCGAGCGCGACGCAGCCGATGCGCGCCCGAGTCAGGCGCTCGCCGAGGAACAGGCTGGCGAGAACCGCTGTCCAGATCGGCGCGGTGAATTCGAGCGTGAACACCAGCGCCAGAGGCAGCACGGTGACGGCGTAGGACCAGGCGTAGGTGCCGCCATAATGGACGATGTTGCGCGCGAGATGGAGATCGAACCGCTTTGTTCTGATTTGCGCGAACAGCGCTGGCCGCAACAGCGCCGCGGCGAGGAGGATCAGCAGCGATGATCCCGATCGCAGCGACAGCATGTCGAAGACGCCGAGCGTGCGCGAGAGTTCGCGCAGCGACACCGCCATCGTTGAGAAACTGATGAGCGCGCCCGACATCCAGAGCACAACCCGCGCAAGGCGTGCGCGCGGCGACAGCGGCGCGTCCTGCTTCATGCCTTGCTGGCGCCAAGAGCATTGGGATTGAGCATGCGGATCGGTTTGCCGTCGAGCCAGGCGAGAATGTTCTCGATGCTGTCGCTATAGAACTGACGAAATGCTGGCGCGACGGAATAGCCGAGATGCGGTGTGAGCACCACGTTCGGCAGCGCTCGCAGCGGATGCTCCGTGGGTAGAGGCTCGACATCGAACACGTCGAGGCCAGCCCGGATGCGGCCGCGCTTCAATTCCGCGATCAGCGCGGCTTCGTCGATCAGAGGTCCGCGCGACGTGTTGATGAGCACGGCCCCGTCCTTCATCGCTGACAATTCGGGCGCGCCAACGATGCCGCGCGTGCGATCGCTGAGCACGAGATGCAGCGAGATCACATCGCTCGTTGCGAACAGCTCGTTCTTGTCGACGCGCGTCGCGCCTTTCGCCTTCGCATCTTCGTCAGTGAGATTCTGGCTCCAGCCGACGACCTCCATGTCGAAGGCGCGACCATAATGCGCGACCTTCCCGCCAAGCTTGCCGAGACCGACGACACCTAGGCGCTTCCCGCCAAGCGTTGCGCCGACCAGCGTCGGGTCATGCCAGCCGCCGCGTTTCATGCTGGCGTCAGCTTGCGGGATCGATCGCATGCAGGCGAGCATCAGTCCCCACGCTAGTTCAGGCGTCGCGGCGCCGACGAAGTCGCCGCGCGTATTGCAGATGAGGATTCCGCGCGCGGTGCAGGCGGCCATGTCGAGCGACGGCGCGCGTCCGCCGGTCAGCGCGATGAATTTCAGATTCGGCAGCGCGTTGATGACAGACGCGGGAAATGCAGTCCGTTCGCGCATCGGCACGAGCACGTCATAGCGCGACAATTTTGCGATGATCTCGGCTTCGCCGCCGAGCGGCGCATCAAAGAAATCGATCTCGGCGCGCGCCTGCAACGCGCTCCAGTTCGCCGCGTCGCGCGCCACATGCTGGCTGTCGTCGAGGACGGCGATGCGCAAGCGTTCGGCCATGGATAGAAGCCTTTCTCACGCCGGGCGTTTGTGGAACGCCTCACAGGGATAGGCCGCTATAGAAACGAGTGGTTCCGCTGTCGAGACGCGGGAAATGCAGCCGGCGCAGGCCGCTGCGCGTTGAAGTCAATCCATATGGGAAGGCCGGGGCGAACCCCGGCCTTCCCGTTGCGACGAAGTGCGTCGTCAGGTCTGTTGTTGACCCTTGCCGCCATGCGACCGTTCGCCGCCTTTGCGGCCGGCTTCCGCCGCGCGCTTCGGATCGTTCGCGAAATTTCCAGCATTTTGCTGCTTGTTCGCGCCTTGCTGGTACTGCTGATTCTGGCCGGAGCGCTGATCGTTGTGACCGTGCTGCTGATTCATGTCGCGGTCGGTGTCATTGGGCATGCCGGACTCCTCTAGGCTTTCATGTCCCCCATGCGAACTCAACGCGCCGCTTGGCGCCGGGTTCGATGCGCATCTTGGAATCTTTGCGGCAAAAAGCCGTTTCGCCGTCGGGGATTAGCTCCCCGAAATCATCTTCGAGACGACTTTCGCGGTGTAATCGACCATCGGCACGATGCGCGAATAGTTCAATCGCGTCGGTCCGATCACGCCGAGCACGCCGACGATGCGCTGCGAGCCGTCGCGGAATGGCGCCGCGATCATGGAGGAGCCCGACAGCGAGAAGAGACGATTCTCCGAGCCGATGAAGATGCGCACGCCTTCGCCGCCTTCGGCGCGGTTGAGCAGATCGATCACTTCCTTCTGCGTTTCGAGATCGGCGAACAGCAGGCGGATGCGCTCGATGTCTTCCGCCGCTTTCACATCCTCGAGCAGATTGGCCTGTCCGCGCACGATCAGATGCTTGTCGTCGCCGCCGCCGGCCCAGTTGGCGAAGCCGCCTTCGATCAGCGACGCCGTCACCGAATCGAGCTCGCGTTCGATCGCTTCGCGCGCGGAAACAAGCTCGGCGCGCGCCTCGCCAAGCGTGCGTCCACGAATGCGCGCATTGAGGTAATTCGTCGCCTCGACGAGCGCCGACGGCGGCAATCCCGAGGGAAGCTGCACGACGCGATTTTCGAGCGAGCCGTCTTCGCCGACGAGCACGACGAGCGCGCGATTGGTGTCGAGCGCGACGAACTCCACATGCTTCAGCCGCCCGTTCGCCTTCGAGGTCGCGACCACGCCGGCGCCGCGCGACAGGCCCGACAAAAGAGCGGACGCTTCCTCCAGCACGCCGTCGAGCGTGCGGCCGGAAGCAGCCTGCTTCACCTGCGCCTCGATGCGGCTGCGCTCATCGGCGGCGAGGTCGCCGATCTCCAGCATGGAATCGACGAAGAAGCGCAGGCCCGCTTCCGTCGGCAACCGGCCGGCGCTGGTGTGGGGGGAATAGATCAGCCCGGCCTGTTCGAGGTCGGCCATGACGTTGCGCACCGAGGCCGGCGACAGGGTCATGGGGATGATGCGGGCGAGATTGCGCGAGCCCAGTGGTTCGCCGGTCGCGAGATAGCTGTCGATGATGCGGCGGAAGATTTCGCGCGACCGGGCGTCGAGCTGTGACGGCGCGAGCCCCCCCGAATCCTGCGGTCCGCGCAACATGCTGTTCATGGCGCAATCCTCGCACGGCGGCGCGGCCTTTCGCAACGCCGTGGCGGCGTTCGTCGTGGCGTCCTTGGCGTTCCCTTGCCGGCTTTGCTAGCGTGCGGTCCAAAGGGAAGGACGACGCCATGGACGACAAGGCCGATCGCGCCGAGGAACATGCGGGCATCGAGGCGCCGGAGCCTGCCGGCGTGACGCTGCCTTTCAATATCGCCGATCCCAAATTTCCGAAATCGATCAGCGAGGCCGCGTTCCGTTCGGGCGGCTATCCCCACGATCACAAGATGGATGAGGACAAGTATGAGAAGGAGCTGCTCGGCCTCCAGATCGAACTCATCAAGCTGCAGAACTGGATCAAGGAAGCTGGCGAGCGGTTGGTGATCGTGTTCGAGGGCCGCGATGGCGCCGGCAAGGGCGGCGCGATCCTGCGCTTCACCCAGCATCTCAATCCACGCTCCGCCCGCGTCGTGGCGCTGCCGAAGCCCACAGAAGTCGAGAAGGGCCAGTGGCATTTGCAGCGCTACATCTCGCAGATGCCGACCAAGGGTGAAATCGTGCTGTTCGATCGCTCCTGGTACAACAGGGCCGGCGTCGAGCGCGTGATGGGCTTCTGCAGCGAGGAGGAGGCGCGGCGTTTTCTCCACGAGGTTCCCGAATTCGAGAAGATGCTGACGAAGGAGAATGTCCGCCTCGTCAAATTCTTCTTCTCGATCGGGCGCGAGATGCAGTTGAAGCGCCTGCACAATCGCTATCATGATCCGCTCAAGCGCTGGAAATTGTCGCCGATCGATTTCGCCGCGTCGGAGAAGTGGGACGCCTATTCCGACGCGTTCGACGCGCTTCTCGAAGCCTCCGACACCAAGCATGCGCGCTGGACCATCATCAAGGCGAACGACAAGATGCGCACGCGGCTCAATGCGATCAGGCATGTGCTCTGGATGATTCCCTATCAGGGCCGCGATGAATCGCGCATTGGCGAAATTGATGACGAGATCGTGCTGGGCGCGAAGCAGTTCCTGAAACGCGGCGGCGAGGAGTGAGGGTCGCGCCTCTCTTTATCCAATTCGTCATTCCGGGGCGCTCCGGAGGAGCGAGCCCGGAACCCAGAGATCGCGCCAGCGGAACTATCTTCTGGGTTCCGGGCTCCTCGCTGCGCTCGGCCCCGGAATGACGGCTGAGAGATAGTCGCGCCAATTTCCCGCGCCTCTCGCACGGCTCCATTTCTCTCCCGCTTTGATCTTCCCTTCGTCTTCGCTTGCCTGCCCCTCAGAGGGAGCGCGGGGCGGTGTGGTTCGCGCGCTACTGGCGGCAGCGCGCAAAAGGTGTTGTGAGGAGCCAGTCGCCAGAAGGTGGCGAACCGACCGCCCCGCGCGCGGCCGTAGCCGCTTCGGCGAAGCGAAGGCCCGGCGATCCAGACCGCCTGCGCATTGATTTCCGCGATGGCGCCGTTCTTATCGGGCCGGGCGAGATGTTCGTCGTTCCGCGCGGCTTCGAGCACAAGCCGCGCGGCGCGCTCAATACAGGTCACGTCGGCGGCGCGAGGACAGCGGAAAGCAAGGTCTGGATTCAGCCGCTTTCGCCGCGAGAGCAGAATCAGAAGATCGCGCCGGCGAGTTCGTCGAGCGACCGAATCACGATGTCGGCATGCGGGGCGAGCTGCTCGCGCGCCCCTTCGCCTGTGAGTCCGGTCAACACCGCTACCGAGCGCGCGCCCGCCGCTTTCGCCGCCTCGATGTCATGCAAAGTGTCGCCGACCATCGCCACCTCCTGCGGCGCAACGCCGACGTGACGCGCAAAGGCGAGCACCATGCCCGGCGACGGCTTTGCGCCGTGGCCGGAATCGTAGCCGGCGATGAAGGGCAGCAGATGATCGAGGCCGAGGCCCCTGATCTGCTGGCGGGCGTTGGCCTCCGCGTCGTTGGTGCCGACGCCGAGCGACAGGCCGGATGCGCCGAGCGCCGCGAGCGTCGCCGCGACGAAAGGCAGCGGGGAAAGCGACTTCATCACCTCTTCGGCGAACATCCGGTCGATTTCGGCGAAGAATTCCGGTGTCGCCTCCCGTTCGATCAGCGTGGCCCAATGGCGGGCGAACACCGGCGTGGCGTCCGAAACGACCGCCGACCGCATCGTCAGGTTGGTTGTGCCGGCGACGAAGCCGACGGCGTCCATGAGGCCGGCCAGATGCGCGGCGTTGCCGTTCGCGAGCCGGCTCACCACCGCATGCGCCGCCGGCCCCCAGGTGCGATTGAAATCGACAAGCGTGCCGTCCTTGTCGAACAGGATGGCCTTAATTCGCTCCATGGGCTCTCCGCCGCGGCCTTTCCCATGGCGGAGCCTGCTCGTCCAGTTTCCCGTTCCGCCCCGCATCGGGTAAGCCAAGCGGAATCATCCACCGAACCGCGAGACCTGATGGCCGGCCTGCTGCTTGACGTGAGAGACCTGTCCGTCGCCTTCCATCAGGGCGGAAGGGCCTCGCTTGCGGTCGATCGCGTGTCCTTTTCCATCAGCAAGGGCGAGACGCTGGCGCTGGTCGGCGAATCCGGTTCGGGCAAGTCGGTTTCGGCGCTCTCGATCCTGAAGCTTCTGCCCTACCCCGCCGCGTCGCATCCCTCCGGCGAAGTCAAATTCAACGGCAAGGATCTGCTCCACGCGAGCGAGGACGAATTGCTCGCAGTGCGCGGCGACGACATCGCCATGATCTTCCAGGAGCCGATGACCTCGCTCAACCCGCTGCACACGGTCGAGCGGCAGATCGGCGAAATTCTTGAACTGCACAAGGGCCTCAAGGGCGCAAAGCGCAAGGCGCGCATCATCGAACTGCTCACGCAGGTCGGCATTCGCGAGCCGGAAAAGCGGCTCGATTCCTATCCCCATCAATTGTCCGGCGGCCAGCGCCAGCGCGTGATGATCGCCATGGCGCTGGCGAACGAACCCGATCTTCTCATCGCCGATGAGCCGACGACGGCGCTCGACGTCACCGTGCAGGCGCAGATCCTGAAGCTGTTGAAGGAGCTGCAGGCGAAGCACGGCATGGCGATGCTCTTCATCACCCATGATCTCGGCATCGTGCGCCGCATCGCCGATCGCGTCTGCGTCATGCTCAAGGGCAAGATCGTCGAGGAAGGCAAGGTGAGCGACGTCTTCGACGCGCCGAAGCATGAATATACGCAGCGCCTTCTCGCAGCGGAGCCGAAGGGCGAGCCGCAGCAGGCGCGCCCCGACGCGCCCGTGGTGATCCGCACCGATGATCTCCGCGTATGGTTTCCCATCAAGCGCGGATTTCTTCGTCGCACCGTCGGACATATCAAGGCGGTTGACGGCGTCTCGATCGCGGTGCGCAAGGGCGAGACGCTTGGCGTCGTCGGCGAATCCGGGTCGGGCAAGACGACGCTCGGTCTTGCGATTCTCAGATTGATCAGATCGGAAGGGCCGATCGTTTATCTCGGCTCCAACATCGCCGATTTCGATTCAAAGGCGATGCGGCCGCTTCGCCGCAACATGCAGATCGTTTTTCAGGACCCCTATGGCTCGCTCTCGCCGCGCCTGTCGGTGGCGGAGATCGTCGAGGAAGGACTTCTCGTTCAGAACAAGAATCTCTCCTACGACGAACGTCGCGCGATCGTGGCGCAGGCGCTCGCCGATGTCGGACTGGAGCCGGCATGGATGGATCGCTATCCCCATGAATTCTCCGGCGGTCAGCGCCAGCGCATCGCGATCGCGCGCGCCATGGCGCTCAATCCGGGTTTCGTCGTGCTTGATGAGCCGACATCCGCGCTCGATATGTCGGTGCAGGCGACCATTGTCGATCTCCTGCGCAAATTGCAACGAGATCGCGACCTCGCTTATCTCTTCATCAGCCATGATCTCAAGGTGGTGCGCGCGCTGGCGAACGAGATCGTGGTGATGCGCAACGGCGTTGTCGTGGAGCATGGGCCGTCATCGCGTATCTTCTCAAATCCCGACAGCGAATATACCCGTGCGCTGATCGCGGCGGCTTTCACCCATGAGGTGATCGCGGCGGATGCGGTCAATCAGTGATATACTCATTCACATCATGTGTTTTGCCATTTGCGCGCCGCGCCGCGAAATCTCCAGGCGGCTGGAGCATGGCGCGAAAAAGTGGAAACCGGTTTTTCGCAAAAGCCATGCTCCAGATTTTTGAAACCGATCACGTTTCCGCATTTTGATTGATTCAATCAAAATGCAGCGTGATCTTATGTCGCCTGATGCGCGAAGCAAGAACGAACGATGCCCCGCTGTTTTCTCATTGTGATGGATTCCGTCGGCTGCGGAGCCGCTGAAGATGCGCGCCTCTATGGCGATGAAGGCTCGGATACGATCGGGCATATCGCGGAAGCGTGCGCGGCGGGGCGCGGCGATCGCGAGGATTTGCGAAAAGGCTCTCTGCAGCTACCGTTTCTGGCGTCGATGGGGTTGCGCAAGGCGGCTGAAACGTCGCGTGGTGCGCCGTTGCCCTCCTTCGGCGAGACCGGAGAACTGCGGGGACAATGGGGCTATCTCGTCGAGACCGCGCGCGGCAAGGATACGCCATCAGGCCACTGGGAGATTGCGGGATGTCCCGTGATGTTCGAGTGGAAGACATTTCCCGATAGGCGTCCCGCCTTTCCTCGCGAACTCACCGACGCGCTCATTCGCGATGGAAAAATTCCCGGCCTTCTCGGTGACAGGCATTCCAATGGCGTCGCCATCATCGAGGAACTCGGCGCCGAGCACATGCGCACGGGCAAGCCGATCATCTACACCTCGGTCGATTCGGTGATCCAGATCGCGGCGCACGAAGACGCTGCGATCTTTGGCCTCGAAAGACTTTATGATCTGTGTCGCGTCGCTCGCCGCCTCGCCGATCCCATGAATGTCGGACGCGTGATTGCGAGACCGTTCGTCGGGGATCCCGACAAGGGCTTCGCGCGCACCGGCAATCGCAAGGATTTCGCCGTCGAGCCGCCTGATGACACGCTTCTCGATCGCTGCTTGCAAGCGAAGCGCGACGTGATTTCGCTCGGCAAGATCGGCGACATCTTCGCCCATCGCGCGACCGGCCGCGAGGTGAAGGCGGCCGGCAACATGGCGCTGTTTGATAAACTGATCGAGGAGACGCCAAAGCTTGGCGAAGGCGGCCTGCTGTTTGCGAACTTCGTCGATTTCGATTCAGAATTCGGCCATCGTCGCGACGTTCCCGGCTACGCCCATTGCCTCGAGCAATTCGATGCGCGGCTGCCTTCCTTCGCCGCGCTTCTGAAGCCGGGCGATGTCGCCATCATCACCGCCGATCACGGCAATGATCCGACCTGGCGCGGCACGGATCACACGCGCGAGCATGTTCCGCTCCTGGTGTTCGGGCCTGGTCTCGCGCCCCGCGCGATCGGCCGGCGCGAGACTTACGCCGACATCGCGGCTGCGATCGCCGCGCATCTCGGATTGCTTGCGGTGGGGCCTGGCAAAGCGTGGTGAACAGCAGGCCTTTTGAGCAGCCCGTCGAAGGCCGATGTTACAATTGCCGGATGCGGCACGTCACGCCTTCGGCCCAATATCGATCGAAGACGAAGTTCTGACCGTCCGGCGAGCGCATCACGGCGAGGCCGTCTTTCGATCTGATCCGATAATTGATTGTGACCGAACAGGAGTCGTCGCGGATCTGGATACTGCGTTGAACTTCGATAAGGGAGCCGACATTCGTCGTGATCCTGGAGCGCTGCTCGATGCGGTTGCCCGGGCGGATGTTGAGCGTGTTTAGCGATCGCCCCGCGACGCTCTGGTTTTCGCCCGCACGCCCGAAACGCCCAGCGCTCAACCTGTCCGGTCCGCCCACGGACGAATCCTGAATAGACACCTGACCGTCGGGGGCGACCGTGTAGATGTTATGGAAGGTGTTTCGCCACAGGATCGCCTGAGGCGACACGATCGACATAACCTGAACGCCTTCGATGGTGATCTCGACGTTCGCCGCAGACTGCGCTGCGGCCTCGCCGCCCATGAGCAGCGCGATCAAGGCGAGCGCGACGCCCAATCCGCGCGCCGACCAGAGGAAACAAAACGAAAGCGCTCCAGGCCGACGCGTCGTCATCGCACCGTCTCCCTCAGGCGACGCTCGAAAGCATGCGCTCCGCTGGAACCTTCCGCAAGGTCGCCCTCGACATCGCGGCGATCTCGCTCTACAAGAAACCGCTTCCGATCGTTGAACTATCGGCAAGCACATGAACACCCCGAACCATCGCAGCCACATCCGCATCACGTCCCACCCCGAACCGGGGACGTCGACGGCGCGATTTCCGATTCGATGGGGCGCATCCGATCCGAAAGAGCGCGGGCCGGTGATCGGCTCGGTGAGCCGGCCCGAAGATCGCAACGTGATCGGCTCCCATGGCGGCTCCTACGCGCTCTATCGCGCGCTCGCCGTCTCCGCCGGCGCGCTTAACCCGCTGGTGCGGCCTGACCTCACCAACACCCATCCGACCGCCGTGATCGGCCCCCATCCCTCCTGGTTGGATCTCAAGAAGATCGTCTCGCTCGATCCGTTCGGGCACATGGTTGGCGACGTGTTCAAGACGGAGATTGGCGAGGGCGTCGATATCAGGCCCTCGATCGCGATCACCAAGGCGCGGCTCAACATGCCGGAGATTCTGGCGGCGATCGCCGCGCGCCGGCTCGCGCCCGACGGCCATATCCTGCAGGCGAAGGGCGACGTCTCCGTCACCAAGATCGCGGTTGATCCCGTCTGGTATTTGCCGGGCGTCGCCGAGCGCTTCGGCACGACGGAGCAGAATCTGCGCCGCACTCTGTTCGAGCAGACCGGCGGCATGTTTCCCGAACTGGTGACGCGCCCCGACATGAAGGTGTTCCTGCCGCCGATCGGCGGCATGACCGCTTATATCGTTGGCGAACCCGCCGACATCGGCAATCCGAAGAAGCGCATCGCCTGCCGCGTGCATGACGAATGCAACGGCTCCGACGTGTTCGGCTCCGATATCTGCACCTGCCGGCCCTATCTCGTGCATGGTCTTGAGGAATGCGTGAGGGAGGCGCAGTCCGGCGGCGTCGGCATCATCGTCTACAACAGGAAGGAAGGCCGCGCGCTTGGAGAGGTGACGAAGTTCCTCGTTTATAACGCGCGCAAGCGACAGGAAGGCGGCGATCAGGCCGCGACCTATTTCGAGCGCACCGAATGCGTCGCCGGCGTGCAGGATGCGCGTTTCCAGCAATTGATGCCGGATATTCTTCACTGGCTCGGCGTGAAGCGCATCGATCGGCTGATGTCGATGAGCAACATGAAGTATGACGCCATGGTGGAGTCAGGCCTCGAAATCGGGGAGCGCGTGCCGATCCCGCCGGAGCTGGTGCCTGATGACGCCAGCGTCGAAATCGAGGCGAAGAAGGCGGCAGGTTATTTCACGCCGGGCGCCGCGCCGACCAAGGATGATCTGAAGAAGACGGTCGGCCGCGACCTCGAGAAGTTCTGATGGAACAGCGCCCATTGCTCTCCCGCATTTTCAGAGCGATCGCCGCCGTCCCCGGAACGGTGAACCGAGCGTAGCGAGAGAAACCGTGTCCGGGGCCCAGCGCAAAATGCGTGAGCGCAGCGAACTCTTTTTGTGTAACGGAATTTGTTGCGCCTTCGGCGCAGCTCCTTGTGCTGGACCCCGGTCTCCATTCCGCTCGGCTCCGCCTCGCTGCATGGAACCGGGGATGAAGAAGCGCCTGAGCGCTCAGCCCTCTTTGAATCGGTGTTGAATATCGATGGCGGTTGAATCCAACGAACAGAAAGCCGCCGAGGCGCTTCTGTCGCCGGTCGCCGTGCGCAAGCGCGCGCTGGCGATGCTCGAACTCGCCCGCGCCGACAGGCTGTTTCATTTCCGGCTCGATGAATCGAAGCTCGATGGTTGCGCCGCGTTCGTGCTCGGCGTGATGCGCGACAACTATCCCTCGCTCGACATTCCCTTCCATGCGCGCTGGCGGCATTTCATCGTCGAAGGCGAGGATCGCTGGGCGAAGCTTGCGGAGCGCGCGAAATTTGCTGACGCCGCCGAGAAGGGCCGCGCGGCCTATGATCTCGCCATCGTCAGCGTGCTGCTCGACGCCGGCGCCGGCGCCGACTGGCGCTATCGCGACGCCAGGACGGGCAAGGCGATCGGGCGCTCGGAAGGGCTCGCGCTCGCTTCGCTCGACATGTTTGCGTCAGGTGCGTTTTCGAGCGACGCCTCGAAGCCGCTACGCGTCGACGCCGAGGCTTTGAAGAAATTTGACGCCGCTGCGCTGGCGAAAGGATTTCAGGTTTCGGACGCCAATCCGCTCGTCGGGCTCGAAGGTCGCGCGGCTTTATTGCAGAGGCTCGGCAACTCGATGATGAGCGCGCCGAAGGACTTCGCAACGCCTGATGGCGATCTCCGTCCTGGCGGATTGTTCGATCGTCTGTCGCAACAGGCGTCCTCCGGTCGTCTGCCGGCTGCGGTGATCCTGAAACAGATTCTCCGCAGCCTCGGCCCGATCTGGCCCTCGCGCCTCTCGCTCGATGGCGTTGCGCTTGGCGATTGCTGGAAGCATCCGCTTGCGGTGGCCCATGATGGCGGGCCAGCAGGCTATGTGCCCTTCCACAAGCTGTCGCAATGGCTCTCCTATTCCCTGATTGAGCCGCTGCAATGGGCTGACATCGAGGTGACCGACATCGACGGCCTCACCGGCCTGCCGGAATATCGCAATGGCGGGCTTTTCCTCGATGCGGGCGTGCTCACGCTGAAGAACGAGGCTGACGCTGGCGTCGCCCATACCGTGGATTCGCTGCTGGTTGTGGAATGGCGGGCGCTGACGGTCGCGCTGCTCGACGAGATCGCGGCCCGCATCCGCAAGCTGCTTGGGCGCAGCGCCGCGGAGCTTCCGTTAGCGAAGGTGCTGGAAGGCGGCACCTGGGCGGCGGGCCGGCGCATCGCCAGGGAAAAGCGGGTGGATGGCTCGCCGCCGCTCGCCATCATCAGCGACGGCACGGTTTTCTAGGCGAAATTTCCGGCTAGTCTGTTCGCGTAAAATCGAGGGGTAGGGTTCATGGAAGGCGTTACGGTCGTCAGGCATCCGCTGGTGCAGCACAAATTGTCGCTGATGCGCGACAAGGAGCGCTCGACCTCGAATTTCCGCCGGCTCGTTCGCGAAATCGCGATGCTGCTCGCCTATGAGGTGACGCGCGAGCTTCCCATGACGACCGAGCGCATCGAGACGCCGCTGGAGGCGATGGATGCGCCGATGATCGAGGGCAAGAAGCTCGTGCTCGCGCCGATTCTGCGCGCCGGCCTCGCGCTTGCCGACGGCATGCTGGAGCTGATTCCGTCAGCGCGCGTCGCCCATGTCGGCCTTTATCGCGATCACGACACGCTGGAAGCGGTAGAATATTTCTTCAAGGCGCCGACCGATCTCGCCGATCGCCTCGTCATCGTCACCGATCCCATGCTGGCGACGGCGAATTCCGCCGTCGCCGCGATCGAGCGGCTGAAGGCGCGCGGCGCGAAGGACCTGCGTTATGTCTGCCTGCTTGCGGCGCCGGAAGGCGTGGCGCGGCTGCGCGCCGCCCATCCCGACGTGCCGATCTGGACGGCTGCGATCGACAGCCATCTCAACGACAAGGGCTATATCGTGCCGGGGCTTGGCGACGCCGGCGATCGCATCTACGGAACCCGGTAGATCACGCCGCACTTTGATTGACTCAATCAAAGTGCGGGAACGTAATCGATTCTAAAAATTCAGAGCATGGCTCTTGCGAAAAACCGGTTCCCACTTTTTCGCGCTAGGCTCTGATCGCGCGGCGACAGCGGGAGGGGTTTATGAGCGCGTTGCATGAAACGATGGCGGCCGCCATGGCGCAGATGCCGCTCGTCGCCATCCTGCGCGGCGTCAGGCCTGATGAGGTCGAGGCGATTGGCGCGGCGCTCGTTGTCGCCGGCTTCCGCTTCATCGAGGTCCCATTGAATTCGCCCGATCCTCTCGCCAGCATCGCCAAGCTGGCGGCTTTGGCGCCGCGCGACGTGCTGGTTGGCGCCGGCACCGTGGTTGATCCCGATGACGTCGCGAAGATTGCGGATGTCGGCGGACAATTGATCATCTCGCCGCATTTCGACGCGCGCGTCGTTGAGGCGGCTGTGGCGCGGGAACTCATCGCCATGCCCGGCGTGATGACGCCGAGCGAGGCGTTCGGCGCGCTGCGCGCTGGCGCTCATGCGCTGAAACTGTTTCCCGGCGAGATCGTGACGCCGCCGGCGGTGCGCGCGATGCGCGCCGTGCTGCCCGCGACGACGAAGCTGCTCATTGTCGGAGGCGTCGGCCCTGACACCATGGCGAATTATGTCGAGGCCGGCGCCAATGGGTTCGGCATTGGCTCCTCGCTTTTCAAGCCAGGGCTCAGCGCCGCCGAGGTTCGGACGCGCGCTGACGCGCTCATCGCCGCCGCGCGCGCAGCGAAGCTTGGAGCCGCCGCGTGATCGTCGTTTTCGGTTCGATCAACATCGATCTTGTCACGCGACTGCAGCGCATTCCGGCGCCGGGCGAGACTGTGCTTGGTAAAAGCTACGACGTGATTCCCGGCGGCAAGGGCGCCAACCAGGCGCTGGCTGCTGCGCGCGCCGGCGCCGAAGTGGTGATGATCGGCGCCGTGGGGCGCGACGGCTTCGCGGAGACGGCGCTGACGTTGTTGCGCGAGGCTGAAGTCGATCTCGCCAGCGTGCGTGCGGCCGATCGGCCTACGGGCGCGGCCTTCATTTCCGTCGACGCCGAAGGGCGCAACGCGATCGTTGTCGCCAGCGGCGCCAACGCCGCGCCGCGCGCGGATTGGATCAGCGAAGCTGTATGGGCGCGCACGTCGACATTGCTGCTGCAACGCGAGGCGCCGGAAGAGGCGACGCGGATCGTCGCGCGTGAGGCGAAGTCGCGCGGCGTCCGCGTCATCATGAACGCCGCGCCGGCCGATGATTTCGATCCTGCGATCCTGTCAGAAATCGATACTCTGATCGTCAATGAGCATGAGGCGGCTATCGTCGCGCGTTCGCTGGGCTGGAGCGATAAAGAGCCATCGGAGATCGCGAGGCGGCTCGATCGCGAAAAGTCCGTGGGAACGATCGCGACTCTGGGCGCCGAAGGCGTGTTCGCGTCGCTGCGCAGCGAAGAAATCAAGGTTCTGGCGCCGCGCGTCTCCGTCGTGGATACGACGGCTGCGGGGGATTCCTTCTGCGGCGCTTTCGCAGCCGCGCTCGATCGCGGCGCCGATGCGTCAGCCGCGCTACGCTTTGCCGTCGCTGCAGGTTCGCTCGCCTGCACGAAAACCGGAGCGCAGACCAGCGTGCCGTTCAGGGCCGATATTGAGCGGCTCGCCGATTCGGTTAACGCGCGTTAATGCTGCGACGCAGCAACCGGTTTCCATCATAGGGGTGATCGGTTATCGAACTGGGGTCAGCCCGCAAATCCGGATCGCCCATGTTCCCCAAGCCGCTGCCTGCCCTGTCGCCCAACACGGCGGATTATGAGTCGTTGCCGATGGTGAAGCCGACCGGTTTTCGCGAATATGATGCGCGCTGGTTCTTCGGCAAGGAAATCAACCTCATGGGCGTGCAGGCCGTCGGGATGGGGCTCGGCACGCTGATCCATCAGATGGGTGTGAAGCCTGAACTGGTGACGGGCCATGATTTCCGCGGCTACTCTTCCTCCATTAAATACGCGCTCGTCTCCGGCCTGATGGCGGCCGGCGTCAAGGTGAAGGATATCGGCCTCGCACTGTCGCCGATGGCCTATTTCGGCCAGTTCGCGCTCGACGCCGCCTGCGTCGCCATGGTCACTGCCTCGCATAACGACAATGGCTGGACCGGCGTGAAGATGGGCGTGCAGCGCCCGCTGACTTTCGGGCCCGATGAAATGAATGCGCTGAAGGACATCGTGCTCAATGCGCGCTTCGAATTGCGGTCAGGCGGCGGCTACGAATTCATCGAGAATTTCGCCGCGCGCTACATCGCCGATCTCACCAGCCGGCCGAAATTCAAACGCAAGCTCAAGGTGATCGCCGCCTGCGGCAACGGCACGGCGGGCGCTTTCGCGCCTGGTATGTTGAGCGCGCTCGGCTGCGACGTCGTGCCGATGGACGCGGAGCTCGATCACACCTTCCCGCGTTACAATCCCAATCCCGAAGACATGCAGATGCTGCACGCCATGGCCGACGCCGTGCGCGAGCACAAGGCCGATGTCGGCCTGGGATTTGATGGCGATGGCGATCGCTGCGGCGTCGTCGATAACAATGGCGAGGAGATTTTCGCCGACAAGATCGGCGTGATGCTGGCGCGCGATCTGGGCGCGCTGCACCCCGGCGCGCAATTTGTCGTCGACGTGAAATCGACCGGCCTGTTTGACGCCGACCCCGTGCTGAAAAAGCTCGGCGTGAGGACCGATTACTGGAAGACCGGCCATTCCTATATCAAGCGCCGCGTGACCGACTTGAAAGCGCTCGCGGGCTTTGAGAAGTCAGGCCATTTCTTCTTCAATGCCCCGATCGGCCGCGGCTATGACGACGGGCTCGTCACGGCGATTGCGGTCTGCGACATGCTCGATCGCAACCCTGATAAGACGATGGCTGATCTTTATCAGGCGCTGCCCAAGACTTGGGGAACGCCGACCATGTCGCCGAAATGCGCCGACGAGATCAAATATGACGTGATCGGACGCGTGGTGAAGCGATTCGAGACGATGAAGGTGGAAGGCGCGAAGCTCGATGGCCATTCCATTACCGATCTCGTGACGGTCAATGGCGTGCGTGTGGTCACCGATGACGGCACCTGGGGGCTGGTACGGGCCTCGTCCAACAAGCCTGAGCTGGTTGTGGTGGTCGAAAGCCCGGCCTCGGAAGCGCGCATGCGCGCGATGTTCAAGGCTGTCGACGACGTGCTGCGCGAGAATCCTGAAGTCGGCGCCTACAACCAGACGATCTGAGGAAAACGACGCGCGTCTGAAACGACTGCTGAAAAGTCGAAGCCGGTTTTCCGCAGAGAGGTCGCGACAGCAAATTGAGAGAGCGGCTTCCGGGTCTGTGAGGAACGCGCCGCTCTCACGATTACGAGGTGCGCGTCACCTCTGTGACCTGGCGCGGCACCATGAGCGTCTTGTCTTCAAGGGTGAGGGCTTGCGACGAAAGGACCCAGCCCGTTGGCGATTTATAGAAGAACTTGACCTCCGCCATGATGACCGTCTGGTTGGCGGCGGTCAGGATGCCGGTTGGCAAAGTCACGCTCGCGCCTACTCCAAGCGCGCTCATTCCAGGTCCGCTGGCGCTGCTCCACACCACCTTGTTCGCTCCGGCGCTGTCTCTTTTTACGCTCGTGACGCGCATGCCGAGATCGGCCGACGAGAAGGGATAGATCACCGCAGCAGTCGCCGCGAAGATGTTCGCCATATCGCTGTTGCTGATCGTGGTGGCGCGCGCCGTGAGGTCGGCAAGGGTGCGCGAGACCAGCACCGATTTGCGATTTGCTGCGATCGCCTGGCCGACCTCGAAAGTGCCGAGCCACATGGTCAGCATCAAAGGCAGGATGATGGCGAATTCGAGGGCTGCGACACCGTCACGCGCGGTGCGGAAGAGCGTGAGGCGATCTTTCAGCACGGTTCTCAGGCTGGAAGCAAAGCGCATAACTGGTTTATCCCTCGCTCGATCCGCCTAACTGCAACCGGAATTCGACGTGACGTATGGCTCATTGCGGAAGCTGACGGTCGACATCATCACGCGCTCTCCGTTCGACAATTGCTGCAGGCCGGCGCCGAACAGCGTCGAGTAGACGGGGTATTGCATCGCCACGCGCGCCACGACGATCTGGTTCGGGCATCCGGGATTGAAGGTGAATTGCGACGGATCAAATACGCCATTGGTGATCGGCAATGTTGGAACCGGCGCTGTCGAGGTGTAGCTCTTGACGTCGACATACAGCGCACTGGAACAGTTGTTGAAAGTTGCGATCGCGCAAACCGCATTTTTGAACTGGGCCGCAGTCATGCCGCTGTTCTGCGCCTCGCCAGTCATGATCTTGCGAGAGGTGTCCTGCAGCGCGGTGTCGAGCGCCTGATTGGTGAACAACAGCAAGGCGGTTTCGACAATCGCGAACAAGAGGCCAATGAAGGGCACGGCGATCATGGCGAATTCGATGGATGTCACGCCGCGCTGATCGCCAGCGATTGTTCGCGGCGACCGGAACCACGCTCGGAGCCGGATGGCGCATCGGGAGAACATGGGGCGGCTTGCGCACATCGTCTGGGTTCCGCGGCGCCTCCGTACGAACGGCGCGCCAAATTCCGGCCCATATAGATAAGATGCAAAGATTTCCGGCGGGTTATCCCTGCGCGCGAAAGATGAGAAGAATTTGAAATGCTTTCTTAACTATCGGCGCGGGGCGCTCACTTGGGCGACGCCCAATTGTTGCGCTTGTCGATCTGGTTGCCGGCTTCTTCAAAGAATTTGTTGCTGTCGCCGAGCGTGGATGTCGGCTGGCACTGCGGCGAGCAGGAATAGGATTCCCGCTCCATGCCGCGCAGGACGACCAGGGTCGAGTCCTGCGCCGCCTCTACCCTGATGCGGGATTCGGCGACGATGGCGCCTTTGTCATCAAGAGCGATGAGATTAGTCGAACCGTACCCTTTCCCCGTCAGCACGAGGTTGCCGTGCTTCTGCATCGTCACGTCAGCGATCATGGGATTGCCGATGACGATGGTTCGCGCCTTTTCGGGCAGCCGCAGGATGCGCGCCTGATTGAGCACGACCGACACGACCTCGTCTGCGGCTTGGGCGGCGCCCGCGGCGAACAGCGTCGCCGCCAGGATAATTCCGATGGCGCGGCCGGAGTGCGGCATTACTCTCTCTCACATGGGGCGCCGATGACGTGCGCTTCGTCGAATTTGGACCGGAATGGTGAACAAGCCGCTAATCCGGCTTTCGATCAGCACTTCCGTCTTGGCCATGCGCGTTTCCGGCGTTGAGATCGCAAGGAAGACAAGCTTGATCGCCGGGGGGCGTCCTGCGCGAATTTGCAGAACAATGGTGTGAAATGAAGCAAATAGTAGTTTGAGCGATAACTTCGCAAAAGACAGGCTCGTAATCTTGAGAGGCGATCGTAATTACAATGTATTAATTATTATGTACTCGCGATATAGCTCTGATAACTGCAAGTATATGCAGCCCGCACAAAGATGAAATTTGCCGTTCCCGTAGAATAACTGTTAACGCTATCGCGGAAACTGCCGAAATATTGATGAGTCGGCGATCGAATTAACCGTCGCGCAATTTGTGCCTCCTATGGTCCGGCCCACGGTTCAAGCGGGTGGGCGACAAGATCCGCCGCGTCGCAACCGCAGCAGGTGTCACAACAGGAGTCATCAACATGTCGAAGATTTTTGCGCGTTTCGCCAAGGACGAGTCCGGCGCCACCGCGATCGAATACGGTCTGCTCGCCGCTCTGATCGCGCTTGCCATCATCACCGGCGCCACGGCGCTGGGTTCGGAGATTGGCGCTCTCTTCCAGCGCGTCGCGACCAAGCTTGCGGGCATGGGCTGAGCAAAGCATTGGTGGGGATGCGGGGCGGTTGGAAGATCGCCCCGCATCTTCTGCTTGCGCCTATCCTGAGAACACAATGCCTCAGCGGAGATTTGCGCGACATATCCGCCGGTTCCGGCGTGATGAGCGCGGCGCGACCGTGATTGAATATGGCATCCTCGCGACCGTGATATGTCTTGCGATCGTGGGGGCGGTGACAGCGCTGGGCGGGCAAGTGGCGGCGATGTACACCGCTGTGGCCAACGCTTTCCCGAAGTGAACATTTCAAATCTCCGGGTTGACGCGTCACAGGCGGGGCCTTGATCATCATGACGGACTGGACGCTTCTCATCCTCTTCCCCGCGTTGCTGGCTTACGCCGCCGTGAGCGACATGCTCACGATGACGATTTCCAATCGCGTCTCTCTCCTGCTGATCGCAGGCTTCTTTCCGATCGCCGCTCTGATCGGGTTGCCTTGGCAGATGATCGGCTTCCATACGCTCGCCGCCCTTTTGGTTCTGATCGTCACGTTCGGGATGTTTACGGCCGGCTGGATGGGCGGCGGCGACGCCAAGCTTGCGTCCGCGACCGCGTTGTGGCTCGGCTTCAGCGGGCTTCTCGACTATGTTCTCGTGACCGCGATGGCTGGCGGCGTGCTGACCTTGTTTCTTCTAAAGGCGCGAAACTATCCTCTTCCGGCGATTGTCGCCGGGTGGGGCTGGTCCCGCCGCCTTCACAGCGCGAAGTCAGGCATCCCCTACGGCATCGCTCTCGCGTTCAGCGGTCTCATCGTTTATCCGCAGACGGATATCTGGCGCCTCGCGCTCGGCGGTTAATCCGCTGCTTTTCGAAACGATTGGATACGTTCGGTTAACCATACATTGACCTTTCCCTGATCGAATCCTCTCCGGTTGAGTGGTTCGTCACGGATTGGTTTCATGCAGCGCACGGCACGCCTTGCGATCCTCGGCATCGCCCTGTTCGCCGGGTTGATCGCGGCCTTTCTGGTGAGCCGTTCTCCCGCGCCGGAGAAGCCTGTCGTCGTCGCGGCGCCTCCGCCGGCGGCCGCCAACACTGTCGACGTCCTGGTCGCCGCTGCCGATCTTCCGGTCGGGTCGATCGCCAAGGCGGAGCAGCTCGAATGGCGCGCCTGGCCGGCTGAATCGAAATCGCCCCATCTTATCCGCCGCAGCGAGAAGCCGGACGCGAAGACGGAGTTCGCCAATTCGATCGTGCGGGTCGCGATGCTCGACGGCGAGCCGATTCGCGCGGAGAAATTGATCAAGCCGAATGGCGCGCCCGGCTTCATGTCGGCCATCTTGCCGACAGGCATGCGCGCGCTCGCGGTCTCGATCGACAATCGCGGCAGCACCAGCGCCGGCGGTTTTATCCTGCCCAACGATCGCGTCGATGTGCTGCGCACGTCTCGCAACGAGGCGGCTTCGAAGGCGACCGGGACGGAAGCCTACGAGACCGAGACTATCCTGACCAATATCCGTGTGCTCGCGATCGGACAGAAGGTCGAAGAAAGCGCCGATGGTCAGAAGTATGTGACCGGCGAAACTGCGACGCTCGAACTCGACGCCAAGCAAACAGAAGTCGTCGCGCTGGCGCAGAAACAGGGCACGATTTCACTGGCGCTACGCAGCATGGTCGACAGGCAGGAGCAGCCGAGCGCCGGGCCTGAACGCGAAAACAATCTCTCGATTGTTCGTTATGGCGTCTCGAATCAGGCCGGAAGGTAACGCGCCAATGTTGAAATTCATTCCGCGCATCGTGCTCGAGGCGGCGCTCCGGGCGGCGCTTGTCGGCGTGATCGTGACGCTGTCGATCGCGGCGCTTCCCCATGCCGGCTTCGCTCAGCAAACGGAAGTCAATCCAACGATCGTAAGGCCTGGCCCCGACGGATCGGTCGCGCGAAAGATCGAACTCGGCATCGGCAAATCGTTCATCTTCGACCTTCCGCGTGACGCCAAGGAGGTGTTCGTCGCCAATCCGAAGGTGGCGAACGCCGTCGTCCGGTCGTCGCGCAAGATCTTTGTGATCGGTCTCGCCGACGGCGCCACCTCGATGTTCATCCTTGACCAGGAAGGACGCCAGATCGCCACCGCCGAGATCGCCATCGGCCGCGACATGAATCTCCTGCGCAAGCTGCTCAAGACCGCGATGCCCACGGCCGAGATCACGGTCGTGCCGGTTGGCGATTCGATCGTGCTGAGCGGTTCGGTTGATTCGGCTGCGGAGGCGGCGCAGGCGCTCGACATCGCCAAGGGCTTCATCGGCACGTCGTCCCTCGGCGGCGGCTCGGCGAGCACGGGCGGGGGCGGCGGCACGTCGATCAGCATCGGCAGCAGCCAGGCGGTCGAAGGCAAGGTCGTCAATTCGCTGACGATTCGTGGCAAGGATCAGGTGATGCTGAAAGTCACCGTCGCGGAAGTGCAGCGCTCCGTTCTCAAACAGCTCGGCGTCAATATCAATGGCGACTGGAAGGTCGGAAATTTCGCCTTGAATGCGGTCACCGACAACACCTTTCCTCTCCAGCTTCAGGATCCCACAAGCGGCAGGATCACCGGCGGGACCAACGGCGCGACGAATTTCAGCGTGAGAGCCTTTGAGCGCGCAGGCGTGCTGCGGACTCTGGCTGAACCGACGCTGACGGCGATCTCGGGCGAGACCGCCAAGTTCACGGCTGGTGGAGAAGTGCCGGTGCCGCAGAGTGAAACCTGCTCGGTCACGGCAGGGACCTCAATTCAATCCTGTCAGATCGGCATCCAGTTCAAACCGTTCGGCGTCGCGCTGGTGTTCCAGCCGATCGTCCTTTCCGCTGGCCGCATCAGCATCCGCGTGGCGACCGAGGTGACCGAGATCGACGCTGAAAACTCTTTCAAATTCAACACGACTGTTGTGCCGGCTTTCAAGGTCAGGAAGTCCGACACGACAGTCGAATTGCCTTCAGGCGGATCGCTCGTCGCGGCCGGCATGATCCAGCATCAGCAGAAGCAGATGATCAATGGCACGCCGGCGCTGATGAATCTGCCGATCCTCGGCGCCCTGTTCCGCTCGCGCGATTATCAGAAGTCCGAGACCGAGCTGATGATGATCGTGACCCCCTTCATTGCGAAGCCCTCTTCGGCGTCAAACCTGCCGCGCCCGGACGAAGGTTTCGTGGAGGCCAAGGACCCCCAAACGACGATTATGGGTCGCCTCAATCGAATCTACGGCGTCGCCGGCGCTCCGAACGACGGGGGGCGCTATCGCGGTCATGTTGGTTTTATTGCGGACTGAATCATGCCGATCACATCGCGCCCGCCAACCTCTGAGACGAAAAAGATGCGCTTGAACTCGCTTTCTTTCACGCGCTTTATTCTGGCGGCGGGGATAGGCGCTTTCGCCGCAGCCTGCGCCAGGGAGGCGCCGCAATATACGGCCTCAACTCCGATTGAATATCAGGATCGCCATCCGATCGTCGTCGCTCCCGCGGAGGAAGGCATCGACATCTTCGTGCGCGGCGTCAGCTCAAAGCTGGATCTGCGACAGACTCTCGAACTGAGAGCCGCTGCCAACGACTACCGCATGAATGGCCAGGGTCAGATGGCGATACTGGCGCCGACAGGGCCCTATGGCGCCCCGCATCGCAAGGTCGCGCTGGTTCGCGCCGCGCTCGCGAGCGCCGGCGTGACGGGGGTGAGGCAATCGACCTATCGTGTCGAAGGCTCGCCGGAAGAGCAGCCTATTCGCGTCGTCTACACCAAGCTCAAGGCGAGAGTCGCGACCAAATGCGGCCAGTGGCCGCATGACGTTGTCGGCTTCCAGGGCACGCGGAGCTGGAACAGCGAGCCCTACTACAACTACGGCTGCGCCTACCAAAGCATGCTGGCGAATCAGGTCGCCGATCCGCTCGATCTGGTTCGCGGCCGCACCGAGGACGCGATCGACACGACGCGTCGCGTCAACGCGATCGGCAAGCAACGCGATGGTCAGGATCCATCGACCGAATACAAGACCAAGGCGACGGCTATCAGCCAGGGCGTCGGAGCGAACTGATGCGTGACGCGCTCGACATCGCGCCGCAGCCTGACGCGGACCCGTTTGAACTGCCGGCCGATGTCGTCATCGCGCCGCTGCCGCGCATATCGGTTCAAGCCTTTTGCGAAACACCCGCGTTGTCGGCGGTCATCGAGGAGTCGATGCTCGATCGGCGGATGACGCGCGCACATGTCAAGGTGAACATGGGCGGCGCTCTCGCGGCGCTCAACGCCTACAAATCCGCGCCGACGCCCAACCTCCTCGTGATCGAGAGCGGGGCGAACGGCGAACAGATGCTCAGCTATCTCGATCAGCTCGCCGACCTCTGCGATGCGGCCACGCGCGTCATGATCGCCGGTCCGATCAACGATGTCGGATTCTATCGCGAGCTGACCAAGCGCGGCGTCAGCGATTATTTGATCCTCCCGATGACGACGCTGGAATTCATCCAGGCGGCGTCGAATCTCTACACCGTGGAAGGAGCCGAGACGGTCGGCCGCACGATCGCGGTGATGGGGACCAAAGGCGGAGTTGGGGCTTCCACGCTGGCGCACAATCTGGCGTGGGCCGCATCGACGGCGGAGGATGTCAATACCGTCATCGTCGATCTGGATCTTGGTTTCGGAACGGCCGCGCTCGACTTCGACCAGGATCCGCCGCAAGGAATCGCCGACGCGGTGTTCGCTCCCGATCGCCTCGACGCCAATCTCGTCGATCGCCTCCTGGCGAAATGCTCGGACAAGCTCAGCCTGCTCGCCGCTCCCGCGCTCCTTGATCGTGTTTATGATCTGCAGGAAACGGCGTTCGATGGCGTTCTCGATGTGCTCCGCTCCTCGACGCCATGCGTGGTGCTGGACGTTCCGCATCTCTGGACTTCCTGGTCGCGTCGCGTCGCGATCGGCGCCGATGAAGTGATCATTGTCGCGGAGCCCGATCTCGCCAGCTTCCGCAATGTAAAGAATATCTTTGGTGCTCTTAAGCAGGCGCGCCCGAATGATCGGCCGCCGAAGCTGGTGGTCAACAAGATTGGCATGCCCAAACGACCGGAGCTGCCATTGAGCGACTTCGCCAAGGTGCTGGAGATCGAACCGGTCGCGACGATTCCATTCGACGCAAATCTGTTCGGATCGGCGTTGAACAATGGCCGCATGATCATGGAAGTTCAACGCAACGGTAAGGTTCCTGACTCCTTTGCGAAGCTGGCGACGGCTGCGCTGGGCCGGCAGCCGATTGCGAAGGCGAGCGCCAGCTTCCTGGCTCCCTTACTCAAAAAAATGAAACGCGCGTGAGTTCGCAAAGCTCAAACGAGCCTCAAGACTGACGGTAAGCAATGTTTGGACGAAGAACCGCTACAGGCGGAGCCGCGAGCTTCGTTGCGAATGCGCCGAGCGCGCCAGTCGCCGCTGCGACTCCCGCGCCGACGCCGCGCGCCGCGCCAGCGGAGATCGCGCCTGCGCGCGCCAAGTCCGACGACTACTATCAGACCAAAAGCATGATTTTCGGGGCCTTGATCGAAGCGATCGATCTCGCCCAGCTCTCCCGCCTTGATATTGAGAGCGCTCGCGAAGAAATTCGTGACATCGTCAATGAAATCATCGCGCTCAAGAGTCTCGTGCTATCAATCGCGGAGCAGGAAGAGCTCCTCGATGATATTTGTAACGATGTCCTTGGTTACGGGCCGCTCGAGCCGCTTTTGGCGCGCGATGATATCGCCGACGTGATGGTCAACGGCGCGGAACGGACTTTCATCGAAGTCAGCGGCAAGATTCAGCTCACCAACGTCAAGTTTCGCGACAATGCGCAGTTGATGAATATTTGTCAGCGCATCGTCAGCCAGGTCGGCCGTCGTGTTGACGAAGCGAGTCCGATCTGCGACGCGCGCTTGCCGGACGGTTCGCGCGTCAATGTGATCGCGCCGCCGCTATCGATCGATGGGCCTGCGCTCACCATCCGCAAATTCAAGAAAGACAAGCTCACGCTGGAGCAGCTTGTGAAGTTCGGCGCGATATCGCCAGCCGGCGCCGAGATTCTCAAGATCATCGGGCGCGTGCGCTGCAATGTCGTCATCTCAGGCGGCACCGGCTCTGGCAAAACGACGCTGCTGAACTGCCTGACCCGCTATATCGACGATGATGAACGCGTCATCACTTGCGAAGACGCGGCCGAGCTTCAGCTTCAGCAGGCTCATGTGGTGCGTTTGGAGACGCGCCCGCCAAACCTGGAAGGGCAGGGCCAGATCACGATGCGTGATCTGGTCAGGAACTGTCTCCGTATGCGTCCTGAGCGAATTATCGTCGGCGAAGTCCGCGGACCCGAAGCGTTCGACCTGCTGCAGGCTATGAATACCGGTCATGATGGCTCAATGGGAACGCTGCACGCCAACAATCCGCGCGAATGCTTGTCGCGTATCGAATCCATGATCACGATGGGCGGCTTCTCGCTGCCGTCCCGCACCATCCGCGAGATGATGACCTCTTCGATCGACGTGATATTGCAAGCGTCGCGCCTGCGCGACGGCTCTCGCCGCATCACCCACATCACCGAGGTGATGGGGATGGAGGGAGACGTGATCATCACTCAGGATATCTGCCTCTATCAGCTCGAGGGGGAAGATGCGAACGGCAAGGTGATCGGCCGTCACGTTTCGACCGGCATCGGCAAACCACGATTCTGGGAGCGCGCGCGTTACTATGGCGAGGAGCGGCGGCTCGCGGCCGCGCTGGACAGCCTTGAAGCCCTCAAGCCCGAACTGGCGTGAGATGGCCGGATCGCCCCCATGACTCCGACCGCTATCGCAGCGATTTTTCTGGCCATGGCCGCTACCGGCGGCGTCGCCTATGCGCTGCTTTATCCCTATCTCTCAGGCGACATCCGCGGCGAAAAGCGCCACAAGGCGATAACGGCTGCGGAGCCGGCGAAGCGCCGCGTGGATCGTGCGGCCGGCGCCAGTCGGCGTGACGCGATTGCTCAGAGCCTCAAGGAAATCGAAAAGAAGGAACGCGCCGAAAAGAAGCTAACGCTGGAAATGCGCATCGCTCATGCGGGCCTGAGCTGGAGCAAGAAGCAATACATCATCGTTTCGATCATCGTTGGCGTGATTATCGCGGCGGTCGCCAGCATAGGCGTGAAAAACGTGTTTCTTGGTGTTCTGGCCGGCGTCGCGGCAGGCGCCGCCCTTCCGCTTTGGTATCTGATGTTTCTGCGCAGCCGCCGCATGAAAAAATTTCAAGACGAATTTCCCAACGCCGTGGACATCATCGTCCGTGGCGTGAAATCCGGCCTGCCGCTTGGCGATTGTCTCAGGATCATCTCGATCGAAACAGCCGAGCCGGTGAAGTCGGAGTTTCGGAAGATCATTGAAGCTCAATCGATCGGCCTTAGCCTTGGCGAAGCCTGCGGCAAGCTCTATAAGAACATGCCGACCAGCGAAGCCAATTTCTTCGGCATCGTGATCCAGATTCAGTCGAAGACGGGCGGCAGCCTCGCGGACGCGCTTAGCAATCTCTCGCGCGTGCTTCGCGAACGCAAGAAAATGAAGGGAAAGATCTCCGCGATGAGCATGGAGGCGAAGGCGTCCGCCGCCATTATCGGCGCGCTGCCCTTCATCGTCGCTGGCCTCGTCACCTTGACGACGCCGTCCTATATGGTGGTCCTGTTCACCACCATGACCGGCAAGATCATGATCGCCGCCGGGCTTTTCTGGATGTTTCTGGGCATCATGGTGATGCGCAAGATGATCCGATTCGACTTCTGAGCGCGCTATGCTGTTCGATCAACTTTACAGCAGGATCACGGACCCGCAGTTCATTCTGATGATTGCGAGCGCTATCGCGGTGGCCGCGACGATCATTTCGATCGCAACGCCGCTGCTTGAGGGCGATGCCTTGAAGAAGCGCGTAAAAGCGGTCTCGATCGAGCGCGAAAAAATCCGCGCGCGTGAGCGTGCGCGCCTTGAGAAGGATGCGGAGAAGCGCGGCCTGAGAGTGGCGCCAAAAGCCTATATGCTCGACCTCGTCAACCGCCTGAAGCTGCGTGACTGGCTGAATGCGGAAGGCGCCCAGAATCGGTTGCAGATGGCGGGCTATCGGGGCCAGCAGGCGGAAATCACCTTTTTGTTTTTCCGTTTTGTGGCGCCGATCGCGGTGATGGCGCTGGCCGTCCTCTATGTCTTTTTCCTCCTCGATACGACGAAGTATTCCATGCCGGTGAGGCTCGGCGGTTGCGTGCTGGCCGCGTTTATCGGGTTGAAAGCGCCTGAACTCTATCTCTCGAACACGATTTCCAAACGCCAGCTTTCGATCACGCGCGCCTTCCCTGATGCGCTCGATCTGCTGCTGATCTGTGTCGAGTCAGGCATGTCGATCGAGCAATCATTCCGCAAGGTGAGCGAGGAAGTCGGCAACCAGTCCATTCCGCTTGCGGAGGAGTTCATGCTGGCGACAGCGGAGCTTTCGTATCTCTCCGAGCGAAGGCAGGCCTACGAGAATCTCTCGCGACGCACGGGTCTCGATTCGGTGAAGGCGGTTTGCACGGCGCTTGGCCAGTCGGAGCGTTATGGCACGCCCGTCGGTCAGGCGATGCGCGTTCTCGCGCAGGAATTTCGCGATACGCGCATGAACGAAGCCGAGAAGAAAGCGGCTGCACTGCCGCCGAAGCTAACCGTGCCGATGATTCTGTTCTTCCTGCCGGTGCTGTTCGTCGTCATTCTTGGGCCGGCGGGCATCCAGGTTTTCCATTGGAAGTAATTGGCTTTCGCGACGCCCCGCCTGCTCGCGCCGCTGACGCTTCACTTTGAGTAGCTTGTTGACTGAAGTATGACTCGGGAGCATGGCGCAAAAAAGTAGATACCGGTTTTTCCGCGGCGAACGCTAGGCTTCGCGCTGCAAAAGCCATGCTCTCAACTTTTGGAATCGATCATGCTCCCGCATTTTGATTGATTCAATCAAAATGCGTCGTGATCTGGTCGGAAACAGGAACGCCAGCGTCGAGCCGTCCGTCTAGCGTTGCAGGCCCTGCTTGATTTTCGCCCAGTTATTGGTCTGGGAAACAAGCTTCTTGAGATAAGCGACGTTCTGGCCGGCGTCTTCGGGCGAGAGGTCCTGGCGCGCCAGCGTCTCGGCTTCGTCGAACTTGCCCTCAAGGCCAAGAACCACGACGAGATTCTGTCGCACGCGGGAATCGGCTCGCGGATTCTGCGCCGCTTGGCGCAGGGTCGATTCCGCCTCTGTCAGCTTGCGCGAGAGCGCATAGGAGAAGCCGAGATTCGAAAGGACGGAGGGCTCGTTCGGCATGAGATTCAGCGCGGAACGATAATAGCCCTGCGCGGCCTCGTGCTCACCGAGCTTGTCGGAGACCACGCCCTGCGCCGAGAGAACGCGCCAGTCGGGCCTTTCAGGCAGATGCGAGCGTTCGAGGATGCCAAGCGCCTCGCGCAGCTTGCCTGCGTCCGCCAGTGCGCGGCCATAGGCGCCGAGCACCTCCAGATCGTTCGGCGCGCGCGCAGCGGCCTGTTCGAGCACGGCGACCGCCTGCGCTCTCTGCCCGATCGCGCGCAGCGCGCGAGCATAGTTGAGCGAAGCGGCGCGCTCGCCTGGCGCCTCGTCATAGCGCTTTCCCCAACGATCGGCCTGCTCGCGCCATTGGTCCTGTGACATGGCGCTTGGCGGGGCGCTTGCCGAAAGATCGCCGGAGCCGGACCGCATGCAGGCGCTCGCGAGTGTCGCCGCGGCGATGCAGAACGCGATGCGTGGAAGAGAGCGTGAAAGCGTTCTGCGCATGACCCGAAGGCTCGAAGTCGGAACGGGAAAACTTGGCTTTCATCAATGACCTGTTAACCCTAACGAGTGGTTAAGCGCGATCGGCGCCGTCGTCGCGGCCAATCGAAGAAGGAGACAGGCATGCGCGAATTTCTGGCCGATGGCGGCGCCGAGGCGACGCCGATTCGTTTCGCGCGTCCGGGAGGATGGAAGCAGGGTCTGAAAGGCCTTGCCGCCTCACTGCGATTCGCTGAGGCGTACGGTTTCGACGCCAGCGCGGGCAAGACATTGCTTCTGCCGGACGTGAAGGGAGAGATCGCGCTCGTACTGGTTGGGCTTGGGAAAGGGGACGAGATTGATCCGTTGTTGCCCGGCAAGCTGTCTTCCGCTTTGCCGAAGGGAGTCTACCAGTTCGAGGACTGGCCGGGCGATCCCGAACTCGCCGTCATCGCGTTTCTCCTCGGCGCTTACCGCTTCGAGCGCTATCGCAAGCGCAGCGCGGAAGCTGCGCGTCTTGTTCTTCCCGACGGCGTCGATCGCGCCCGCATATTGCGAATCGCTGAAAGTGTCGCTCTGGGGCGAGATCTCATCAACATGCCCGCGAATGATATGGGGCCGGTCGAACTTGCCGCGGCGGCGCAGGCGCTTGCGACGCGTCACAAGGCGAAATGCGCGATCACGATTGGCGATGAGCTGCTGAAGGCGAATTTCCCCATGATCCACGCCGTCGGCCGTGGCTCGGCGCGCGCGCCTCGTCTTGTCGATATCCAGTTCGGAAAATCGTCTGACCCCAAAGTGACGCTCGTCGGCAAGGGCGTGGTGTTCGATACGGGAGGCCTCGACATCAAACCGCCCGCCGGCATGCTCATGATGAAGAAGGATATGGGCGGCGCCGCAACGGCTCTCGCAGCTGCGAGCATGATCATGGATGCACGCTTGCCGGTGCGGCTTCGCGTGCTGTTGCCGATCGTCGAAAATGCGATCGGCGGCGATTCATTCCGGCCAGGCGACGTGCTGAAAAGTCGCAAGGGCCTTACGGTCGAGATCGGCAACACCGATGCGGAAGGGCGCCTGATTCTCGCTGACGCGCTGGCGCTTGCGGATGAGGAATCGCCGGAGCTGCTGATCGATTTCGCAACGCTGACCGGAGCCGCTCGCGTTGCTCTCGGACCGGATCTCCCGCCTTTCTTCACGCGCAGCGACAAACTCGCGGCGCAGATTTCGCAAATCGGCGATCGCCTTGCCGATCCCGTATGGCGCCTGCCTCTGTGGCGGCCCTATCACGCTCTGTTCGATTCCAAGATCGCCGATATGAACAATGTATCATCGAGTCCTTTCGCCGGCTCGGTGATCGCGGCGTTGTTTCTTGGCCGATTCGTCGAAAAGGCCCGTGAATGGGCGCATTTTGATATTTTCGGCTGGACGCCCTCGACGAAGAACGGGCGGCCCGAGGGCGCAGAGCCGCAGACGGCGCGCCTCGTCTATGCGCTGGTCGAGGAAAAATTTTCCGCGAACATCACAGGCCAGGCTGCGCAAGGAAAAGGCTTGCGTCGCGCCCGCCGGACACAATAATACGCCTCCGGAATAATCCCCCTTTCCCTTCTGTGTATGCGGCCGGCTCAATCCCTCAAGCTCTGGCATGATGTTCATCTCGCGCTCGTGAGAGACGGCGAGCACGACCTGTCGTCTCGACAGGCCGCGATCCTTTTGACGATCTATCTCGATCCGCCGCCGCATACGGTTCGGGGGCTCGCCAGGAAGCTCGGCGTGACGAAGCCTGTGGTGACGCGCGCGCTCGATACGATGGGCGCGCTTGGTTACGTTTCGCGTCGGCGCGACGACAAGGATCGTCGCAATGTCATCGTGCAACGCACTGTGAAGGGCGCGCTTGCCGTCGAGAAAATTGGCGATCTCGTCAGCAACGTCGCGCTGGAGCTGCCGGCTTGAGCGCAGCGCTCGATCCGCGCGTGACGCCCGCGCGGCGCGATCTCGCGGCCGTTCGCTTGCGAGGTCTTGTCGAAGCTGAACAGTTCGTCGATGGCGTGCGCATGCAGGTCGCCGCGGCGCATGCGCCGGTGCGGCGCGAGCCGCGCTTCGACGCGCCGCTCGACACCGAAGCGCTGCGCGGCGAAATCGTCATCGCGTATGAGCGCTCGCCGGAAGGGTGGGCGTGGGTGGAATGCGAGCGCGACGGCTATGTCGGCTATGTCCCGACCGAGGCCTTGCGCGAAACCATCATTGCGCCGACGCATCGCGTGCGCGTGCTCCGCAGTCATCTCTATCCCGGGCCCAGCATCAAGCTGCCGCCAATCGAGGCGCTGCCGCTCGGCGCGCTCGTGACCGTGGCGCGCGAGCAGGGCGATTTTCGCGTGCTCGATGACGGCGCCTTCATCTGGGCGCGCCATCTCCAGCCCTTGTCGGTTTTGGCGTCGGATTTCGTAGCGGAAGCCGAAAAGCTGATTGGCGTCGCCTATCTCTGGGGCGGGCGCACCAGCGAAGGGCTTGATTGCTCCGGCCTCGTGCAGACGGCGATGGAGATGGCGGGCCTGGAAGCGCCGCGCGACAGCGACATGCAGGAGCGGGAGCTTGGTCAGCCGCTCAATCTAGCGCCTGATCTTTCAGGATTGCGACGCGGCGATCTGATTTTCTGGAAAGGCCATGTCGGTTTGATGCGCGATGAGGCGGAACTGCTGCACGCCAACGGCTATCACATGCAGACAATGAGCGAGCCGCTGGCTGAAGCGGTCCGACGCATCAATGGCGCGGGCGGCGGCGATATCACCAGCGCGCGCAGGCTTGGTGAGCTGGGTAGAGGCTGAAACGCCCGCGAGCGCGTCGGCCAGCGCCTTGGCTCCATTGAAGGTATCGCTGCTTGACGCAGCTTGTGCTCTCGACATGGCGAAGAAACCAATACCGCACCCGATCCTCGCAACTCCTCGCCTGCGGCTGCGCCAATTCCGCACCGAGGATGTGGAGGCGATGCATAAGTGCTTCACCAATTCCGAGGCGATGCGTTTCTGGAACACGCCGGTCCACACGAAGCTGATCGAGACCGAGCGCGCAGTTCAGCGCTTCATCGACTGCACCCCATCTTACTATCGCTTTTGGGCGGTGGCGGATGCGGCGACTGATCGTTGTCTCGGTCTGGTCAACTATCACGATGGTCATATCCGCAATAAGCGCGCAGACATCGGCTATATCATCGACCCCGCGCGCCTCAGGCAGGGCATCGCCACCGAAGCCGTGACGGCGATGCTCGAATTTTGCTTTAACGGGCTTGGGCTGCATCGCGTGCAGGCTTTTATCCATCCCGACAACACGGCGTCTCGCGCGTTGGTTGAGAAGCTGGGATTCCGTCGCGAAGGCCTGTTGCGTCACAACCTGCGTGTTGGCGAGGATTGGCGTGACGACATGCTCTATGCGCTCTTGGCGACGGAGCGTCCCGGCTCGAGGTGACGTCTTATTGCAACCTCGTGCGCGCCGCGGCGGAGGCGCCGCTCAATATTGCTGTCTGGGGTCGACGATATTCTTCAGCGGCTCGCCGCGCTCGAACGCCGCGATCTGTTCGGCCACCTGCAAACCCACCGCATCGGGATGGCTCATGGCCGCATTGTGCGGTGTGACGGTCACTCCGGGATGCGTCCAGAGTGACGAATCGCTCGCCAGAGGCTCTTTTTCGAATACATCGAGCGTCGCGCCGAGCAGCGAGCCTTCATCGAGACAGCGAAGAATGTCGCTCTCGACCTGTAGGCCGCCGCGTCCCGCATTGATGAGATAGGGCGCGCCGAAATGGCCGTCGCGCGCAAGCTTGCGGATGAGGCTTGCGTTGATCACGCCGCGCGTTTCCGGCGTCAGCGGCAGCAGCACGACGAGGATGTCGGTTCGCGCGAGGAAGAAATCGAGCTCATCGGCGCCAGCGAACATCTCGGCATGCGTCGATCGCTTCGGCGTGCGGCTCCATCCCGCGACGTTGAAGCCCAGCATCGCAAGCTTCTGTGCGGCGTCCTGGCCGAGCTCTCCCATGCCCATGACACCGACGCGGAGGTCGCCGGCCGCAGGCTGAAACCGATCATCGACCCATTGCTTCAGACGTTGCTGGTGATCGTAGCGGCGCTGCTGCCTCAGATGCATGAGGCAACGCAGCACGACATATTCGCTCATGCGCGACGTGAGATCGGGATCGACGACGCGCACGATCGGCGCGTCGGGCAGGCCGGGATCGCCGAAGAGATGATCAACGCCGGCGCCAAGCGAAAAAAGCACGCGCAGATTGGGGAGGTTGGTGAGCGATTGAACCGGATGCTTCCAGCACGCGACATATTGGATGTCGGCGCGGTCGAAATCTTCGCCGAGCATGACGACCCGCCGATCCGGCATCAGCCGGCGAAAGCGCTCGGCCCAGGGTTCAGGCTCCCATCCCGTGATGGCGACCAGCAAACTCATGCGACAATCCGTTCGACGATGGCGGGCGCGCGCGTTGGCGCTTCGCTCCCGATGACATAGGCGGCGAGCAGCATCTCTGTTGCGCGCGCAAGGTCAGCCTCGTCGCGCGCATGCGCGATCGCCAGAGGCCGATCGGGGCCGACCTCGTCGCCGAGGCCCGCGAGCTCGATCAATCCGACGGAGTGATCGATCGTCTGGTCGGCGCGCGTGCGGCCGCCGCCGAGCGCAACGACGGCGAGGCCGACGCCGCGCGTGTCGATCGCTGTCACGCGGCCATTCGCTGCGGGCGGAATCGCGCGCGTCAGAGGCGCTTTCGCGAGATAGGCGTCCGGCCGCTGCATGAGATCGGCGGGTCCGCCGAGGCCGGCGACCATGCGACCGAATATCTCGGCGGCCCGCCCGCTGGCGAAGGCGCGGTCGATCATCTGCTCGGCTTCATCGATATCGTCGGCGAGGTTGCCGAGAATCAACATTTCAGCGGCGAGCGCGACCGTCACTGCATACATGCGCGGCTCGCGCCTGACGCCGGTGAGAAAAT
The DNA here is from genome assembly GCF_022059845.1 of Terrirubrum flagellatum. Taxonomy (GTDB): domain Bacteria; phylum Pseudomonadota; class Alphaproteobacteria; order Rhizobiales; family Beijerinckiaceae; genus Terrirubrum; species Terrirubrum flagellatum. The sequence goes on along the minus strand of NZ_CP091851.1, from coordinate 4,380,342 downwards.
CGATGGCGTAACGGATTTCGAGCGCATTGCCGGCGACGCTCGCCAGCGGCTCGTTCATGTCGGTGATCAGCGATGTCGTTGGCAGCCCCGCAGCCATCGCCACATAAGCGATATTCGTTGCGAGGGCGCGCGCATCGTCCGATTTCGCCATGAAGGCGCCCGAGCCCCACTTCACATCCATGGCGAGGCCTTGCAGTCCCGCTGACAGTTTCTTCGAGAGGATCGAGGCGGTGATGAGTGGAATGGACTCGACCGTCGCGGTCACGTCGCGGATGGCGTAGAAGCGCTTGTCGGCCGGCGCGAGATTGGCGGTCTGGCCGATGATGGCGCAGCCGACGTCGCGCACGATCTTGCGGAAAAGCGCATTGTCCGGCTGCGAGACATAGCCCGGAATCGAATCGAGCTTGTCGAGCGTGCCGCCGGTATGGCCGAGGCCGCGTCCCGAGATCATCGGCGTGAAGCCGCCGCAGGCGGCAACGGCGGGCGCGAGCATCAGGCTCACCGTATCGCCGACGCCGCCGGTCGAGTGCTTGTCGAGCGCGGGCCCCGGCAGGTCAGACCAATCGAGCACATCGCCGGAGTTCGTCATCGCGCGCGTCAGCGCCGCGCATTCGTCGCGCGACATGCCCTTGAAGAAGACGGCCATCGCGAAAGCGGCCACCTGCCCTTCGCTGATCGCGCCGCTCGACAGGCCGCGCACGAAGGCGGAAATCTCATCATCGGAGAGCGTTGCGCCGTCGCGTTTGCGGCGGATGATTTCCTGCGGAAGCAACGCCATCAATAAGCGGCCTTGGTGGCCGCGTCGCCTGTGCCTTCGATCGTCGAATTGATCGCGGTGAGAAGGCCGCTCGCGCCGAAGCGGAACGTCATGGGCTTCGCCCAGCCAGGCCCCATGATCTCGTCGGCGAGACTGAGATAGATGCGCGCATCGGCGACCGTGCGGATGCCGCCTGAGGGTTTGAGGCCGACAGGCTTGCCGCTCGCCTTGATAGCTTCGAGCATCGTGCGCGCGGCGTCAGGCGTCGCCGAAACTTTCGATTTGCCGGTCGAGGTCTTGATGAAATCGGCGCCGGCGTTGATCGCGAGCCGGCTCGCGCGCGCCACCGCCGCCTGATCGGGATATTCGCCGGTTTCGAGAATCACTTTCAGAAGCACGCCGTCGGGCAGGGACTGATCGATTTCCTCAACCATCTGGCGCGCGAATTTCTCGTCGCCGCTGAGAAACGCCTTGTAGGGCAGCACGAGATCGATTTCGTCGGCGCCATCGCCGACGCATTCGCTGGTATCGTCGACGACCTGCTCGATCGGCGCGGCTCCTGAGGGAAAGTTGACGACAGTCGCGATGCGTACGCCCTGGTTCGACAGGAGGCGGCGCGCGAACTTGATGAATTGCGGCCAGATGCAGACGGCGGCGACCTTGCCATGCTTTCCGACCGCCTGCGCGCACAGCTTCTCGACCGCGGCTTCCGAGCAGGCGTCCGACAGTTCCGTGAGATCGAGAAGCGAAAGCGCGCGGCGCGCGACGGCGATGTCGTCCATGTCAGTCTCCTGCGGCGCTCTGTTCAGGCGCCGGGCAGATGGTCCGGGCCGAAGGCGTGCGGAAGAATCTCATCCATGGTGCAGACGAGTTTCGCGCCCATGTCGGCGTTGGTCATCGCGATGACGGCGTCAGCCGCGGCGAATTCGCGGATTCGCTGACGGCATCCGCCGCAGGGCGTGCAGATATCAGGGCCGGAGCCGATCACCGCGATCGCCGTGATGCGTGCGCCGCCGCCCTGGATCATCGCTGCGATCGCGCCGGCTTCGGCGCAGGTCCCGACGGGATAGGCGGCGTTCTCGACATTGCAGCCGACGAAGACGCGGCCGTCAGGCGCGAGGATCGCCGCGCCGACCTTGTATTTGGAATAGGGCGCATAGGCCTTTTCGCGCGCCGCGCGCGCCGCCTCGAACAGCGTATCGAGAGCGGCTGCGTCAGACATGGAATTCTTCCACTGCGAGACGGACGACTGACGCAAGCGAATCCACGATCGTCGCCGCGACGGCCTTGGTGTGCGCGTGCGAGAGCTCGCCGCCCATGCCCGCGGCGAGATTGGTGATGCTGGAGATCGCGGCGACGCGCAGTCCCATGCGCCGTGCGAGAATGACCTCCGGCGCCGTCGACATGCCGATCGCGTCGGCGCCGAGAATGCGCGCGGCGCGGATTTCCGCCGGCGTCTCAAACATTGGCCCGACCCACCAGGCGTAAACGCCCTCATGAAGCGTGACACCGGCTTTGCCAGCGGCGCGCTGCATCGCCGCGCGCAACTCCTTGTCATAGGCGACGCTCATATCGACGAAGCGTTCGTCGGAATGATCGCCGATCAGCGGCGACATTCCGGCCCAGTTGATGTGGTCGGAAATCGCCATCAGCGACCCCGCCGGAATATCCTTGCGCAACGAGCCCGCGGCATTGGTGAGCAGCAGCGCCTTGCAACCCAGCGCCTTCAGGCAGGCGATCGGTTCGCGCATCACGCTGGCGTCGCCCGACTCGTAGGCGTGAATGCGGCCGGTGAGAATGGCGACGCGCTTCGAGCCGAGCTTGCCCACGACAAGATCGCGGCCGTGGCCGGAGACGCCGGGCGTCTTGGGAAAGCGGGCGATCTCCGCAAAGGGAACCACGACGCGCTCGGTCACCGCGTCGGCCACCGAGGACAGGCCGGAGCCGAGCACAAGCCCGATGTCGGCGGACAGGGCGCCGAGGGAGGAATGGAAGGATGAGGCGTCGGACATGCGGCCTGTGATAATAGACGAAACGCGCTTCTACCGCCGTTCCTTCACATAGGGAACGCCGCCGGCCTTGGGCGGGATCGCCCGGCCGATGAAGCCGGCCAGCAGGACGACGGTGAGCAGATAGGGCAGCGCCTGGATAGCCTGCACCGGCGCCTGGCCGATCAGCGGCAGCGTCGCGCCTTCGAGGCGGATGGCGAAGGCGTCGAGCAGGCCGAACAGCAGGCAGGCGCCGAGCGCGCCCCAAGGCCGCCATTTCGCGAAGATCAGTGCAGCCAGCGCGATGAAGCCTTTGCCCGCCGTCATCTCGGTGACGAAGCTCGCCGATTGCGCCGTCGACATGTAGGTCCCGGCGAGCCCGCACAGCAGGCCGCAGCAGACGAGGGCGAGATAGCGCATGCGCTCGACCGAGACGCCGGCCGTGTCGACTGCAGCGGGGTTCTCGCCGACCGCGCGCAGCCGCAAGCCGAAGCGGGTCTCATTCAGCACGAAGGCGGTGAACGGCACCGCGAGCAGCGCGACATAGACGAAGATGTAGTGGCCGGAGAGCAGGTCGGAATAGAGCGGCCCGACGACGGGCGTGTCGCGCAGGCTTGCGGCGTAGGGCAGTTCGATCGTCTGGAAGCGGACATTGGCGGGCAGCGGCGGCGTGCGTCCGCCTTCCTTGTACCAGGCGTTGCCGAGCACGGCGGTGAGCCCGATCGCCAGCGTGTTGATTGCGACGCCCGAGACGATCTGGTTTCCGCGCTGCGTGATCGAGGCGAAGGCGTGGACGAGCGCCAGCAGCACGCCGACAATCAATCCGGCCAGCAGGCCAAGCCCCGCCGATTGCGTCTGCGTCGCCGTGACGGCAGCGGCGAACGCTGCGCCGAGCATCATGCCTTCCAGCCCAATGTTGAAGATTCCCGCGCGCTCGGAATAGAGGCCGGCGAGACAGGCGAGCAGCAGCGGCGTCGAGAGGCGCAGCGCCGAGGCGAGAATGAGGGCGACGTCGGTCAGCGTCATGAGGTCGCCGCCTGCGTTTCCGCGCGCGTTGGCCGCCGCCCGAAGATCGCCGTCAGCGGCGCGCGGAACTGCCGCTCCAGCGCGCCGGCGAACAGGATGACGAGACCCTGGATGACGACGATCATGTCGCGCGTGATCGCCGGCTTGTCGAATGCGAGCTCGGCGCCGCCTTGATAAAGCACGCCGAACAGGATCGACGCGAGCACGACGCCGACGGGATGCGAGCGCCCCATCAGCGCGACCGCAATGCCGACGAAGCCATAGCCGGAAACGAAGCCGAGACTGAGCCGATGTTGCACGCCAAGGATTTCGTTCGCGGACATCAGTCCGGCGAGGCCTCCCGAGATCAGCAGCGTGACGATGGTGATGCGCGTCGCGGAGATGCCGGCGTAGCGTGTCGCTTCCGGGTTGAAGCCGAAGGCGCGGATTTCATAACCGAGACGCGAGCGCCAGATCAGCAGCCACACCAGCGCCGCCATCACGAGCGCCAGCAGGAACGAGATGTTCAGCGGCGACGCCGGAATTTTCAGCCCGATCGCGCCGAGCATACCCTGCATCGTCGGCAGAGCGGCGCTGGCGGCGAAGCTGCGCGTGTCCGGCGCCATCGAGCCCATGGGCTTCAGCGGCCCGACCAGCAGATAGACCATCAAGGTCGCGGCGAGAAAATTGAACATGATCGTCGTGATGACGATGTGGCTGTCGCGCTTCGCCTGCAGCCACGCCGGAATGAGCGCCCAGGCCGCGCCGAACAGCGCGCTCGCGATCACGCCAAGCGGCAAAAGGATGATCGCCGGCAGAGTCGAATCGAACCAGAGCGCGACGAGCGCGGCGCCAAGCCCTGCGACATAGGCCTGTCCTTCGCCGCCGATATTGAACAGGCCGGCATGAAAGGCGACCGCGACGGCAAGGCCGGTGAAGATGAAGTTCGTGGCGTAGTAGAGCGTGAAGCCGATGCCTTCGCCCGAGCCGAGCGCGCCCTGTAGCAGGATCTTCAGGCACTCGAACGGATTTTCGCCGATCGCGAGCACGACGAGGCCGGCGGCGATGAACGCCGTCGCGACGCTCGCGACGGGCACGAGCGCGACGTCGGCCCAGTGCGGCAATTCCCTTGGCGGAAGATTCACGGGGCTCACGGGGGCAGCCTCAGCTTTCCGTCCTCCGCGATCGGGAAGAAGGGATTATGCGCGACTTCCCAGAGATGGCCGTCGGGATCGGAGAAATAGCCGGAATAGCCGCCCCAGAATACTTTTTGCGCGGGCTTCACCACGCTGCCGCCGGCTGCTTTCGCGCGTGCGATCAGCGCGTCAACCTCCGCTTCGCTCGGCATATTGTTCGCGAGCGTGATCCCGGCGAAGCCGGTCGGCTTGTCAGAAACGCCTGCATCTTCCGCCAGCAGATGGCGGGGATAAAGCGCAAGCGTTCCGTTCGCGCCGTGAAAGAAGGTCACGGTCTCGTTGCTGGCGCTCGACGCCTTCCAGCCTAACGCCTCGTAGAAGGCGCGCGAGCGCTTGATGTCGGATACGCCGAGCGTGATGAGCGAAAGGAAAGCGGACGCGGCCATCTCACGCCGCCTTGTCGGCGCCGACGCCGGCCATCAGCAGGCCGAGCTCGCGCTCGTCGGTGTCGGCGGCGTTGCGCTCGCCGAGAATCCGGCCGCCGCACATCACGAGGATGCGGTCGGAAAGGGCCATGATCTCGTCAAGTTCGACCGAGACGAGCAGCACCGCCTTGCCCTGGTCGCGCATGCTGACGATGCGCCTGTGGATGAATTCGATGGCGCCGATATCGACGCCGCGCGTCGGCTGTCCGACCAGCAGCAAAGCAGGGTCCTGCTCGATCTCGCGCGCCAGCACGATCTTCTGCTGATTGCCGCCGGAGAAGGAGGCGGCGCGCAGAAGCGGATCGGGCGGACGCACGTCATAGGCCTGCATGCGCTGCGAGGAGAGATCGACGATCGCGGCGCGGTCGAGCAGCGGCCCGTTATTGCATTGCGGCGCGTCGTGATAACCGAGAATGCCATTCTCACAGGCCTCGAACGCGACGACGAGACCCGTGCGATGGCGATCTTCCGGCACATGACCCATGCCGCGCTTGCGCAAATCCTGCGGATCGCAAGCCACCGGCGCGCTGTTGAACGAGATGTCGCCCGACGCGATCGGCCGCATGCCGGCGATCGCCTCCATCAGTTCCGATTGCCCGTTGCCGGCGACGCCCGCGATGCCGACGATCTCGCCCGCGCGGATCGAGAAGCTGGCGTCGCTGACGCGCGTCACGCCGCGCTCGTCGACGACATTGACATGGGAGACGCGCAGCACTTCGGCTTTCGGTTGCGCCGGCTCCTTGTCGACGCGCAGCTTCACGCGTCGCCCCACCATCAGCGACGCCAACTGATCGGGATTGGTGTCGGATGTCGGCAGCGTCGCCACCATCTCGCCGCGCCGCATCACCGACACGCTGTCGGTGATCGCCATGATCTCACGCAGCTTGTGCGTGATCAGGATGACGGTTTTCCCGTTGGCGCGGAGCTGGCCGAGAATGCGGAAGAGATGGTCCGCCTCCTGCGGCGTCAGCACGCCCGTCGGCTCGTCGAGAATCAGGATGTCGGAGCCGCGCACCAGCGCTTTCAGGATTTCGACGCGCTGCTGCAGGCCGACCGAGAGCTCGCCGGCGATGGCGTCGGGTTCGACTTCGAGCGCGTAGTCCTTCGCGAGTTTCAGAATATCGGCGCGCGTCTTCGCGCGTCCGGGTCCCAGCATCGCGCCGCCTTCGGCGCCAAGCAGGATATTCTCGAGCACGGTGAAGTTCTCGACCAGCATGAAATGCTGGAACACCATGCCAATGCCGGCGGCGATCGCATCGCGAGAACTTTTGAAACGAACCGGCTTGCCGTTGACGCGGATTTCGCCGGCGTCCGCTTCATAGAAGCCGTAGAGGATCGACATCAGCGTCGATTTGCCGGCGCCGTTCTCGCCGACAATGCCGTGGATCGCGCCGCGCGCGACCTCCATGGTCACGCCCTTGTTGGCGTGCACAGCGCCGAATCTCTTGTCGATATCGACGAGTTCGATGGCGTTCATGGAAAACGAGTCGTCCGGATTTTGAAAGCAGACAGGACGAAATGAGAATCTCGCTGCGCCAGCCCCTCACCCTGCATCGACGCGCTAACGCGCGCCGATGCTTTCCCTCTCCCCGCTTGCGGGGAGAGGGTGGCGAGCCGCATCGATCTCGGGTTTACCCGAGATCGACAAAGCATGCGCATGTCCGGCAAGCCTGACATGCGTGCGGCGAGACGGGTGAGGGGCAATCGCGCGGATCAAAAAGCGTGTGTCAGATCGGGCATTTCGAATCCGACATATAGTCGTGCACCTTCACCTTGCCCGACTTGATGTCCGCAGCTGCCTGATCGACAACCTTCTTCATGTCTTCGGTGATGAGCGCCTTGTTGTAATCGTCGAGCGAGTAGCCGACGCCGTCCTCGGCGAGGCCGAGATTGAGAATGCCGGGCTTCCAGGTTCCGTTCTTCACGCCGGTGAAGGCGCCGTAAGCCGCATTGTCGACGCGCTTCAGCATCGAGGTCAGCACCTTGCCGGGATGCAGATGGTCCTGGTTTGAATCGACGCCGATGCCGAGCTTGCCATTGTCGGCCGCGGTCTGCAGCACGCCGAGGCCGGTGCCGCCCGCCGCGGCGTAGATCACATCGGCGCCGCGATCGATCTGGCTCTTGGCGAGCTCGCCGCCCTTGACCGGATCGCGCCACGCCGCCGGCGTCGTGCCCGTCATATTCTGGAAGAGCTCCGCGCCTGGCTTCGCCGCCTTCACGCCCTGAGCGTAGCCGCAGGCGAATTTGCGGATCAGCGGAATATCCATCCCGCCGATGAAGCCGACCTTGCCAGTCTTCGAGGCGAGCGCCGCGAGAACGCCGACGAGATAGGAGCCCTCATGCTCCTTGAACACGACCGACTGCACATTGGGGAGTTCGACGACGGAGTCGATGATCGTGAATTTCAGGTTCGGGAATTCCGCTGCGACTTTCTTCAGCGCGTCCTCCTGCGCGAAGCCGACGGCGATGATCGGATCATTGCCGCGGCGCGCGAAGTTGCGCAGCGCCTGCTCGCGCTGACTGGGATTGGTCACCTCGAACTCGGCGTATTCGATGCCGGTCTCCTTCTTGAAGCGCTCGACGCCGTTGAACACGCCCTCGTTGAAGGATTTGTCGAACTTGCCGCCCATGTCGAACACCACCGCCGGCTTCGGCTGCGCCCAGGCGATCGTGGCGGACATCGCGACGGCGGCGAGCGCGGCGCCCCACTGCGGCAAACTCGGACGGAAACCCATTTTGACCTCTCCCTGTCGCGCACGCGACCAAACGGGACGCGGCTAAGCAGGAAGGATGCCATGGCTGGCATGGGAAATCCAAGGGCCTTGGTCTCTTTTCGTGCGCTTTTGCGTCCGGGCCTGTGTCTTGCATCAGGCAGTTGGCGGCGCGCCCGTCCGGCGCCATCATGCCGTCGTCGTACCAGGGAGGCCGCGGATGCGCCGACGAAATCTGGTGCTTGCTTTGACGGTGATGGCCGGGCTCGCCGCGGCTGGCGCGACCTGCGCGCAGACCCCACCCGCTGCGCCTCCTCCAGCCGCCGGCCCGCGCGTCGAGGTCGACATCGAGCTCGTGCTGGCGCTCGACATTTCCTACTCCATGGACCTGGACGAGCTCGCGCTGCAGCGCGAAGGCTACGCCCAGGCTTTCCGTTCCGCCGAGATCAAGAAGGCGATCGCCGGCGGTCAGGTCGGCCGCATCGCGGTGCTGATGTTCGACTGGGCCTCGTCCTACGATCAGCGCGTCAGCGTGCCCTGGACATTGCTGGACACGCCGGAATCGATCGACGCTTTCGCCGACAAGATTTCGGCCGTTCCGATCCGCCGCGCATCGCGCACCTCGATCTCGGGCGCGATCGATTTCGCTGCGGCGCAGCTTGAAGGCAATCGCTATGAGGGAACGCGCCGCGTCATCGACATCTCCGGCGACGGCCCCAACAACAATGGCCGTCCCGTGGTGCCGGCGCGCGATGATGCGCTCGCCAAGGGCGTGACCATCAATGGCCTGCCGATCGTGATGAAGCGCGGCGGCTGGGGCGACATCGACGACCTCGACGAATATTACAAAGCCTGCGTCATCGGCGGCCCGCGCGCCTTCATGGTGCCGATCAAATCAAAGGAAGAGTTCATCCCCGCGATCCGAACCAAGTTATTGCTGGAGATCGCGAACCTTCAGCCGCGCGATCTTCCGCTCGACAGTCCGTTCAACGATCTGGTCAGGCGCACGCAATATTCCGGCAAGTCAGACTGCCTCGTTGGCGAACGGCAATGGCGCGAACGCTGGGAAAGGGGCGGTTGATCCCGGTCGCGCAGGTCGGCTACTGACGGCGAATGCTGCAACAGGATCGCGCATCATGAGCGCCCGCAGGCTGGCGCTCGTCGCCCATGACCGCAAGAAGGAGGCGATGGTCGCTTTCGCCGAGCGCCATCGCGAGACCTTGCGCAAGTTCGATCTTGTCGCAACAGGCACCACGGGCGGGCAGATCATCGCGCGCTGTCCCGATCTTACGGTGACCCGTCTGAAGAGCGGACCGCTCGGCGGCGACCAGCAGATCGGCGCGCTGATCGCCGAAGGCAAGGTCGATGGCCTCTTCTTCTTCGTGGATCCCCTGTCGCCTCATCCCCATGACGTCGACGTCAAGGCGCTGATGCGGCTGGCGCTCGTCTACGACATCCCGATGGCGCTCAATCCCGCAACGGCGGGGCTGATGATTGATCGGCTGGCCTCATCGGAGCCGGGCTCGCCGGCCTGAGAGCTCAGGTCCCGCGCGGCTTCGCGCGCGTCGTCGGCGCCGCCTCGCGCGGATTCTCCGGCCAGGGATGCCGGGGATATTGCCCCCGTAGATCGGACCGCACTGCCGCCCACGAGCCGCGCCAGAATCCTGGCAGGTCCTTCGTGATCTGGATCGGGCGGCGCGCTGGCGACAGGAGATGCAGCGTGAGCGGGATTGCGCCGCCGCCAATTGCCGGATGCTTGTCGAGACCGAACAGCTCCTGCACGCGGATCGCGAGAACGGGGCCTTCCTCGAGGCCATAGTCGATGGCGATCTGCGATCCCGTCGGCGCGGCGAAATGCGACGGCATCGCCGCATCGAGATCGCGCCGGAGGTTATAGGGAACGAGCGCGTCGAGCGCCGCCTGGAGATCGTCCGGGCTGATGTCGTCGAGCCGTGTGCGGCCGATGATGTAAGGCGCGAGCCATTCCTCTGCCGATGAGGCGAGCGCGCCGTCCGACAGATCGGGCCATGCCTCTGCTTTTACTGTGTCGCCGGCGCGTAGGAGCGCTGCGCGAAGATAATTCACCCGCTCGCGCAATTGCGCCTGCGCCTTCGACCAGTTGAGCCGGTCGATCCCCGTCGCCGCGGCGCCCCGCGCCAAAGCCCGCGCGGATTCGATCGTCGCGGGAACAGGCAGCGGCTTTTCATCAAGCACGATCGCGTCGAGTCGTCTGACGCCGCGTGCGCGCAGGGCCCGCGCGGCAGGGTCGAATGCGATCTCTTCGCGCAGGACGCCGCGCTGCGCTGCGATCGCGTCGATCTCCTCGGTTTCGAGCGTCGCGGCGAGCAGGATGCGCGCATTCGCTGCGCCGCCGCTGATCTCAGCGATGACGAGAAAAGACGCGCGCGCCAGCCGATCCGTTTCGGGAAGCGAGGCGCCGCGTCCATTCGCCATGACGAAGTCGCCGCGCTTGCCGCGCGCTTTCGCGATGCGGTCGGGATAGGCGAGCGCAAGCAGCGCGGCCTCGCTTAACTCGCTTGAGTCTTTGGCGCGTCCTTGCGCCGCTTCACGCGCCCAGTTCTCGGCGCTCTGCCGCATGGCGCGCGCGCGGTCGCCGCGATCCCTGCCGAAGCGATCAAGCCGTTCATGCAGATCAACGCCATCGCCGCCGAGTCCGCGTTCAACGATGACCGCTGCGATCAGCGCCGCTTCGCGCGCCTGTCCGTGCGTCGCGGCGTCGATCACCATGCGCGCAAGACGCGCCGGCAAGGGGAGCGCGCGGATGCGTCGGCCCATTTCGGTCAACCGACCCGTTTCGTCGAGCGCGTCCAGCCGGGTCAGCAGCGCGCGCGCTTCGTTGAGCGCTGGCGCCGGCGGCGCATCCAGGAATTTGAGTTGCGTGGGATCCGTCATGCCCCAGGAGGCGCAGTCGAGCAGCAGCCCGGAGAGGTCGGCGTCGAGAATTTCCGGCCGGGCGAAGGCGTCGAGCGCGCCGGTCGCGGCTTCGTCCCACAGCCGGTAGCAGACGCCGGGCTCGATGCGGCCGGCGCGGCCGCGCCGCTGATCGGCGGCGGCGCGCGAAACGCGCACGGTTTCAAGGCGCGTCACGCCGATGTCGGGCTCATAGCGCGGCACGCGGGCGAGGCCGGAATCGATCACCACGCGCACGCCTTCGATGGTCAGCGACGTCTCGGCGATCGAGGTCGCGAGCACGATCTTGCGGACGTCTGATGGCGCCGGTTGCACCGCCTCGTCCTGCGCGCGCTGGTCCATCGCGCCATAGAGCGGCGCGACAAGGACATGCTTCGCATCGACGCTCTCGCGTGTTCGGTCGGCGACGCGCGCGATCGGCCCCTGTCCCGGTAGAAAGACGAGAAGCGAGCCCGTATCCGCACGCAACGAGCGCTGGATCACGTCGACGATCTGATCCTCGATGCGCCTGTTCGGATCGCGGCTGACATGCCGCGTCTCCACGGGAAAGCTTCGTCCCTCGCTGCGGATCAGCGGCGCGTCGTCGAGCAAAGATGATACGCGCGCGCCATCGAGCGTCGCCGACATTACGAGCACCCGCAGATCGGGCCGCAGCCCCGCCTGTGCATCGAGCGCGAAGGCGAGGCCGAGATCGGCGTCGAGCGAACGCTCATGATATTCGTCGAACAGCACCGCGCCGACGCCGGCGAGTTCGGGATCATCGACGATCATGCGCGTGAACACGCCTTCGGTGACCACCTCGATGCGCGTGCGCGCCGAGATTTTCGAACCCAGACGCACGCGCAGACCGACCGTGTCGCCGACCTTCTCGCCAAGCGTCTTGGCCATGCGATCGGCGGCGGCGCGCGCAGCGAGACGGCGCGGCTCAAGCAGAATGATCTTCTTGTCGCCAAGCCAGGATTCGTCGAGCAGCGCGAGCGGAACCCGCGTCGTCTTGCCCGCGCCCGGCGGCGCGACGAGCACCGTGGAATTGCGCGCGCTCAGCGCGGCGAGCAATTCCGGCAGCGCCTCATCGATAGGGAGGGGAGAGGAGAAGGGGCGCATGGTTACGCGCGCGCCAGATGGTCAACGCGCCATTGGCTTAAAAGGAAACGCTTTCCATCCCCGGAACGGTGAAGCGAGGCGTAGGCCGAGCGAAGCCGTGTCCGGGGCCCAGCGCGAAATCTGCGCCGCAGGCGCTCCTCATTTTCGTCGACAAGTTGCGCTCGCTGCGCTCGCGATTCACGCGCTGGGCCCCGGACTTCATTCCACTCGCTTGCGCTCGCTGCATGAATCCGGGGACGGCGATGAGGCGTCCTCCGGATCACACAGGAAATCCGAGGGCGCGGAATTCAGCCCGCGCCTGTTGCGGCGACCGGAAATGGATCGCATGCATGCCGAGCGCGCGCGCCGCCAGCACATTCTTCTCGGAATCATCGACGAAGGCGCAATCGGACGGCTTCACATTCTGGCGTTTGAACAAAACTTCGTAGATCGCCGGGTCCGGCTTGAGCAGTCTTTCATCCCCGGACACCACGACGTCATCGAAGATCGTCAGGAAAGGAAAACGCGCCTGCGCCAGCTTGAACTTGTCCTGGTTGAAGTTGGTGATGGCGAAGACGCGCGGGCATTTCGCGCGCAAGGTCATCAGCATGTCGACCGAGTCTTCGATCGCGCCTGGGATCATCTCGGGCCAGCGATCATCATAGGCGCGAATATGGTCAGCGTAGTGCGGAAAGTCAGGCGTCAGCGCGGCGATGGCGTCGGCGAAGGAGCGGCCGCGATCCTGCTCCAGATTCCATTCGTTGGTGCAGACATTGGCGAGAAAGCGCTCCATCTCGCCGTGATCGTCGAACATCTTGCGATAGAGATGGCGTGGATCCCACTCGACGAGCACGTTGCCGATGTCGAAAACAGGAATGGTCGGTTGTCCGGTCATGAATCAGAACTTCGAGAGAGAGGGAAAGTTGGGCGACGCGCCGAGAGTCAGCGCAATTCCTTGCGAACGACGAGCTTGAGTCCGGACCAGACTTCGCTGACGGCGCAGACCTTCACATCGACGAAGCCGAGCGGCAGGGCGATCTCGCGTATTGTATCCTCCGTGATGTCGGTCGCTGCTTTCGCCGATTTCTTGGGCCATGAGGCCCAGACGATGGCGTCGGCTTTCAGTTTCGCGCGGAGTTCTTTAAGCAATAGATCGAGATCGGCGCGCTTCGTCGCGAAGAGATGCGCGAGGTCGGTTTCTGGTCCGGGCCGGATGTCGAAGCGCACGCCGTCCGGCAACGGCGCCAGCCAGGCCATCAACTCATCCGGCGCGCCGATCAGCGCCGCCCGCAAGCCCGCCCTGTAGCCGAGCTTCTTCGCGAGCGGCGTCCCTGAAGATCCCGTCGATGCGGCGCTCACGGCGTCAGCACTCGAACAGTTCCTGCTCCTCGATTTCGATGCCGAAGCCGGACAAGCCGACATAGGAGCGGTTGGTTTGCGAGAGATTGCGAATCGAGGTCACGCCGAGATCGCGCAGGATCTGCGCGCCGACGCCGACCTCGCGCCACTGGTTGGTGCGCGCCTCCTCGCTCGACGTCGCCTGATCGATCGGCGTGACGGGAACGCCGGCCGCGCCGTCGCGCAGATAGATCAGCACGCCGCGTCCGTTCTGCTTGAAGCGATCCAGCGCCGCATGCACCGATTTCGCGCCGCCGAGAATGTCGGCGATGATGTTCACGCGATGGAAGCGCGCCGGCATGCCCTTGCCGTCGCCGATCGCGCCATAGACGAAGGCCATGTGGTAGACCGGGTCGAACGGCGTCTTGTAGGCGTAGCCTTGCAGCTGTCCGATCGGACTGTCGCAGGTGAAGCTCGCGACACGCTCGACCAACTTCTCGCGCGCCTGGCGGTAAGCGATGAGATCGGCTGTCGTGATGTGAACGAGATTGTGACGTTTCGCGAAGTCTGCGACTTGCTTGCCCTTGGTCACCGTGCCGTCGTCATTGACGAGCTCGCAAATGACGCCGACCGGCGGCAGGTCCGCGAGCTTGCAGAGGTCGACGGCCGCTTCCGTATGGCCAGACCGCATCAGAACGCCGCCATCCTTGGCGATCAGCGGAAAAATATGGCCCGGCCGGGCGAAGTCGTTCGCGCCCACGTTCGGGTTGGCGAGGGCTCGCACTGTCGTCGTGCGGTCGTCTGCGGAGATGCCGGTCGTGGTGCCGTGGCGATAGTCGATCGAGATGGTGAAGGCGGTGGTGTGGGCGCTGTCATTCATCGCCACCATCGGGTCGAGCCGAAGTCGGCGCGCCTCGTCGGTGGTGATCGGCGTGCAGACGATGCCGGAGGTGTGGCGGACGATGAACGCCATCTTCTCCGGCGTGCAGAGCGAAGCGGCGATGATCAGGTCGCCTTCGCCCTCGCGGTCATCATCGTCGGTCACGACGACGATTTCGCCGCGCTTGAAGGCCTCCAGGCCCTCGGTGATGCTGTGGGGCATGTGGGTTACCGTGCTTGGGTTAGCGCCCTCCTAGCGGAGAGCGCAGGGCCGGGCGAGTCCCGCCCGATATAGGCGCCCCGCGCCGGATTCTCAGCTGACGATCTCGCCGCGGAAGGCCCAGCGCGTCATCCGCTGCTCCACCAGCGCGCAGGCGACGTACATGAGGACGCCCATGATCGCGATGGCGAACAGGCCGGCGAAGGTCGTGGCGCTGTCGTTGCGAGCCCCGGCCGACAGCATGAGGAAGCCGATGCCGCGGTTGCCGCCGACTGTCTCGGAAATGACCGAGCCAATGAAGGCGAGCGTGATCGCGACCTTCAGGCTAGCGAAGAGGTAGGGCATGGCGCGGGGAATGCCGACCTTGGTCAGGATCTCCCATTGCGTCGCGCCGAGCGATCGCATCACGTCGCGCATCTCGGGCTCGATGGTGGCCAAACCCGTCGCGACATTCACGACGATGGGGAAGAAGCTGATGACGAAGGCGGTGATGATCGCCGGCAGCGCCCCGACGCCGAGCCAGATCATCAGGATCGGCACGATTGCGACCTTTGGAACCGCGTTGAAGCCGATCAGCAGGGGATAGAGGCCGGAATAGACGAAGGGCGAGGCGCCGATAGCGAGCCCGAGCAGCAGCCCGAATGCGATCGCGAGCACAAAGCCCGCCATCGTCGTCCACAAGGTCTCAAGGCAGAATTGCAGCAGGATGTCCCAGCGCTGCACCATCATGGCGAAGATGCGCGTCGGCCGCGGCAGCAGAATCTCCTGGATGTCGAAGATCACGCAGGCGGCTTCCCATAGGATCAGGAAAGCCGCCATCACGAGCCACGGCATCGCGATGCGGAGGAGGTTGCGAGCGTCCGTCACGCCGCGTGCTCCTGGTGAATGCGCTCGCGCAACTCATGCACGATGTCGACGAAGGCGGGCTCGAAAGTGGAGTCGAGCGTGCGCGGCCGCGGCAAATCGATCTTGCGGATTTTCACGACGCGACCCGGCCGGCGGCTCATCACATACACGGTGTCGGCGAGATAGACCGCTTCGCGCAGATCATGTGTGACCAGCACTGCGGTGAAGCGCCGTTCGAGCCAGAGTTTCTGCATCACGCCCCACAGCTCCTCGCGCGTGAAGGCGTCGAGCGCGCCGAACGGCTCGTCGAGCATCAGGATTTCAGGCTCATGGATCAGCGCGCGACAGAGATTGGAGCGTTGCTGCATGCCGCCGGAAAGCTGCCACGGATATTTGTCGCCGAAGCCGCCGAGGCCCACGGAGGCGAGCAACGCGTCGGCCTTCGCTATGTATTCCGCCTTGTTGGCGCGGAAGCGCTGCTTGTGCGGCGCGACCACTTCGAGCGGCAGCAGGATATTGTCGCGCATCGTGCGCCAAGGCATCAGCGTCGGATTCTGGAAGGCCATGCCGACGCCCTTGATCGGGCGTGTCACCTTCTGGCCGTGAACCACGACTTCGCCTGATGTCGGCGGCAGAAGTCCGGTGACAAGCTTCATCAAGGTGGACTTGCCGCAGCCGGACGGGCCGACGACGGCGATGAATTCGCCCTTCTCGATCGACAAGGTCGCGTCGCCGAGCGCCAGCGTGCGCGTCGCGCCGGTGCCATAGGCGAGACTGACTTGCCTGAGATCGACGAGAGGGGGGGAGGTAGAGTTCATCATCTCGCAACGCTCCTTCTCCCCTTGCGGGAGAAGGTGTCGCGCGGAACGCGCGACGGATGAGGGGGGGTGTAGCAACCCCCTCTCCCGGCCGCCTTCAGCGGCCACCCTCTCCCGCGAGGGGAGAGGGGCGAGCGGGGATAGCGCTGCCTTGTCCTGCTCTATTGTCGCCAGCTCACGGCGCGATCATGCGATCGGCTTTCACCGGCAGGAACTTGTTCGAGAAAACTTTCGACGCATCCGGCGCCGACGGCAGTCCGAACGCTTCTGACACATCGCTCACCGAGCGCGCGAAGCGCGCGGGATCGACGTCGCCCATGCCGTTCGCCTTCACGAAAGGCGTCAGCACGTTCATCTTCAGCGACATGTTGAGGCGCTCAAGCTCCAGCGCCTCGTCGATCAGCGGATCGCGCTTCTTCGCAGCAGCGACGCCGAGCTTCGGATCAGCCGCCACTTCTTTCCACGCTTTCAGAGTCGCCCGCAGGAAGCCCGTGACGACTTCCGGCTTCGACGCGAGCTCCGGCGCGATGATGATGCCGTTGCCATACACATCCATGCCGAAGTCGCTGTAATTGAAGGAGACGATGTCTTCCTGTTTCACATTGCGCGCCTTGAGATCAAGGATCGATGAGAAATAATGGCCGGAGATGAAGTCGACCGTGCCCTGAACGAGGCTCTGCTCGCGCAGCTGCGGCGTCAGGTTCACATGCGTGACGCTTTTTGCATCGAGGCCGACTTTTTTCGCGAAGGCCGGGAACAGCCGGAACGACGCGTCGAACACGGGCGCGCCAAGCTTCTTGCCGGTGAGATCGGCGGGCTTGGCGATGCCGCTCTTCTTTAGCGCGTGAACGCCGAAAGGCGGAAAGTCATAGGCGATGAAGACGCAGAGAATCTCCTTGCCCGCATTCTTCTGGTTGTACTCGATCAGTGAATTCACATCGGCGAAGCCGATCTGGTAGGCGCCTGTCGCGACGCGCTGCAACGCGCCGGCCGAGCCTTGGCCGGGATCCATCGTCACATCGAGGCCTTCGGCCTTGTAGTAGCCTTTCTCCAGCGCGACGAGGAACGGCGACGTCGGGCCCTGGAACACCCAGTCGAGCGTGAACTTGATTGGCGTCTGCGCCAGCGCGCCTGCATGCGCTGCCATCGCTGCGACGCCGCCCAGCATCAGCGCGCAAAAATTCTGTCTTGAAAAACGGATCATCGCTCCCTCCAGCGAGGCCACGCGATGGCTTTGAGCCGAAAGCGCGGCGCGTCTGCCGAAGGACTCATCATGAAGCGGTGCGGCGCGCAATCGCAGGCGCCGTGCGATGCGCAGCAAATTTGTGCAGAAGGCGCCGCTTCAACGAACAACGCGCCCGGCAAGGGGCGCGTTGTCGAAACGGATAAAGAGCGCGCGGAAGGCGCGCTCGGCGAAATCAGACCACTTCGATGCGGTCGACTTCGAGACCCTTGCGGCCCTGCTTGGTCGTGAAGCGCACGCGCTGGCCATCGGCCGGCGTCGCCACCTGGGCGCGGGTGAGAGCGCTCATATGGAGGAACACGTCGGCGCCGCCATTGTCGGCCGCGACGAAGCCGAAGCCGCGCTGCTGGTTGAAGAACTTCATCGTGCCATCGACCCAGTCGGACGAACCGCCGCCGCCGGCGTCGTAGCCGCGATCCTGACCGCCGCCATAGCCGCGGTCACGACCGCCGCCATAACCGCCGCCGCCACGATCGCCATAACCACCGCCGCGGTCGCCATATCCACCGCCACGATCACCGTATCCGCCGCGATCTCCGCCGCCGAAACGGTCGCCGCCGCCGCCAAAGCGCGGCTTGCGCGGCGCTTCCGGCTCCGCCGTCGACTCGTCCACCTCATGGACTGTCACGACCTGAAGGCCGCGCCGTCCCTGGCCCAGATCAACCGTCAGCGTCGCGCCGGGCTTGAGCGAGTTAGGGTCGATGCCCTGAACCGCTGAGACATGAAGAAAAACGTCGCCGGTGCCATCGGCGGCGGCGACGAATCCGAACCCCTTTTCTGGATTGAACCACTTGAGGGTCGCCTTGACGCCTTCCTGAGTAATGGTCGGCGAACTTGACTGGGAATTACGACGGTCGAACATGGAGCTTTCGCTAGGGGTGAAGAGAGCCTTACTTTCGAAAGGCTATACTAAATCGCGCCGCCGGTCACCTGCGATCGTGACGCCGCGTAAAATAATCAGTTGCATTGAGCCATTTCTTTGAACGTTCGTCTAGGGCCTCCGCTGCAGCAGCCCGTTCAGAGAGCCATGGCTGACACGAATTTGGGCGCCGACTGGCCTTCTGCGCCTTCGTTGACTTTGGCCCGGCCCTTGTGTACGGGGCTCGCGCAGGCGCGGAAACCCCGCGCCTTGCCGTTTTGAGGCGCCTGCCGGCGCAGTGACGGCACGAGCCGGGCGGCCCTCAGGGGTCGCCCTTCACGGTCAACCGACTGGCAAGAAGCGGGTCGCGGGGTCCTATCAGGCCTCGACCTCCCGCACGGAAACGGGAACACAACGATGTTCGCAGTCATCAAGACCGGCGGGAAGCAGTATCGCGTCGCCGCCGAAGACAAGATCACCGTCGAAAAGCTGCCGGGCGCAGCAGGAGACGTCGTCTCCTTCGACAACGTCATTATGCTTGGCCGCGACGGCGGAACCGAGATCGGCGCCCCCTTCGTGACGGGCGCGACGGTCGCCGGCGAGATCCTCGAGCAGGGCCGAGGCGCGAAGGTCATCAACTTCAAGAAGCGCCGCCGCCAGAACTCCAAGCGCAAGAAGGGTCACCGCCAGGACCTGACCATCGTGCGCATCACCGAGATCCTGACCGGGGGCGCGAAGCCGTCGGGCAAGAAGGCGAGCGCGGCTCCGGCCGCAACCCAGCCGGTCGGCGTGGCCGCCGCCGCTGCGGCAGGCGGGCGCGACAGCTCGAACCTTTCTCTCATCGCCGGCATCGGCCCGACGATCGAGAAGAAGCTCCGCGCCGCGGGCGTGACGAGCTGGGAGCAGATCGCCGCCTGGACCGACGAGGACGTCGCCAAGTGGGACGCGGAGCTGAAGCTCGGCGGCCGCGCCAAGCGCGACGAATGGCCGGAGCAGGCCAGGGAGCTGCTGGCGGGCAAGCCGCCGCGCGCCAAGGTCGATCAGGCCGAGCAGAAATCAGGCGAGGATTGGTGATCTTCGCCAAATCAGGTTCGCGGGGTTGGTGAACGTCGCGAACTAGGTTAGAGACGGAATCGGAATTCGGGGTTCAACCCATGGCTCACAAAAAAGCAGGCGGCTCGTCGCGTAACGGCCGCGACTCCAACTCAAAGCGCCTCGGCGTGAAGCGTTTCGGCAACGAAGTCGTCGTCGCCGGCAATATCATCGTGCGTCAGCGAGGCACCAAGGTCCATCCCGGCGCCAATGTCGGCATGGGCGTCGACCATACCCTCTTCGCCAAAGCTAATGGCCGCGTTCAGTTCGGCCAGAAACTTGGTCGAACGATCGTATCCATTATCCCGGCCGTCGAGGCCGCAGAGTAACCCGGCGAGAGCAAATCCGACAAAGGGAGCTCCCGCCGGTCCCACCGGACCCGGAAGCTCCCCGAGAAGGCCTCCAAAAGGCCATTCCTCCGGGAAACGAACAGGGGAGGTGGGACAACCCACCTCCCCTTTGTCGTTTCAGGGCGCCGGCGTCCGTCGGCTTCCCAACCTGGAGCGGAACGATGTTCCCGGAATTGTGCCGTGACGACGTTTTCACCCTCGAGACCGCGCGGCTCTGGCTGCGCTGGCCGCGCGTTTCCGACGCCGCGGCCATCCAGCGTCTCGCGGGCGACAAAAACGTGGCGGAGATGACGGCGAATATTCCCCATCCCTATCCCGACGGGGCGGCGGAGGAATATGTCTTCCATGCCAGGAAGGGGAACGCTCTCGGCGATGCGCTTTCGCTTGCCATCACGCTGAAGCCGAAGCCTGGCGCGTTGATCGGCATGATCGGCGCGCGGCAGACGGCGGCGAGGGGCGTCGAAATCGCCTTCTGGCTCGGCTCCGACCATTCAGGCTCCGGCTTTATCACCGAGGCGGCGCGGTCGGTGATCGATGCGGTGTTCACCCTCACTGACCAGCCGGAGATCAGCGCCTCGGCGCGGGTGATCAATCCGGCCTCGCGCCGCGTGCTGGAGAAGTGCGGCTTCCGCCATGAAGGCTCGGCTCTGAGGGCCGCGCCGGCGCGCGGCGGCGCATTCCCGTGCGACCTGTTCCGGCTCGATCGCCGGACCTGGGAAGGGCTCAAGGCATGGGGCGCCTATGGCCTGCCGATCATTGGGCTGAAGCCGCCAGCCGGCTTCATCAGGGAGATGGAAGCGGCTGGATGAGGCTGACGGAACTGTCGACCGAACGTCTGCGACTTGAGCCGGTGGCGTTGACCCACGCCGCCGGCCTTTTTCCGCTGCTTAACAATTGGGAGGTGGTGCGCTGGTTGGGTCGGCCCAGTTGGCCGGCGCGTCGCGAGGACATGGAAGCGTTTTTCGTGCGCGCGGGCCGCGCCAACGAAGACGGCTCCGAAGCGACCGCCGCAATCATCTTTGAAGGCCGCGCGGTCGGGGTCATCGGCCTCGATCAGCGTCGCGGCGCCTGGCACATCGGCTACTGGCTTGGCCAGGACTATTGGGGGCGCGGCGTGATGAGCGAAGCCGTCGAGGCGATGCTGAACTTCTTCTTCTCGACGCGCGACGATCTCTTTCTCATGTCGGGCGTCATCGACGGCAACGCCGCGTCGCTTCGCATCCAGAAGAAGATGGGCTTCGTGCAGGTCGGCGAATCCATGATTGATTCCAACCCGCATGGACGGCGCGTCGGCCATATCGAAACGCTGCTTGGCCGCGAAGCGTGGCGGCGTCGTCAGATCTGGGCGGGATTGTTTATCTGATTGCGAATCCGCTCACGCCGCCTTTTTGAAGCGATCGAGCTTGAACGGCGAGAGATCGAACGGCGTCTCGCCTTTCGTGGCGAGATCCGCCGCGATCTCGCCGATCACGCTCGCGAATTTGAAGCCATGGCCCGAACAGCATGAAAGCAAGACGACCTGCTCGGCGCCGGGCAGCCGGTCGATGACGAAATGTTCGTCCGGCGTCACCGTGTACATGCAGGCGCGCGTTGTCAGAGGCGCGCCGGCCGCGTCGGGGATATAGCGTCTCAGGCAATCCTGAATCGCCTCGACCTGCCTTGGGTTGACGATGCGCGCGGGCGTATCAGGGTCGAACGGCTCGCGCGCGAAATGCGGCCCGCCAAGTTTGAAGCCGGGATGCTCCCACAATGGGAATCCATAAAAATTCCCTTCATCGACGGTGAGGATGAAGACGGGAAATCTGTCGGGCGAAAATAATGCGGGCTTCGTCGTCGCGAACCATCCGATGGTCTGCTTCACCACCTGCGCATGGGGTTGCAGGGCGTTCGCGAGTTCGGGGTTCCATGCGCCGGCGGACAGGACGAGTTGTCCCGCGCTGTAGGTCCCGCGCTCCGTCGTCACTTCGACGCCCCCTTGGGCGGTCGGACGCCATGAGATCATCGGTTCGTTCGTGCGAATTTCCGCGCCATGCGCCATGGCGAGCCCGGCATGAGCGAAGATGGCGCGCTCCGATGCGACAAAGCCGCCGTCGGGCTGCCAGAGGCCGCGATGCTCAGGCGTCAGCGTGAAAGCGGGAAAGCGCTTGGCGAGTTCTTTCGCATCGAGGACCTCATGCGTCAGATCATGCTCGACGCAGGAGGCGCGTGAGCTTTCGACGAAGCCCGCGCCTTCCGGCGCCAAGTCGACCGAGCCGGTCACGTAGAGAAGCTGAAGGTTGGCGCGGTCGCCCGTCTCTTTCCAGAGCTGATGGGCGCGCTTGAGCAACGGCACATATTGCGCGCCCTCGAAATAGGCGAGGCGGATGATCCGCGTCAGCCCATGCGACGAGCCCATGCCGTGGCCGAGATCGAAACGCTCCAGACCAAGCACACGTTTGCCGCGTTGGGCGAGATGCCAGCACGCCGCCGAACCCATGCCGCCGACGCCTGCGACGATCACGTCATAGCTGTTGCTCATGAGTCTCCGGAGGTTGTCGCGAGAAGCTGGATGGATGCTTTGGTGACTTGGTTTCGCCGGCCGGTCAAACCCGTCGGGAAAACAGCGCCGAAGCGCGCTCGCTGCCAGCTTGGTTACTGCTCCGTTAGCCGAATCTTTGCAATTTCAGAGTGAGATGCGCGGAAAGCGTACAGCGCCCTCGCGGCGCGCCGCCCAGTCGTCTGGCTGGCCGCTTCCGAAAATCGACGCCCGCCGCTGAAGGCGGGCGCTTGTTTTGCGCCGCAAGCCTGCGGTCGCCGGGAGAAGTGAGACGTAAGAGGGGTTGGGGAATGCGTCGCTTGTTTCAGCTTGCGCGATCTGGAGTCGGCGCGCGGATTTACGTGGCGATCGGCGGCGTGGTGGCGCTGACCATCGCCGCGTCGATGATCGCGTCCTTCTCCTTCACCCGCGTCGACCGCACCATCCAGAGTCTTGTCGACGAGCGTTACCCCATTGTCGAACTGTCGCGCGATCTCGCGCAGCAGGCGGCTGCTGCGGTCGCGCTGGCGCCGAAACTCGCCGATGTCGCGAACGATCAGGAGCGGGCCGCCCTGACGGCCCGACTCGCCGAGTCTGACAAGCGCATGCGCGAGATCGTTGACGAACTCGCAAGTCGTGGCGCGATCAATCGCGGGCAGTTCGACGCGATGATCAGTCGGTTGAGCGCCGAGATCCAGAAGGCGGATGCGGCGACCAAAACGCGCATCGCCATCGAGGCGGAAAAGACAGCCCGCGCAGTCGCGCTGAAGAAGGCTGGAGATCTCTTCTCCCTCGAACTCTCGGCCGACGTCACGGAGGCGAAATTCGCTCTGACGATGGGTCTCGACGACGCCATCGCAGCCGCGATGGACAAGCAGACCGACGACGTCCGCACGACGCTGCAGTCTCTCTCCAATCGCGATCTCGCCGGCTACGGCGCCGGGCTCAATATGTTGGCGGAAGGCCGCAACATGTATGGGCTGTTGCGTGAAGCGCTGGTGCTCGATCGCGCCGATCTTCTCGTGCCGGCGGAATTCCAGTTTCGCCTGAGCTATGGCGAGCTCACGAAATCTCTTGAAGAAGCTGACAAGGCCAGGCCTTTTCCGAAGCGCAAGACCATCACCACGACGCTTGCGGCGTTCGGCCTTGGCGACGACAGCCTATTCAAGTTGCGTGAGCGGGATTTTGCGAACCGGAAGACGCTGGCGTCGAATCTTTCTGCGGCCGGCGATGCGGCGAGGAGCCTCTATGGCGAGATCGACGGGGTGGTGACGGGATCGCGGACGGCTGCGAGCGATGCGACGCGTTCGGCCAAGTCGCTGATCGCGGGAAGTAGTTTGCTCTTGATCCTGATCGGTCTGGCGAGCGTGGCGGCGGCGGGCGCGATCGCCTGGTTCATCGTCAGGCCGCAGATCGTGAAGCGTCTGGCCCGCCTGTCGGTCGCGACGCAGGCGATCGCCGATGGCAGGCTGGACGCCGAGATTGACGCGAACGGGTCCGACGAGATCGGCGCGGTGGCGCGCGCCGTGGTCGGCTTCCGCGATGCGGCGATCGAGAAGGCGCGGATCGAGGAGCAGGCGGCCGAGCAGCGCCGCGCCGCCGGCGAGGAGCGGGCGCGCAACGAACAGGAGCGGGCCCGCAACGAGCAGATGCGCGAAGCGGGAGCCCGCGAGGTCGAGCAGGTGGTGGCGATGCTGGGCGATGGCCTGGCGCGTCTGGCCGAAGGCGATCTGAGCGTCGAGATATCAGGCGCCTGCGCGCCGGAATATCAGAAGCTGAAGGACGACTTCAACGTCGCCATCGCGCGTCTGCGCGAGACGGTGACGGCGATCGTGACCTCGACGCGCGAGGTGGCGAGCGCCTCGGCTGAGCTGTCGACCAGCACGACCGATCTGTCGCTGCGCACCGAAGAGCAGGCGGCGTCCCTGGAGAAGACGGCGGCGTCGCTTGAGAAGATCGCGGCGATCGTGCGCAAGAACGCCGAGAGCGCCGAGCAGGCGAACAAATATGCAGGAGCGACCCGGGGCGTGGCCGATCGCGGCAGCGAGGTGGTGTCGCAGGCGGTGAAGGCGGTGAGCCGGATCGAGGAGAGTTCGCACAAGATCGCCGACATCATCACGGTGATTGACGAGATCGCGCGTCAGACCAACCTTCTCGCGCTCAATGCGGCGGTCGAAGCCGCCAGAGCCGGCGAGGCGGGCCGGGGCTTTGCGGTGGTGGCGTCCGAGGTCAGAAGCCTCGCGCAGCGTTCGTCGCAGGCGGCGAGCGATATCAAGGATCTGATTCTGAACAGTTCGGGTCGGGTGAAGGAGGGGGTCGAGTTCGTCAATTCGGCGGGTTCGGCGCTGGGCGAGATCGTCGGCTCGATCCGTCAGGTGGCGGACATCGTGTCCGAGATCGTGAATGCGAGCGCCGAGCAGGCGAGCGGGGTCGAGCAGGTTCACGCCTCGCTGAGCCGGATGGATGTGGTGACGCAGCAGAACTCGGCGCTGGTCGAGGAGAACGCGGCCACCGCCAAGATGCTGGAGCAGCAGGCCGCCGCCATGGACGAGCAGGTCAGATTCTTCAGGCTCGAAGCCCAACGCCGCAGCCCCACGGGACGAAAAGCGGCGTGAAGAGAGCGACTGGCGGTGAGTAACGCCGCCTTGGCGCCAATCCCCATCGTAAACAGCACAAGATTGCTGACGCCGCGGGAGCGCATCGATCGCTTTTGCGTCGCCTTCCCTAACGAATAACGCACGCGTTGTGTGTATTTTACAAATCCGTTAGCGCTTTATTCGCTTTTCTCCGTTGTCCTGCCTGATGAGCGAGAATGCGTCTTTGGCGCTCGGGAGAACTGGACGCAATTAGGCGCCGTCGCATTTCGCGCAATTTAGATCCGGCCGGCGCATGCGCCGGGCGGAGGCCTGCGACGGAGATATCCGATGATTGGCAAGCGCGATTTTATCAAAGGCGTTGCGACGGTTGGCGCGATGACGGCTTTGCCGCGCGCCGCGTTTGCTGAAACCGGCGTCGCCGCCGACAAGATCACATTCGGCCAGGCGGCCGTGTTTGAAGGCCCGGCAAGCGCGCTTGGTCTTGGCATGCGCGACGGCATTCTCGCGGCCTTCGCGGAAGCGAACGCAGCCGCCGGCGTCAAGGGCCGCAAGATCGAGCTCGTCACCCAGGACGATGGCTACGAGCCCGCGAAATCAATCGAGGCGACGAAAGCGCTTCTGGCGCAGGGCGTTTTCGCCCTTGTCGGCCCTGTGGGAACGCCAACTTCGATGGCTGCGCTGCCGATCGTGAAAGAGGCCGGCGCGCCTTTCATCGGCCCCTTCACGGGCACCGAAGCGTTGCGCAATCCCTATCAGCCGCTCGTCGTGAATATCAGGGCCTCCTACTTTCAGGAAACCGAGGTGATGGTCGAGCGCCTCGTCAAGGATAAGGGCGCGGCCAAGATCGCGATCCTCTATCAGGACGACGCCTTCGGGCAGGCGGGCCTCGCCGGCGCGCGTCGCGCCATGGACAAGCGCAGCATGAAGCTGGTCGCGGAAGCCTCCTTCGAGCGCAACACCGTCGCCGTTCGCAGCGCGCTGCTCGAAATTCGCAAGGCCGAGCCCGAGGCCGTCATTTTGATCGGCCCCTACAAGCCCTGCGCGGAATTCATCAAGCTCTCGCGCCAGATCAAGTTCGGCCCGATTTTCATCAACATCTCCTTTGTCGGCAGCGACGCTCTGGCCCACGAACTGGGCGCGAACGGCGATGGTGTGCTGGTGACGCAAGTCGTGCCGTTCCCGGCCGATGCGTCGATCCCCGTCGTCGCCGCGTTCCATAAGGCTTTGAAGGCGTCGAAGCCGGATGCGCAGCCGGGCTTCGTGTCGCTCGAAGGCTATATCGTCGGCCGCACGGTCATCGCCGCACTGCAGAAGATCGATGGCGAGCCGACGCGCGCGGCCTTGATGGAGAAGCTGTCGAACGGCTCTTACGATCTCGGCGGATTCACGCTGAATTTCGGCCCGAACAACAATCAGGGTTCGAACGCCGTCTTTCTGACAGCCATCGGCGCGGATGGAAAATTCAAGCCGCTGACCGCGATCGCCTGATCGCGCGCTAACGAAGAGGGGCGGAATGCGTCGCTTGTTTCAGCTTGCGCGATCTGGAGTCGGCGCGCGGATTTATGTGGCGATCGGCGGCGTGGTGGCGCTGACCATCGCCGCGTCGGCGATCGCATCCTTCTCCTTCACCCGCGTCGACCGCACCATCCAGAGTCTCGTCGACGAGCGCTATCCCATCGTCGAACTGTCGCGCGATCTTGCGCAGCAGGCTGGCGCCGCGGTCGCGCAGGCGCCGAAGCTGGCTGACGTCGCATCCGAGCAGGAGCGGGCGGCGATCATTGCGAAGCTCGGCGAGTCGGATCAGCGCATGCGCTCGATCGTCGACGAACTTGCGAATCGGG
This sequence comes from Terrirubrum flagellatum, assembly GCF_022059845.1. GTDB lineage: Bacteria > Pseudomonadota > Alphaproteobacteria > Rhizobiales > Beijerinckiaceae > Terrirubrum > Terrirubrum flagellatum. The sequence goes on along the minus strand of NZ_CP091851.1, from coordinate 4,353,648 downwards.
GCGCGATTGATCGCGCCCAGTTCGACGCGATGATCGATCGCTTGAGCGCGGAGATTCGCAAGGCCGATGATGCGGCGAAGGCGCGCATCGCCATTGAAGCTGAGAAAGTGAAACGCTCGGATGAGCTGACCAAAGCGATCGATGGATTCAGCCAGGCGCTGATCGCCGGCGTCGACGATGCGCGTTTCAATCTGATGATCGGTTTGGAGGATGTATCGTCGGCGATCGATGCGAGCCAGGTCGACAAGATGAAGGAGACGCTTAAGAAGCTCGGCGATCATGATCTTGCCGCCTATGGCGCAGGGATGACGCTGATTGCCGAAGGTCATCAGGCCGCAGGCCTGCTGCGTCAGGTGCTGGTGCTCGATCGCGCGGAACTGCTCGCGCCTGCGCTCGATCAATATCGCGCCGTCTGGGGTCGCGCGACCAAGGCGCTGCGTTCGGCGGACGCCGTGGCGCCGGAGCCGAAGCGGAGAACGGCTGTGGAAACGTTGCTCGCCTTTGGTCTCGGAGAAAACAGCCTTTTCAAGTTGCGTGAGCGTGATTTTGCGAACCGGAAGACGCTGGCGTCGAATCTTTCTGCGGCCGGCGATGCGGCGAGGAGCCTCTATGGCGAGATCGACGGGGTGGTGACGGGATCGCGGACGGCTGCGAGCGATGCGACGCGTTCGGCCAAGTCGCTGATCGCGGGAAGTAGTTTGCTCTTGATCCTGATCGGTCTGGCGAGCGTGGCGGCGGCGGGCGCGATCGCCTGGTTCATCGTCAGGCCGCAGATCGTGAAGCGTCTGGCCCGCCTGTCGGTCGCGACGCAGGCGATCGCCGATGGCAGGCTGGACGCCGAGATTGACGCGAACGGGTCCGACGAGATCGGCGCGGTGGCGCGCGCCGTGGTCGGCTTCCGCGATGCGGCGATCGAGAAGGCGCGGATCGAGGAGCAGGCGGCCGAGCAGCGCCGCGCCGCCGGCGAGGAGCGGGCGCGCAACGAACAGGAGCGGGCCCGCAACGAGCAGATGCGCGAAGCGGGAGCCCGCGAGGTCGAGCAGGTGGTGGCGATGCTGGGCGATGGCCTGGCGCGTCTGGCCGAAGGCGATCTGAGCGTCGAGATATCAGGCCTGCGCGCCGGAATATCAGAAGCTGAAGGACGACTTCAACGTCGCCATCGCGCGTCTGCGCGAGACGGTGACGGCGATCGTGACCTCGACGCGCGAGGTGGCGAGCGCCTCGGCTGAGCTGTCGACCAGCACGACCGATCTGTCGCTGCGCACCGAAGAGCAGGCGGCGTCCCCGAGAAGACGGCGGCGTCGCTTGAGAAGATCGCGGCGATCGTGCGCAAGAACGCCGAGAGCGCCGAGCAGGCGAACAAATATGCAGGAGCGACCCGGGGCGTGGCCGATCGCGGCAGCGAGGTGGTGTCGCAGGCGGTGAAGGCGGTGAGCCGGATCGAGGAGAGTTCGCACAAGATCGCCGACATCATCACGGTGATTGACGAGATCGCGCGTCAGACCAACCTTCTCGCGCTCAATGCGGCGGTCGAAGCCGCCAGAGCCGGCGAGGCGGGCCGGGGCTTTGCGGTGGTGGCGTCCGAGGTCAGAAGCCTCGCGCAGCGTTCGTCGCAGGCGGCGAGCGATATCAAGGATCTGATTCTGAACAGTTCGGGTCGGGTGAAGGAGGGGGTCGAGTTCGTCAATTCGGCGGGTTCGGCGCTGGGCGAGATCGTCGGCTCGATCCGTCAGGTGGCGGACATCGTGTCCGAGATCGTGAATGCGAGCGCCGAGCAGGCGAGCGGGGTCGAGCAGGTTCACGCCTCGCTGAGCCGGATGGATGTGGTGACGCAGCAGAACTCGGCGCTGGTCGAGGAGAACGCGGCCACCGCCAAGATGCTGGAGCAGCAGGCCGCCGCCATGGACGAGCAGGTCAGATTCTTCAGGCTCGAAGCCCAACGCCGCAGCCCCACGGGACGAAAAGCGGCGTGAAGCGCTCGCTATATTTCAAGCGCCGAGCGGCTTGCATCCGCGCAGCGCAAGCCTACGGCACGACGACGGGCGTTCGGCTCGACGAATAGGCGAGGACGAATTCGCCGTCGAGTGGCCGCGACGTGTAATAGCTGATCGGCCGCGTCACATGCTGCCCGGTGAATTTGAAAGTCGAGCCGTCGGTCTTCTTTGAATAAACCGGCGTTGTCACCGTTCCCGATTGATCGGCGGGGATATCCTCGCGGCTGTAGGCGGAATTCTTTTCCGGATCGGGAAACCACGGCTCCATCACCTTCACCACGCCTTTATCCTCGTCGAGGCCATGGATCACATTGACATGGCCGCCGAGCGGGCCCGACGCGAATCCGATGATCATCGGGAACGGACGCGCCTTGATATAGCCCTCAAGCTTCGCCGCCGGAATTCGCTCTGAGCGAAGCGCCGACTGGCTGGGGAAAAAGCTCATGAAGGCTTGTTTTGTGATGCCGCCATTCGCGGTCCATTTCCCGGAGCCTGACCCGAGAATCGAGAGCTGATCTCGCGTCGTCACGCCCGGCGTCGCCTTCGTCCACCAGGCGAGGCAGGCGGCCCAGCACGCCATCGGATCAAGCTGACCCTCCGGAGGCGTGCCAATGCCGGTATCGCCGGCGTCAGTTCCGAAATTCCGCGCGTTGGCGCTGAGATCGTATTTTTCGCCGTCCATCGTGCATGAGCCGGTCCATTTGTCCGTGTCGATCGGAATGTCCCACGACTCTGTCGTCTGCGATCCGTTCCAGCGCGTTTTGAGCTTACCGCCCTGCGCGACCCACGTTCCGGATCCGTGCCGGCCGTTATGCTCGTCTTTCCAGGTCACCGTCCCGGTGGTCCCGGCGCCGCTGGGAGTGAAGGTGTAAACCCACCAGAAGGTTCGTGACGCATTCTTGCAGATCACGTTCCAGCTCGAAGCCGGCATCTTCTCGAATGAGGCCATGCGACAATGCCTGTTTCTGAAAAGCAGATTGGAAATGCCGGCGAGGCTGCAGCCATCCATCTCGTTACGTCAAGAGCTAATAACGGCGTGTGCGTCGCCGCACGGCGTCCGCGAAAGTTGTCCCCGCGCCTCGTCAGTTCTAAGAGCGCGCCATGAAATTCCTCGATCAGGCGAAAATCTATGTGAAGGCGGGCGACGGCGGAAACGGCTGCGTCTCCTTCCGGCGCGAGAAGTTCATTGAATATGGCGGACCCGACGGCGGCGATGGCGGCCGCGGCGGCGACGTCATCATCGAATGCGCCGAGGGGCTGAATACCCTCATCGACTATCGCTACCAGCAGCATTTCAAGGCGAAGAATGGCCAGGGCGGCATGGGCCGCCAGCGCGCCGGCGCCAAAGGCGCGGACGTCGTGATCAAGGTGCCGGCGGGCACCCAGATCCTCGACGAGGACGGCGAGATGCTGCTCGCCGATTTCACCGCGCCGGGCCAGCGCGAGGTGTTCCTGCGCGGCGGCAACGGCGGCTTCGGCAATCTCCATTTCACCACCTCGACCAACCGCGCTCCGCGCCACGCCAATCCCGGTTTGCCGGGCCTCGAGAAGACCATCATCCTCAGATTGAAGCTGATCGCCGACGCCGGCCTCGTCGGGCTTCCCAACGCCGGCAAGTCGACTTTCCTTGCCACCGTCACAGCGGCGAAGCCGAAGATCGCCGATTACCCCTTCACCACCCTGCATCCCGGCCTCGGCGTGGTGCGCATCGACGCCCGCGAATTTGTGCTGGCCGACATTCCCGGCCTGATCGAAGGCGCCCATGATGGAGTTGGGCTCGGCGACCGCTTCCTCGGCCATGTCGAGCGCTGCCGCGTCCTGCTCCATCTCGTGGACGCTACGGGCGAGCACGCCGGCAAGGACTACAAGATCGTCCGGGCAGAGCTTGAAGCCTATGGCGGCGGCTTGATCGAGAAGCCGGAGATCGTCGCGCTGTCGAAATGCGAGATCGCTGATCCCGAACATCTCAAGAAGCAGAAGCAACGCTTGAAGCGCGCCTGTGGGCAGACGCCGATGATTCTCTCCTCGGCGGCGCGTCAGGGCGTCGATGACGTCCTGCGCGCCCTGATGGTGGTGATCGAACGGGCGCGGGCGGAAGAGACGCCGGCGCCGACGAGAGAGGCTGCCGTGGAGAGCGACGAGACGTCGGAATGGCGGCCATGATCCGTTCGCGGACGCTCGGCGCCCTATGTGCTAGCATCATGACCCATGAAAGCTAGCAGCCGGCAGAAGCAGCTCAATATCCGCAGCGACGAGGCGTATGAGACGGCTCGCGCTCTGTCACATCGTCTCAAGCTTCCCACGCAGGAGGTCGTTCTACGTGCACTGCGGAAGCTTGCGACGGAGACCGGCGTCGAGACGGGTGAATTGCCGCCGGAGCTGACGACCGAAAATCTGGCGCGCCTTCGGGACGCGCGGCGCGAGGCGTGGGGAGGCAAACGGCCGCCTGTTGGGCTGACCTCCGAACATGACTGGCTCTACGACGAGAACGGGTTGCCGAAATGATTGCGCTCGATTCATCGGCGCTGGTTTCGGTCGCGATCGAAGAAGAGGGATTCGAGCAGTTCGAGCACACGATCTCGTCGCATCGTTGCGTCGTCGGCGCGCCGACCTTGCAGGAAATATATATGGTCCTGTGCGGGAAGCCCGATATCGATCCGGTTATCTTCATCGAACGGACGTTGTCTCTTCCGACAATTTCCGTCGTGGCTTTCACGCGATCACACTTTGACGTATCGCGCCTTGCATTTGATCTGTTCGGACGTGGTCGAGGGCATCCCGCAAAATTGAACTTCGGAGACTGCCTCTCATATGCGGTTGCGAAAGTCGCGGATGTGCCTCTCCTGTTTAGGGGAAAAGACTTTGACCAAACCGATATCCGCGCCGCGTTGCTTTCATGACCTCCGCTCCCCACCTCCACGACTTCCGGCGCATCGTCGTGAAGGTCGGCTCCTCGCTGCTGGTCGATCGCGCGAAGGGCGCGAAGACGGAATGGCTTGCGGCGCTCGTTGATGATCTCGCGCGTGAATATGCGCGCGGCGCCGACATTCTCGTGGTGTCGTCGGGCGCCATCGCGCTTGGGCGCACGGTGCTGAATCTGCCTGCGGGAGCGCTGAAACTGGAAGAAAGCCAGGCGGCGGCGGCGATCGGCCAGATCTCGCTTGCGCGGCTGTGGGCGGAGGCCTTGTCGGGCCACAGCGTTCCTGCAGGTCAAATCCTGCTCACGCTCAGCGACACCGAGGAGCGCCGTCGCTATCTCAATGCGCGCGCCACGGTCGGCAAGCTGCTCGAATTGCGCGCGGTGCCCGTCATCAACGAGAACGATACGGTCGCAACCTCAGAAATCCGCTATGGCGACAATGATCGCCTTGCCGCGCGCGTCGCCACGATGATGGGCGCCGATCTGCTCGTGCTTTTATCTGACATCGACGGGCTGTTCACGGCGCCGCCGCAGAGCGATCCGAACGCCGTCTTCATTCCCGTGGTGCCGCGCATCACCGCGGAGATCGAAGCGATGGCGGGCGGCGCCGCGTCGGAACTGTCGCGCGGCGGCATGCGCACCAAGATCGAGGCGGCGAAGATGGCGACCACCGGTGGCTGCGCCATGCTCATCGCCAATGGCAAACGCCTCAATCCGCTTGCCGCTGTCGCGGGCGGCGAGCGCTGCACATGGTTCCTCACGCCCTCCAATCCCGTGACCTCGCGCAAGAAATGGATCGCCGGATCGCTGGAGCCGAGAGGCGCGGTCCATCTCGACGCCGGCGCCGTGAGGGCGCTGCGCAGCGGTAAGAGCCTCCTGCCGGCCGGCGTGACCCGCATTGAAGGCGCGTTCGAGCGCGGCGACGCGGTCGCCATCCGGGGCCCCGGCGGCGATGAGGTCGGCCGCGGCCTTGTCGCTTATGACGCCGCGGACGCGACGCTGATCGCCGGCCGCTCCTCGCGCGACATCGAGGCTATCCTCGGCTATTCTGGCCGGGCCGAGATGATCCATCGGGATGACATGGCGCTCGCCGGCGAGTAAACGGCGTGCCCTTGCTGGAGTATGGGCTTTGAGCGGCGCTGCGATGCGTGTGGTGGAAGGCGACGCTGATCTTGGCGCTGTGATGCGCCGCATCGGGCGCCAGGCCAGACAGGCCGCCCGGGCGCTCGGCCTCGCATCGGCCGAGGCGAAGAACGCCGCGCTGCAGGCCATGGCGGCCGCGATCCGCGCCCGCTCGGAGCGCATTCTGGCGGCCAATGCGCTCGATGTGGCCGATGCCCGCGCCAAGGGGCAGGCAGCCTCTTTCGTCGATCGTCTCGTTTTGGATGAGGGTCGCGTCGCCGCGATCGCTGACGCTGTCGCCGAGATTGCATCGCTGCCCGATCCGGTCGGGCGCGTCCTTGCGAACTTCACGCGGCCCAACGGCCTCCTGATCGAGCGCGTGGCGACGCCGCTCGGCGTCATCGGCGTCATCTTCGAGAGCCGGCCAAACGTGACCGCGGACGCCGGCGCTCTCTGCCTTAAGGCCGGCAATGCGGCGATCCTGCGCGCCGGCTCCGAGAGCTTCCGCACCTCAAGCGAGATCGCCGCCGCCATGGCGGAGGGGTTCGCGAGCGCCGGCCTGCCCGCGACCGCGATCCAGCTTGTTCCCACGCGTGATCGCGCCGCCGTCGGCGAGATGCTGGCCGGGCTCGACGGAAATATCGACGTGATTGTGCCGCGCGGCGGCAAGAGCCTTGTCGCGCGCGTGCAGTCGGAGGCGCGTGTGCCTGTGTTCGCCCATCTCGAAGGCCTCTGCCATGTCTTTGTCCATGCGGACGCCGATCTCGCCATGGCGAAGGAGATCGTGCTGAACGCGAAGCTCAGGCGCACCGGCGTGTGCGGATCAGCGGAGACCTTGCTTGTTGATCGCGCCTGCGCCGCGACTCATCTTCAGCCGCTTGTCGCGATGCTGCTGGACGCCGGCTGCGCCGTGCGCGGCGATGAAGCGACGCAGAAAATCGACGCGCGCGTGACGGCGGCGAGCGAAGAGGACTGGCGCACGGAATATCTCGACGCGATCATCTCCGTGCGCGTCGTCGATGGGCTCGGCGCTGCGATCGACCATATCGAGAGCTTCGGCTCGCATCACACCGATTCGATCGTGACGCGAGATTCCGCTGCGGCGGAGCGGTTTCTGAGCGAGGTCGATTCCGCCATCGTTCTCCATAACGCGTCGACCCAGTTCGCCGACGGCGGAGAGTTCGGCTTCGGCGCGGAGATCGGCATCGCCACCGGCCGCATGCATGCGCGCGGTCCCGTTGGCGTCGAGCAATTGACCTCGTTCAAATATCGCGTGCGCGGAAGCGGGCAGATCAGGCCTTAAGGAAATGGGGCTGATCTAACGCGCATGTTGTCGTGGGCACAGATCAGGGCTGTGAGCGCTGCGATGGCGACGGCGACAATCGTTGGGGCGTCGGCCTCGGCGGAGCCTCTCGAACGAACCTGTCTTCTCTATCGGACGCAGGAGAATTTATGCGCGCGAGTTTCGGACGCGGAAGCGTATACCTGCAAGTCGTCGCAAGGTTTTCGCGATTTCGAGGTCGATCAATGCATCTTTGATGGTCGCGGCGCTCCCTGTCAGGTCGTGCGTTATGGTGAGCAGTCGAGACTGAATCTTCGCACGCTAACCTCTAGGGTGACGGGGCTGCACGGACTGCCAGGCTCTTTTGTGATCAAGCCGACATTCTGCGCCCCGGCAGAGGTTCGATATCCGAAGTGAGTCCGCCGCCCAAATTGCCTCCGCATGGCCGCAGGCAACGCATCGGGCTGCTCGGCGGCACGTTCAATCCGCCGCATGAAGCCCATGTGCTGATCTCGCTCACCGCGTTGAAGCGCCTGAAACTCGACGCGGTGTGGTGGCTGGTGACTCCAGGAAATCCGCTCAAGGATAATCACGGCCTGCCCTCGCAGGAGGCGCGCATGGCGGCCTGTCGCGCATTGACGCGCGATCCGCGCATCGTCGTCACCGGCGTCGAGAAGGAGCTCGGCACGCATTATACGGTCGACACGATCGCCGCGCTGAGGCGTCGCGCGCCCGGGGTGAAATTCGTCTGGCTTATGGGGGCCGACAATCTCATTCAGTTCAGCCGCTGGGGAGGCTGGCGCCAGATCGCCTCGGCGATCCCGATCGCCGTGATCGATCGCCCCAAATCCAGCTTGAAATCGCTGCGATCGCGGACGGCGCTGGCCCTCTCACGCTGGCGGGTCCCGGAGAGCGCCGCCTCGACCCTGCCCCGGAACCGGCCCCCCGCTTGGACGTTCCTCCATGGAAGGCGCTCCTCCCTGTCTTCCACGGCGCTCCGGAAGGCCGGGGCGCGAGTTCCTTAGCCGGGTGCATTGAAATGGGGCGCCTAGTCACACTAAGTTAAGAATCGGAGCGCAGCCTTTGCTCCTAAGGATGGATTGGAGGGTTTAAGCCTGACCACAATGTCCTCTCTTGAAGCGGCGGTTCGTCCGCTTCACCCGGCCGCAAGCGCTCAGGCGCGGGCCGCCGAAGACTCCGCGACGCTGGTGATGGACAGCCTCGCCGAAATGAAAGCCGAAGAGACGGTCATCATTGACCTGACGGCCAAATCATCCATCGCTGATGCCATGATCATCACGTCCGGGCGGTCTAACCGCCATGTCAGCGCCATCGCCGACAAGGTGATGGAGGAGCTGAAGGCGCATGGCCGGACGGATCTCCGCATCGAAGGCGTGCCCCATTGCGACTGGGTGCTTATCGATGCGGGCGACGTGATCGTTCATGTGTTCCGACCGGAAGTCCGCGCCTTCTACAATCTTGAGAAATTGTGGGGCGAAGACCGTCCGGGCGAACGCCGGGTGGTCTGACCCCCTTCCATGCGCCTCAACCTAGCGGTCGTGGGCCGTATGAAGGACGGCCCCGAACGTGAGCTTGTGGCGCGTTACGTGAAGCGCGCCGCCGACGCCGGGCGGGCGCTGGGCTTCTCCGGTCCTGACGTGGCCGAGATCGCGGAGTCGCGAGCGCCGCGCCCGGAGGATCGTCGCGCCGCCGAGGGCGTTTCCTTGGCGAAGGCGATCGGCGAATCAGTGATCGTCTGTCTCGATGAACGCGGCGCGGTCCTGTCGAGCGAAGCGATCGCAGGCTGGCTCGCCGTGAAGCGGGACGGCGGGACCAAGGCCGTCGCTTTCGTCATCGGCGGCGCCGATGGCCTGTCCGAAGAGATGCGCGGCAAGGCGGCCGCAATCTGGTCCTTCGGGGCCGCCACCTTTCCGCACCAGATCGTTCGCATTCTCGCCGCGGAGCAACTCTATCGGGCGATGACAATCCTCGCCGGTCATCCCTATCATCGCGGCGCATGAGTCTTCGTCCTGTGGTTCTTCTCGCCGCGACCTGCCTCGCCGCGTCGCTTGGCGCGTCGGGCGTGTTCCGCGTCGCGGCGCAGGAGAAGCCGCGCGAACCCGGTCTGCGCGGGCCTGTCGCCGCCGATGCGCCGGCGTCTGATCCGACTGCGGAAAAGCGCAAGCGGCAGGCCGAACTCGAAGCTGTCGAGCAGGCGATTCGCGACAACACGACCGAGCGCCAGCGCCTCGACCAGGACATCGAATCGATTCGCGGCGATCGCGCCAAGCTGAATACCGATCTTATGGCGACCGCCGACAGGATGCGCGATTTCGAGCAGCGCATGTCGGCGATCGAGCAGCGCCTTGGCGGTCTGCAATCGAGCGAGGCGGCCATCCGGCAGTCGCTACAGGCGCGTCGCGGCCTGATTGGCGAGGTTTTGGCGGCGCTGCAGCGCATGGGCCGCAAGCCGCCGCCGGCGATCTTCGTCAGGCCGGAGGATATTCTCGAAGCCGTGCGCGCCTCGATCGCGCTCGGGGCCGTGCTGCCCGATCTGCGCGCCGAAACGCAGCAATTGGCGCAGGACCTCGGCGAGCTCGTGCGTCTGAAGGACGCCATCTCACTTGAACGGACGCGCATCGCCGGCGAGGTGGAGGGGCTGGCGAAGGAACGTGTGCGTTTGTCGGCGTTGGTTGACGCGCGTCAGGCGACGCTGAAGGCGCGCGAGCAGAGCGCGAGCGAGGAGAGCAGGAAGGCGGCCGACCTTGCGCGGCAGGCGGGAACGCTCCGCGAGCTGCTTCAAAAAATCGAGAGCGATACGCTGGCGCAGGCGCGTCAGAGCGACGATGCGCGGCGCGCCGAAGAGGCGCGGCTGCGCGAACAACAAGGGCGCCTCGCATCGCTCGCCATGCGCGATCCGGCGCGTCTTGCGCCTAAAATCGCCTTCGCTGACGCTCGTGGAACGCTGCAGAAGCCAGTTGAGGGCGCGATTCTCCGCGGTTTCGGCCTCGCGGACGACACCGGCGCGCCAAGCCGCGGCCAGTCGATCGAGACGCGGCCTGGAGCTCTCGTGACGGCGCCTTCCGACGGATGGATTGTTTTCGCCGGGCCGTTCCGATCTTTCGGCAGACTCTTGATCGTCAATGCTGGCGGCGGCTACTATATCGTGCTTGCCGGCATGGAGAGGGTCACGGTCGATCCTGGGCAATTCGTGCTGGCGGGAGAGCCGATCGCCGCAATGGGCGCCGGGGGTGGCGCGGCTTCCGCCGAAGAAGGCAAACAGCCCGTCCTTTACGTGGAATTTCGTAAGGACGGGGCATCGATAGATCCGAGCCCATGGTGGGCGCGGGCGGACAACGGGAAGGTTCGCGGATAATGCGCAAGATCGCTTATCTCATGGTTGGCGCGGCGCTCGGCGCCGGAGCCGCAACGTTTGGCGCGCAGACTTGGCTCCTGTCGTCCACCGCGGCGAATGCGGCCTCCTCCGAAACGTACCGTCAGCTCTCGCTGTTCGGCGACGTGTTCGAGCGCATCCGCTCCGATTATGTCGAGAAGCCCGATGAGGCGAAGCTGATCGAGGCCGCCATCAACGGCATGCTCACCTCGCTCGATCCGCATTCGAGCTTCCTCGACGCGAAACAGCATCGCGACATGCAGCAGTCGACGCAAGGCAAGTTCGGCGGCCTCGGCATCGAGGTGACGATGGAGGAAGGCTTCATCAAGGTCGTCTCGCCGATCGACGACACGCCTGCCGCGAAGGCCGGCATCATGGCGAACGATGTGATCACCCATATCGACAACGAGCAGGTTCAGGGCCTCTCGCTCAATCAGGCGGTCGACAAGATGCGCGGCGCGGTCGGCACCGACGTCACCCTTCGCATCCTGCGTCAGGGCCGGAAAGAGCCGCTCGATGTTACGTTGAAACGCGACACCATCACCGTGCAGGCGGTGCGCACGCGCATCGACGACGATATCGCGGTCATCCGCATCAGCACCTTCAACGAGCAGACGTTCGACGGCGTGCGCCGCGGAATCGAGAAGGCGATGAATGAGATCCCGGCGGAGAAGCTGAAGGGTTTCGTCGTTGATCTGCGTCAGAATCCCGGCGGTTTGCTCGACCAGTCGATTTCGGTCGCCAATGCGTTCCTCGATCGCGGCGAGATCGTCTCCACCCGCGGCCGCAACGCCGATGAGACCCAGCGCTTCAACGCGAAGTCGAAGCCTGGCGATCTCACCAAGGGCAAGCCGCTCGTGGTGCTGATCAATGGCGGTTCGGCTTCGGCGTCGGAGATCGTCGCCGGCGCGTTGCAGGACCACAAGCGCGCGACAATCGTCGGCACGCGCTCCTTCGGCAAGGGATCGGTGCAGACGATCATCCCGATCGGCGCCGCTGGCGCGGTGCGCCTGACCACGGCCCGCTACTACACGCCATCGGGCCGCTCGATTCAGGCGAAGGGCATCGCGCCCGACGTCATTGTTCAGCAGGACGTTCCCGACGAGCTGAAGGGCAAGGATGCGTTGCCGGGCGAATCGAGCCTGCGCGGCCACCTGAGCAACAGCCAGGGCGAGGAGAAGTCGGGTTCGTCCTCCTACATCCCACCGGATGCGAGCAAGGACAAACAGCTCATCTACGCCGCCGACCTGCTGCGCGGAAAGATCGACAAGCCGATCGCGCCGAAGGCCGAAGCGACGCCGCCGAAGCAGGACGCTCCGGGCGCCGCTCCCGCGCCTGAGAAGCCGAAGGAGAATTGATCTCGTCGGGATCGTTCGGAATTCAGGAAACGCCGCCGCTCAGGCGGCGTTTTCGTTTCCGGGATCGATTGCTCGTGTATCTGCGAAGGGATCAGCAATGCGAGCGCCGACGACAGATTCCTCGATTGCAGGGATCGGATATGGGAGTCCCTCAGAACGCTCCGGCGATGGCGGAAGCCGCCCGCGTGAGAGGCTGGCGCCAAGGCCGTTAACCGCCCATTTACCATAAATGGATCGAGTAGCTTTGGCGTCCTTCGACGCCGGGGCTATCGATTCGAGGCCTGAACCGCGCGCCAGGAACAGTGACTGACCTTGCTTCCGACGATCTGAGCAGGCCGCTGGGACATCCCGAGCGGGCGGCGCGCCCGCGCTTCGCAGTGTCGGCGCGGACGATCGCCGGCGTTTTGTCAGGCGTGATGGTGGCGACGTTCGCAGGGCAGATCTGGCTGGGCCGTAGCGCCGCGCCAGGTATGAATGTCGCCGAAATCCGTCGGACGTCGGACAAGCCTGCGCCTTCCGCGCCCGCCGCTACCGTCAAGGTCGACCCTTCGATCGACAGCCCCGCGGACAAGCCGCGGATGAACGCTCAGGAAATGGAGAACTCCTCCGGCGTCACGGTCGTGCGCGGCGGCGGAGTCGGCGCGCCGGAATCCGTGATCATTCAGGTCGCGCCGCCGGCGAAACTTTCGATCGCCGCGCCCGACAAGAAGCTGCTCGATCGATCCCGCCATGGGGCCTTGCCGAAGATCGCTGCAGACGGGACGCGCCCGTCGCAATATTACGCCCGGCCGGTCGCAGCCGATTCTGTCGCCGGCAAACCGCGCATCGCCATCCTTGTCGGCGGCCTCGGCGTCAGCCAGACGGCGACCAGTGATGCGATCGCGAAATTGCCGGGCGCGGTGTCGCTCGCCTTCGCGCCTTATGGCGGCGAGCTCGACCGTCAGACGCAGCGCGCCCGCGCCGAGGGCCACGAACTCTTCATGCAGGCGCCGATGGAGCCGTTCGATTATCCCGACAACGATCCCGGACCGCACACGCTGCGCACGGGCGTCGCCGATGCGGAGAATCTCGACAAGCTGCAATGGGTGATGAGCCGCATCCAGGGCTATGTCGGCGTGGTCAATTATATGGGCGCGAAATTCTCGGCGGACGGCGCGCCGCTCGCGCCGATGCTGAAGGAAATGGCCAATCGCGGACTGATGATTGTCGATGACGGCTCGTCCAACCGCTCACAGATCGTTTCCGTGGCTCAGGGTCTGAAGGCGCCTGCGGCGCGGGCGGATTCGGTGATCGACGCAGTCTTGCGCGCCGATGCGATCGACAAGGAGCTTGCGAAGCTGGAAACTATGGCGCGCGACAAGGGCGTCGCCATCGGCGCGGCGAGCGCGTTGCCGATGACGATCGATCGCATCGCGCGCTGGGCCCGCGCGCTCGATGCGAAGGGAATCGTTCTCGTGCCAGTCAGTTACGCCGTCACGACAGGGAAAAAGGACGGCGGACGGTGAGTCTGTTGCCCCCGGAGCTTGCGGACTATCGCGCCTGCGTCGGCATCGCGCTGTTCAATCACGAGGGCGATGTGTTCATCGGCCGGCGACGTGGGCTTGCGGCCGACGAGAAATATGCCTGGCAGATGCCGCAGGGCGGCATTGATGAAGGCGAGACGCCGCGCGAGGCGGCGGCGCGCGAGCTGCGCGAAGAGACGAATGTCGCCAGCGCCGAGTTTCTTGCCGAAGCGCCGCGTTGGCTGGCCTATGATCTGCCGAAACCGATGCTGCGCAAATCATGGCGCAACCGCTATCGCGGGCAGGCGCAGAAATGGATCGCATTCCGCTTCGTCGGCGATGAAGGCGAAATCAATATCGAGACGCCCGACGGCGGCGAGAAGCCGGAATTTTCCCACTGGCGCTGGGAAAAACTTGAAGCGACGGTCGACCTCGTGGTGCCATTCAAGCGCGCCGTCTATCGTGACGTCGCGAAGCTGTTCAAGCGCCACACGCGCGGCGACCTCAGCTAGACGCCATCGCCTCGTCGAGGGGCGCAGTCCCAGCAAGCCGTGGGCAAGCGAGGCCGATGAGAGCGGGCGTGAGTTCGGGATCGCTGCGGGCGTGATAGTCGGTCATGTATTATCTCGCGAGATATTCGCGCATCAGCGAGCGGGCGCGATGCAGGCGGGCCTTGGTGGATTGCCGCGTCGCGTTGAGCGCCGCGGCGATTTCGTCGATGGTCATTTCCCTGACGTCGCGCATCAGGATGATCTCGCGATAATGCGCGGGCAGCGCCTCGATCGCCGCGGCAAGATCGAGCCGGAGATCGGCGTTGGACGAAGATGACGCCGGCGCAAGATCAGGCTCTTCAAGCGGTTCGCCGCGCAACAAGCCGGCGCGACGCGCCAGTCTGAGACATTCGCGGCGCACGACCGTGAACAGCCAGCTTGAAAAGGACGCGAGCGACCGGATGGCGCCGACGCGCCGGAACAGAAGCCACAGCGCCTCCTGCGCGGCGTCTTCCGCGTCGGCCGATGTGCGGCAGGCGGCGCGCGCATAGCGCCTGATGTCGGGCTGCGCGACTTCCAGCACGCGCATGATCGCCTCGCGCTCGCCATGGCGAGCGGCGTTGAACAGGGATTCGGAGAGGAGGTGGCTCGTCATCTCTCGGCTCGCTTGCGCGCGCCGCTATCGGCGATGGCGCACATCGGACAGTAGCCGACGAGCCCGGTGATCGCGAAGATGAGCCCGGCCGCAGCGCCGACGAGATTGAGGGGCGATGCGAGGAAGACGAGCGATGCGGCTGCAGCCGCGCCGCCCATCGCGAGCCTCGCGATTTGCTGTCCGCCGCCGATGTTCTTTCTGTAGAGCGCCATCACATGCTCTCCCGTTCGACGCGCCGGTCGTTCGGCGGTCTTCCCCGGAGAGAGGCGCGCAGACGGCGAAAGGATTCGCCGCCGCTGCAAAAAATTGCGCGAAAATCACGCTTGCGTCAGGCGGACGCCCGCCCGGACGCTTCGCGTCGAAACAGGCGGGCGAGCTTGCCGTCGATGCAGGCGAGACCGGCGCCGATGAAGATCATCCCGACGATGTGTCGCGGCTCAATCCGCTCGCCAAGAATGATCACGCCAAGCAGGATCGCGCTTGGCGGAATGAGAAAGGTCACCAGTGAGAGATTGGTCGCGCCGGCGCTGGCGAGAATGCGATAGAAGATAAGATAGGCGAGCGCCGTTGATAGGAGCGCGAGGCCAAGCAGCGCGCCGATCGCCGTCATCGATGGAGCGGGCAGACGCCAGGGCTGGTCGACGATCGCGGCGATCACGAGCATGATCGACGCGCTGGCGGTCAAGGTGCCAAACGCGGTGTACATCGGCTTCACGCCCATCGGCTTGAAGCGGCGGCCATAGATGCCGGCGAAACCATAGGACAACGCCGCGCCGAGGCAGGCGAGCTGGGCCGCGATCGAGCGATCAAGGCCCGCCAGCGCCGAAGGCCCGATCATCGCTGCGACGCCGGCGATGCCGAGCGCCACGCCGAGGATTTTCGCCGGCGTCAACTTCTCATCGGTCGTGAAGACATGTGCGACGAGAACGGTGAAGAGCGGCGTCGTCGCATTCAGGATCGATGCGAGGCCGGCGCCAATCTCCTTCTGCCCCCAGAAGATCAGGCTGAAGGGAATGATGTTGTTGAGGACGCCCATAGTCGCGAGCGCGATCCAGACCGAGCGGCCGCGTGGCGCTCCTTCCCCGGTCGCGGCGAGCAACAGCCCAAGCGCGAGCGCCGCGATTCCAACGCGCCCGAACACCAGCGTGAAAGGCGGGATGTCCTGAACCGCGACGCGGATGAAGAGGAATGACGCCCCCCACAGGAGCGACAGCATCAACAGCAGCGCCCAATCTTTTCGGCTCATGGCGATTCCCCTGCAACCTCGTCGACGTAATTCCGCGCGAGGACGCCGACCACCCAATTCCTGTGATGCGATTCATTCAGCGAAGATCGGCCCGATAAGACAGCCGGCAAACGAAAGGCCGCTGAATCGAACGCCAGCGAATGATTGGCCGCGGGCCATCGAAGCGGACCGCCAGATCGCCGGAAAAATCGAGTAATAATTTGATAAATTTCAGATTTTCTCCTCTTCTGCTCGATGCCGCAGAAATCTCCGCGCCATTGCCGGCGAGCCTCTTGACGTTTTGATGACGGCGTCGCCGTGATGCGCGCCACATCAGCCAGAGGAAGCCGCGTGGATCAGACGGCGATCGATATCGAGCCGCAGACCAATGAAGTTCGCGCCCGCCAGGGAGGCGGCGAAATATTGCGGCCTCTGCTTCGCGAGACGCTGCTGCGTGTGCTTGATTGCGCGTCAACGCTGGAGACTGAAGGGGAGAAGGGAGTCCATCAGCTCCGCGTGGCTCTTCGTCGCGCGCGCACAATGGCGTCGATCGTCCGGCGCGGGGGAAATGACGGGCTGATTGACGAGCTTGCGGTCGCGCTGCGTTGGGCGGGCCAGGAACTCGGACCGGCCCGTGATCTCGACACGCTCCTGCAAGGGGCTCTCGCGCCAGACATCGCGGACGCGCCGGCCGGTTTCGCCGCGCTGCGCGTGCGGGCGCAGGAGAAGCGGGCGCAGGCGTTCGACAAGGCGCGTGCTTCAATCGCCTCGCCGGCATGGCGGGAGCAAATCGAGCGTGTAGCTGCACGCCTGGGAGACGCGCCGGCGGATAAGGGCGCACGAGGCGTCATCGCTGAGGCCGCGCGCAAAGAACTCCGACGGCGTTGGAGAAAACTCAGGAAACGCGCGAAGCATGCGGCGGATGGCGGCGTCGAGACTCTTCATGCCCTTCGCATCCAGGCCAAGAAGCAGCGCTTCGCCATTGAGCTGTTCGCGGATATTTTCCCGGACGCCAGGCGAAAACGGGATCGTATGCTCGCCGCCCTGAAGAGGTTGCTCGACCGCCTTGGCGCCCTCAACGACATCGCGACGCACCGGAGTCTGCTCGTGGATCTGGCGGCCGAGGGCGGCGATGCGGGCGGCTACGCAGCGGGTTTCCTTGCCGGCCAGGAGTCGGCGTGTGCGGAAGCGCTCATCTCAAAGGCTGAAGCCGCTTTAAGCAAGCTGATCGAGGTGAAGCCGTTCTGGAAATAGGGGACGCATTGTCGGCGCGCTGCATCAGGACGGAAGTCTCATTCAAACAAATGTCACCCGCTGGAAACCATTTTTCTATTGAGCCGGCAAAGTTTAAGTGATTTATTCATGGAGTTGGTATATCAGGGTAATTCATGAGCGATTCGATTGAACGACTGTATGAAGGCGTTCACCGGGCGCGGGACTGTGATCCTGCGATCTCACGGACCGCCAAACTCATGGCCGGCGGGATCGCCAAGATGGCGAAAAAGGTCGGCGAGGAGGCCGTCGAGGTCGGGCTCGACGCCGTGAAGGGCGACCGTTCTGCGGTGATCGCGGAGAGCGCCGACCTGATCTACAATCTTGTGGTTCTCTGGGCGGCTTCCGGCATCACCCCCGAGGAAATCTGGGCCGAGATGGGTCGTCGCGAACGCATGATGGGCCTGGCCGAGAAAATGCCCAAGCAGAATGCGAAACCGCTGTTCGCCGCCATGTCCGCAAGCAGATAGATTCGCGGGCGCGGCGCGCTGGTTGATAAAAGAAAAAGGCCCCTCGCGGGGCCTTCATTGTTTCGGAGCGAGGTCGCCATTCACTGCACCAGCTTCGGTCCCGTATGGGTCGGGCGCTCGTTCTCGCTCATGATGCCGAGCCGGCGCGCCACCTCGGAATAGGCCTCCACCAGCCCGCCCATGTCGCGGCGGAAGCGATCCTTGTCGAGCTTGTCGTTCGACTTCATGTCCCAGAGACGGCAGGAATCGGGACTGATCTCGTCGGCGACGACGATGCGCATCATCTCGCCCTCCCAGAGCCGCCCCGTCTCCATCTTGAAATCGACCAGGCGGATGCCGACACCGAGGAAGATGCCCGAGAGGAAGTCGTTCACCCGGATGGCGAGCGCCATGATGTCGTCGATCTCCTGCGGCGTCGCCCAGCCGAAGGCGGTGATGTGCTCTTCCGACACCATGGGATCGTTGAGCTTGTCGCTCTTGTAATAGAATTCGATGATGGAGCGCGGGAGCTGGGTGCCTTCCTCAAGGCCAAGTCGCTCCGCCAGCGAACCGGCGGCGACATTACGGACCACGACCTCGAGGGGAATGATCTCGACCTCGCGGATCAACTGCTCGCGCATGTTGAGCCGTTTGATGAAGTGGGTGGGCACGCCGATATTGTTGAGATGCGTGAAGACATACTCCGAGATCCGGTTGTTCAGCACGCCCTTGCCGTCGATGACCTCGTGTTTCTTGGCATTGAAGGCCGTCGCGTCGTCCTTGAAGTGCTGGATCAGCGTTCCCGGCTCCGGCCCCTCATACAGGACCTTGGCCTTGCCCTCGTAAATGCGGCGACGACGATTCATCGGAATGTACCGTGGTTTGGAGAAATCCATGGATTTGGGGCCTTCCGTTCGGGCGCGCTGTCGGGCCGTCGGTCGAGCGATTGGCGCATCGGGGTCCCCTGTTGAGACGGTAGACGAAGGGACGGCCGCAGACAACGGATGTGATCTGTCCATCCCCATATGGCCTTTCCATGATGCAATGCAAGATTGGCGGCCGCGCGACAGCTTGAACGCGCGGAAACGTGCGCCAGCGCGCATCGCAAGGTTCGCTGACGGTATTGAACATAGTTCATATTCGCTCAGCGACAAGGAAGCGCCATGCCCGTCCAATCTTCGACCAGGCGCCCGGATTCACGGATTGGCGCGCGTCTTCGTTGGGTCGCGCTGGCTCTATCGACGCTACAGCTATTCTATTGGCTCTGGGCGGCGGGCATTGCGATCCAGGAGATGCGCAATCCCTATGCGAGCGGCTTCGGGATGATTCCCTTGTTCTTCGCGACGCCGCCCTTTCTGCTGCTCAGCTTGCCGGCGCTCGTCTTGGGCGCAATCGGCCGCGCGCCGCGGACGGGGTTGGCGCTGGCGCTGCTCGGCGCAATTCTTACCCCTTTGATCATCTGGCAGATGCTGTTGGGCCATCTGTTCGACGCTTTCGCCTGACGTCTTTCCCTTTCGCGAGCAGGCGTCTGGCGCGCCGGTCGACGCCTCGCTATATCGCCGATGATCACGGGAGGCCCTTGATCGGGCCATCAGGAAAGGACCAGAAATGACCTCCGGCATGGACGACCGCAAGGACGCCTTCGAGAAGAAGTTCGCCCATGACGAGGAGCTTCGGTTCAAGGCGACAGCCCGGCGCAACAAGCTGCTCGGCCTTTGGGCGGCAGCCAAACTGGGCAAGAGCGGCGCCGACGCTGACGCCTATGCGAAGTCGGTGGTGATGTCGGACTTCGAGGAGATCGGCGATCACGACGTCTTCAAGAAGATCCGCACTGACTTCGACGCCGCCGGCGTCCATGAAAGCGATCACCAGATCCGCCGCACCATGGACGATCTGATGACGCAAGCCGCCAAGGACATCCAGGCTGGCGTCTGATCGCGGGCGCCGCCGCAAGCGGATAACAATGCGTTAACAGCGATCGCCTAAAAGCGAAATGCGCGGCCCGCCGGGGGGCCGACGGCGGTGTGGCGATGTCGATTGCTCATTCCGTCGCGCGGCGCAATGCCGGGCGACGGTTCTTGGATGTTGTCTTAATCCTCATTGCGAGTGTGGCGGCTCCCGCGCTGATGGCGCGGGCGCAATTGCGACCGGTTGATCCGGCCGCGCCGATCGCAGTCATCTATGCGCCCTGGGTCGACTCAGCCGCCGCGGCGACGCGCGCCACCGTTGCGGGCAGCTCGTTGCTGCGGTCCGGGGCGTTTGGCTTCGTCGTCTTCGTCAAACCTGATCGGCCCGATTTCTCCGATCGCGTTCTCGCCGGAGGGGCTCTCTTCGCTCTTGATGCAAGAGCGATCGCGTGGTGCGCTTCCGACGTCCGGATTGGATGGTCGAGCGGATGAATATCGATCTCGCGGCCTTCCGGAATATCATCACGCGCGCGCTGATTTTTGCTGCGGTGATTCACGCGCCGATCATCGCAATCGTCGCCTGGCTGCTCGGCAAGGGCGCTTGGGCGGCGGGCGTCGCAGCGCTCGCCTGCGCGCTCGTTCCCTATATTCTGCAGCGGATGCAGCGATCGACGACGATCGTAACGCTGTCGGTCGGCGTTGCGCTCGTTGCGCAGACCTCGCTCCTCGTCCTGCTTTTTTCGGGACATCTCTGGCAGGTCGAGGCGCATTTCTATTATTTCGCGGTGCTCGCCATGGTCGCGGGATATTGCGACTGGCGCATCACAATCGCGACGGCGGGGCTGATCGCGGTCCATCACCTCTCTCTCAATTTTCTTCTGCCGAGCGCCCTCTATCCCGGCGGATCAGATTTTCTCAGGATGACTTTCCATGCTGCGGTCGTCGTGGTCGAGACGGCTATGCTTGTCTTCACCGGCCTCGCGGTCGTCGCGCGTTTCCAGGAGAGCGCCGAGGCCACAGCCTCGGCGCAGACGGCGCGCGCTGAAGCCGAAATGAGCGCGCTCGAGATCGAGCGTGATCGCGAATTGCAGATGCGGCGGCGCGAAGAGCTGGCGGCGGCCCGTGATCGCTTTCAGCGCGACGTTTCGACGATTCTCGCCACGATCGGCGCCGCCGCCGACGAGTTGCGCGACGCTTCGCGCCTGATCGTCGATGCGACGGGGGAAACGCAGGCGCTGGCCGCGGAAACGCGCGCCGAGTCCGGCGCATCCTCATCGCAGGCGTCGAGCGTCGCCGATGCGAGCGACGGAATGGCGCGCGCCGTCAGCGATGCGGCCGAGGCCGTCGGTCGCGTTGGCGAAGCCGCCAAGTCGGCGATCACCCATACGACGCGCAGCGCCGAGGCGATTGGCGCGCTGGCCGAGGATGCGGCGCGCATCGACGAGATCGTCGGCCTGATCGAGCGCATCGCGGGACAGACCAATCTGCTGGCGCTGAATGCGACGATTGAAGCGGCGCGCGCGGGCGAATCCGGTCGCGGTTTCGCAATCGTGGCGACAGAGGTGAAGGCGTTGTCGAAGCAGACAGCGGACGCCACTCGTCAGATCGCCACAAGTATCGCCGCCATCCAGGGGCGCGTCTCGATGGTTGTCGCGAGCAGCGAGAATGCTGAAGCTGCAATTCGCATCGTCGATGAGACTACATCCAGGCTCCATTACGCGATGCGCGAGCAGGTTCAGGCGAGCGATGCGATTTCCAGGCAGGCCCAGGATGTCGTCCGCCGCGCGGGCGGGGTCGCCGACGGCATGGAAGGTCTGGCTGACAACGCCGCCGCCAGCGAACGCGCTGCGCGCACGCTGCACAATGCGGCGATGAAAGCGGCGCGCGAAATCGCGTCGATCGAGGCGAGCGTCCGCGCGTTTCTGCAGGACGCGACGCGCGACGTCGATCGCGCCGCCTGAAGCGTTCTTACAATATCAGGCGCTATCGCCTGTCTTGCAGGAAGACGCGACGCGGCCGAAGCTCGCCTCCGTCGATCTCGCCAATGGCGATGAGCGCGCCATCTGCATGCACTGCGACGGCGTCAGTCGTGATCGGCGCATCGCGGCCGCGCAGAATCACGCCCTGGCCCCGCAGCAGCCGGCCGGCGTCGCCGCGCGAGACCGTGACTGAAGGCAACTCCGAAAGAGCAGCCGAAGCAGGCTTGAGCAGCGCCGCGAGCTGAGCGTCGCTCAACGCTTCGTCGCTGGAATCGCGCGGCGGCAGCGGTGTGAGGTCGCTTTCGCGGAACGGTCCGACGCGGGTGCGCCGAAGCGCGCTGATATGCCCACCGCAGCCAAGCGCGCGGCCGAGGTCACGCGCGATCGCGCGCACATAGGCGCCTTTGCCGGTGCGCGCGTCGAGCGTCGTCGTCGCGTCGTCATGAGCAACGACGACCAATTCCTCGATCAGAATCTCGCGCGGCTTCAGTTCTACATCTTCGCCCTCGCGCGCGAGATCGTAGGCGCGCTCGCCGGCGACGCGGATGGCGGAGAATTTCGGCGGCGTTTGAGAAATAACGCCGACGAAAGCAGGCAGCGCGGTCTCGACCTCGGCGCGCGTCGGACGCTGGTCTGAAGTTGCGATGACGCGACCTTCTGAATCGTCCGTGTCGGTCTCGGCGCCCCAGGTCACGGTGAAGCGATAGGCTTTGCGGCCGTCCATGACATAGGGAACGGTCTTCGTTGCCTCGCCAAGCGCAATGGGCAGGCAGCCGGAGGCGAGGGGATCGAGCGTGCCGGCATGCCCCGCCTTCTTCGCCCGGAAGAGGCGCTTGATGATCGACACCGCATGGGTCGAGGTGACGCCCGTCGGCTTGTCCAGCACGAACCATCCGTCCACGTCGCGCTTCTTGGGCCGCGGCGTGTCGGAACGCGGCGGAGCCGACGGCTTTTCGCGCATGTCGAGAGGTTTGGCGTGCTCGGTCATTGGTTCTCTCCGTCGCCGGAGTCGAACCGGCGCGACGGTTTCTGGTCAGTCGTTGGAAGCGGCGGGTTTGCGCGTGTCGCGGCGAACCTGCTCGGAATCGAGGATGCGTTCGATCTGGGTGCGCGCGTCGAAACTGTCGTCCGCATGGAAGCGGATGTCGGGCGCGAACTTCAGATTGATGCGGTGAGCGATCTCGCCGCGGATGAATTTGCGGTTGTGGTCGAGCGCGGCGAGAACCGCGATCGTATCCTCGCCGCCAAGCGGCAGGATGCGGATGTCGGCGAGCTTGAGATCGGGCGTGACCCGCACGCTCGTCACCGAGACAGGATGGGACGCAAGCGTGTCGTCATAGATGTCGCCACGCGCCAGCATCTCCGAGAGCGCCTGACGGATAAGCTCGCCGACGCGCAACTGGCGCTGCGAAGGACCTGCGGGGTGGGCTGATTTCTTCTTCATTCGCTCAACTCCCGGGCTCGAACCGGAAAGAGTTGCAGTGCGCTTCGTCATGGCCGGGCTATCCGGCCGGCCATGTCTCTATGCGGGAGGCAAACAGACATGGCCGCCGGCGACAAGCGCCGGCATGACTTGAGGCGCGGTGGAGCGGATCAGAGCGTCCGCTTGACCTCTTCGACCTTGTAACACTCGATGACGTCGCCGGCGCGCATGTCCTGATAATTCTCAAACGACATGCCGCATTCCTGACCGGCGCGCACTTCCGCGACCTGGTCCTTGAAGCGCTGCAGCGTCGACAGCTTGCCTTCGTGGATGACCACGTTGTCGCGGATCAAGCGAACATTCGCGCCGCGCTGCACCACGCCGTCGGACACCACGCAGCCCGCCACCTTGCCGACCTTGGACACCGCGAAGATCTCCTTGATCTGCGCTTCGCCGAGTCGCTCCTCGCGCAAGGTTGGCGCGAGCAGTCCGGACATGGCGTCCTTCACGTCATCCACGAGGTTGTAGATGATGTTGTAGTAGCGGATTTCGGTGCCAGTGCGCTCGGCCGCCTCGCGCGCTTCCTTGTGGGCGCGCACGTTAAAGCCGATGACCGCCGCGGCTGAGGATTCCGCCAGCGTGATGTCGCTTTCGGTGATGCCGCCGACGCCCGAATGGATGACGCGCGCGCGCACCTCGTCGTTGCCGAGTTTCTCGAGCGCCGACACGATCGCTTCGACCGAGCCCTGCACATCGGCTTTGACGATGAGCGGGAACTCCTTCTTGCCGGCGCTGTCCTTCACGCCCTTCATCATCTCGGCGAGCGAGCCGCGCATGGTCGCCTGACGCGCGACGGCCTTGTCGCGCTTCTGACGTTCACGATAGGCCGTGATTTCACGGGCGCGCGCTTCGTTGTCGACCACCGCGACGCGGTCACCCGCGTCAGGCGTGCCGGAGAAGCCGAGCACCTCGACCGGGAACGACGGGCCAGCGAATTTCACGCTTTCGCCGGTGTCCGCGATCAACGCGCGCACCTTGCCCCATTCGGAGCCGGCGACGACGATATCGCCGACGACGAGCGTGCCACGCTGGACAAGCACGGTCGTGACCGGGCCGCGGCCGCGATCGAGCTTCGCTTCGATGACGGTGCCTTCTCCCGGCCGGTTGGCGTTCGCCTTGAGATCGAGCAGTTCCGCCTGCAGGGCGATGGCTTCGAGAAGCCCATCGAGATTGGTCTTGTTCTTGGCCGAGACCTCGACGTCCTGCACTTCGCCGCCCATCGCTTCGACCTGCACTTCATATTGCAGAAGCTCGGTGCGGACGCGCTCGGGTTTGGCGTCAGGTTTGTCGATCTTGTTGATCGCGACGATCACCGGCACCTTCGCCGCCTTGGCGTGATTGATGGCCTCCACCGTCTGCGGCATGACGCCGTCATCGGCGGCGACCACGAGCACGACGATGTCCGTCACCTTTGCGCCGCGCGCTCGCATGGCGCTGAAGGCGGCGTGGCCGGGCGTGTCGATGAAGGTGATCTTGCCGCCTGATGGGGCGGTCACCTGATAGGCGCCGATATGCTGCGTGATGCCGCCGGCCTCGCCGGACACGACATTCGCATGCCGGATCGCGTCGAGCAGCGACGTCTTGCCGTGATCGACATGGCCCATGATCGTCACCACCGGCGGACGCGGCATCATCTCTTCCGCGGTGTCCTCGACGGCGCTTTCGAATAGGCCTTCCTCGACGTCCGATTCCGCCACGCGCCTGACCGTGTGGCCCATTTCCTCGGCGATGAGCTGGGCGGTGTCGGCGTCGATGACGTCGTTGATCTTCAGCATCTGCCCCTGCTTCATCAGCAGGCGGATGACATCGACGGCGCGCTCCGTCATGCGGTTCGCGAGTTCCTGGATGGTGATGGTCTCAGGGACCGTCACCTCGCGCGAAATCTTTTCCGAAGAGCTTTCGTCGCGATGGCCCGTCAGGCGCTGAACGCGACGGCGGAAGGCCGCGGTCGAGTGCGACTTCTCCGACTCATCCTCAAGCGCATTCGACAGCGTCAGGCGGCCGCGGCGGTTTGCGTCGCCGCCTTTCGCAGGCTTGGCGTCGGCGGCCGGCTTGATCGGCGTGGTCGGCCGGCGCGCCGGGCGCAGCATGCCGTCTCCGCGCGAGCGCTGCGGACGCGCGCCCTCCATGGGATTGTCGCCCGGCGCCGGTCCTGGATTGAAGCCGCCTCCGCCGAACGGACGCGGACCTCCCGGCGGACGCGGACCGCGATCACCGAACGGACGCGGCGGCCGATCGCCTTGGGGCCTGTCGCCATAGGGGCGCGGCGGCCGATCGCCCTGAGGACGATCGCCGTAGGGACGCGGCGGGCGGTCGCCCTGAGGACGGTCGCCATAGGGACGCGGCGGGCGGTCGCCCTGGGGCCTGTCGCCATAGGGGCGAGGCGGACGATCGCCTTGCGGACGGTCGCCATAGGGGCGGGGCGGACGGTCGCCCTGAGGACGGTCGCCATAGGGACGCGACGGCCGGTCGCCTTGCGGACGATCGCCGTAGGGACGCGCCGAACGTTCCGGCGGGCTGCCAGCGTCGGCTCGCTCATCTGCTCGCCCTTCCGGTCTCGGACGGTCGAAATTAAGTTGCTGCGGCCGCCGGCCGCCAGTCCCAACAGAATAACCGCCTGCGCCGGAAGCGGCTCGTTCCGGCCGTCCATCGGCCGATGGCGCGCGCGGCGCCGGCTCGCCAAGGCGTCGGCGCGCTTCGTCGGCGGCCTTGCGCTTCAGATCGTCTTCGTGACGGCGGCGGTCGTCCTCCTCGCGCTTGCGCGCTTCCGAAGCGGCGCGCTCGGCAGCCTCGCGAGCGTCGCGTTCGGCGCGCGCCTTGGCTTCTGTTTCGGCCTGACGGCGCGTCTCTTCCTCGCGCTTGCGCGAATCCTCGAGCACGGACTGGCGCGCCTCAAGCTCGTCATTGGAGAGCGGGCGCAGCACGAGACCGCCGGGCGTCGACGGCTTGACGGGCGCAGGCCGGCTTGGGGCCGGCGACGGCGCAGTCTGAGCGGGCCGCGCGGCGGCCGCAGGCGCGGGCTGAACGGGGGCGGGCGCCGGCTTCGGCGCTTCCTTCACCTCGACAGGTCGGGGCGCGGCGGGCGGCGGCGAGGTATGACGCTTCACCTTCTCGACCACGACCGATTTCGTGCGGCCATGGGAGAAGCTCTGGCGCACCGTTCCGGTTTCGGGGCGCTTCAGCGTCAGGGTCTTCGTGGACGACACATGCAGCGTCTTGTCGCCCGGATTTTTCGTATCAGTCATTCAGCCTTCGATCCTGCCTGGGCCCCTGGCCCGGCTTCCGTAACCGCTTCGCCAATGCGCGCGCCGTCCCCGCTCTCTCCCCGGAACGCGAGGAGAAAACGGCAACGGGACAGACACGCGTCGCTGACAGCGCCAACCGTGAGCGCCGCGTGTATCACATGGATACGGCCCAAAGCCAAATCCATTTCTCCACTTTCGAAGGGCGCAAGCGCCTCGATCGCGCCTCTGGAGGCGCCTTGAAGCTTGCGCCGCCCATTTTCCGCCGCCTCCCGCGCATGCAGCACGGCGACGGCGCGATTTTTCTGAACCGCCTCCAACGCCTGATCGAAGCCCGTCACCACACGGCCGGCCTTGTTGGCGAGCGAGAGCGATTGCAGGGCGTCCTGCCTGAGAAGCCGCTCGACGAGTCCGGCCAGATCGTCCGGAATTTTCGTCTCGGCCCGAAAGGCGCGCGAGAACGCCTTCGGCGTCGCCCGGGAGATAATCTCGGCGCGCGCGGAAATCCAGGCGCCGCGACCGGGAAGCTTTCTCTTCAGGTCGGGCGTCGCCGTTCCGTCCGGGGCGCGGACGAAACGGATCAGCTCGGATGGATCGCGCGTTTCGCGCGTGACGATGCAGGAACGCTCCAGATCAACGTCTCCATCCACGGCGCGCGGCTCGACGCATCCTTACGCCGTTTCGCCTTCGGCCGGCGCTTCCGCCGGAGCCTCGATCCAGCCGGCCTTGATGCGTGCGGCCATGATGATCGCCTCGATCTCGTCGCGCGACAGGTCCATGCCGTCGAGCAGGCCCGGATGGCGCGTGACTTCGCTGTGGCGCTCGCCGCCCTTCTCCGTGACTTTGCGCTCGCTCCAGCCGGCAAGTTCGTCGGTGGCGCAACCAGCGAGATCTTCGATCGTCTTGATGCCGTCCTCGCCGAACTTGACCATCATCGCGGTCGTGACGCCGGGCACCTCGCGAAGCTCGTCCTCGACGCCGAGCTCCTTGCGGCGGGCGTCGCGCTCGGCTTCGAGCGCGGCGAGATAATCCTGCGCGCGACGCTGGATTTCGCCAGCAGTATCGCCGTCAAGACCGTCGATGCTGGAGAGTTCATTGAGTTCGACATAGGCGACGTCCTCGACCGTGCGGAAGCCTTCCGATGCGAGGAGCTGGCCGACGGTCTCGTCGACGTTCAGCGCTGTCATGAACAGCGTCGAGCGCTCGACGAACTCCTTGTGCCGACGTTCGGATTCTTCCGCCTCGGTCAGGATGTCGATGTTCCATCCGGTGAGCTGCGAAGCGAGGCGCACGTTCTGGCCGCGACGACCGATCGCGAGCGAGAGCTGATCGTCAGGAACGACGACGTCGATGCGCTCGGCATCTTCATCAAGCACCACCTTCGCGACTTCCGCCGGCTGCAGCGCGTTGACGATGAAGGTTGCGACGTCCTGCGACCACGGGATGATGTCGATGCGTTCGCCCTGCAATTCGCCGACGACGGCCTGCACGCGCGAGCCGCGCATGCCGACGCAGGCGCCGACCGGGTCGATCGAGGAATCGTTGGAGATCACCGCGATCTTGGCGCGCGAACCAGGATCGCGCGCGACCGCCTTGATCTCGATGATGCCGTCATAGATTTCCGGCACCTCCTGCGCGAACAGCTTCGCGGTGAACTGGGGATGGGTGCGTGACAGGAAAATCTGCGGGCCGCGCTGTTCGCGGCGCACGTCGAAGATATAGGCGCGAATGCGATCGCCGGGCTTGAAGGTCTCGCGCGGAATGAGTTCGTCGCGGCGCGCGATCGCCTCGCCGCGACCGAGATCGACGATGACGTTGCCATATTCGACGCGCTTCACGACGCCGTTGATGACTTCGCCGATGCGGCCCTTGTAATCCTCGTACTGGCGCTCGCGCTCGGCGTCGCGCACCTTCTGCACGATCACCTGCTTGGCCGACTGCGCTGCGATGCGGCCGAATTCGAAAGGCGGAAGCTGCTCGGAGATCACGTCGCCAACCTGCGCCGCCGGATTCTTGATGCGCGCATCCTCGATCGAGATCTGCTTGGCGGAATCCTCGACGAGATCGACAACCAGCATGTGACGCGACAGCCTGAGTTCGCCGGTCTTCGGATTGATCTCGGCGTGGATGTCGGTCTCGGCGCCGTAACGCGAGCGCGCCGCCTTGGCGTAGCTGTCCTCCATCGCCGCGATGACGATCTCGCGTTCGATCAGCTTCTCGCGGGCCACCGCGTCGGCGATCTGCAGCAATTCGAGCCGGTTTGCGCTGACGGCCATGATCAATTCTCCTTCGTCTTGTTCGGGCGCGGTTTTCGCTCGCCCTGTGATGTGTTGTCTGCGGATTTCTGCTGGGCTTTCGGATGCGGTTTGCGAGGGCCGCCCCTGGGCTTAGGCGACTTCGGCTTGGCGCCCGTGCGGCCGAGAGCGGCGTCGATCAGCGCGTCGGTGAGGACGAGCCGCGCCTCATGCATATCGGCGATCGGAATGCGCCAATGCGGATCTTCGCCTTCCGGCGCGTCCTCGTTGCGCACGATGGCTGAATCGTCTTCGACGCCCTCGACCACGCCGCGATAGCGCTTGCGGCCATTGAATGGCGTGGCCATTTCGATCTTGGCGTCGTGTCCGGCCCAGCGCGTGAAATCACTGGCGCGCACCAGCGGGCGGTCGATGCCCGGCGACGAGATTTCAAGATTATATTCGCCTGCGATCGGGTCCTCGACGTCAAAGATCGGCGAGATCGCGCGGCTCACCGCCTCGCATTCATCGACGCCCATTTGGCCATCCGGGCGCTCGGCCATGATCTGCACGGTGCAGCCGTTCTGCGCGGTGACCTTCACGCGCACGAGACGGAAACCCAGCCCCTCGATTGGCGGCTCGACAATTGACGCCACGCGCGCGGCGAGGCCGGTTTCGGTGATGAGGCGCGGTTCGGCGCTGCTCATGAAAATCTGCGTCCTGTTGGCTCCGCGCTTCGGTCAATAAAAAAGAGCGGGCCCCGGGGGGGACCCACTCTCATTCTGTGACCTTACGATCACGCGGAGTTGTCTGACGCGCATATACGCGCGCCGCCGCCCCTCCGCAAGCCTTGGAAATCTCGTGGATGCCTGATCCCTCGTGACGTCGCCCGCGCGCCCATCTACATAGCCGCCATGCCCGATCCGAGCCGCATGCCTGACGCTCATCGCCTGCTGGCGGCGATCCCTGCCCCCGCGATCCTGATCGGTCCGGACGACGACGTCGCGGCCGCGAACGGCCCGGCGGTTGATCTTTTTCCCCGACTCAAGATCGGCGAGCCGCTCTGGACCGGGGTCCGCGCGCCCGACATCTTCGCCGCCGCATCCGCGGCCCGACAGGGCGGGCGAGCCTCGGTCGAGCATGTCGAACGCATCCCGGTCGAGAGGCGCTACGCGGTCGAAGCGACTTTGGAGCCAGAGAGCGGCGGCGCCGTCCTCCTGCTGTTCAACGACCGTACGGCCGAACTGGCGGCCGAGCGTATGCGGACGGATTTCGTCGCCAACGCCAGCCACGAACTGCGAACCCCGCTCGCCTCTTTGATCGGCTTCATCGAAACCCTTCAGGGCGCAGCGCGGAACGACGCCAATGCGCGGGATCGCTTTCTTGGCGTCATGAGCGATCAGGCCCGTCGCATGGCTCGCCTAATTGATGATCTCCTGTCGCTCTCGCGGATCGAGATGAATCGCCACGTCCCGCCCTCGGCTCCCGTGAATGTCGAGGGGGTGGTCCGCGAGGCGGTCGACGGATTGCGGCTCGTGGCGCGCGACCGCCAGGCGCAGCTTCATCTGAAGACGGAAAGCGGTCCATGGACGGTCGCCGGCGATCGCGACGAGCTCTACCGGGTGGTGGAGAACCTGGTCGAGAACGCCCTTAAATATGGCCGCGACGGCGGGCGAACCGACGTTCTGGTTGGTGCCGGCGCGTCGCTGCCCGGCGATGGCCGCGCGGTGAAGATCGTCGTCAGCGATGATGGGCCGGGGATCGCGCCAGAACATCTTCCGCGTTTGACTGAACGCTTCTATCGGGTGGATGCGAAGGAAAGCCGGCAAAAGGGTGGCACCGGCCTTGGGCTGGCGCTCGTGAAACATATTGTCGGCCGCCATCGCGGCCGGCTCGATATCGCGAGTGAGGTCGGCAAAGGCTCAAGCTTTTCCATTACTTTGCCCCTCCTGCGGTGATCTGTGGAGGTGCTGACCTTTTGAGTCAAAGGTCCGCTGTCATCTGGCTGTCATCGAACCGTCGTAGCCGGCTCACCTGTCCTCGATAGGCGAGGCTTGCGCGATGGGCGTGGGAGCTCCGCGCCGCGCGCGCCCAGATCCCAACAGGGAGTAACACTGTGAAACCGATGAATTTTCTGGCCGCGGCCGGCTTCCTCGCCGCGTCGGCCATTTCCGCCTCCGCCGCCGATATCACCGGCGCCGGCGCGACCTTCCCTTTCCCGCTCTACGCCAAGTGGGCCGAGGCCTATAAGGCCTCAGCGAATATCGGCCTGAACTACCAGTCGATCGGCTCGGGCGGCGGCATCCGTCAGATCAAGGCGAAGACCGTCGATTTTGGCGCGTCCGACATGCCTCTCAAGGGCGACGAGCTCAAGACCGACGGCCTGATCCAGTTCCCGTCCGCGATGGGCGGCATCGTCCCCGCGATCAACGTTCAGGGCGTCGGCGCCGGCGGGCTCAAGCTCACAGGCGCGGTTCTCGCCGACATCTATCTCGGCAAGATCACCAAGTGGAACGACAAGGCGATCGCCGGCCTCAACTCGGGCGTGACCTTGCCCGATGCTGCAATCAACGTGGTCTATCGCTCGGACGGCTCGGGCACGAGCTTCGTGTGGACGGACTATCTGTCGCGCGTCTCGGACGAGTGGAAGTCGAAGATCGGCGCCAACACCTCGGTCAGTTGGCCGGTCGGCGTCGGCGGCAAGGGCAACGAGGGCGTCTCCGCGTCGGTCAAGCAGGTCCCGAACTCGATCGGCTATGTCGAGTACGCCTACGCCAAGCAGAACAAGCTCGCTTTTGCGCTCGTCGCCAACAAGGACGGCAAGTATCCGGCGCCTGAGAACAAGGCCTTCCAGGCCGCGGCCGCCAACGCCGACTGGAACGCTGCTCCGGGCTTCGGCATCATCCTGAACAACCAGCCGGGCGACGAAGCGTGGCCGATCACGTCGGCGACCTTCATCCTCATCCGCAAGGATGGCGACGCCGCCAAGAACCAGGCCGCGCTGAAGTTCTTCGATTGGGCCTACTCCAACGGCGACAAGATCGCGACCGATCTCGACTACGTCCCGCTCCCGACCAATGTGAAGGCGGCGATCCGCCAGACATGGGGTCAGGAACTGAAGTTCACGCACTAATCCCCGTGTGACCGGCAGGCCGGGCGCGTCGCGCCCGGCTTGCTTCTTCGCGGTTTCGGCCGAACGCGCCCTAGAGGCTTTTCGCCAGGCGCGATCTCGGTGACAGTGAGAGTTGCAACCCATGAGCGCGGCGCCCCTGGCGATGACTGAAGCGACGGAAAGCGGCCAGTTGAGTCGCCGCACCAAGCCTTCAACGACGTCCGATCGACTATTCGAATATGCGAGCCGGGGATCGGCGCTGATCGTGCTGGTTCTTCTCGCCGGCATCATGCTGTCGATGGTCATCGGCGGCTGGCCAGCCTTCCGCCAGTTCGGCGTCGGCTTTCTGACCTCGAGCGTGTGGGATACGCAAAGCGATCAATACGGTGCCTGGCCTGCGATCGCCGGCACGCTCACCACCGCGGCGATCGCGATGATCGTCGGCATCCCTCTTTCGCTCGGCATCGCGATCTTCCTGACGCAGCTCGCGCCGGCCTGGATGAAGCGGCCCGTCTCCACGGCCGTCGAGTTGCTCGCCGCGGTGCCCAGCATCATCTACGGCATGTGGGGTCTGTTCGTGTTCGTGCCGCTTGTCGGCGCCTATGTTCAGACGCCGGTGTCCAAGATCGTCGAGGGTCTGCCGCTCGTCGGCACGATCCTCTATGCGCGCGCGCCCTCGGGCCTCGGCGTGCTGACCGCGGGGCTGATCCTCGCCTTCATGATCACGCCCTTCATCGCCTCGATCACGCGCGACATGCTGGATCAGATTCCATCCGTGCTGCGCGAGAGTGCGTATGGAGTCGGCTGCACGACATGGGAGGTGGTGCGCCATGTGCTGCTGCCACAGGCGGGCGTCAGCATTATCGGCGCCACCATGCTGGGCCTTGGCCGCGCGCTCGGCGAAACCATGGCGGTGACCTTTGTTATCGGCAACGCCAACCGCCTCTCGGCTTCAGTGTTCGATCCCGGATCGACCATCGCGTCGCGCGTCGCCAATGAGTTCAACGAAGCGCTCGGCATGCAGCTCAGCGCGCTGATCGCGCTCGGATGCATCCTGTTCTTCGTGACTTTCGTCGTCCTCTGCTGCGCGCGGCTTCTCGTCGCCCGCGTCGGCAAGATCTGAGGAGGCCGCAATGAACGACGCCACAACGATGCAGGCCGACCAGCCGCTTTATGTCGCGAAGCCGTTCGTCAGCCGCGTCCGGCCCTCGCGCCGCGCGTCCGATCGCGCGTTGAAGATCCTTTCCATGCTCTTCACGGCGCTCGGCATCTTCGTCCTGTTCTGGATTCTCGGCATGCTCCTCGTGAAGGGCGTGTCGGCGCTGTCGATCGACGTCTTCACGAAGATCACGCCCGGCCCCGGCACGGAAGGCGGCGGGCTCGCCAATCCGCTCATCGGCTCCATTGTGCTGACGGCGCTCGGCATGCTGATCGCGACGCCGATCGGCGTTCTCGCCGGCACCTATCTCGCAGAATATGGCAAGGCGTCGAAAATCGCGGACGTGATCCGCTTCATCAACGACATTCTCCTGTCGGCGCCGTCGATCCTGATTGGCCTGTTCGTCTATACGTTGCTGGTCGCGCCCTTCGGCGGCTATTCCGGCTGGGCCGGCGGCGTCGCGCTGGCGATCATCGCGCTGCCAGTCATCGTCCGCACCACCGAGGACATGATGCGGCTGGTGCCGGGCCAGTTGCGCGAAGCCGGCGCCGCACTCGGCGCGCCGCCTTCGGTCGTCATCAGGCACGTCACCTGGCGCGCGGCGCGCGCCGGCATGCTGACCGGCGTGCTGCTCGCCATGGCGCGCATCGCGGGCGAAACAGCGCCGCTGCTGTTCACCGCGCTCAACAACAATTTCTGGTTCGAACCCAGCCTGATGGGCGGCGTCTCGAACCTGCCGGTGACCATCTACCAGTTCGCCTCGGCGCCTTACGACAATTGGCAGGCGCTTGCCTGGGCCGGCTCATTGATCATCACTTTCGCCATTCTGGGCCTGTCGATCGCGACGCGCCTCATTCTGAGCAAGGGCCACTGACATGAGTATGGTTTCTGTCGCCGACCGCCCCGCGGAGATGGATCTTTCGAAGATTCCGATCCGTCTCGACGTCAAGAATCTCGATTTCTACTACGGCCAACACAAGGCGCTGAAGAACGTCAATCTCAGCTTCTACGATCGCCAGGTGACGGCTCTCATCGGCCCGTCCGGCTGCGGCAAGTCGACCCTGCTGCGCATCTTCAATCGCATCTACTCGCTCTATCCCGAGCAGCGCGCCACCGGCGAGGTGATCCTCGACGGCGCGAACATCCTCGATGCGTCGATTGATCTCAACGAGCTGCGCTCGCGCATCGGCATGGTGTTCCAGAAGCCGACGCCATTCCCGATGTCGATCTATGAGAATATCGCTTTCGGCGTGCGCCTCTACGAGAAGGTGTCGCGCGCCGAACTCGACGACCGCGTCGAAAGCGCGCTGCGCCGCGCCGCCCTGTGGGACGAGGTGAAGGACAAGCTGCGCCAGTCCGGCATGGGCCTCTCCGGCGGCCAGCAGCAGCGCCTGTGCATCGCCCGCACGATCGCCCAGCAGCCTGAAATCATTCTGTTCGACGAACCGACCTCGGCGCTCGATCCGATTTCGACCGGCAAGGTCGAGGATCTGCTCGAACAGCTCCGCGGCGAGTTCACGATCGTCATCGTCACCCACAACATGCAGCAGGCGGCGCGCATCTCCCAACGCACGGCCTTCATGTATCTTGGCGAACTGATCGAGGTCGCTCCGACGCAGACGATCTTCCTCAATCCGACAAAGAAGCAAACGCAGGACTACGTCACCGGCCGGTTCGGCTGATCGACGCTGAGGGGACCGCTCCATGAGCCAGCAGCATATTGTGAAGTCTTTCGACGCCGACCTGCAGGAACTGCGGCGGGCGATCTCGGAGATGGGCGGCATCGCCGAGAAGATGCTCGACGACTCGATCGTCGCGCTGTCGCGCCGCGATCCTGAGACGGCGCAAAAGGTCATCGGCATGGATACGCGCCTCGACGATCTCCAGCGCGAGGTCGAGGAGACAGGCATCCTGACCATCGCCCGGCGTCAGCCGATGGCGGTCGATCTGCGCGAAATCGTGTCGGCGATCCGCATCGCCGGCGATCTCGAGCGCGTCGGCGATCTCGCCAAGAACGTCGCCAAGCGGGTGCTGATCATCGCCGCGCATATCCAGCTTCCGCGCGCCGTCGTCGGCCTCCAGCACATGACCGAGCTGGTGGAAGAGCAACTCAAGAACGTTCTCGATGCTTATACGCAGAACGACCTGAACGCCGCGCTCGAGGTCTGGAAGCGCGATGACAATATCGATGCGCTCTACACCTCGCTGTTCCGGGAGCTCCTGACCTATATGATGGAAGATCCCCGCAATATCACGTCATGCACGCATCTGCTGTTCTGCGCCAAGAACATCGAGCGCATCGGAGATCACACGACCAACATCGCCGAGACGATCCATTACTGGGTGACGGGCACGCAACTGAAGGCCGAAAGGCCGAAGGGCGACAACACCAACGTTTCGGTCTCGGTCGACTCTGACGACTGAGATGGCCCAGGGAGCCTGACGCGCCATGGCGCCGCGCATTCTGATCGTTGAAGACGAGCCGGCGCTCGTCACGCTGCTGACTTACAATCTCGAGTCGGAAGGCTTCCAGGTCGAAACCGAAAGCGACGGCGAAATCGCCGAGGCGCGGCTGCGCGACGATCCGCCCGATCTGCTCATCCTCGACTGGATGCTGCCTGGGCTCTCTGGGATCGAGATGTGCCGGCGCCTGCGGCTCCGCGACTCCACGCGGACCCTGCCGATCATCATGCTGACGGCGCGGGGCGAGGAGAGCGAGCGCATTCGCGGCCTGAAGACGGGCGCCGACGATTATGTGGTGAAGCCGTTCTCGGTGCCGGAGTTGATCGCTCGCGTACGGGCGCTGCTCCGTCGCGCCGATCCTGGCAAGCTCGCCAGCCGTCTCGCCGCCGGCGACATCGAACTCGATCGCGAGGTCCGGCGGGTCTGGCGCGCGGGCAGTGAAATCGCGCTGGGGCCGACCGAGTTTCGCCTGCTGGAATTCCTGATCGAGAAGCCGGGCCGCGTCTATTCGCGCTCGCAACTGATCGACGGGGTGTGGAGCCGGGACGCCGAGATCGACGAACGCACGGTCGATGTGCACGTCGGCCGCTTGCGCAAGGCGCTCGACCACGAACGGATGAGCAATCCGATCCGGACAGTCAGGGGCGCGGGCTACGCGTTCGACGAAACCTATCGCGGGCCGGACTAGGCGGGCGTCGGGATCATGACGTCCTTATCGCGCGCCTCCAGATGGCGCGCGAAGTCATTTAATTGGTCCGCCGCGTCAGATGCGGCTCATCACCCGCCGGTCATGGCGGCGGCGATCCGCCGGCGGCTGATAGGCGGCGCGCGAGTGATACGCGCAATAGGGTCCCGCTCCGGAATTGTTCTGCGATCCGCAGTAGCGAAATTCGGCGCTGGACGGATCGCCCATCGGCCATTTGCACATGCCTTCGCGCAATTCCATGATCGTAACCCGCTGCGACATCGGGATCACGACATCCTCGTCGAGTTCCTGCTGGACGACCTGATAGGCGTCTTCGTGGTGGGCGGCCATGACTTTCAGCGCGGTGTTGCCGCGCAGCACGGCGCGGGCTACGCCGCCGCCTGAATTGCTCATTCCGCCGCCAAGACCGCCGGAAATGCGATGGGTCGGCGCCGGCTTGCGCGCCGGGCGGGCGATGGTCGGGGTCGGCGCCTTGGCGCGGCCTGCGAGGCCGAGACGATGCACCTTGCCGATGACGGCGTTGCGAGTGACCTGCCCCAGCTCACTCGCGATCTGGCTCGCGCTTAGCCCGTCCGTCCATAATTTCTTCAACAATTCAATGCGCTCGTCAGTCCACGACATGCGCCACTCCTCATTGGCGACCCCTTGCGGAGCCGAACAGCGAATCCATCAGGCGCAGCGCGGAGCACGCCCCACGCATCAACGCCACGCCTGGAAGATCACTCAGGGAACCGGCATCGACATCTCGTATGGCCGGCAAAAAATGACTACTATGGGCGGTGACTCGTCGACAAGAGTCCGAAGCGTGAACGGGGATTTTTCCCCAACAGATGCGCGCCGGGATCGTTCCAGGTGTCGCTTTCGAGTCACAGAAAGCGGGGCCGGTTGCGGATCGCGCGGCGAACTCTATAACCCACCCGCCCTCTCGCCGGCGCGCCCGGCCTGTCCGACGGAACTGTCATGTCTGCTGCCGTAAAGAAAGTTGTGCTCGCCTATTCAGGCGGTCTCGACACCTCGATCATCCTGAAATGGCTGCAGACCACCTATCGTTGCGAAGTCGTCACTTTTACGGCCGATCTGGGACAGGGCGAGGAGCTGGAGCCGGCGCGCAAGAAAGCGCAGCTCCTCGGCATCAAGGACGAGAACATTTTTATCGAGGACCTGCGCGAAGAATTCGTGCGCGAATATGTCTTCCCGATGTTCCGCGCCAATGCGCTCTATGAGGGGCTTTATCTTCTCGGCACGTCGATCGCGCGTCCGCTGATCGCCAAGAAGCAGATCGAGATCGCCGAAAAGGTCGGCGCCGACGCCGTCTGTCATGGCGCGACCGGCAAGGGCAACGACCAGGTACGCTTTGAGCTGAGCTATTACGCGCTGAAGCCCGATATCCGCGTCATCGCGCCTTGGCGCGAATGGGATCTACGCTCGCGCGAGCAGCTCATCAAGTTCGCTGAAGAGAACCAGATTCCGATTGCGAAGGACAAGCGCGGCGAAGCGCCGTTCTCGATCGACGCTAACCTTTTGCATTGCTCATCGGAAGGAAAGGTGCTCGAGGACCCATCGGTCGAAGTGCCTGACTACGTATATTCACGTACCGTCGATCCCGAGCAGGCGCCGGACAAGCCGACAGTCATCTCGATCGATTTCGAGAAGGGCGACGCGGTCGCCATCGACGGCGAGAAGATGTCTCCGGCGACGCTGCTGACGAAGCTCAACGAACTCGGCCGCGCGAATGGCATTGGCCGGCTCGATCTTGTCGAGAACCGCTATGTCGGCATGAAGTCGCGCGGCATGTACGAAACGCCCGGCGGCACGATCCTCTACTTCGCCCATCGCGGCATGGAGTCGATCACGCTTGACCGCGGCGCGGCGCATCTCAAGGACGAGATCATGCCGAAATACGCCGAGCTGATCTATAACGGCTTCTGGTTCTCGCCCGAGCGCGAGATGTTGCAGGCGCTGATCGACAAGAGCCAGGAATATGTCACTGGCCGCGTGCGCGTGAAGCTCTATAAGGGCTCGGCCTGGGTGATCGGCCGCGAAAGCCCCTATTCGCTGTATGATCAGGACCTCGTCACTTTCGAGGAAGGCCAGGTCGCCTACGATCATCGCGACGCCGCCGGCTTCATCAAGCTCAACGCGCTGCGCCTCAAGACCTACGGCGCGCGCAAGCGGAAGATCGGGCGCTGATCAGGCTTTGTGTTGCAGGCGACGCGCATCACCCGCAACGCTCACGCTTGCTCTCTCAGGCGAGGCGGTATTCGGCGTCTTTCGTCGGTGCGCCATTTGCGTTGACGATTCCTCGTCCGACGAGATCGATGAGATGCGCGAGCACGGACTGACCGGCTGCAGGGTGCAGGTGTTTCGGCACGCCTGAATAAAGCGCGGGAACGATCTCCGCGATCGTTCGATCGCCGGCCTGCAGGCGCGCGAGGATCGCGCTTTCGCGCTGGCGGCGATGATTGATCAGGCCGCGCACGAATCTTTGCGGCTGGCGCACGGCGTCGCCATGGCCCGGCCAGTAGATCGCTTCATCGCGGCCGCGCAATTTGTCGAGCGAGGCCATGTAGTCCGCCATCGAGCCGTCGGGCGGCGACACGATCGATGTCGACCACGCCATGACATGATCTCCCGAGAAGAGCGTATTCTCCTCCGGCAGCGAGAAGCAGACGTGGTTCGAGGCGTGGCCGGGCGTCTCAATTGCGACGAGCATCCAGCCGGGGCTGGAAATGGAGTCGCCATCGCGCAGGATCTGCGAAGGCTCATGCGCGAGGTCATGGCTGGCGTCGAGCCGCACGCCTTCGCTGGCGCTTTCAGCCTTCGACACATAAGGCGCGCAGCCGACAATGGGCGCGCCGGTTCTCGCCGCGAGCAGCCGCGCTGCTGGCGAATGGTCGCGATGCGTATGCGTGACGACGATATGGGAGATTATCTCTCCTGAAGTCGCCGCGATCAGCTTATCGACATGGCCGGCGTCGTCAGGCCCGGGATCGAGAATCGCCACGGTTCCTCGCCCAATGATGTAGCTGTTGGTGCCATGAAAGGTGAACGCCGAGGGGTTTGGGGCGAGCACGCGCCGGATCAGGGAGGTGAGTTCGACGACCTCGCCGGCCGCGCCGGCAAATCCCTTCTCGAATGTTGGTTCGTCCCTGTCCGCCTCGTCGCCGGTCATCGCTTGATCCTGCATGGGTGGGCGACGGCTTGAGCCGTTCCCTTGAGCCGCCTATACACGGGCGCGCCGCGCGGTTCGACCGGGCGCCACGTCACAGGAGCTTTCATGCCAGCCGCCACCTTCGCCGCAACTCTCTGGCCGGCGCCGGCCTCTGGCAAATCCGCTTCGTCGCTCATCGCCTCCTCGGCGCGCGCCGCGGCGCTGATGATCCTCGGTGCGCTGGCGCTCTGGGTCTCCGCCAAGATCAAGGTCGGCTTCCCCGTTCCGATGACGATGCAGACCTTCGTGGTGCTGACCCTCGGCGCCGCCTATGGCGCACGGCTTGGGGTCGCATCCGTATTTCTCTATCTCGTCGAAGGCGCGGTCGGCCTGCCGGTCTTTGCTGACACCCCCGAACGCGGCATTGGCCTCGCCTACATGATGGGCCCGACCGGCGGCTATCTCGTCGGCTTCCTCGCCGGCGCCTTCATCGTCGGCTGGCTGGCGGAGCGCGGCTGGGATCGTTCGGTCGTGAAGCTGTTCGCCGCCATGGCGATCGGCCATGTCGCGATCATCGCGCTCGGCTTCGGCTGGCTTGCGCTGACAGTCGGCGTCGGCATGGCCTGGGCGGTTGGCGTCGCGCCCTTCTTCGCCGCCACCATCTACAAGACGCTGCTTGGCGCGCTCATCCTGCCGGCGGGTTGGGCGCTGATCAAGCCGCGCGAGCAGCGTTGAGATATCAGCGGCCTTCGCGCGTGATGAGCGCGCGCAGGCCCTCGCGGTAGGTCGGATAAAGCAGCGACAGGCCGAACGCCTCTTTCACTTTGGCGTTCGCGATGCGCTTGTTGTCGGCGTAGAAGCTCGCGGCCATCGGCGACAACGCGCTCGCGTCGAACGGAATGTCCGGCGGCGCTGCGACGCCCGCTAGTTCGGCCGCATATGCAACGACATCCTGCGGCGGCGCAGGTTCATCGTCCGCCACGTTCCAGACGCCGCCGGGATGCGCGCTGTCGATGGTCGCCGCGACAATCTGCGCGATATCGTCGACATGAATGCGATTGAACACCTGTCCCGGCTTGATCAATCGCTTGGCCTTACCTTCGCGCAGATTGACGAGAGCGTTGCGGCCGGGGCCATAGATGCCGGCGAGCCTGAAAATATGCGTCGGCTTGCCGAGGCGTCGGCCGAGATCAAGCCAACCCTTCTCTGCTGAGATGCGCTGGCGTCCACGCGCGCTGGTCGCATCGAGCTCGCCGTCCTCGTCAACCCAGCCGCCATTTCGATCGCCATAGACGGCGACGCTGGAGAGATAGCCGATCCAGCGGAGATGATGCGCGCTGTCGATGATGTCGGCGCAAGCGCGCAGAACCGGATCGCCATTGGCGTCGGGCGGAATCGAGATCAGCAGATGGGTCGCGTGCGCTAGAGCTTCGCGACCCTCGTCATCGAGCGCGCCGTCGACAAAGAGACGCGGCTGGACGCCGGACGCCGAGATCGCTTCAGCGGCGCTTTGACTCCGTACGCTCGCCGCGATGGTTTCGAATTTAGCGCCATGCAGGCGCGTGAAAGCGCTCGCGGTGTAGCCCATGCCGAAGATGAAGAGCCTCATGCCGGCAAGAATTCCCCGGCGACGGCGCGCCACTCGTCTCGCACATCGTCGTCGCGCTCATGCGCGAAATGCGCGTGGCGCTCCGATAGCAAATGCTCGCGCGGCGCGAGACGGCCAAGCGCCCAGATCGCCGCGCCGCGCACGACAGGCGAGGGGGCAGAGATCAGTGAGATCACAGCATCGATGAATTCCGGATTCTGCGAGTTGCCCGCCGCGATCAGCACGTTGCGCAGGAAGCGGTCGCGGCCAAGCCGCTTCACCGGCGTGCCGGCGAACAGCTTTCTGAACGCTGCGTCATCGAGACGCAGCAGATCCGCAAGCGCTGGCGCGGCGAGATCCGCGCGCATCGCCATGCGCGTATCGCGGCTCGCCTGCGCGAACTTGTTCCAGGGACAAACCGCGAGACAATCGTCGCAACCGAAGATGCGGTTGCCGATCAGCGGCCGCAATTCGCGCGGGATCGGGCCTTTATGCTCGTTGGTGAGATAGGCGATGCAGCGGGTCGAATCGAGTTTGTAGGGCGCGGGAAAGGCGTCGGTCGGGCAGATATCGAGACAGCGGCGGCATGAGCCGCAATGATCGACCTCGACTTCATCCGGCGAGAGCTCGGCTGTTGTGAGAATGAAGCCAAGGAAAAGCCACGCGCCGAGTTCGCGCGACACGAGCGCGGTGTGCTTGCCTTGCCAGCCCAGCCCCGCCGCTTGCGCGACAGGCTTCTCCATCAACGGCGCTGTGTCGACGAAGACCTTCACATCGCCGCCCGTTGTTGACGCGACGAACCCTGCAAGCTCCTTCAATCGACCTTTGACCACGTCGTGATAGTCGCGCCGTCGCGCATAGACCGAGATGGTTCCGCGATCTTTCAGCGCGAGGCTCGCCAGCGGGTCGCTGTCAGGCGCGTAGTTCCAGCCAAGCACGATGATCGAACGCGCGTCGGGCCACAGCGCGGAGGGATGACGCCGTCGTTCAGCGGTGTCGGCCATCCAGTCCATTTCGCCGTGGCGATCGGCGGCGAGCCATTCGCTCAGTCGCTCATGCTGGTCGGGAACGCAATCGGGCGTCGTGATGCGAAATGTGGCGAAGCCGAGTTTGCGCGCCCGCGCCTCGATCGCGTCGCGCGCTTTCAGAAGTCGAGGTTGGCGTAGTGGAGCGCCGGCGGCGTCCCCGCCACCTTCTCCGCCAGCAGCGCGCGGAAGGATGGCCTCGACTTGATCCGCGCGTACCATTCCCTCGCAGCCTCGTCCTCGCTCCATGGCGCATCGCCGAGATAATCGACGCAGGACAAATGCGCCGCTGCGGCGAGATCGGCGTAGGTCAACTGGTCGCCCGCGAGCCATTTGCGGCGCCCGATGAGATGGCCGATGTAATGGAGATGATAGCGCACATTGCTGCGCGCCGCACGGATCGACGCCGCATCCGGCGAGCCGCCGCCCTCGGCGGGCTTCATGAAGCGCTTGTAGATCTTCTCGCGCGCCAGCGGTTCGCTGACCTCCGCGAAGAAAGTGAGGTTGAACCAGTCGAGCAGGCGACGCACCTCGATGCGGGCCTCGACGCGCTCCGGCATCAGCCGGCGATCCCCTAGCGTCACCCCGCGTATCTCATCGAGATATTCGGCGATCACGCCGGCGCCGGGGATGGCCGGACCCGCGTCGTCGGACATGACAGGGGTTGTCGCCGCCGGATTGAGCTTGAGGAACTCCCGCCGCCTCTCCCAGGCCCGCTCCTCGACGAGTT
Source organism: Terrirubrum flagellatum (assembly GCF_022059845.1). GTDB lineage: Bacteria > Pseudomonadota > Alphaproteobacteria > Rhizobiales > Beijerinckiaceae > Terrirubrum > Terrirubrum flagellatum. The sequence continues at coordinate 4,311,205 of NZ_CP091851.1, read as the reverse complement.
CCAGCTCCAAGCCGATCTCGGCGCAGGCGAGCCTGACGAAACGGGAATGCGGACAGAATGGGTGGTGAAACAGCTTGACCATGGATCAGGAGAAGGCGAAACGCCGCGTCGAAGCGCTTTGGCGGGACAGCGGCGCAGCTATAGAGTCCTGAGCCGGCGGGAACAATGCGATTCGATTCAATCCGGAGCGATGGGTCAACGCTTCATTAACGGTTGCGTTGGGCGCGGGGGAGATTGTCTGTGTCGATGGATGTTTTCAAAGCGTTGTTCCTTGGCCTCATCGAGGGACTCACCGAATTCATTCCCGTTTCGTCGACAGGCCATCTTCTGCTCGTCAGCCATTTTCTCGGTTTCGATGATGATCAGCTTGGCAAGAGCTATGTGATCCTCGTGCAACTCGGCGCCATCCTCGCGCTGCTGTCGGTTTATTTCTTCAGACTCTGGCGCGTGGCGCTGGCGCTGCCGACGAGCGCGGAGGCGCGTCGCTTCGTCATCGGCGTGCTTGTGGCGTTTTTGCCTGCAGCGGTGATCGGATTCATCCTGCGCGAATTCATCAAGGGGCGTCTGTTCAATCCGACGGTCGTCTGCGTGGCGCTGATCGTCGGCGGCTTCATCCTGTTGCTGATGGATGAGCACAAGACTGAAGAGAAATATGATGACGCGATGGCGTTTCCGGTCGCGACTTATCTGAAGATCGGCTTCTTCCAGTGCCTCGCCATGGTGCCGGGCGTGTCGCGCTCGGGCGCGACAATTGTCGGCGCGATGCTGATGGGCGCGACGAAACGTGCGGCGGCGGAGTTCTCGTTCTTTCTCGCGATGCCGACCATGGTCGGCGCCTTCACGCTCGAAGCCTGGAAATCGCGGCATGAGATGACAGGCGACGGCGCGATGTTGATCGCGCTCGGATTCGCCGCCGCCTTCATCAGCGGGCTGATCGTGGTGCGCTTCCTGCTTGATTATATCTCGCGCCACGGCTTCGCCGTGTTCGCGTGGTGGCGCATTGTCGTCGGCGCCGCAGGGCTCGCCGGGCTTCTCGTCTTCGGCTGATGGAGATTTAGGCCGCGAATTCGGCGGGGTCGAAGCGGTAGCGCGTCGAGCAGAATTCGCAGGTCACTTCCATCACGCCGTCGTCGGCGACCATTTCGCGCCTTTCCTCGGGCGAGAAGTTCGCCAGCATCTCCGATACGCGCTCGCGCGAGCAGCGGCAGACATGGCGCACCGGTTGCGGCGTGAACACGCGCACGCCGCGCTCATGAAACAGGCGATAGAGAAGCTGCTCGCTCGACAATGTCGGATCGACCAGCTCGTGATCTTCAACCGTCTCGAGGAGTGAGCGCGCTTCGACCCACGCATCATCCTCCGGCGTTTCGTCGCCGCGGTGCGATTCCGGCGCGTCGCCGGGATCGAGATCGCGCTGCCGCTGACGTTCAAGCGAATGCGGCAGGAACTGCACCATCATGCCGCCGGCGCGCCAGTTGTTCGGCGCGCCGCGAGCAATTGATTCCGCCACCGCCAGTCGCACCCGCGTCGGTATCTGTTCGGAGCGCAGAAAATATTCATGCGCGGCCGCCTCGAATCCCTGACCGTCGAGCGCGACCACGCCCTGATAGCGCGAATTCTCGGAGCCTTGGTCGATCGTGAAGGCGAGGTGGCCTTTGCCCATCAGGTTCGCAGGCGAGGCGCGGCCCTCACGTTCGAGATTTGCGACCCCGTCTGCGTCGAAGCGGGCGTAGGCGCGCATCCGATCCGGCGTCTCATAGTCGACGACGATCATGCCGGTCGGCCCGTCGCCACGCGCCTGAAGCTGGAAGCGGCCCTCGAATTTCAGCGATGCGCCCATCAGCGCCGTCAGCGCCACAGCCTCTCCCACCGCGCGCGAGACGCTGGCGGGATAGGCGTGCTTGGTCAGCATCTCGTCGAGCGCAGGGCCAAGGCGCACCACACGGCCGCGCACGTCGAGTGGCTCCACCGCAAAGGGGCGGATCCGGTCGCCGGAAATCGCGTCGTCATCTTGCATGCGCCACAGGTCTCAAAATTGAGGGGGAAGGCCAAGCGGAATCCGCGATTGGCATGGCCGATATGTGGCGCCTCGGGCGATGGTTCGCCACCCCGCCGAGGCGATGGCGCACCGCGCCTCAGGGTATGTCGTATAAAGCCGCGAAGCGGCGATTGAGCGTTGGCGACGCCGAGGCGCCAGCTAGGCTTCCGCGGCGCCAAGGCACCAGGCCAGAATGCCCTTCTGCGCGTGCAGACGGTTTTCGGCCTCGTCGAACACGACCGATTGCGGCCCGTCCATCACCTCGTCGGTGACTTCCTCGCCGCGATGCGCCGGCAGGCAGTGCATGAAGATCGCGTCAGGCTTGGCGACGGCCATCAGCTTGCCGTTGACCTGATAAGGCATCAACAAATTGTGCCGGCGGCCCTGATCCTCATCGCCCATCGACACCCAGCAGTCGGTCACGACGGCGTCGGCGTTCTGCACGGCGGTGAAGGGGTCGAGCGTGTGGGTGATCACGGCGCCTTCCTTGGCCGCGCGCTCCATCAGGCGCGGCGGCGGGGCGAGTTCCGACGGCGTCGCGATCGCGAGACGGAAATCCATCCGCATCGCCGCATGAACCCAGGAGGTCATGACATTGTTGGAGTCGCCGGAATAGGCGATCGCCTTCCCGGCGATCGATCCGCGATGCTCCTCATAGGTCAGCACGTCGGCCATGATCTGGCAGGGATGCGACTTCTTGGTGAGGCCGTTGATCACGGGAACCGTGGCGTTCGCCGCCAGCTCCAGCACCGCGTCATGATCGAGGATGCGGATCATGATCGCATCGACATAGCGCGACAGTACGCGCGCCGTATCGGCGATCGACTCGCCGCGGCCGAGCTGCATCTCCGCGCCGGTGAGCATGATCGTGTCGCCCCCGAGCTCGCGCATGGCGAGATCGAACGAGACGCGCGTGCGGGTCGATGGCTTGTCGAAGATCATCGCCAGCGTTTTGCCGGCGAGCGGCTTCTCCCGTTGCGGCTCGCCTCTGACGCGCTTGGCTTTCAGGTCCGCCGCAACACGCAGCAGACCCCTGAGCTGATTGCCGGAGAAATCGGTGAGATCGATGAAATGCCTGGCGTCGCTCATGCCGCAGCATCCTTGGCCTGATCGAGCTTCCGTTCGAGCGCCGTGCAGGCATGGTCGAGGCGCGTGAAGGCTTCGTTGATGTCCACAGCCGTGGCGGTCAGCGGCGGCAGGAGGCGCAGCACATTGTCGCCGGCCGGCACGGTCAGGAGCTTCTCCGCCCGCCCCGCCGCAGCGAGGTCCATGTTCGGGACCTTGGTTTTCAGGCCAAGCAGCAGGCCTTCGCCGCGGATCTCCTCGATGATGCGGGGATGGCGATCCTTAAGCTCCGCGAGGCGCTGGCGGAAATGCAGGGCCGATTTCTGAACACTTTCGAGGAAGCCGGGGCCGAGGACGACGTCGAGAACGGCGTTGCCGCAGGCCATCGCCAGCGGATTGCCGCCGAAGGTGGTGCCATGGGTGCCGGCGGTCATGCCCTTGCCGGCCTCCTTGGTGGCGAGGAACAGGCCGAGCGGAAAGCCGCCGCCGATGCCCTTAGCGACGCTCATGACGTCGGGCTTCACGCCGGTCCATTCATGCTGGAATAATTTGCCGCTGCGGCCGACGCCGGTCTGGATCTCGTCGAAAATCAGCAGCAGACCATGCTCGTCGCATAGCGCGCGAATGGCGCGCAGCGTCGCCGGCGGGAAGACGCGCACGCCGCCTTCCATCTGGGTCGGCTCCAGCATGATCGCGGCGGTCTCGGGAACGATCGCCTTCTTTAGGGCGTCCATGTCGTCGAACGGAACCTGATCGAATCCTTCGGTCTTGGGGCCGAAGCCCTCGAGATATTTCTGCTGGCCGCCGGCGGCGAGCGTCGCCAGCGTGCGGCCATGGAAGGCGCCTTCGAAGGTGATGATCCTGATCTTCTCGGGGTGGCCGCTGACCGCATGATATTTGCGGGCGGTCTTGATTGCGCCCTCGTTCGCCTCGGCGCCCGAATTCGCGAAGAAGACATAGCCGAGCCCGGTCGCGTCGACGAGACGTTGAGCCAGCTTCACGCCGTCGGGGATCTGATAGAGGTTCGAGACGTGCCACACCTTCTGCGCCTGTTCGGTCAGCGCCTTGACGAGATGCGGGTGCGCGTGGCCGAGCGCGTTGACGGCGATGCCGGAGCCGAAATCGAGATAGCGGTCGCCATTGGAGGCGATGAGCCACGAGCCTTCGCCCCGCTCGAAGGAGAGATCGGCTTTGGCGAAGGTCGGCAGAAGCGGCGACGACACAGACGAAGAAGTGGACATGGGAAGGACGCCTTTTGGCTGGGAAATCGGCTTCAGGCGCGTCAGTCGTTCATCGACGCGGGCGCTCGAGCCGCAATTGACGGATGGGGAATACGGATGGCGACGTCATCGGCGCGACGAAACCAGAACCGGACCGTTCAGGCCCTGTTCTGTCGTCGCGCCCATCGTCGCGATCGCTCCAGCCTCTCCGTGCAAACGCCCATTGGCGGTGCGGCCCTCAACGCAAACGCCGCCCCAACGGGCGGCTAGCTGTCATTCTAATGCCGGTCGTCGGCGCCGATGTCAAATGAGGTCCGCTTTCTCGGCGCAGCAATCCTGCTTTCGTGAGCAGTCTATGCCTTGTTATCGCCTCACGGGATGTGTCACCTATCTAAAATTTACGCAGCCGCCCGGTTTTGCGGCGTCGATTCGACAGGACAGGTTGCATGGCTGCCCGGCCAACTCTGGATTTCTGGTTCGATTTTGCCTCCACCTATTCTTATCTCGCTGTCATGCGTATCGGCGCTCTCGCTGACGCCGCGGGAGTGAAGGTGCAATGGAGGCCCTTCCTTCTCGGGCCGATTTTTGCAGCTCAGGGGTGGAACTCATCGCCGTTCAACCTCTATCCGGCAAAGGGCAAGAACATGTGGCGCGACATCGAGCGCCAGTGCGGCCGCCTTGGCTTGCCGCTCAAACGGCCCGCGCCATTTCCCCAGAACAGCCTGAACGCCGCGCGCGTCGCCATCGCAGGCCGCGAGCCCGGCTGGATCGACGGCTTTTCGCGCGCCTTGTTCAGCTCCGCCTTCGGAGAAGGCAAGAACATCGCGGATGAGAGCGTGCTCGCGGCCGCCGTGCGGTCCGCCGGCGGCGACGCCAATGCGGCGATGATCGCCTCGCGCTCGGAGGAGGTGAAGGGGCGTCTGCGGGCCGAGACGGAACTCGCGAAATCGATCGGCATCTATGGCGCGCCGAGCTTCGTCACCCATGACGGCGAACTCTTCTGGGGCAATGATCGCCTCGAAGACGCGATCGCCTGGGCGAAGGGCGAATAGAGTTCTTACTTCGCGTATTTGTACTCGATCTCGTCGGGCAGCCGGACAACCTGCGTTTCGAGGTGATGGCCCGAGCGGTTGAAATGCTCCGAGCGAAAATTCCCGTCGGCGAGGCGCGTGACTTTCAGGAAGCCTGAAAGGCCGAACGGCAGCGGCGCGTTCACATAGAAGATGTCGGGATCATAGCCTTCCACTGTCACTGACGTGCCGAGCGCGCGTGCGATCAGCGCGGTGAAGTCGAAGGCGGTCGGCAGGCGCATTTCGCGGAACGCGTTCGCGATCGCGCCATCGCCCCGATTCGTGAACAGCATCATCGGCACGACCGAGAGCAGGAAATGCGTCGGCCCGTGCCCCCACATGCCCTGTTCGCCCATCAGCTCATTGTGATCGGAACTATAAAATACGTCGACTTCGCCGGGCTGCGCCGACGCCCAGTCGAAAATCTGCTTCATTGAGCGATCGAAGCATCTGAGGCCGTTGTCATAGTCGTTGCGCCTGAGATCCTCCGCGGAAGGGCCTTCCGGCTTCAGCGCGTAGAGCGTCGCAGCGACATGGTCGCAATTGTCGATATAGGGCGCATGATTGACGCGCTGATGCAGGAAGAAGAAGCGGCGCTGCGCCGGCGGCGTTTCGTGCAGGAAGTCGATGATGAGATCGTCATGGATCTGGGCGAGCCTGTCGCCCCAGTTTTCGGCAGTCTCCACCTGCTCGATGAGATGCGCGTCGCCGGCGATGTCGAGCGAATGGGCGAGCTGCGCTGAATAATAGAAGCTGCGAAAGCCGTTATCAGATGCGATGCGAAAGATTGACATCGGCGACATGCCGAGTCCCACGGGATAGTAGGGGATCTTCATGAAGTTCGGCACGCTGGCGATCGTCGCGACGCCGGCGGAAAAGCCGACCTTTTTCAACAAAACGAAGCCGGGCGGCGGTGAAATTTCGAATGCCTTCAGATTCGGTGTCGTGTCGCGCGCAAAATCATAGAGGCTGAGCCGGGCGGCGTTCACGCTCTCGCCCATGATGACGACGATGGTGACCGGGCCATCATGACGCTCGCCGACGCCGAGAACATAGGACGTCTTCTTCGGATCCGGCGCGATCTCGCGCTGCGTCCAGCTCGCCCGGATGGCGACGCCCAGCGAATGGATCGGACCCAGCGCCGACGGCGTCATCGCCGACGGATACATCAGGAAGAGATCGGTGTGCAGGAAGATGCGCGCGACATAGATGGTCAGCAGCGTGATCAGCAGAACGCCGCCTGGTCGTGAACGAAGAGCGAAACGCCGGCCAAGAAATTCCTGCGTCAGGAATAGCGCGAGCGTCGTCAGCGCGACGATCACGATAGCAGGCGCGAGGAGACCAAAGCTCGCCTCAAGTCCGATCGCAACTTCATCCGCCTGATGCGCTGCGAGCTGCAATTGCTCCGGCTTCAACACGCCGCCGAAGAACTGCAGCGCGCCGAACCAGACGAATTGCCCGAAGGCGATGACACTCATCACCGTGACGCGCAGCCAACGCGGCTCCGTCATCGTCAGGAACAGCGCGAGCAGCAGCACAACAGGCCAATATTGCCTGGATTCAAAGGGATGGACGCCAATGCCGCGACGCTGGAAGATCAGATCAGGCGCCATCAACACGCCAAAGGTGGCGGCGGATAACGCAACGACGCCGGGCGCGCGCTCTGCAAGCAACCGCAGGTCAATGGAGGGGATCAAACTCCGCATGCGTTAAGCTCGGTCGCGTGTCTGGCGTCAACGCGGGCGGCCGGATAGACTCGTCTGCGATGTCGCCAGAAGAAATCGAGCGCTACGCCCGCCATCTCGTCATCCGCGAAATCGGCGGGCCGGGACAGCAGAAGCTCAAAGCCGCGAAGGTTCTCGTGATCGGCGCCGGCGGGCTCGGCGCGCCTCTCATGCAATATCTCGCCGCCGCCGGCGTCGGGACGATCGGCGTCGTCGATGACGATGTTGTCTCGCTGTCGAACCTGCAGCGGCAGGTTATTCACGAGACGGACGACATCGGCAGGCTGAAGGCCGACAGCGCCGCCGAAGCCATCGCGCGTCTCAATCCGCATGTGCGTGTCGAGAAGCACGCGATGCGCATCGACTCTGATAACGCCGCGGCCTTGATCGGACATTACGACATCGTCGCGGACGGCTCGGATAATTTTGAAACGCGCTACGCGGTGTCGGACGCATGCTTCCACGCGCGAAAGCCGCTGATCGCGGCCGCGCTTGGCGTGTTCGACGGCTCGCTCACGACGATCCGCGCGCATGAGTCCACGCATGGGGGACGCCCCAATCCAACCTATCGGTGCTTGTTTCCAAGTCCCCCGCCGGCGGGCGTCGTCCCCACTTGCGCGCAGGCGGGCGTTCTAGGCGCTCTCGCCGGACTCTTGGGCGCAATGATGGCGATGGAAACGATCAGAGAAATCGTCGGCGGGTTTTCCGACGGCGATCATGGCCTCGTCGGAAAGCTGCTGATGATCGATGCGCGCGGGCTGCGCTTCGAGACCTTGTCCTATGAATGGGACCCGGCGAATCCGTTGAACGGAGTCAGCGCCGACGCGGCCGGGGTGAAGGACTGACGTCGAATACGGCGAAGGCGCGACCCGATCTGGTTCGGCGCACGAAGCCTCCGGCTCGCGCCGACCGACTGCCGCGGATCGAGCGCGTCCTGGGGCCGGTCGGCGTCACCGCCTCTTGCTCGCTCATCGGAGCGACGCGCGCTGCGCCGCCGCGCTTCGGCCCGAACTCGGCGAGGCACTTATTGTAGGCGTCCCAGGCTTCGATCTTCTCGCAGTCGGAGGGCGAACGGGCCTGGGCGGAGCCGACCTCGAAGCCGCCGATCAGGGCGGCGGCAAGCGCGAGGGCGGCGAGGCATTTGAGCGTCTTCATGCTCGGCAGCATACGGCCAACATATGGCTGAATTGTAAGCGCGGCGCGACCGCCGGTGGCGCCGGCGTCCATCTTGCGCCGTCAGCCGCGCAGCGTCGCGCCGAAACGCTTGCCCATCTCGGCGACGATCTTCGCCCCGATCGCGTCGATCTCGGCGTCGGTCAGGGTCTTCTCGCGCGGCTGCAGGATGATCGAAAGCGCGATCGACTTCTTGCCCGCCTCGACGCCCGGCCCCTCATAGACGTCGAAGATCGCAACATCGTCGATCAGAGTCCGGTCGGCCGCCTGGGCGGTCCTGATGAGGTCGGCCGCGGCCGCAGCGCGATCGACCACGAAGGCGAAATCGCGCTGTACCGGCTGGAATTCGCTGAGCGCGATCTTCGGTTTCGCCTTGGTGGGCTTGGCCTTCGGCGGCGGCAGCGCGTCCAGCGTCAGCTCGAACGCGACGATCGGACCCTTCACATCGAGCTCGGCGAGCGTGCGCGGATGCAGTTCGCCAAAGGCGCCAACGATATTCTTCGGGCCGAAGCGCAGCGTCGCGGAGCGGCCGGGGTGGAAATAGGAAGGGCCGCCTTGAGCAACTTGCAGGCCGCCCGTCGCGACGCCGAGCGTCTCGAGAAGCGCCATCACGTCCGCTTTCGCATCGAATAGATCGACAGGTTGCGCGCCGCCATCCCAGTGCCGACCCGCGCCACGCGTGGACGAAAGTCCACGGCGCACGCCCGACGCCACGATGGTTTGGCCCTCCGGCGCGTCGTTTGCGAACACCTGTCCAACCTCGAACAAGGCGACATCGCCGAAGCCGCGATCGGCGTTGCGTTGCGCCGCTTTTAGCAGGCCGGGCAGCAGCGACGGCCGCATGTCGGAGAGATCGGAGGCGATCGGATTGGCGAGCTTGAGCAGCGCAGCGGTGTTCGCGCCGTCGGGGCGGAACAATTTCGCCTCGCCCTCGGAAATGAAGCTCCATGTCACGGCCTCGACGAGGCCGCGCGTCGCGAGCAGTCGCTTGGCGAGGCGCGTGCGCTTCTGCAGCAGCGTCAGCACCGGCTTGACCACCGTCGATTCCTCGCGTGGCAGCGGCCGCGATTCGACACGGTCGAGGCCGGCGATGCGCGTAATTTCTTCGACGAGATCGGCCTTGCCTTCGGCGTCGGCGCGCCATGTCGGCGGCATGACTTTCACCCGGTCGCCGGCGCCGGAGACATGGAACCCAAGCTGCTCAAGAATGAGCTTCATTTCCGGGCGCGGCAGGTCGAGGCCGGTCAGGCGCTTCACCTCGCTCCAGGGGAAGTCGATGATGTGATCGGTGTCGGGAATTTCTCCCGCGAGTGTAGTCTCGGACGCTTCGCCGCCGCAGAGATCAAGCATGAGCTGCGTCGCGACCTCGATGCCCGGCAGGCAGAAACCGGGATCGACGCCGCGCTCGAAGCGATAGCGCGCATCGGAATTGACGCCGAGCGCGCGTCCGGTTCGCGCGATGTTGAGCGGATCCCATAGCGCGGATTCGATCAGCACGTCGGTCGTGTTCTCGTCGCAGCCGGAGCCTTCGCCGCCCATGACGCCACCGATGGATTCGACGCCCTTGTCGTCGGCGATGACGACCATGGAGTCCTCGAAGCGATAGGTCTTGCCGTCGAGGGCGAGCAATTCCTCGCCCTTCCTCGCGCGCCGCACGACGAGATTTCCATGCACCTTCTTCGCATCGAACACATGCAGCGGCCGGTTGCGATCGAAGGTCATGAAGTTGGTGATGTCGACGAGCGCGCTGATGGGCCTGAGGCCAATCGCCTTCAGCCTCTTCTGCAGCCATTCCGGTGACGGGCCGTTCTTGACGCCGCGCACGAGTCGCAGCGCGAAGGCCGGGCAGAGATATTTCTCATGCGCGTCGAAATCGAGTGTCACCCTTACCGGGCAGGGGAAGGAGCCCTTGATCCACTTGGTGTCGCGACGCTTGAGATCGCCGATGCCTGTCGCCGCGAGATCGCGCGCGATGCCCGCGATGCCGAGCGCATCGGCGCGATTGGGCGTCACGGCGACGTCGATCACCGCATCGTCAAGGCCGGCCCAATTCGCATAGCGCTCGCCGACCGGCGCATCGGCCGGCAGATCGAGAATGCCGTCATGATCGTCGGAGATTTCAAGCTCCGCCGCCGAGCACAGCATGCCGTTCGATTCAACGCCGCGGATGACGCCCTTGCCGAGCGTGATCTTCTTGCCGGGGATATAGGTTCCGGGCGGCGAAAACACGCTGATCATGCCGGTGCGCGCGTTCGGCGCGCCGCACACGACTTGCACGGGATCGCCCGAACCCGTGTCGACCATGCAGACGCGCAGACGATCGGCGTTCGGATGCTGCTTCGCCTCGATCACGCGCGCGACGACGAAATCCTTCAGCTTCTCCGCCGGATTTTCGATCGACTCCACTTCGAGCCCGACGCGCGTCAGCGTCTCGGCGATCGCGGCCGGCGACGCCGTCGTGTCGAGATGATCCTTGAGCCAGGAGATGGAGAATTTCATTCAGATGCTTTCAGGATTTCTGCGATCAGCCCGCGATGATCCGCACATAGCGCGAATGCACCCAGCCATAATTGCAGGGGCCGGTGTAAGCCTGACGCACGGGCCAGGGCGTGCCGACGCCGCAGTCGGCGCCGCCGGCGGGATAGACGATCTGATACCACAGCCCGCGATTGCCGCAGACCGCGACCTTGTTGCCGTTAAAGAGCCGGTCGATCTCGCGATAGGGTTGGCCGCCGGGGCCCGAGCGCACCGAGAGAAATCCGTCGCCGTTGGGATCAAGCCCGACGATCTGGCCGAGGCTCGGACACGCGTCGAAGTCAGGATTGCCGCCGAGCATCACGGGCACATCGATGCGGCGCGGGATCATCTGCGCATCGGCGGCGCGACCGGCCAAGGCCGCCACGAACGCGAGGCCGGCGATTGCGCAGAGAATGACTCGCCCCATCGGAAATCTCCCTCAGCTCGACAGGCCGCCAGCCAGAGTCGGCAGGTCCAGTGGCCGGAAGCCGTAATGCTGCAGCCAGCGCACGTCGGCTTCGAAGAACTGCCGGAGATCATCCATGCCGTATTTCAGCATTGCGATGCGATCGATGCCCATGCCCCAGGCGAAGCCCTGGAACTCGTTGGGATCGAGCCCGCAATTCTTCAGCACGTTCGGATGCACCATGCCGCAGCCAAGAATCTCCAGCCAATCCTCGCCTTCGCCGAAGCGGATTTCGCCGCCTTTGCGCGAGCACTGGATGTCGACCTCCATCGAAGGCTCGGTGAAGGGGAAGAAGCTTGGGCGGAAGCGCATCTTCACATCAGGCACTTCGAAGAACGCCTTGCAGAACTCTTCGAGGATCCATTTGAGATGGCCGAGATTCGCCTGCCGGTCGATGACGAGACCTTCGACCTGATGGAACATCGGCGTGTGCGTCTGATCGCTGTCATGGCGATAGGTGCGACCGGGGCAGATCACGCGGATCGGCGGCTTCTGCGCCAGCATGGTGCGCACCTGCACCGGCGAGGTGTGTGTGCGCAGCAGCATGCGTTCGCCATTCTCCTTCGGATTGAAGAAGAAGGTGTCGTGCATCTCGCGCGCGGGATGGCCGACGGGGAAGTTCAGCTTGGTGAAGTTGAGATCGTCGGTCTCGATATCAGGGCCTTCCGCCACGGAGAAGCCCATGTCGGCGAAGATGGCGGTCAGCTCGTCGATGACTTGCGTGATCGGATGGATGCGGCCGCGCGTTTCCGGACTGGATCGCGTCGGCAGCGTGACGTCGACCGTCTCGCTCTTGAGGCGCGCATCGAGCGCGGCGTCGGCGAGCGTCGACTTGCGCGCGGCGAGAGCCGTCTGAACCCGGTCCCGGAGGCCGTTGATCAGCGGCCCCTTGGTCTTGCGCTCGTCCGGCGTCATGGTGCCGAGCGTCTTCAGAAGGCCCGAGATCGAGCCCTGCTTGCCGAGGGCGGCGACCCGCACGGCTTCGAGCGAAGCCTCGTCTGCGGCCGCCTCCATGCGGGCCAGAAGGTCCCTTTCGAGGGTCGCGAGATCGTTATCGGGGGCGGCGTTGTCATGCATGGCGGGGCGTCTTCTAGTGACAATCGCGCGTGCAAGCTAGGCGTGGAGGAAGCCCCTGAACTGCTTTTCCCGGAGCTGGAAGGGGGCGCTGGCGGGCTTTGCGGCCCTGGTCGGCGGGCTGGCTGCGTCAGGTCCTGAGGCGTTGGCGCAGACGCGCCGGGTGCAGGTGGCCGGCGAGCTGGTCGACACCTGGTGCAACGTCTCCGGCATCATGTTCTCGCTCGGCACCGCCCATCACCAGTGCGCGGTCTGGTGCGCCGTCGGCGGCATCCCGGTCTCGATCCGGGACAAGGCGGGCGCCGTCTACATGATCCTGCGCATCGAGGAGGACGAGGACCTCGTCGGGTCTCCGCGCCTCGCCCGGATCATGAGCCATGAGGTGACGGTCGATGGCGAACTGATCGAGCGGGACGGCGTCAAATATCTTCTGGTGACCCAGGTCGCCGACGACAAGGGCGTGATCAATCAAACCCATGAAGCGAACGGCATCCAGCCTTTTGGCAAATAGCGCGACTGGCGCGCTCGCCGCGGCCGTGCTGGCGCTGGGCGCGCCGGCGCGCGCCGGCGATCTTCAGGGCCTCGACAATGAACAGTCGCTGGCGCTGAAGGGAACTGTGGTCGATCTCGTCTGCGGGTTGACCGGCAAATGCGCGCCCGGATGCGGCGGCGGCAAGCGCCAGCTCGGTCTGCGCGCCGATGACGGCAAGCTCTATGCGACCATCAAGAGCGTGACCGATTTCGCGGGCTCGACGGCCGACCTCTTGCCCTGGTGCGGCAAGAGCGTGGAGCTCGACGGCCTGTTGATCGAGAATCCGCGCATGCGCGTCTATCTCGTGCAGTCGATCCGCGCTGGCGCAAGCGAGCCGTGGAAACCGACGATCGCCTTTCAGGAGCAATGGAGCGCGAAGAACGGCAAGGCGGATGAGTGGTATCGCGTCGATCCCGCGGTCAAGACGATCATCGACGCCGATGGCGTCTATGGGATCAAGGGCCTGGAGCCGAAGAAGCAGTGACGCAGCACGTCGATCGTTCGCAGGCGCGCGCAACGCGCCGCGCGTTTCTCGCTGGCGCGCTGCCGCTTTCGTTGACGGGCGCTGTCGCACGCGCCGATCCCCTTGCGAACAGATTCGGGGGCCCTTTTTCTCTCACCGATCACAACGGACGCCGCGTCACCGATCAGGATTTTCGCGGGCGCTGGCTGCTGATCTATTTCGGCTTCACGCAATGCGTCGATCTCTGCCCGGTCGATATGCCTGTGATGGCGACGGCGCTCGATGCGATCGGTCCGCTCATCGACAAGGTGCAGCCGCTCTTCATCACGGTCGATCCCGACAACGACAAGCCGGAGATTCTCAAGGGCTATGTGACCGCCTTCCATCCGAGCATTCTCGGCCTGACCGGAACGCGCGACGAGATCGCCAGCGTAACCAAGGCCTATCGCGTCCATCGCATGCTGATCCCGACGACGGCGACGCAGAAAACGCAGACCGGTCATGATCACATGATCGATCACGGCTCGCTCACCTATCTCATGGGTCCCGACGGCGGCTTCGTCACGCTTATCCCGCATGGGACGGATGCGAAGCGGATGGCGGAGATCATCCGCGCGCATGTGAAGTAGGCGGGGGGCGCCAAGCGTTGCGCTGCGCTCAGCCCTGTCGACGCGGGGCGCATTGGCTGCGCTTGCTGCGGCTGACTAACTCCTGCGCGTGACCACGATCCCAACTTCGCCTCCCGCGACATCAAGTCCGCTGACGCTCGCGGCCGGCGGCCTGATCGCCATGGCCGCGGCGCTCGGTATCGGCCGCTTCGTCTACACGCCGATCCTGCCGCTCATGGTCGAGGGCTTGAACCTGACGCAGGGCCAGGCGGGATTGATCGCATCAGCCAATTTCGCTGGCTATCTCGTCGGAGCGCTTCTGGCCGCGGCGCCGTCCATTCCCGGGTCGCGTCGGGGCTGGCTGCTGGGATCGCTCGCGGCCAGCGCGGCGACGACGGCGCTGATGGGCGCGGCGGGCTCGGTGGTCGCCTTTTGTGTGATCCGCTTTGTCGGCGGCGTCGCGAGCGCCTTTGTCCTCGTGATGGTGTCGGCGCTGGTGCTCGATCGTCTTGCGGCGGTCGGCCGGACCGATCTCGCTGCGATGAATTTCGCCGGCGTCGGCGTCGGCATCGCTGTTTCTTCTCTGCTGATGCTCGCGCTTTCCGGCGTCGGATCGGACTGGCGGACGGCATGGTTCGCCGCCGGCATCCTGTCTTTTGCTGCGCTGGGCGGTTCGGCTTTGCTCATTCCAGGAGGCGGCGAGCCAAAATCGACGCAGGCTGCCGCGACCGCCAATGGCTCTTCGCGCGGCTTCATCCTGATGGCCATGAGCTACGGTCTGTTCGGCTTCGGATATGTCATCACGGCGACCTTCATCGTCGCCTTGGTGCGCATGAGCGAAGCGACGCGCCCGCTGGAGCCATACGTCTGGCTTCTCGTCGGTCTCGCCGGCGCGCCCTCGATCGCCTTCTGGTCGGCTCTCGCGCGCAGAACAGGCGTGTTCACGGCCTATGCGACCGCCTGCCTGGTCGAAGCGCTTGGCGTCGCCGCGAGCGTGCTCTGGCTCAACATCGCGGGCGTTGTGCTCGCCGCGATCTGCCTTGGCGGCACGATCATGGGCATCACCGCGCTCGGCCTCCAGGGCGCGCGCACGCTGACGACGTCCGATCCGCGCCGCGCCTTCGCGTTGATGACCGCAGCTTTCGGCGCGGGTCAGATCATCGGGCCGAGCTTCGCCGGCTGGATGCATGATCTGACCGGCGATTTCGTCAGTCCGTCGCTCGCCGCCGCCGCGGCTCTTCTCGTCGCCGCGGGGCTGGGGTTGATGGCGAAACCTTCTTCGGCCTGACAGGGCTGGCGAAAGGCGCCGCGAAGCGATAGCGAGCCCTAAGTTGCAAGGCGAATTCCGTGACCGACAAACCCGATAACAGCGCCCAGAAGGCGTCGCCATCTTTCCGCCTCGCCGCGATGGATCAGGATTTCCTGCTTGGCGACTCCACGCGCGGCGCGCGCTTCATGCTCGAATATCAGAAGGCGGAGGACGCGCTGCGCGCTGCCGGCGTGCGCTCGACCATCGTTGTCTTCGGCTCCGCCCGCATTCGCGAGGATGGGCCGGAGAAACATCGGCGCTGGTACGCCGAAGCGCGTCGCTTCGGCCGTATCGCGTCGGAGCAGGGCGGCGCGCTGATCTCGAATGGCGGCGTTCGCGACCATGTCATCGCGACCGGCGGCGGGCCGGGAATCATGGAGGCCGCCAATCGCGGCGCGCGCGATGCAGGCGCGCCGACCATCGGCCTCAACATCACGCTGCCGCATGAGCAGGAGCCGAACGCCTATTCGACGCCGGAGCTCACTTTCAACTTCCACTATTTCGCGATGCGCAAGATGCATCTCGCGATGCGCGCTATCGGGCTCGTGGTGTTTCCCGGCGGCTTCGGCACGTTCGACGAGCTGTTCGAGATTCTCACGCTGCGCCAGACCGGCAAGATGCCGCCGCCCTGTCCCGTCGTGCTGTTCGATCGCGCCTACTGGTCGAAGCTGATCAATTTCGATGTTCTGCTTGAAGAAGGTTTCATCGCCGCCGACAATCTCAAATTGTTCTCCTTCGCCGAGACGGCGGAGGAGGCCTGGGAGATCGTGCGCGTGAGGCCGTGAGCGCTTATTCCTTCGCGATGTAGTCGGAAAAACTCATCGGCGTGATGGTCGAATCCTCGATCGCCGAAATGCCGCTCTTGCAGAAGATGATGCGCCGGCCGAGTTTCGGGAAATAGCCGACATCGATATCCGAGCGCTCGCCGCCCATGAGATAGATCAGGTCCTCGTCGCCGATATTCGCGAGCTGATGCGCCACGCCGGGAGCGGTGAACCCCATGAAGTCTCCGGGGCCGACATCGTGGAATTGCCCGTCGATCTCGGCGCGGCCTTTTCCCGAGAGGATATAGAGAAACTCTTCGCAGCGCTCATGCGAGTGATAGGCGAAGCTCTCCTTGCCCGGCGGAATGCGGCCGAGACTGAGCGCAGTGCGGCTAAGTCCCGCGGCCATGGCGAGCGAAGTCACGAACACTTCCGACTTCGCGTTCCAGGGATGCTTGATGTGCATCGCAGGGATCGCGCCTGTTTCCGCGCGCGTCCAGAGCGACTTCGCGGCTTTGCTCTCGCTCATGCTGTCCTCCTCTTTTATCGGTCGCCGCATCATGGCGCGCGCGACGACCGAGGCAAGGAAGCGAGAGGCGGCGAGCGATGCATTTACGCGCGGCGTCAGCGCAAATGAAAACGGCGGGGACCAGCCCCGCCGTTTCCATCAATTCAAGGATCGAAGCCTTCAGGCCGCCTTCGCCTTCTCGACGATCGCGGCGAACGCCGCCGGCTCGTTCATGGCGATATCGGCGAGCGCCTTGCGGTCGAGCACGATGTTCGCCTTGATGAGCGCTGCGATGAAGCGCGAATAGGTCAGGCCGTGCTCGCGGACCGCTGCGTTGAGGCGCTGGATCCAGAGGGCGCGGAAGGTCCGCTTCTTCACGCGGCGATCGCGCGTGGCGTACTGCATCGAACGATCGACGGCCGCCTTGGCGGCGCGGATCGTGTTTTTGCGGCGGCCATAGAAGCCCTTCGCCGCCTTCAGTGTCTTCTTATGCTTGGCGTGACTGGTGACGCCACGTTTGACGCGAGCCATGGTCGCTCTCCTTCAAATCAGGCGTTCAGGAATTGGGAAGCCAGTACTTCTTCACGTTGTCGCCGTCCGTCTTGAACAGGACGTTGGTGCCGCGAAGATTACGGATCTGCTTCTTGGTGCGCTTGATCATGCCGTGGCGCTTGCCCGACTGGGCGTAAACCACCTTGCCTGTGCCGGTCACCTTGAAGCGCTTTTTGGCGCCGGACTTGGTCTTCATCTTGGGCATTTGCTCATCTCCCGGCGCATGGATGACCGAGGCTCAAGGCCCTGGTCGCGCCTGTTCTGGTTGAGATATCGACCCGCCACGGCAGCCCTTGTGAGCCGGGCCGGTCGAACGAAGGCGCGCCTATGGCACAGGAGCGGCCTGCAGGCAACGGGCTTTCACGCGCCCGGCCGGGCGTCGCGTCCGTGCGACCCCGGCGCGGAGCTGCGATTGGGAAGAGTTCGGATGCTTAGCGCGGCGCCAGCATCATGGTCATCTGGCGGCCTTCCATCGAAGGCTCGCTCTCGACCTTGGCGATCTCGGCGATGTCGGCCTTCACGCGGTCGAGCACTTTCGCGCCGAGCTCGATGTGAGCCATCTCGCGGCCGCGGAAGCGCAGCGTGACCTTCACCTTGTCGCCTTCCTCGAAGAACTGCTTCATCGACCGCATCTTCACGTCGTAATCGTGCGTGTCGATGCCGGGACGCAGCTTGATCTCCTTGATCTCGATGATCTTCTGCTTCTTGCGCGCTTCGGCCGCCTTTTTCTGTTCGAGAAAGCGGAAGCGTCCGTAATCGAGGATCTTGCAAACCGGCGGCTGCGAGTTCGGCGCGATCTCGACGAGATCGAGGCCGGCCTCCTGGGCCAGGGTGAGGGCGTCGAAGAAGGGCATCACGCCCTTGTTCTGGCCGTCAGCGTCGATCAGCTGGACGTCGCGCACGCCGCGAATGTCACGGTTGGCGCGGGGGCCTTCTTTCTGCGGGGTCGGCGGGGCGCGATGGGGACGACGAATGGCGATAATCTCCTGAGACGCAGGCGCAACGCGCTGCGGGCCGGGGACGATCCCAGCCAACGCTAGAAATCGGGGCGAATCCACGCGGTGTCAACCGGTTGGAGCGTCGGATCGCCCTGAAATAGCTCCGGAAGCATCGATATAGGCGGCGATCGTGGCCGCCGCAGCCTGGGCCAGCGAGAAACGGTTCGACACATGCGAGCGGGCCCGGGCCGCCAGAGCCGACCTGGCGCTGGCGCCCAGCGCCAGCGCCTGCGAGATCGCGTCGGCCAGCGCCGGCGCGTCGCCGACCGCCGTCCGCCAGCCCGTGCGCAGATTGGCGGCGGCGTCAGGCGGGGCGAGGATCGTCTCCGGCGCGGCCCCAAGATCGGAGGCGATCACGGGCGCTCCCACTGCCTGCGCCTCGACCGCGATCCGGCCGAAGGTCTCGGGCTCGGTCGACGGCACGGTCACGGCGGCGGCGGCGAGATAGCCCGCCGGCATGTCGTCGCAATGGCCGACCCGGCGCACGATCTGGTCGAGACCGGCGGCGGCGATCAGCCCGTCGAGCTCCCTGACATAGCGCTCATGCTCGTCGCCGCGGCCGGCCATGATGAAGGCGACGTCCTGCAGCCCCTGCTCATTGAGGATGCGCGCGGCGTCGATCAACACGCGATGGCCCTTCCAGTGCGACATGCGCGCCGGCAGGAGCACGGCCCGCTGATGCGGCTCGAGCCCCCAGCGGGATCGCAGCGCCGCAACCCGTTCGGGGCTGACGGCGCGCGCATCGAACGTCGCGAGATCGACGCCGCAGGGCACGATCCGCACGCGCGGCACGGCTTCTGGCCAGTTGCGTTGGATCAGCCCGGCGGTGAACTGCGAATTGGCGAGCACGATGTCGCCGCGCGCCATCACCGAATTGTAGCGGCCTTTGGCGTAGGAGGAGCGGTCGTAGAAGCCGTGATAGCTCGTCACCAGCGGAATGCGCAGCCGTCGCGCGGCGCCAAGCGCCGACCAGGCCGGCGCGCGCGAATGGGCGTGGATGATGTCGACGCCTTCATTGCGCGCGAGCTGCGCCAGCCTTCGCACATTGAGCGCCATCTGGATCGGATTCTTGGTGTGGGCGGGGAATGGCGTCCAGACGCCGCCCTTGGCCTGCATCTCGCCGATGAGGCGGCCGCCCCGCGTCGCCACCAGCGGCCGCGCGCCGACTTCGGCCAGCGCCGCCACATGTTCGAGCACCGACTGTTCCGATCCGCCGCCGTCGAGATTCGGAATGATCTGCAGCACCGTGACGCCTTCCAGCGGATGACGCGGCGCGCGGCTGGCCAATGAGCTCGCGGGGGTTCGCATCAACTCCGGGAATCCCTTAGACGCTTTGCTGATATGGGACTTCTCTAGGGGCGAAGCCGTGGAGCCGCAACTTTTGCACATCGAAGCCGGCGCGGAGCGCCGGCGCATCGCGGTTCTCCGTCGCGAGGGTTCAGGCCCGACCATCGTCTGGCTCGGCGGCTTCAAGTCCGACATGCGCGCCACCAAGGCCAATGCGCTCGACAGCTGGGCGGAGCGCAGCGGCCGCGCCTTCCTGCGCTTCGACTATTCCGGCCATGGCGAATCCTCCGGCGATTTCGCCGACGGCACGATCGGCGCGTGGCGCGAGGACGCGCTCGCCGCGATCGACGCTTTCGCCGGCGAGCGGCCTGTTCTTGTCGGTTCCTCCATGGGCGGCTGGATCGCGCTCCTGATCGCGCTCGACATGAAGCGCCGCGAGGCGCCCGCATCCGGCATGGTGCTGATCGCGCCCGCGGCCGACTTCACCGAAGCTTTGATGTGGCCGCAGCTTCCGCCGGAGGCGAAGCGCGACATCGAGGAGAAGGGCGTCTGGATGAGGCCATCGCAATATTCGCCCGAGCCCTATCCCATCACGCGGCGGCTGTTCGAGGAGGGGCGCAGCCACCTTCTTCTCGACAAGCCGATCGAGCCGGGCTGTCCCGTGCATATCCTGCAGGGCATGCAGGACCCTGACGTGCCCTGGTCGCATGCGATGACTTTGATGGAGCATCTGCCGGCCGACGCCGCGACGCTGACGCTCATCAAGGATGGCGATCATCGCCTGTCGCGCGAGCAGGATCTGGCGATGCTGGTGCGCGCCGTGGAAGGAATCGCAGGATAGTTTATTCCGGCGGGCGGCGCACGATTCCGTCCTTGATAAACACGCGGAACGGCGTCGTTCCCGCGGCGTCGCTTTCGAGCGAACGCCATTTGCCATTGTCGCAGAGGATTCCGCCCTGCGTTGACGTCGCCGTGAATTCGACGGTGTTGCGATAGACCGTTCCGTCGGGAATCTTGGCGGTGAAATCAGTCGTGCATTTGCCGTTGGCGACGACAGGATTGTAGCCATCGATCATCACGCCGTTGCCGCCGGTCGAGGGGAATGGATTCACGAGCTTCGGCCAGCTCTCGTAATTTTCGTCGGCTGCGGCGCGGCTCGCGTGCGCAATTGTGAGCAGCAGCGTCGCAACAGCGGCGATCGGCGCGAATGGTCGCATGGATTCCTCCGGGATTTCGACGCGCTCGCGAACTCGCCTCGGTCGGTTCGGCGCGCGTTGGGGATAGATGCGGGGTGAGCGAATGGATGCAGCGGAGACCGTCATCCCAGAGCGAAGCGAAATGCATCGTCGCTGCTGCGTCTCATTTCAGCTCGTCATTCCGGGGCGCTCCGCAGGAGCGAGCCCGGAACCCAGAGATCGCGCAAACGGAACCATTGTCTGGGTTCCGGGCTCCTCGCTGCGCTCGGCCCCGGAATGACGGTGGAAAGTAGGCGCGCGAAATTCTCACGCTCGCGCGCGGCTCCATTTCCTTTCCGCTTTGATCTTCCCTTCACCTTCGTCTCCAAGGGGAGGCCGGGAGCGCCGATAGGCGCGGCCAAAAATGAGTGGTGGGATTTCGCCTTCCGGCGCTCCCGGCGCGGATTTTTTGACCTCCAGTCGCACGCTCTCCGCGGCGTACCGCTTAAGGCCCTCATGGGGCGGCCCGATCGTATTGTCGGGCGGGCGTGCTGTCGGAAGCTCCCGGGAGTCCTGAAAGCCAGGTCGCGATCAGAACCCGCAGGTCCGCCCTCTGCTCCCGTTCGGTCCTGACCCGGACGGCCCTGAGAAGAACAGAGGCAAGATCGATAATAGGAATTTAGTCGGAAAATGTCAAGGGCAATCGAAACATCCACCAATCAAGCGCCCTCCTCCCCCCAGCGTCATCGCCGGCCTTGAGCCGGCGATCCAGACCGCCGCTCTGATGCTGCCGCTGACAACTGGATGGCCGGGTCAAGCCCGGCCATGACATCTGGAGGGAGAGCGAGTCCACAAGCAGTGGACCGCAGGCGGCGCTCCGCTCACTCCACCGCTTTCAGCGAATCCGACCAGAACTGCCGGCGATGCAGCACGAACAGGACGGCGCCAGTCCCGATGATGAAAGCCCAGGGGCTGACGAACCAGCCGAGATAGGCGAGCGAGAAGAACAGCGCGCGCTGGCCCTTGTTGAAATGCCCCGCCGCGATTGCATTCAGCTTTGCCGCGCGCTGGGCGATGTCCTCCATCTCTTCCGTGATTTGCCCGGAGAATTTCGGCGCGGCGCCGATGACGATGACGCAATAGTTGAACAGGCGATACGCCCAGCCGAATTTGAAGAAGGCGTAGACGTAGAACAACGTCAGCCCGAGCGTCTTGATCTCCCAGAAGGCGCGGCTCGGCGGCGTCACGAATGAAGTGGAGGAAAGAACATCAATCGCCTTGTCGGATGCACCGAGCAAGGTGAAGCAGGCGCCGATGGCGATGAAGGAGGTCGAAGCGAAGAAGCCCGCGCCCTGCTGCAACTGCATGTTGATCTGCGTGTCGACGATGCGGTTGTCGCGCGTCAGCATCGTGCGCATCCATTTCAGGCGATAATCCTTCATGCGCGCATTGAGCGTGTTCGCGCCATGCGAGGCGCGATCGACGAGGAAGTAATAGCCGAACCAGGCGCAGGCGAACCAGACGAGAGCGAGGATGTCGGCGCGGGTAAAGTCGGACATTCAGATCGCCTGCATCAGGCCGTCATGCCCGCGCTCGTCGCGGGCATCCACGTCTTTTTGCTCGGTTGAAAGAAAGACATGGATGGCCGGAACAAGTCCGGCCATGACGCGCTCAACGATCGCGTGGACCTCCTTCACGCAAATCGCTCACACATGCTGCCCGCCATTGATGTGCAGCTCGGCGCCGGTGACGTAGCTCGATTGCTCCGTGCACAGGAACAGAATCGCGCGCGCGACTTCTTCCGTTTTGCCGAGGCGGTGCAGCGGCAGCGTCTCGACGATCTTTTCGGTGCCGGGCGACAGGATCGAGGTGTCGATTTCTCCCGGCGAGATCGCGTTGACGCGGATGCCCATGGGGCCGAAGTCCGAGGCCATCTCGCGCGTCAGCGCGGCGAGCGCCGCTTTCGACGCGCCATAGGCTGCGCCGGCGAAAGGATGCACGCGCGAGCCGGCGATCGAGGTCACGTTCACGATCGCGCCCTTCGCCGCCTTGAGTTCGTCGAGCAGGCCCCGCGCCAGCATGATCGGCGCGAAGAAATTCACCTGAAAGACGTTATGCCAGTCATTGAAGGTTGTGGTGGCGGCGCCGAGCCGCTTGCCGTTCGGCCCCTTCGGCGAGATCGCGGCGTTGTTGACGAGCGCATTGAGCTTGCCGCCTTCCGCCTTCAGCCGCTCCTTGATCTCGGCGATGCCGCGCATCGTGTCCTCGGGATCGGCGAGGTCGATCTGCACGTGATCGTCAGCGCCTGAAGGCCACGGGCATTTCTCCGAGAAGGGCTGGCGCGAGCAGGAGAGAATCCGCCAGCCCTGCATGGCGAACAGCTTCACCGTGGCGTGCCCGATGCCGCGCGAGGCGCCCGTGAGCAGCATCACCGGGCGCTTGCCCGGCTCCGTCTTCGGCAGGGCGGCCAGAACATGAGGTGGGAGCGACATCGCAGGCCTTATGGGTAGAAGCGCGTGACCGACCAGGAATCGGCCAGCGTCGCGCGCCGGAAGATCACGCGCTCATGCAGCCGGAACGGACGGTCGCGCCAGAACTCCATGTAGAGCGGAGCGATGCGATATCCTTGCCAGTGCGGCGGCCGCGGCACATGCCCGATGGCGAATTTCGCGGCGTAGAGCGCCACCGCCTTCTCCAGCGCGAATCTGCTCTCCAGCGGGCGGCTTTGTTGACTGGCCCAGGCGCCGATGCGGGAGTCCCGCGGGCGCGAGTCGAAATAGGCGTCCGATTGCGCCTCGGGCACGATGGTCACGGGGCCGCGGAAGCGCACCTGCCGGCGCAGCGACTTCCAGTGGAAGAGGCCGGCCGCCTGCATGTTGGCGGCGAGCTCGACGCCCTTCTGGCTCTCGGCGTTGGTGTAGAAGACGAAGCCTTGGCTGTCCCACTCCTTCATCAGCACCATGCGCGCGTCGGGCATGCCGTCGGCGCCTGACGTTGCGAGCGTCATGCCGTTGGGATCATTGGGCTCGGAAGCCTGGGCTTCGGCGAACCATTGGGCGAAGCGGGCGAAGGGATCGCCGGCGAGATCCTCGTCGGCGGGCGCCTCACCAGTTCTTAAGATTTCTTTGTTTTCCATTTGTGTACGGGACGGCGGATAAGAGTAAGGGCGGACGTGACTGCGTATAAAGGAAGCGGCGGCGGGAGCCAGAGGCGCGTGTTGTGGAGCGCCGTCGCTGTCGCCGCAGGGCTGGTGGTGTCCGGCTGCAGCATCTCCTTTTCGCCCATGTCCCTGTTCTCCAGCGATGATGATGTGGTGACGGGTTCGATCCCGGCCAAGAATCCTGCGCCCAAGAGTCCCTCGCCCCTCTCGCCCGAGCATTCCGCCGAGGACTGGCGCCGCGCCCAGGCGGCGCTGGCGACCGCGCTCGATCCCCAGGGGAATGGCGCGAGCGTCGGCTGGGACAATCCGGAATCGAAGATGAAGGGCTCGATCTCGCCGGTCGGTGGCGCTTACGTGAAGGACGATCAGGTCTGCCGCGCCTTCCTCGCCACCAACGTCACGCCGGGCGGGCAGGACTGGATGCAGGGTTCGGCCTGCAAGCCGAGCGGCGGCGAATGGCTGGTTCGTGACGTCAAGCCGTGGAAAAAGCCGGCCTGACAGAGGCAGTCGATCGTCGGGATTGGGCAGTCGAACGCCCCGACTGCCGATTGCCTGCTCCCGACTGCCGCATTTGAGTTGCGCCAGCGGTCTTTCCACACCACATCGTTTAGGAATTGAGCGCCGCTTTCGCGGCCGAACCGTTTTGCGAGTCTGATGCGCGATCCCTACACCGTCCTCGGAGTGTCCAAATCCGCCAGTGAAGCCGATCTGAAGAAGGCTTTCCGGAAGCTGGCCAAGGCGCATCACCCCGACCGCAACCAGAACGATCCCAAGGCGAAGGAGCGTTTCGCAGAATTGAACTCCGCCTATGAGATCCTCGGCGACAAGGAGAAGCGCGCCCGGTTCGATCGCGGCGAGATCGACGCCGAGGGCAAGCCGCGTTTCCAGGGTTTTGACCCGCGCGGCGGCTTTTCCGGCGGCGGCCGCGCCCGCGCCGGGGCAGGCGGCTTCGAGGGCTTCCATTTCGGCTTTGGCGGCGACCACCCGTTCCAGCAGCGCGGCGGCGCGGGCGAGGCGGCCGACATCTTCTCCGACATCTTTGGCCAGACGGCCGGCGGGCGGGCGCGTCAGCCGATGAAGGGGCAGGACATCGAGGCGGAGCTGACGCTGGGTCTTGAGGACCTCGTCGCGGGCGACGCCCAGCGCCTGTCGCTGCCGACGGGCCGCACGGTCGAGGTCAACATCCCCAAGGGCGTCGGCGACGGCAAGACGATCCGGCTGAAAGGTCAGGGCCAGCCTTCTCCGAATGGCGGGCCGGCTGGCGATCTGCTGCTGACCGTGCGGCTGCGCGCCCATCCGCGCTTCACCGTCGACGGCGCCGACCTCAAGCTGATCCAGCGCATTCCCCTGATCGACGCCGTGCTCGGCGGGCCGGTGCGCGTCGACACGCTTGATGGCGCGGTCGATCTGACGCTTCCGCCGATGACGTCGAGCGGCCGCAATTTCCGCCTGCGCGGCAAGGGGCTGCCGAAGGCCGACGGCCGCGGCGATCTCTATGTCACGACTTCGATCGTGCTGCCGGAAGGCGGCGACGACGAGCTGGAAAGCCTGATGCGGAAGAGAAGGGCTGGCGCGTCGAACGCATAAGCTTTTGGTCTCGGAGCGCTGCGTCGCGGATTTCGCGCCGCGGCCACTTTTGCTACATAGGCGGCAGAGGACGATTGCATGCTCGCACTGAAGTTGCCGCCTGATGTCGAGACGCGGCTTGAGGCGCTCGCCAAACGCACGGGGCGCAGCAAGAGTTCTTTCGCGCGCGAGGCGATCGTCGAGCACCTTGACGATCTCGAAGATCTTTATCTTGCAGAGCAGCGGCTGAAAGATCACCGCAGAGGAAATCACGACGCGATCCCTCTCGCTGATCTGATGGCGCGGCATGGCGTGGAGGATTGAGTTCGAGCGAACGGCCGAGAAGGAACTCTCAAAACTTGGACCAGACGCCGCGCGTCGCATTCTTCGCTTCTTGCGTGATCGCGTTGCGCCGTTGGATGATCCGCGATCGATTGGGCAGGCGCTGAAAGGCTCCGAACTTGGCCAGTTCTGGAAATATCGCGTGGGCGACTATCGCATCATTGCGCACATCGAGGATGAAGCTGTCCGCATACTCGTCGTGCGTATTGGCGATCGAAAAGATGTCTATCGACGATAGATGTGAATTGATTACCGCCCCTCGGCCGCGCTCAGTTCCGCCCAGTCGAATTCTTCCTCCAGCACATGATAGGCGTCGTCGCCGATGACGCCCTTCAAGCGCAATTCATCCATATGCCGACGCGCCGCTGCGATCACCGCGCGCCTGACGCGATCGCCCGGCAACTCGCCAGCCGCGCGCTGATCTTCGCCATCGCCGGCGGCGGCAAGAAGCGCCTGATATTCCTTGCGCACGATTTTCGCCTCGATCGTCTCGTCGCCGTCGATCGCCGCAAGCGCGGCGCGATAGGCTTCGGCGCGCGCCCAGCCGATCTCTCGTCCGACGGGATCGCCGTCATCCAGCTTCAACGCGGCGATGAGCGGCTTGAGCGTCAGCCCCTGAATGACGAGCGTGCCGAGCACCACGCAGAAGGCGGTGAGCAGGATGAGATCGCGATAGGGGAAGGCGCCGCCGCCAGGCAATGTCTCCGGCAGCGCGAAAGCGGCCGCGAGCGTGACGATGCCGCGCATGCCGGCCCATGAGATGATGATTCCGCCCTGCACGGTCGGAGGCGACATGGCGTGGCGGGGACGAAATCCGTAGCGCGCGATCTTCATGCGGATCGCCTTGTTGTAGCTCATCACCCAGCCGAGCCGGACGACGATCACTGTCGCCAGCACCGACAGTGCGACGGCGCCATATTCGACGCGCAAGGTCTGATCGAGACGCTCCCAGATCGGCCGGAGCTGCAGGCCGATCAGCACGAAGGCGAAGGCGTTGAGAATGAACACCGTCGCCTCCCACACGGCATAGGAGGGCACGCGCAATCGCGCCGGCATGCGCGAGCCGATGCGTCGCGACAGCGTCATGGCGTAGACGACAATCGTGAGAATGCCGGAGAGGCCGACATGCTCGGCGAAGATCCAGACTGAGAAAGTGGTGGCGAACTGCACGATGATCGAGGACGGCGCGTCATCGAATAGCCTGACCAGCACGGGCGTGACGCGCGCCAGCGCGTAGCCCGCCGCCGCGCTGCCGATCACGGTGATGAGAAAGGCCGGTCCGGCCTGAGCCCATGTCAGGCCGCCCGTGGTGAGCGCGAGAATGGCGAGGCGATAGATCAGCAGCGCGCTGGCGTCATTGAGCAGACTTTCGCCTTCGAGAATTTTCACCAGCCGATGCGGCAGCTTGACCTGCCTGACGATCGCAGTCGCCGCCGCGGCGTCGGGCGGCGCGACGATGGCGCCGAGCGCGATCGCGACCGGCCAGGGCATGTCGGGCACGAGCCAGCGCGCGACGAATGCGACCGCGGCGGTTGTCGCGATGACGGCGACGAAGACGAGGCCGCCGACCGGCGCCCAGTTGTCGCGCAGGTCGCGCAGCGACGTGTCGTAGGCGGCGTCGAGCAGCACCGGCGCGACGAACAGCGCGAGCGCGAGTTCGGGATCGAGCGTCCATGACGGGCTGTTGGGAATGAAGGCGAGGCAGGCGCCGCCGATGGCGAGAAAGGTCGGATAGGGCGCAGCCAGACGCCGCGCCAGTCCTGCGAGGAGAACGGCGGCGATCAGCAGCGCGATGATCCATTCGAATGTGGCCATAGCTTCTTGAAAACGATGGGGGCCGTTTCAACGACGGTCCACATGGGAGGAAAACTGCGCGATCCCGCAGCTTGGCTGGAATAGCCGCCTGCTTGAGCGTCAGCAACATCGCGCCGAGCGCGAGCAGCAATCGGTTCTGATCGCCGCGCCGCTCGTTATCAGACGGTGTCTCCCATCATGGCTCGCGCGTGTCGTGGCGCACGCGCCGCGCCGTGCGACCCGCCTGTCGTCATACAAATCGCCCTTCAGGGCGCGCCTCTGTCACCGCGGGCACAGAAAACGATCGCCACGGCCCTATCCTCGCGGAGCAGATGGCGCTTGCGCCGAAGCTTGTGAGGGAGATCGCATCCATGCCGATTCGAGCGCGCGTCGGCCGTCACGCTAACACGGGACGGCAGTGCCAGAACTGGAAGGACGATCAGGAGACCGTCATCAAACTGCTGAACGCCATTCCAGCCGACAAGGGCGGCGCGGCGGGGAGCATCGGCGGCCGCGTCATCGGCGGCATTTCGAGCGACGCCCTCTATCAGGCGATTCTTCTCTATCAGAGCCAGAATTTTCCGGGCGGCCAGACGGGCTTCGTCGAACCCGGCGGCCCGATGATCGCCAAGCTCGGACTGCCCGCGCCCAAACCGGCGCCGGCGCCGCCTAAACCGGCGGGACAATGGAGCGACCTGAAGACGAAATCCGTGATCAAGGGATTGAACGATGGCCTCGACGGCGATCTGCGCCTCAGCCATGCCGAGGTCGTGAATATCGTGCGCGCCACGTTGAGCGACGGAATCATCACCGCAGATGAGATCGCCGACCTCGACATCGTATCCACGAAATCGAGAAGCATCGAATCGCGGTCGCGCAGAATGCTCGACATGCTGATCGCCAAGATCAGGAAATCGCCGTTCGGCAAAGGCCCCTATTCGCTGGCGACGAGCAGGCAGCGGACCGCCGCCGACATGGCCTGTGATTTTCTCGAACGTAATGGCGCGACCAGCTTTCCCTATCTCGACAGGATGGACGTCGGAACCGGCCTCCTGATGCGCATCGCCAGTCCGGGCACATTCAATCAGGATCAGGCGGGACTGTGCGGGCCGGCGTCGCTGCTCTACAATGTCGCGAGCGACAATCCGGTGGCGTTCGCGCGGTACGCGATCGATCTCTTCGAGAAAGGGAAAGCGAAGATCGACCAATGGGAGATCGAGCCGGGAAGCGACCTTCGCAATTATATGCCGCCGGAATCGATCGACCATGTAGACTGGCTGACGATGGCGAGCATCCGCGATTCGTCCAATTGGTTTTTCGATTATCAATCCATATCGGATAGCGGCGGCTCCACCTCGCGCGAGATCACTCACTGGTTCGAGCGTTCCGGCTATGTCGACGTCCGCAACGAGACGAACCGGGTCTACAGCGCGGACGCGGACGCGATCGACAGCGCCAACGAGCTGTTCGACAAGGGATACCGCATCATCCTGCGCATCAACGCCAACATGCTGTATGAAGAGAAGCAATCCACGGAAGGGAAGGGCAACCACGTCGTCGCGCTGCGCTCACGGATCGACCGATCGGGCGGAAAGGTGAGGCTCAAAGTCTTCACTTGGGGGCAGGACAACTACGCGATTCCCCACGGGGCCAAGGATCTTTCCCTTGAGGATTTTCTGGCGAATTTCTATGGCTACGTGGCAGGCAAGCCCTATTGAGGGCGTAGCCAGAGCGCCGCGCCGGCGCCGCGAGCAGCGCGGCGGCAATCAGCAACGCGATGATCCATTCGAATGGGGCCATAAGTCTAGTGGCGCTGTTGAGTCATAGCCGCCAGCATTTGAAGTAGGCGCCTTGTCGATGAAGCCAAACCAATTTCGAAGTAGGTTTGCGCGTCATACCCTCGCGACAACCGAAACTCAGCTTTGGCTTCGCGAAACGCGCGCGCAAAGGCTTCGATTTCTTTTTGAAGCTCATTGCCCGCGTTTTCCATGTTCAGGACGTGAGCCAGATAAGGAGGCTGGACGCTGTTGATCCCTCCCCAGATCGTTGGGTCGATCCAAATCATTGAGTCAATCAATGCGTTCAGATTGCGCCCATGTTCGCTCGGAGCTCCAAGCGCAACGAGCGAAGCGGGGGTAAAATCCAGCGAGCCGCCCGAGCCGCTGGCGTCCAGTTGGATGACCCGCATGTGCGGGCTGCGGCCTTACCGCTACTTCAGCGTCAGCAGCATCGCGCCGGCGATGGCGAGTCCGAAAGCGAAGCCGGTCAGCGCGCCGAGCGCGAACAGGAAGTGATTCTGTTCGCTGCGCCGTTCGTCCGGCGCGGTCGCGATGCGCGACAGCCTGAGGCGGAGCGGCAGCGGCTCCTCGGCGATGCGGTCGAGCTGCGCCTTCAGCGCCGAGCGCTGGTCGATCCAGCGTCCGATCCGCACAGCCGCCGCCGGCTCGGCCGCGAGATAGCGACGGACGTCGTCGAGCTCGCGGCCGGCCAGTTGCCCATCGACGTAAGCGTGCAGGTCGGCGTCCAGAATAGCGGGCCTGGTCACGACACCACCCGGAGGTGCCGGCGGCCGCCATTGCGGTCGGCGTTCGGCGCGCCCTCGCCGCGGGCGCGGGCGAGGCGGGCGATCAGGGCGGGCCGCGACACGCCGATGATGTCGGCGGCGTCGGGATAATCGAAGCCCTCGATCGCGACGAGCAGAATGGCCTCGCGCTCCGCCAGCGTCAGAAGCGCCAGCGGGCTCAGGTCGACAGCAGGCGCCGTTTCGCCCGCGACGCCCCGGCTGAACGGTGTGACGACTCCGCGCGATTCCTCGCCATAGGCGTCCGAATCGGCGAGTGCCGCGACCCGCATGCGGTTGAAATCGGTCAGAATCGCATAGAGGCGGCGCTTGAGAGCCGGCCCCCGGCCCATGCCTCCCGAACGGAGGCCGGAAAGGATCGCGTCCTGGGTCAGATCGTCGGCGATATCGAACGCCCCGGTCAGCCCGCGCGCATAGCGTCGCAGGCCCGGGGTCAGGGCTTCGATATCGGATCGGCGCGCCACCCCGCGAACTCCTTGGGCATTCTCAACCAGCCGTTAACCAAATCCTCCCGGCGCGCCGCTGTCCAGTCCAGCGGCTGATTCGCCCACAGAAGCGGGCCGGAACGCACAGGCGGCGCCCAGCTTTTCCACCGGTGGGCGGGACCGTGGCCCCGCCGTTTCAGCTTTCCCGCCCGGCCTGCTTTCGCTATAGGCCGCCCGAACTGGACGGAAAGACGCGGAAAAACATGACGACGGGCGGAATTCTCAAGGGCAAGCGCGGCCTGGTCATGGGCGTCGCCAACAACAGGTCGATCGCCTGGGGCATCGCCAGGGCCGCCCATGAGCAGGGGGCGGAGCTTGCCTTCACCTATCAGGGCGAGGCGCTGGAGAAGCGGGTCCGGCCGCTGGCGGATTCCATCGGCGCCAAGGTCGTCGGCCATTGCGACGTCACCGATGGCGCGACCATCGATGCAGTTTTCGCGGAAATTCAGAAGGTCTGGGGCTCGATCGATTTCGTCATCCACTGCATCGCCTTCGCCGACAAGAACGAACTCACCGGCCGCTATGTCGACACGACGCAGGGGAATTTCACCACCAGCCTGCTGGTCTCCTGTTATTCCTTCACGGCGATCGCCCAGCGCGCCGAGAAGCTGATGCCGAACGGCGGCGCCATGCTGACGCTGACCTATTACGGCGCCGAGAAATGGATGCCGCATTACAACGTGATGGGCGTCGCCAAGGCTGCGCTCGAGGCGAGCGTGCGCTATCTCGCGGCCGATCTCGGCCCGAAGAATATCCGCGTGAATGCGATTTCGGCCGGCCCGATCAAGACGCTCGCGGCGTCCGGCATCGGCGATTTCCGCTACATCCTGAAATGGAACGAATATAATTCGCCGCTGCGCCGCACGGTGACGATCGAGGAGGTCGGCGAGACCGCGGCCTATCTCTGCTCCGACATGTCGCGCGGCATGACCGGCGAGATTCTGCATGTCGACGCCGGCTATCATGTCGTCGGCATGAAGAATCCGGAAGCGCCCGACATGTCGCTCGACAAGAGCGAATAAGAAAGATCAGGCGCGACGTTCCGTCAGTTGCCCGCCGCTCCGAATCGACGCAACGATTGCACGCCTCAGGATGCAACTCATGAGATGGCGATTCACTCTCGCGGCGTTCGCCGCCCTCAGCGTCAGCGCGTGTATTTCGACCGCCTCGCAGCGAGTTGAGACGACGGCGCTGTTCACCTCGCGCAATGTCGCAGTGCGGGCCAAGCATTATCGCTCCGTCGGCCCCGATTGCACGAGCCTCGGCTACGCCACGGTGACGCTCGCCTCGGCGCCGCGCGGAGGAACGATCGGGTTCCGCCGCGAAGGCGAATTCCCGACCTTCGCGGCCACTCATCCGCGCTTCAAATGCAATTCGCGCAAGGTCGAAGGCGTCGGCGTCTATTACACGCCCAATCCTGGTTTTGTCGGGACGGACAGTTTCGCCGTCGAAGTGATTTGGCCGGAAGGTTCTCCGTCAATCGAAGACTTCACGGTTCAAGTCCGCTGAGCATGCACGCCGGTCCGCCTCGTCGCGCGGAGCGGCCCCGCCTTTACTTCATTCGTCATGGCGAGACCGACTGGAACGCCGAAGGGCGTCTGCAGGGCCAGCGCGATATTCCGCTCAATGATCTCGGCCGCGTGCAGGCGGGCGAAGCCGGCGCGAAGCTGAAGGCGACCGTGCCTCTCATCGAGGATTGCGACTTCGTCGCGAGCCCGATGCTGCGCACGCGCGAGACCATGGAGCTGGCCCGCGAGGCGATGGGCCTCAACCCCGTCGGCTACCGCCTCGATGAACGATTGAAGGAGCTCACCTTCGGCAAATGGGAAGGGCTGACCTGGAAGGAGGTCGTGCGTCACGATCCCGCAGGCGCCAAGCGGCGCTCGCGCGACAAATGGGGTTTCGTTCCCCCTGACGGCGAGAGCTACGCCATGCTGCTCGAGCGCGTGCGCCCGGCGATCGATGAACTGACGCGCGATACGGTGATGGTCTCCCATGGCGGCGTCGCCCGCGCGCTGATGACGATGCTCGGCGGCGTGCCGACCGAACTCGCCGCCAATCAGGATGTCTGGCAGGGCAAGGTGCTGGTGTTCGGCGCCGGCGAGTGGGCGTGGCGCTGATCGCGCAAGCGCCTTCCGGCGGCGCATGGCCGCCCGCCGCATGGCAGCTTTCCCGGCTTTGAAGTTTCGACCATTCTCCGCCCCGGAAACGCCTGAAGGAATTTGAAATGACGTCCCCGATCGCCGCGCTGCCTTCGCTCCTGAAAGCTGGCAAGCCCATCTGGCTCGGCTGGTGCGGCCTCACCGATCCGCTGGTGGCGGGCCTGATGGCGCGGTCCGGCTTCGATGCGGTGCTGCTCGACCAGCAGCATGGCAATCATGACGCGGCCTCCTGCTTCGCCGGCATTGGCGAGGTGACGCTTGCCGGCAAGCCTTGCCTCGCCCGCATTCCCGTCGGCGATTTCGCATCGGTGTCGCGCCTGCTCGATTTCGGCGCCGCCGGCGTCGTCGCGCCGATGATCAACACGGTTGAAGACGCGAAGACCTTCGCCGCCTACGCTAAGCTGCCGCCGCTTGGAGAGCGGAGCTGGGGGCCGGCGCGCGCGCTGCAGCTCTCCGGCATGACGCTGCCCGACTATTTGAAGAGCGCGAATGATTTCACGCTTTCGATCGCCATGTGCGAGACAAAGGAAGCGATGGACGCGCTCGACAACATCATGGCGGTGCCGGGCATCGACGGCATTCTCACCGGGCCGTCCGACATTTCGGTCGCGCTCAGCAACGGCGCTGTCATCGACGGTCTCAGCGATCAGGTGTTCGAATGCATGGCCGATCTCGGGCGTCGCATCCGCAAGGCGGGCAAGGTGGCCTGCGCCTATGGCGCGTCGCCGCAGCGCGCGAAGCAGCTTGTCGCCGCCGGTTACCAGATCGTCTGCATCCAGAACGACCAGCAGCTTATTCGCGCGGGCTTCGAGGCGGCGCTGAAGGCCGCCAAGGGCTGAGGCCCCGTGTCGTCGTTCCGCCTTGCGCTCCTCCTGCTCTCCGGCGTCTTTTTAAGTCAGCCAGCGTTCGCTCAGGAGCAGGTGTGTAAGGGCCGAACTGATTTAATAGGGAAATGCTTTGTCAGGTGGGGTCGGCTCGGAGTTAATTCCGAGACCGGGGACGCTTACGTTCAAAGTCCCGGATCGAAAACATTGTTTTGGCGAATCGTGAGGAACTCTGACGGACAGATTGCGGCTCCAGAGTCACTGATTGGCGAAGTCTCTCGACGGGGCGAAGTGCTCTATGGTTGCTTCCGTATGTGTCCGATTAGCGAGCGGACTCTCACGCGACATCAAGGGGTCTGCGTTGAGATGGGAACGCTTGGCGACGGAGATTGTAACGAAGATTGATGCGTTTCAGATTGGCGGGTCGCACCTCGATTATCCGAGTGCTCGTCTGCGAGACGAGCCCCGCGCGTCGATCGCTTGAAAGTGCGTTAGGTTGAAACTCTTGCCTCCATCTCATGACGGTGTTTGATTCGCCGGCGCTGCTGCTTCTCGCAACCGGCGGCCTGGTCGGGCTGACATTTCCGTTCGGCAAGCTCGCCGCGCAGGCGGGCTTGTCGCCTTTCGTCTGGGCGTTCGTGATCGCCTGTGGCGGCGGCGTCGTGCTGTTCGGCGCGCTGCTGATGTCGGGGCGTCGTCCAAGAGCCGATCGCGCAAGCCTCGTCTACTACGCGATCACGGCCGCGATTTCCTACGCGCTGCCGAATCTCCTGGTGCTGTCCGCGATCCCGCGCCTAGGCGCCGGCTATGTCAGCCTGATGTTCACGCTCTCGCCGGTGTTGACGCTACTGCTTTCGCTTCTGTCAGGCGTGCGTCGGCCGACCGCGCTTGGCGTCGCCGGCATTGCAGTTGGTTTTGCGGGCGCGATTCTCGTGGCGACGACGCGCGGCGAAGTCGGACGTCCCGGCGATCCGCTCTGGATCGCGCTTGCGCTGCTGATTCCCGTCAGTCTCGCCGCAGGCAATATCTATCGCAGCGCGTTCTGGCCGAAGGATGCGACGCCGATCGAACTCGCCGCCGGCAGCAATGTGGCCGCTGCGATCCTGCTCGCTGCGGTTTCGCTTGTCGCCGCGCGTGATTTCCCCATTGCATCGCTCTCCGCGGCGCCCTGGCTCGTGGCGACGCAGGTCGCGGCGTCGGCTTTGATGCAGGCGCTGTTCTTTCGCCTGCAAGTCGTCGGCGGACCGGTCTATCTCAGTCAGATCGGCTATGTCGCGGCCGCTGTGGG
This sequence comes from Terrirubrum flagellatum, assembly GCF_022059845.1. GTDB lineage: Bacteria > Pseudomonadota > Alphaproteobacteria > Rhizobiales > Beijerinckiaceae > Terrirubrum > Terrirubrum flagellatum. The sequence continues at coordinate 4,276,460 of NZ_CP091851.1, read as the reverse complement.
TCTGCTCTCGGGCGTGATGTTTCTCGGCGAAACCTACGCCGCGACGACATGGATTGGCGGCGGCGTGATTGTCATCGGCGTGATCATGACGACGCTGGCGCAGCGAAGGGCGTAGCGAGCTTCAACGAAGCGTCGCGCGCACAAGCTTGGCCGATGGCGAAGCGTTTGCATCTGGGCTTTCGATCAAAAGAACTTGCGGTCGCGGCTCGCGAGAAATCCTCCATCTCCCGTTCCCACGGGAACAGCGCACGCCGCAGCGGCGCGTTAGAAAATCGCTCATCGGAGACGGACTGGCTGACGCCAGGAGTCGCAACCTCCGAGGAGGGGACACGTCATGTCGACCATGCTTATTCTTCGCGGAAATCCGGGCGGCTACACCTGGAAGGGCGTCAGCAACTGGCCGGACGGCGCGCTCGATGATGATGCGGCGATCGCTTACGCCGAATTGCGCGGTTATTCCGCGATGGTCCTGAAGGTGCCGGGCTTCACGCCGAACGACCGCCGGGACGATGGCCGACAAAGAAAGATGGCGTTGGACGAAATCAATCGCTCTTCGGTCACGGCGCTCTATGGATTTTCGGCGGGCGGATATAATATCGCGTATATCCTCGCCAAAATGACGAAAGAACAGAAGGCGCGGCTGAAGCTCGTTGTGGTGCTCGGCGCGCCGGGGATGTCCCTGTCGACCATCAGCGGGAGCTGGGAGCTTCAATATCACGTCGATCCGCCGCAGGGCCACATGGCGGGGCCCGAAGTATTCCTTCACAAGGAGATCAAGCGGCTGTTGGGGGCGCTGAAACATTTCGTCCAGGATGTCGGGCATGCGGCCATTGGCGCCGCACTAGCGACCGTCCGCGCGCTTGGCTTCGGTCCGCGACTTCATCGCCACCGCAGGCACTGAAACGCTGATCGCCTGTCGGCCGCGTTCGTCGCGGGATCGATGACCTTCTCTGTCAGGGTCGCGGCGTCTCTGCGCGCGCCATCGCTCGCTTTCTCCACGGCCACAGGTCAGCCATTACTTTTATGGCCGCCGCGAGAACCAGCGCGCAAAGGATGGCTTTCGACACCGTCTCCATCGTCCCCTCGATCAGCATGGCGTGGACCACGCCGCCTCCGACGATGACCACCGCGAGGACCATGTGAGCGATGCGCCAGGTTCGCGGTCGCAGTCTCAATCGTCGGCGCAGCGCAGCCAGAAGCGCGACGGCGAAGATCGCCCACATCGCGATCACGCCGAACGGAGAGAACGGCGTCGGCGATGTGAAGAGAAGGGCGTCGATCATGTCAGGCGGGCTGGTGATCCAGAGGCCCGCGACATGGATTACGATCGCCAGCACCAGAGCGCCTCCGATCCAGTGATGGGCGCGCCGCCCGCGAAGCGCTGACAATCCCGGCAAATATCCGCCAATCAACAAAGGCTGAACAAGCACGAGGGCCAGCGCGATGATTCCCGCGAAGCCGGCCAGGATGTAGATCGGCCCGCGCCATTCGAGCTGCTCGCTTGTCGCTGCAAAGGCGATCGGCGCGCAAATCACGGCTGCAAGGGCGGCCCAGATCAGGGTCGCCTTCGCCCATCTCATCCCGTTATTCCCGGATTTGGTTCAAACCCGCTGAAGGACGAAGTGCGCCTCGAGGCTGGTCTCTTTTGCGCTCCGCATGATGGGGCGCAGAAAGACGGTTTTGAATTCGCCGCTGTCATAGGCGAGGTGGCCATGCGGCTGGCCGAAGATCGGGATGATCTGCGGCATCTCGAGGCGGAACTTGCCGTCCTTGTCGGTCATCGTGGCGCCGTGGCTCTGCGGCTCGTGCTCCTGCCCCTCGACCGTGTGCGCCCAGATCTGGATGCGCTGCCCGGCGAGCGGAGCCCCGTCGCCGGCGCGGCGGACTGTGCCGCTCATCCAGAAGCCGCCCTTGCCGATCCGGTTCACGATCGCCGCGCCCTTGATGTAGTTGTTCGCCCCGCCCGACATCGACTCGGTCGCCGTGAGGCCCTGGCCATGGGCTGGCAAGAGGAGCCCGGCCGTTCCGGCCGCCAGGGCAGAGCCGCCAGCGGCGAGGAGAGTGCGACGGTTGAGTGCGACGGTAGCCATCTGAGCGCCTCCCTGGGAGCGTGCATTTCGGCGACACAAGGCGCCAATCACAATACGATCGGGATATAGCGCGTCTGCGGCCCATTGTCAGTTCAAGGAGAAGAGAGCGACAGGCGCAGGTCGCGGCGATCGGCTTCGATGCAGACGATGTTTTGTCGCCTGCGGGCTGTCGGCGGTCCCGTCTATCTCGGTCAGATCGGCTATGTCGCAGCCGCGATTGCGCTTCTCTACGGCGTGATTTTCGTTAGTTTGATCGAGGTTGTTGCGGCATCGCAGGCGATGCAACGCCACACGCCAACTGCGCAGATGTCGTTATGGATGTGGATTAAAATCGGCGCGCCCGATCTCGAGTTGTGCATATGCGGCGGAGAATGCCCAGATCTCGGCAGGGGCTGACACGCCTTGGCCGCCTCGTGGCACCCTTCGGGAGATTTTTGCGATCTGACGTCTGAGCCTCTCCCATCGCTTCAGCGTCACCGCGGGGGCCGGACTGCCTATCATAGAGTAACGATTGCCGATCCACTCAAAAGACGACAGTCCGCACGCGCTCCCCGGCTCCCTGCCCCGAACGCTCAAGTTCAACCAAAAGACCCCCGGGTGGCCGGGGCCAAAATAGGGAGTGGTGGCGTCCGCGCCCGTTCTTTCTTCGGTCCAGCCCGCCCAAGGGTTGGTTACCTCGCTGGCTGGTAAATCCCGCGAATTTCGTAGCAAAGGTAGAGGGCCGCTGGCTACGTGCCATAAGGCATTCCGTCGATCTAGCGAATGGGATCGATCCAAGGTCGCGCGCCACCGCCTCTCACCATCGCTCACAATGAGTGCAATGTCCTCGCCCAACAACTCGATCAGAGTGGGGACATCTTTTTGGAGCAGGTACATCGGAATCCAAGGCATAGTATCTAAAATATAACTCGCTCAACGTTCTGTGTCGCCTGCGCGCAAATTCAAGCTGCGCTTGCCTGCCACCAGCGCGACGCTTGATGATGGCCGACCGCCCGCGCATCCCACGCGCAAGCTTCGCGGATCATGAAGCGCTTGCGTGTCAGCTTTTGACCTCAAGCGGATTTCGCAAAGCGTGGCGACGTTGGGCTTGGCTGGCGCGCCTGCGATTACAGCTCGGACTGAATGGCTTTGAGCAGTTGAAAGCGCTTCGCGCCATCGCTGCTTGTGAGCGCGATCACGAACCGCACGCGTCCATGCCTGGAGGTGTCGGCATAGCCCGCGAGCGTGCTGACGCCGGAAAAAGTGCCGGTCTTGAAGCGGGCGCCGCCATTGCTGCGGAGCAGACCGGCGTTGGGCTCGAACAGACGCAGCAGCTCGGCAAGGCCGCGGGCCGTGAAATGGTTGTCGCGGCTGATGCCGGAACCCTCGTCGATGTGAATGGATTCGGCGAGGCCGCGTTCTGCAAGCATCTGGTTCGCGATCCGGAGCGATTTTTCGAGGCTGACGGGTCCGCCGAGGCGATGGCCGCCGATCTCCAGGAAGACCTGATTGGCGATGTAGTTGTTTGAATCGAGGAGCAGGCTTTCGAGAATCTTCGAAAGGCTGCGCGACTGGCGGTGAACATAGACCGGCTGCAAGCTTTCGGGCGCGGCTCCGGTCGAGATCTTGCCTTTGACGCTGCCGCCGGCCCGCTCGATGAATGCGGCGATCAATTCGCCGGCATATTGCAGACTGACCGCAGGGTCCTGGGAAAGGCTGATGCGACCGGAGCCTCTGGCGCCCCGCGCCTGGAACTGGCTGATCGCGAGCGGCGTGATCGGGGTTTGCTCTTCTGCGGATTGGACTGTTTTGCCCTTGTATGTCGCGTGAATTGTATTGAAGTTCACGGCGAGCGCGGAATTCAGGGCGTCGTAAGCCTCGCTGGTGTTTTCGATGCCGGGGATGCGAATATCCGCGGGATAGTAGCTCGCATCGAGCATGATGCCGCTGATCGGTTGCTTGCCGATGGCCGCGACCAGCGCCGGCGCGAGCTGAGCCAACTCTTCGGAAATGAGAAAGGGATCGCCGCCACCGCGAATATAGAGCACGCGGTCGCTGTCGAGGTAGAAGCGGGTCTCAAAGCGGTAGTCCGCGCCCAGAACCTCCATGGCCAGCCAGGCGGTCGCGATCTTGGCGACGGAGGCAGGCACAAAGGGCTTGTCGGCGTTCTGAGCCACCAGCTCCTCGCCATTTTTGTCGAGGACGAGCACCGGCGCTGACGGAGCGAGCGCCGCGATTTTCTCCCTGGCGCCGCCGAGAGCCTGGATGGGCTGCAGGAGCAGGACGCAGGCGAAAAGGTGAGACCACATGACTCCCGCCCGCGCTCCCCAATTCGTTTTCACCCGATATCTCCGTGATCGGTCCAAAACAGCGCAATGCCGTGCCGGCCATTTTAAACCCAATGAGAGGCGCTGACGATGTCCGCCCATCAGAGGTGAAATTGGCGTCCCGGCTACAAACTTCGGTCAAGAAAAGACCTTGAACAGAAATTCGGACTGCCTGCGCGGCTCTCGATTCGCCAAGTTGCTTCCCGCCATCGACAGCGCGATGATCGATCATGACCGAGCGCCCGCATCCCGCGCCCTTTCCTGATTCCTGCCGATTGCTGGAGGGCGCGCATCTCGCCGACTCCTATCGCCTCGTGATCTCAGGCGAAGCGATTGACGCGATCGAGGCGACGAGACGCGTTCTTTTTCGCGCGCCGCGCTGGATCGGCGGGCTGATGTTTCTGCGCAATCGTCTCGTGCGTCCGTTCGGGTTGAAGACCGCTGCGGAAGAAGCGCTGCAGAAGCGCGATGGCTTTGCGCCGTTTCCCGTGATCAGCCAGTCGCCAGAGCGCGTCGTCCTCGGCCTCGATGATCGCCATCTCGATTTCAGGGTCTGCGTCGATGTCGAGAAAACGCGTGATGGTCGCCAGACAGTGACGGCGTCGAGCATCGTGCGCGCACACAATGCGCTCGGCCGCGTCTATCTCGCGCTCGTGACGCCGTTCCACCGCATCGTCGTTCCCGCGATGCTCGCGCAGGCGGCGACGCCGCTCAGCCGGTGACGCCCTCGCGGCTCTTCTGAACCTTGTAATAGGCCCACAGCACGCGCGCCGCGACCGAGCGCCAGGGCGCCCACGGCTTTGCGAGTTTCAGAAGCTGCTTCTCGTCGGGACGCTTGCGCTTGTTGAACGCCATGCGCGCCGCTTCTTGAAGCGCAAGATCTCCCGCTGCAAAAGCATTGGCGTGGCCGAGACAGAACATGGCGAAGACATCAGCGGTCCAGGGGCCTATGCCCTTCACCGCGATCAGCGTGGCGTGGACCTCGTCGGCGTCGCGTTCGCCAAGAGTCGCGAGCGGCAGCGCGCCTGAGGCGGCGGCTTCGGCGATGGCGCGCAGCGTCCGCTGTTTCGGCCGCGACAATCCGGCGGCGATGAACTCCTCGTCGGTCGCGGCGAGAATCCGTTCAGGCGTCAGCGGATCGAAGATTGTCCGCGTGCGGCCCCAGATGGCGTTGGCGCTCGCCACCGACACCTGCTGACCGACGACGATGTGAGCAAGCCCCTCGAAGCCCGGTTCGCGCAGGCGTAGCGGGATTTCGCCGGAGAGCGGGATGATGCGGTTCATCGTCGGACAGGCTTTGTCGAGGAAGGCGAGGCCTTCGGCGACGTGATCGGCGTGACGGATGATGTGGCTCACGGATGGTCTCGAATCGGCGCGGCGCGCCGCAACTTGTTTCGGTGTAGATGTATCTCTGATGGAACCTGAATCCAGACCCTGCTTCCGCTTCGCGCCGAGCCCGAATGGCTGGCTCCATCTTGGGCATGCTTTGTCGGCGATTCTGAATTTTGAGATGGCGCGGGCGGCTCGCGGCCGGTTTCTGCTCCGCATTGAGGATATCGACGCGACGCGCACGCGCGAGGACTATGTCGAGGGCATTATCGCCGATCTCAAATGGCTCGGCCTCTCCTGGGAGGAGCCGGTGCGGCGCCAGTCGCGTTTCATGGCGGATTATCTCGCGGCGCAGGAGCGGTTGCAGGCGAGGGGCCTCCTCTATCCCTGCTTCTGTTCGCGCACGGACATCGCCCGCGCCGTCGAGGCGAGAGAGCACGAATCAGGCGCGCCCTGGCCGCGCGATCCCGACGGCGCGCCGCTCTATCCCGGGACCTGCCGCGCGCTGGGGTCAGCAGGATTGGCGCGCGCTGCGGCGGGCGAGGACTGCGCCTGGCGTCTTGATTCGCCGCGCGCGCTCGAAGCGGCGGGCGAGATAGCGTGGACCGAGGTGGACGAGCAGGGCGAGGCGCATGAGGTGCGTGCCGAGCCGGCCGCCTGGGGCGACGTGGTGCTGGCGCGCAAGGATATCGGCACAAGTTATCACATCGCCGTCGTGATCGATGATGCGGCGCAAGGTGTGACCCATGTCGTCCGTGGCCGCGATCTCTATCACGCGACGAGCATGCATCGGCTTTTGCAGATTCTGCTCGACCTTCCTGCGCCGCTCTACACGCATCATCGGCTCGTGCTCGATGCGAATGGAGAGAAGCTCTCGAAGAGTCTCAAATCGACGGCGCTGCGCGAATTGCGCGCGGAGGGCGCGACGCCTGACGACGTGCGCGAACTCGCGGGTCTCGATCTACTGGATGTGGACGCCGAGCGCCCATAGCCAGCCGACGGTGGTGACGACAGCCATCGCCGTCGACAGCGCAATGCTCGATGACGCCACCCCGACGCCGGCGCGATAGCGTTCGGCGAAGAGATAGGCGTTCACGCCGCAGGGGCAGGAGGCGAACAGCACCGCGACGCCGGACCATGCCGGCGGCATCGTGAAGACATGGCGCGCGAGGATGAAGACAATCAGCGGATGCGCCCCAAGCTTCAGGACGGCGAGAAAGGCTGGCAGTGCGACGCCTTTTTCGAGCCCATAGCGCCGCAACGCGATCCCCATCGAGAACAGCGCGCAGGGAATCGCTGACTGCGCCAGCATGTCGATGAAGACCTTGATGAAGTTCGGCGGGGTGAAATTGAAAATCTTCGCCAGTGCGCCGAGCACGATCGCGACGAGAATCGGATTATGCGTGAGTTTCTTCAGCACGACGAGGAGATGCGCGTCGCGTCCCTCCATCAGGAGCGTCGCAACGCTGACCATGATCGGCAGATGGATGGCGATCAGCATGAAGAGCGGCACGGCGCCTTCCTCGCCGAAGGCGGCGAGAATCATCGGAATGCCCATCATCACGGTGTTCGCCTGTCCCGCGCTGAAGCCGGCGACGACCGAGGCGGTGTGATCGAGCTTGAAGACGCGTTGGCCGACGATCATGGCGATCGCCCAGACGATAAAGGCGCCGGCGAAATAGGCGATCCAGTATCCCCAGGGCTGCACCGCCGGCAGCGCGACGCCGGTCAGCGTCTTGAAGATCAGCGCCGGGATCGCGATCGCGAAGACATAGTCGGAGAGGCCTTCCCCCGTGCGGTCGCCGATATAGCCGCTTGCCCGGGTGATGAAGCCAAGACCGATCAGGCCGAAAACGGGCAGGACGATCGCGATGAGGGAGAGCATAAGGACTTCACTCGGAAACAGCGTCAGGTTGCGGACTATTGTATCCGCGGCCCGAATTCATGCCTCCGGTGAAGCAAAGGCGGCGCCTCCGCAAGCCGCCTTGCAGCGGATATTCGCTGCAAGGCGCGCAGGGCGGCTGTTTCGGTTTGATCAGATAGGTTCCGGTGGCGCTGGGATGCGGCGGCATTTTTGAATGATGCGCGCCGCGCCCGCCGCGAACGTCGTCAGGACGGTCGAATTGCCCTATATGGTGATGCATCGGCAGGTCTTAAGTCTGATGACAACGCACAAGACGCCACGCGAATCAGGTGACAGCCCGACACGCGCGCCGGATCAGCGCGGGGGGAAGGGCAAGCTGGTGCGCCGGACGACGCCGCCATCGGAAAGCGTCGTCGCAAGCTGGTACAAGAACGCCAGTTTGCTCGATAGCTACAGCATTGACTTGATTGCATCGGAGCAGTTGAGCATGCGCGAGCTGGCGACGCGGACGCTCGTCAATCCGCCCGCGTGGCAAAAGGCGTTGATCGCGCTGCGCGACGCCATGGTTACGCCCTTTGGCATCAAAACCTCCGATACGGTCAGGACGTCCCGGGAAAGTCATGACCGGGTGGACTTCTTCCCGGTGCACTGGGAGGGCAAGGACGAAATTGTGCTGGGTGCGGATGATCGGCACCTGGACTTCCGGCTATCTCTGCTCCGACGCCATTCTCCAACAGGCGCGTCGCTCATCGCGACAACAGTTGTGCATACCCATAATGCCCTGGGCTTCGTCTATCTCAACGTGATCAGGCCTTTTCATCATCTCGTGGTCAGAGCCAACCTGGCGCGCAGCGCGCAAGCGCAACTATAGCACAGCGGCGCTTATGACCTTCGCGCCGTCAGCACTCCGCGCGCATTGCGCAACCCCGATTTCTTGAAACTGTGCGGTTCTCAATCGAGAAACGCTTCGTCAAAATTCTTGAATATTGTGGCGTCTTTGCGCGCCGCGCGAAATTCTTGCTTTATCGCGTCGCCTGCGCGAGCTTCGGCGCGGCGCCCGGCGCCTTCAGCATGAGCGAATCGACCTGCTCGCGATGACGCTGGAATTCCGCCAGCGACTTGCCGTCGAGTTCGCGCCCGCGCGGCAGCTTGATCTTCATCGGATCGACATAGGAGCCGTTGACGACCACCTCGTAGTGGAGGTGCGGGCCCGTCGAGAGGCCCGTCGAACCGAGATAGCCGATCACCTGCCCCTGCCGCACCTTCGCGCCCTCGACGATGCCGGACGCGAAAGCGGATTGGTGCGAATAGGTGGTGACATAGCCGTTGGCGTGCTGGATTTCCGTGTGCTTGCCATAACCCGACGACCAG